>NZ_JAWQNH010000002.1:0-1015948 GCF_033741155.1 Mycolicibacterium chengduense | reverse complement strand
GGGGGTGGGTAACAAACAAACCGTGTAAGACAAAGAAAATTTGACGCACACCGCGCTCGCAACCACACATCCACACTTGATTGGACACGAGAAACCAGCAATGGTTTCACGCACCCCACCACCAAAACACCCAAGAATTTCCCCCAACACAACAGGGGGTCACTGAAAAAGTGAATAGAGTTACGGCGGCCATAGCGGCAGGGAAACGCCCGGTCCCATCCCGAACCCGGAAGCTAAGCCTACCAGCGCCGATGATACTACCCACACGGGTGGAAAAGTAGGACACCGCCGAACACACATTAGAATTACCCCCCACGATTACGTGGGGGGTAATTCTATATTCACGAGATAATTCGGTTATTCGGCGGCGAATTCGGTCGGCTGTCGCGATTCGCCGGCACCCGGCTATCCTTTTCCGGGACACATGATCGACCAGGAAGGCCAGCGTGGCGCAGGACAGGCAGGGTGGCAGCGGTGAACGGCGTCCGCGCCGAACCGACGGCGGGCCGCGACGGAACTTCCGCGACCGTCCGCGCGCACCGCAGGATGCACCCGACAACGACGCCCGGCGACCCTCCGGACCACCCATCCCGAAGGAGATCGAGGCCAAACAGCTGTCGCCGGAGATCCGCAGTGAGCTGATCACGCTGGACAAGTCGACCGCCGACGTGGTGGCCCGGCATCTGGTCGCGGCCGGTGAACTGCTCGACGACGACCCCGAGGCGGCACTGGCCCATGCCCGCGCGGCGCGAGCCAGGTCCGGACGCATCGCCGCTGTCCGGGAAGCCGTCGGCATCGCCGCCTATTACTGCGGCGATTGGGCACAAGCGCTCGCCGAGTTGCGTGCCGCCCGCCGAATGGGCAGCAAGTCCTCGCTGCTACCCCTGATCGCCGACTGCGAGCGCGGTGTCGGCCGGCCCGAGCGGGCCATCGAACTGGCCCGCACCCCAGAAGCCGAACAGCTCACCGGCGACGACGCCGATGAGCTGCGCATCGTCGTGGCCGGCGCACGCTCGGACCTGGGACAGCACGAACAAGCCCTGGCCGTGTTGTCCAGCCCTCCGCTGGACCCCACCAAGATCGGGCAAACCAGCGCCCGGCTGTACTACGCCTACGCCGAGACACTGCTGGCCCTGGGCCGGACCGAAGACGCGGTGCAAGCGTTCATCCACGCGGCGGCTGCCGACGTCGACGGCGTCACCGACGCCGAAGAGCGCCTCACCGAGCTGACCTGAGATGGGCACATTGGTACAGGAGCATGACTGCCTGCTCCTGGATTTGGACGGCACCGTCTTCCGAGGCCACGAAGCCACCCCCGGAGCGGTCGAAAGCCTGGCCGAACTGCAGCCCCGGGCGCTGTTCGTCACCAACAACGCCTCCCGTTCGCCGGCCGAAGTCGCCGCTCACCTGCGTGAACTCGGTTTCGCCGCCGGCGCCGAGGACGTGGTCACCAGCGCTCAAAGCGCGGCGCGACTGCTGGCCGGCCAACTCCCGGCGGGGGCCGCGGTACTGATCGTCGGCACCGAGTCGTTGGCCGCCGAGATCGAGGGCGTGGGCTTGCGCCCGGTCCGCAGCTGCGCCGAGGACCCTGTTGCGGTGGTGCAGGGGCATTCCCCGGCCACCGGTTGGAGCGATCTGGCCGAGGCCGCGCTCGCCATCCGCGCCGGCGCCATCTGGGTGGCCGCCAATATCGATCGCACCCTGCCGTCCGAACGCGGACTGCTGCCGGGCAACGGCTCCATGGTGGCAGCGCTGCGGTCGGCCACCGACCAGGAACCCCAGGTCGCCGGTAAGCCGGCCCCCACGCTGCTCAACGACGCACTAGCCCGCGGCACCTTCGGTGCCCCGCTGGTGATCGGGGATCGCCTGGACACCGATATCGAGGGCGCCAACGCGGCGGGCCTGCCCAGCCTGATGGTGCTCTCGGGGGTGAACACCGCCGCCGACATGGTGCATGCCATCCCGGGACGGCGGCCGGTTTTCGTGGCGCCTGACCTGCGGTCACTGCATACCGACCGCGAGGCGCTGCGCATCGCCGCGCACCCGGCCTGGCACGTCGACACCGACGGGACCAGGCTGACGGTGCGCGCGACCGGCGAGCAGGCCACCGATGAGCTGAGCGTGGTGCGCGCCGTGGCGCACGCCGGGTGGGCGGTCGAGGCCACCGACGGCCGGCTGCAGGTCGAACCGGGCGACGACACGGCCCGTGCGGCACTGGAACGCTGGGCGCTGCTGAGCTGACCGAATCGACTAGCGTGATCTCCTGAGATGAGTACCGATCCCGAGCAGATCCGCTCCGATGTCGAGGAGCTGCTGGCCGGACTGCCCGACACCACTGTGGGCGATGTCGAGCCGGCCGATATCGAGGCCATCGCCGTGCGCCTCGAGCAAGCGCACGACCTGCTGGTGCACGCCCTGGAATCGGTGGAGGGCTCCGGCATAGTGCACGGCGAAGCGTGAACCGATGACACGGCGCGCGCGGGTTGACGCCGAGCTGGTGCGACGCGGACTGGCTCGGTCGCGCCAGCAGGCAGCTGAGTTGATCGACGCCGGCTTGGTCCGCATCGACGGGATGCCTGCCGTCAAGCCGGCCACCGCGGTGTCGGTCGACGCCGCGCTGACCGTCGCCACCGTCGAACGGACCTGGGTGTCCCGCGGGGCACACAAACTCATCGGCGCCCTGGACGCTTTCGGCGTTCCCGTACACGGGCGGCGCTGTCTGGACGCCGGGGCGTCGACCGGTGGCTTCACCGAGGTGCTGCTGGACCGCGGTGCCGCACACGTCGTCGCCGCCGACGTCGGTTACGGCCAGTTGGCGTGGTCGGTGCGCTCCGATGACCGGGTGAGCGTGCTGGAACGCACCAATGTGCGGGAGTTGACGCCGGAGGCCATCGGCGGTGTCGTGGACCTGGTGGTTGCCGATCTGTCGTTTATCTCGCTGACGACCGTGCTGCCGGCACTGACCGCCTGCGCGTCGGTCGACGCCGATATCGTGCCGATGGTGAAACCGCAATTCGAGGTCGGCAAGGAGCGGGTGGGCGCCGGCGGGGTGGTATCCGATCCCGCGCTGCGCGCCGACGCCGTGCTCGGAGTTGCCCAGCGGGCCGCCGAATTGCATTGGCATACCGTCGATGTCACCGCGAGCCCACTGCCTGGCCCGTCCGGTAACGTCGAGTTTTTCCTCTGGTTGCGCGCAACCACCGAGCACCCGCTGCAGGGTGACGCACTCCAGCGCGCGATAGCCCGCGCCATCGACGAAGGACCGCAATGACGACCGAACGCACCATCCTGGTGGTCGTGCACACCGGCCGCGATGAAGCCACCGACACCGCCCGCCGCGTCGAGAAGGTGCTCGGCGACCACGGCATCGGGCTGCGGGTGCTGACCGCCGAAGCCGTCGACCGGGGTGCGCTGCACCTCGATCCCGACGACATGCGCGCCCTCGGGATCGACATCGAGGTCGTCGATCCCGACGAGCGCGCCGCCGAAGGCTGCGAGGTGGTGCTCGCCCTCGGCGGCGACGGCACGTTCCTGCGGGCCGCCGAGCTCGCGCGCAACGTCGAGATCCCGGTGCTCGGCGTCAATCTGGGACGCATCGGCTTCCTCGCCGAAGCCGAAACCGAGGTGCTCGACATCGTTTTGGACAACGTCATCAACCGCAATTACCGCGTCGAGAAGCGGATGACACTGGACGTGGTGGTCCGCGAGGGCGGCAAGATCCGGGACCGTGGCTGGGCGCTGAACGAGGCCAGCCTGGAAAAGGGTCCACGGTTGGGCGTCCTGGGTGTCGTGCTCGAGGTCGACGGCAGGCCGGTGTCCTCCTTCGGCTGTGACGGTGTGCTGGTCTCGACGCCCACCGGGTCGACCGCCTACGCCTTCTCCGCGGGCGGGCCGATCCTGTGGCCGGACCTGGAGGCGATCCTGGTGGTGCCCAACAACGCACACGCGTTGTTCGCGCGGCCCATGGTCACCAGTCCGGATGCCGCGATCGCCATCGAAGTGGAAAGCGGGGGGCACGACGCGATGGTGTTCTGCGACGGCCGCCGCGAGATGGTGGTGCCCGCCGGCGCGCGCCTGGAGGTCACCCGCTGCGGCACGTCACTGAAGTGGATCAGGCTGGACAGCGCGCCCTTCACCGACCGGCTGGTGCGCAAGTTCCGCCTGCCCGTCAAGGGATGGCGTGGCCAGTAGTGCTCTCCGAGATCCGTATCGAGTCGCTGGGTGCGATCAGCACCGCGACCGCCGAGTTCGACCGCGGCCTGACCGTGCTCACCGGGGAGACCGGCGCCGGTAAGACGATGGTGGTCACCGGGCTGCACCTGCTCGGGGGCGCCCGTGCCGATGCCAACCGGGTGCGCACCGGGGCTCAACGGGCCGTGGTCGAGGGGCGTTTCACCACCACCGACGTGCAGTCCGAGGTGATCGGCCGGATCGACGAAATCCTCGATTCGTCCGGGGCCGAACGCGATGACGACGACAGCGTCATCGCCGCCCGGTCGGTCAGCCGCGACGGGCCGTCGCGGGCATACCTGGGCGGCCGCAGCGTTCCCGCGAAATCGCTGAGCTCGTTCACCAACGAGCTGCTGGCGCTGCACGGCCAGAACGACCAGTTGCGGCTGATGCGCCCCGACGAGCAGCGGGCCGCGCTGGACCGGTACGCCGACGTGACCACGCCGCTGGCCAAATACCGTGCGGTGCGCGAGGAATGGCTGTCGGCGCGCCGGGACCTGATCGACCGCACGCAGCGGGCGCGCGAACTCGCCCAGGAATCGGACCGGCTGACCTTCGGGCTCAGCGAGATCGACGAGGTCGCGCCGGAACCCGGTGAGGACGACGCGCTGGTCGCCGAGATCCGCCGGCTCTCGGAACTCGACGCGCTGCGCGAGGCGGCGGCCGGCGCCCGGGCCGCACTGGCGGGTGCACCCGACGACGATGCCGGCGAATCGGTGTCGGCGGCCGGGGCGGTGGCCCAGGCCAAGACGATGCTGCAGGGTACCGACGATTCCGCGCTGCGCGCTCTGGGTGACCGGCTGGCCGAGGCGGTGGCGGTGATCGGCGACGTCTCTACCGAACTCGGTGATTACCTTGCCGAATTGCCCAGCGACGCAAGCACGTTGGAAGGCAAGCTGGCGCGCCAAGCCGAACTGCGCGGACTGACCCGCAAGTACGCCGCCGATATCGACGGTGTGCTGGCCTGGGCCAAGGAGTCCCGGGAACGGCTGGCCCAGCTCGACGTCTCGGAGGAGGCGCTGGCCGGGCTGCGTGCCAGGGTCGACGAGCTGCAGGCCAAGCTCGTCACGGTGGCCGCCGACCTGACCAAGGCCAGGACCAAGGCCGCCAAGGGACTGGCCAAGGCTGTCACCGCCGAGCTCGCCGGGCTGGCGATGAGCGGGGCCGATTTCGGTATCAGTGTGTCGCCGCTGCCGGCCCGCGGTGACGACTCCGCGCCGCTGACCCTGCCCGACGGCACCGTCGTGCACGCCGGGCACGACGGCGCCGATGCCGTCGAGTTCGGCTTCGCCGCACACCGCGGCACCGGCCTGCTTCCGCTGGCCAAGAGCGCCTCCGGCGGTGAGCTGTCGCGGGTGATGCTGGCCCTTGAGGTGGTCCTCGCGGCGTCGGCGGCGGGCACCACGATGGTCTTCGACGAGGTGGACGCCGGTGTCGGTGGGCGCGCCGCGGTGCAGATCGGACGGCGGCTGGCCCGGCTGGCCCGCACCCACCAAGTCATCGTGGTGACCCACCTGCCGCAGGTCGCCGCCTACGCCGACACCCATCTGGTGGTCGAGAGCGGACCCAAGTCCAGCCGGGTGGTGCGGTTGCAGGAGGACGACCGGGTGGCCGAATTGGCCCGGATGTTGGCCGGTCTCGGTGACACCGATACCGGGCGGGCGCACGCCCGTGAGCTGCTGGACGCCGCGCAGCAGGAGCGCAGCGCGCCTTAACCGGACCCGCTCAGCTCGACGACCGCGGTGACCGTGAGGTCGATCCAGCACTGGGCGGCGGCGTCATCCTCGGTGTGATCCCAGTCGATGCGGGCGGTGCCGGTCAGCTGGATGGTCGAGCCGGTCTGCCAATTCGGGATGAGAAGCCCGCAGTGTGGATTGACGGCGATGTTGCCCAGCGTCATGAACATCGAGTTGCCGCGGTAGTCGGGCCAGCGCAACCGGGTCGGGGAGACGACGTGCAGGAAACCCGGAGATCCGCCGCGGTGTGAGGCGTCGGCATTGCCCTCGGTGTCGGCCGACCCGACGAAGAACGTGTCGGCGGCGCCGACGGTGTCGCCGGTGCGCGCGTCGATCTCTGCCGTCCACCGGGCACCTGCCGGGCTCCGGTCGAATGCCGGTACCGGCCGGGGCGTGATGTACTTCGGGCAATTGGAGTACACCTGCTCGGTGTGGATGCGCAGGCCGTTCGGAGTCGGTACGGCGGTGCCGTTGACCCGCATCCGGCGCCGGGTTTGCGGCTCGATGGCGATCATTCCGATGCGCTGCGGACGGGTCAGGATGGCGGCCAGGGGATCGCCGGGGGCGGGCACGCCCGCGATCAGGATGGTCCGGGGATCGGCGGCGTACACGAAGCCGGGTGGACCGGTGATCAAGCCGGTCCACACCTGGCCCTCGGCGTCCACCGCGCTGATGACGACCATCGGCTGCGCAGCCAGGAAATCGACTGCCGCTGTGGGTATTTCGGCACGGACCATGCGGCCGACCCGGTCAGCCACCTGCTGTTGTCCCATGCGCTGCTGAACGGCGATCTCACCGGCGTGGTAGAGGTCCATCGCGGCGACTTCAGAAGAATCCGCAGGTGGGTGCCGAGCCGGTGGGCGCGGGCTCGGCGTCCACTCCGCTGAGGGTGTATACCTCCAGCCGGATGCCGTCGGGATCGGTGAAGAAGATGCCGCCGGAGGCCGCGCCTTCGTGATGGGCCACCACGCCGTCGTGCGCGAACGCTGCCCCCAGCTCCTCGAGTGCCGATTGCACCGCGCGGACCTCGTCGATGCTGTCGACCTGGAAGGACAGGTGATGCAGGCCGGGCGTCGCGGTGGAGAACGCACCGTCGCTCTGCTGCCACAGGGTCAGTCTCAGCGTCCCGGCATACCCCAGGAATGCGTACCGGTGATCACCATCGGTGCTGATGGCGAGCTGCTCCAGGCCCAACGCCCGCCGATAGAACTCCACGGAGCGCGCCAGGTCGGTGACGTTGAGTCCGACGTGTCCGGGTGTGGTGACAGTGGTCATTGCGGCGCCTCCAGGTTTAACCGGTGAATAGATATTTGAAGGTTAGACGGGTTGCGGGCGCAGCGTCAACCATCTAAATAGCTTTAGCTGGTTAGTGCGATACTGTGGGATATGCGCGATCCGCGTCCGCACCTCGGCGAACCCCTTGCGCTGGACCTGTTGAACACCCGCTGGATGTCCCCCGAGGGGCCGCGCGATCTGCTGGCCGATACGGCCGGACTGCAGTGCTGGCTGCAGACCAACGACCTGGCCGACCGTTGCGCCGCCGACGAGCCCACCCGTGCGGTACTGGTGCGGGCCCGGGAGGCGATCCTGCTCGCCGTCAAGGATGGTGCGCTCGACGAGGTGAACGACGTGCTCGAGCGCGGGCGCCTCAAACGCCGGCTGACCGACGCGGGTCCGTACGACGAAGCCGACGTGCCGGACCCGCAGTGGCTGGCCGGCTGGCTGGCCGCCGCCGACCTGGCGCGGTTGCTCGCGGAGTCCCCGGAGCGGATCAAACAGTGCGCCCACCCGCACTGCATCCTCTGGTTCTACGACTCCTCGAAAAACGGCACCCGGCGCTGGCATTCGATGACCACCTGCGGTAACCGCGCCAAGGCGGCGCGGCATTACGCGGCGAGACGTGATTGAGACGCTCTGGCTGTTGCAGATGTGACAAAAGAAAACTTGTGGGGCTGGTGTTACGGCGCGCCTCCACCTCAACTTGAGGGTTGGCCGACAGAATCGGCCCCATGAAGATGTCAGCGCTGCTATCCCGTAATGCCAGCTCAAAGCCGGGCGTCATCGGTACCGCCCGCGTTGATCGCGACATCGACCGACTTCTGCGCCGCGTCGGGCCCGGGGACGTCGTCGTCCTCGACGCTCTCGATCTGGACCGGATCACCGCCGACGCGCTCGTCGAGGCGGGCGTGTCCGCGGTGGTCAACGCGTCCCCGTCCATCTCGGGTCGCTACCCGAACCTGGGGCCAGAAGTGTTGGTGGCCAACGGCATCGTGCTGATCGACGAAGCGGGGCCCGAGGTCTTCAAGAAGATCAAGGACGGCGCCAGGGTCCGGGTCAACAACGGTGGCGTCTACTCCGGCGACCGCAGGATCGCGCATGGAACCGAACGTAACGACCTGGAAATCCACGAGCTCATGGTGGAAGCCAAGAGCGGACTCGTCGCGCACCTGGAAGCCTTCGCGGGCAACACCATCGAGTTCATCCGCAGTGAAAGCCCGCTGCTGATCGACGGGATGGGCATCCCCGACATCGATGTCGACATGGACCGCAGGCACGTCGTCGTCGTCGCAGAGGGCCCGTCGGCCACCGACGACCTCAAGGCGCTCAAACCGTTCATCAAGGAGTACCAGCCGGTCCTGGTCGGCGTGGGTACCGGAGCCGATATCCTGCGCAAGGCCGGCTACCGGCCGGCGCTGATCGTCGGTGATCCCGGGATCATCAGCAGCGACGCGCTTCGGTGTGGCGCCCAGGTGGTGCTGCCCGCCGACGCCGATGGTCACGCCCCCGGTCTGGAACGCATCCAGGACCTCGGTGTCGGCGCGATGACCTTCCCGGCCGCCGGTTCGGCCGCCGACCTAGCCCTGCTGCTGTGCCATCACCACGGTGCCGCGCTCATCGTCACCGCGGGGCACAGCGCCACCATCGAGGAGTTCTTCGACCGCTCCCGGCAGCAGAGCAATCCCTCGACGTTCCTCACCCGACTCAAGGTGGGGGAGAAGCTGGTCGACGCCAAGGCCGTGGCGACGCTGTACCGCAGCCGCATCTCCGGGGGTGCCATCGCCCTGCTGGTGCTGGCCATGCTGATCGCCGTGATCGTGGCGCTGTGGGTGTCGCGTACCGACGCCGTGGTGCTCGACTGGGTGGTCGACTACTGGAACCGCTTCCTGCTCTGGGTTCAGGGCTTGGTGACCTAATAGTGCCGGCAAGGGGTGCTGCATGATTTCACTTCGCTCACATGCGATTTCGTTGGCCGCGGTTTTCCTGGCGCTGGCCGTCGGGGTGGTGCTGGGATCAGGGTTGCTGTCGGACACCGTGCTGTCCGGGCTGCGCAAGGACAAGGCTGATCTGCACCAGCAGATCAACACCCTGACCGACGACAAGAACTCGCTGAACGAAAAGCTGGCCGCTGCAGGTGAATTCGACGGCCTGATGGCACCCCGAATCCTGCATGACACCCTCGGTGGCAAGTCGGTGGTCATCTTCCGCACCCCCGATGCCGCCGACGACGATGTCGACTCGGTCACCCGGTTGGCCACCCAGAGCGGGGCGACCGTCACCGGCACCATCGCGCTGACCCCGCAGTTCGTCGACGCCAACTCCTCGGAAAAGCTGCTCTCCGTGGTGAACTCGCCCATCCTGCCGGCCGGCCGCCAACTGTCCACCAAATCGGTGGACCAGGGCTCACAGGCCGGTGATCTGCTCGGCATCGCGCTGCTCACCGGCAAGGAGCCCGCGGTGGCCGACGATCAGCGTGACACCGTGCTGGCCGCGCTGCGCGAGACCGGCTTCATCTCCTACGACGCCCAGCGCATCGGGGCGGCCAACACCGCGCTCGTCGTGACCGGCGGCAACCTCGGCGACGACGCGGGCAACCGCGGCTCGACGGTGGCCCGCTTCGCCGCGGCCCTGGCGCCGCACGGCGCGGGCACCGTGCTGGCCGGCCGCGACGGGTCGGCGACCGGTACCGCTGCGGTGGCCGTCACCCGCTCCGACGCCGCGCTGTCCTCCGCGGTGACCACCGTCGACGACGTCGACGCGCAGTCCGGCCGGATCACCAGCGTGCTGGCGCTGGCCGATCTGGTGCGCGGCGGCAAGCCGGGCCAGTTCGGCATCGGGCAGGGTGCGTCCTCGGTCACCGTGCCGCAGTAAGCCGCAGTAATCGGTGCCCCCACCGGCGCGCCAGCGACAGCTTGTCGGAGTCGGTGTTAAGGTGAGATTCCGTGGGTCGGCAGGCCCCAGGTAGCAGTCAGCTGCCTTGCCCCATCGCCACGGAGGTTGCCCTTGCCCGGCCAAGCGAAACCGTTACGTAAGCATCCGCACACCGCGACGAAGCATCTGTTCGTCAGTGGCGGCGTTGCTTCTTCGCTCGGTAAAGGCCTGACGGCCAGTAGTCTCGGGCAGCTGCTCACCGCTCGCGGTTTGCAGGTGACCATGCAGAAGCTCGACCCGTATCTCAACGTCGACCCGGGCACCATGAACCCGTTCCAGCACGGTGAGGTGTTCGTCACCGAGGACGGTGCCGAGACCGACCTCGACGTCGGGCACTACGAGCGCTTCCTGGACCGCGACCTGTCCGGGTCGGCGAATGTGACCACCGGCCAGGTGTATTCGTCGGTGATCGCCAAGGAGCGCCGCGGCGAATACCTCGGCGACACCGTGCAGGTCATCCCGCACATCACCGACGAGATCAAGCGGCGCATCCTGGCCATGGCCGAACCCGATGCCAAAGGCAACCGGCCCGACGTGGTCATCACCGAGATCGGCGGCACCGTCGGCGATATCGAATCGCTGCCGTTCCTGGAGGCCGCCCGGCAGGTCCGGCACGAGGTCGGCCGGGACAACTGCTTCTTCCTGCACGTGTCGCTGGTGCCCTTCCTCAAGCCCTCCGGTGAGCTCAAGACCAAGCCCACCCAGCACTCGGTGGCGGCGCTGCGCAGCATCGGCATCTCCCCGGACGCGCTCATCCTGCGCTGCGACCGCGAGGTGCCCGAGCCGCTGAAGAACAAGATCGCGCTGATGTGCGACGTCGACATCGACGGCGTGATCTCCACCCCCGACGCCCCGTCGATCTACGACATCCCCAAGGTGCTGCACCGCGAGGAGCTCGACGCCTATGTGGTGCGCCGGCTCAACCTGCCGTTCCGCGATGTCGATTGGACACAGTGGAATGATCTGCTGCAGCGGGTGCACGAGCCGCGCGAGACGGTGCGAATCGCCTTGGTGGGCAAGTACATCGACCTGTCCGATGCCTACCTTTCGGTGGCCGAGGCACTGCGCGCCGGTGGCTTTGCCCACTACGCCAAGGTCGAGATCCGGTGGGTGCCCTCCGACGACTGTGAGACCGACCCCGGGGCAGCTGCCGCGCTCGAGGACGTGCACGGCGTGCTGATCCCCGGCGGCTTCGGCATCCGCGGTATCGAAGGCAAGCTCGGCGCCATCGGCTACGCCCGCCGTCGTGGGGTGCCCGTGCTGGGCCTGTGTCTGGGCCTGCAGTGCATCGTGATCGAGGCCGCCCGCTCGGTGGGCTTGACCGAGGCCAGTTCCTCGGAGTTCGACCCCGACACCCCAGACCCGGTGATCTCCACCATGGCCGACCAGCTGGACGCCGTCTCCGGCGAGGCCGATCTGGGCGGCACCATGCGCCTCGGCGCGTATCCGGCCGTGCTGGAGAAGGGTTCGATCGTCGCGCAGGCCTACGGTGCGACCGAGGTGTCCGAGCGGCATCGCCATCGCTACGAGGTGAACAACGCCTACCGGGATCGCATCGCCGAGAGCGGACTGAAGTTCTCCGGTACCTCCCCGGACGGGCATCTGGTCGAGTTCGTCGAGTACGACCGCGAGGTGCATCCGTTCCTGGTCGGCACCCAGGCCCACCCCGAGCTCAAGAGTCGGCCCACCCGGCCGCACCCGCTGTTCGCCGCGTTCATCGGAGCGGCGCTGCAGTACAAGGCGGGCGAACGCCTTCCGCTGGGCGAACTGGTGGCCGAACACGCCGAACCCGCACACCGTGGCTGAGCATCAGTTCGACACGCTCGAATCCGAAACCGTCTACGTCGGCAAGATTTTCGCGCTGCGCGCCGACGAAGTGCGGATGCCCGGTGGGGGCAGTGCACGCCGCGAGGTGGTGGAGCACTACGGGGCGGTGGCCGTCGTGGCCCTCGACGACGACAACAACATCGCGCTGGTCTACCAGTACCGCCATCCCATCGGCCGCCGGTTGTGGGAACTGCCCGCCGGACTGCTCGACCTCGGCGGTGAGCCGCCGGTGGTGACGGCGGCCCGGGAACTGGAGGAGGAGGCGGGGCTGGCCGCCAGGCACTGGGCCGTGCTGGTCGACGTGGACTCCTCACCCGGGTTCAGCGACGAGAGCGTGCGGGTGTTCCTGGCCACCGGGCTGACCGAGGTGGACCGACCCCAGGCGCACGACGAGGAGGCCGACCTGCGCCTGGAATGGGTGCCGCTGGCCGATGCCGTGCAGCGGGTGCTCGCCGGCGAGATCGTGAATTCCATTGCGGTGGGCGGAATTCTGGCCGCGCACACGGTGTCGGATCGGTCCCGGCTGCGCCCGGTGGACACGCCCTGGCCGGACCGGCCGCGGGCCTTCGCCACCCGCCAAGGCCACCCGTGACCACGGCTGTCGGCGCCGTCGAACACCAGGTGCGGGGTTATCTCGATCACCTGGTCATCGAGCGCGGCGTGGCAGCCAACACCATCAGTTCCTACCGGCGCGACCTGCGCCGCTACACCGAGCACCTCACCGAGCGTGGAATCACCGATCTGCGGGACGCCTCGGAGTCCGATGTCAGCGAGTTCCTGGTCGCGTTGCGCCAGGGTGACCCGGACACCGGCACAGCCGCACTCTCGGCGGTCTCGGCAGCCCGGGCGCTGGTCGCCGTGCGGGGGCTGCACAAATTCTTGACCGCCGAGGGCATCGTCGACGTCGACGTCGCCCGCGAGGTGAAACCGGCCACCCCGTCGCGCCGGCTGCCCAAGAGCCTGACCGTCGACGAAGTGGTGGCGCTGCTGGAGGCCGCCGGCGGTGACCGCGACTCCGACGGGCCGCTGAGCCTGCGCAACCGCGCCCTGCTGGAGGTGCTGTACTCCACCGGGGCCCGGATCTCCGAGGCCGTCGGGCTGGACATCGACGACGTCGACACCACCTCACGGTCGGTGCTGCTGCGCGGTAAGGGCGGCAAGCAGCGGCTGGTCCCGATCGGGCGGCCCGCCGTAGCCGCCCTGGACACCTACCTGGTGCGGGGCCGTCCCGACCTGGCCCGGCGAGGGAAAGGGACACCGGCGATATTCCTCAACGCCCGCGGCGGCCGGCTGTCCCGGCAGAGCGCCTGGCAGGTGCTGCAGGACGCCGCCGAGCACGCCGGGGTCACCGCCGCCGTGTCACCGCACACCATGCGGCACTCGTTCGCCACCCACCTGCTCGAGGGCGGGGCGGACGTGCGCGTCGTGCAGGAACTGCTGGGGCACTCCTCGGTGACCACCACCCAGATCTACACGCTGGTGACGGTCAACGCGTTGCGTGAGGTGTGGGCCGGGGCCCATCCGCGCGCTGTCTAGCCGGCGGCACCCAGGTAGCGCGACTCCAGCACCAGGTCGGGCAGCAGTGTCTGGTACTCGGCGTGCGTGTGGTGCTCGACGGTCTCCCACAGCGAGCCCTGCCGCTCCGTCATGTACGCCCGGTACTTCGGGGCGCCGGGCAGCTTGACGTTGTCGGCGACGACGACCGACCCCGCATGCAGCCAGCCCCGATCGAGGATGCTCTGCAGGTCGGTGAGATAGGCCGCCTTGTCATGGTCGATGAAGACGAAATCGAGTGACCCCCACGCGAAGCCCAGCGTGTCCAGGGTGGCGCCGCCGTCACCGAGGGTGCCCACCACGCAGGTGATGCGGTCGGCGACACCGGCGTGCGCCCAGATCCGGCGCGCGATATCGGCGTTGGCCGCGGACAGCTCCACCGAGAACACGCGGGCCGCCGGCGCCGCCCGGGCGATGCGTAACGCGCTGTACCCGCAGTAGGTGCCCAACTCGAGCGCGACCGCGGGATTGGCGCGCTGGACGGCGGCGTCGAGCAGCATTCCCTTCTCGTCGCCGACGTTGATCAGGAACGACTGCTCGTAGGCGAACCGGTCGATGGTGGCCAGCACATCGTCGATGTCGCCGCGCCGGGCCTCGCGCAGCACGTACTCGGCGGCCGCCGCCTCGCGCCCGTCGCCGATCTGACCGGTTTTGCTGATGTTGCGGGCGCCCCAGGCCAACCGCACGAACGACCAGCGCAGAAACGGGGCACGTCGGGTGAGACCCATATCGCGACCTTACCCAGCGGGTCTGCCGTGTCAGGTCCCGCTCCACGGCTAGACTCTGCTGCGATGTTCGCCGAGGAGGAAGGGGCCGTATGAGCGACGACGGCAGCCTCCACCTCGGAATCGAACCCCAGCCCGAGGTGGGCCTCACCGGTCGGCCACCCCGCCCCATCCCCGAACCGGCCCCGCGCACCAGCCACGGTCCCGCCAAGGTCATCGCGATGTGCAACCAGAAGGGTGGGGTCGGCAAGACCACCTCAACCATCAACCTGGGCGCCAGCCTGGCCGAGTACGGCCGGCGGGTGCTGCTGGTGGACCTGGACCCGCAGGGGGCGTTGTCGGCCGGGCTCGGGGTGCCGCATTACGAGCTGGAACACACCGTGCACAACCTGCTGGTCGAGCCGCGGGTGTCGATCGACCAGGTGCTCATCAAGACCCGGGTCAGCGGCCTGGACCTGGTGCCCAGCAATATCGACCTATCGGCGGCGGAGATCCAGCTGGTCAACGAGGTGGGCCGGGAGCAGTCGCTGGCCCGCGCGCTCTACCCGGTGCTCGACCGCTACGACTACGTGCTGATCGACTGCCAACCCTCGCTGGGCCTGCTCACCGTCAACGGCCTGGCCTGCGCCGACGGGGTGATCATCCCGACCGAGTGCGAGTTCTTCTCATTGCGTGGGCTGGCGCTGCTCACCGACACCGTCGACAAGGTGCGCGACCGGCTGAACCCGAAACTCGATATCTCCGGCATCCTGGTGACCCGGTACGACCCGCGCACCGTCAACGCGCGCGAGGTGATGGCGCGGGTGGTGGAACGGTTCGGGGATCTGGTGTTCGACACCGTCATCACGCGCACGGTGCGCTTCCCGGAGACCAGCGTCGCGGGCGAGCCCATCACCTCGTGGGCCCCGAAATCCGGTGGCGCCCAAGCGTATCGGTCGTTGGCTCGCGAGGTCATTCACCGGTTCGGTTCGTGACCGCCGAACCCGAGCCGGCCACCGCGCAGACGGGTTTCCAGGTCCGGCTGAGCAATTTCGAGGGTCCTTTCGACCTGTTGTTGCAGCTGATCTTCGCCCACCGCATGGATGTCACCGAGGTCGCGCTGCACCGGGTGACCGACGACTTCATCGCCTACACCAAGGAGATCGGCCGCCAGCTGGAGCTGGACGAAACGACGGCGTTCCTGGTGATTGCTGCCACACTGCTGGACCTGAAGGCGGCGCGGCTGCTGCCGGCCGGTGAGGTGCAGGACGAGGAGGACCTGGCCCTGCTGGAGGTGCGCGACCTGCTGTTCGCGCGGCTGCTGCAGTACCGGGCGTTCAAGCATGTGGCCGAGATGTTCGCCGAGCTGGAGGCGGCCGCGCTGCGCAGCTACCCCCGCTCGGTGGCCCTGGAACCCCGCTTCGAGGAGCTGTTACCCGAGGTCACCCTGGGTGTGGACGCGTTGCGGTTCGCCGAGATCGCCGCGTCCGCGTTCACGCCCCGGCCGGTGCCGACGGTGCGGTTGGACCATCTGCACGTCCAGCCGGTGTCGGTGCCTGAGCAGGCGATGCGGCTGATGGGGCTGCTGGAGCAACGCGGGATCGGCGGCTGGTCGTCGTTCGGTGAGCTGGTCGCCGGATGTGACGTGATGCAGATCGTGGGCAGCTTCCTGGCGCTATTGGAGCTGTACCGGGCCAGGGCGGTAACATTCGAGCAACCAGAACCGCTTGGTGTGCTCCAGGTTTCGTGGACCGGGGATCGGCCTACCAACGAACACCTCGCCGCCGCAGTGGAAGAAGACCGATGACCGACGACATGACCGACACCGAAACGCGTGTCGATCTGGGCACCGAGGTCGCCGAACCGTCCGAACTTGACAGTGACGTCACCCTCGACGACCTCGCGCTCGAGGACGCCGAACTGCTCGCGGTGCTGGAAGCACTGCTCTTGGTGGTGGACGCCCCGGCTCCGGTGGAGGCGCTGGCCTCGGCCACCGAGCAGTCCGCCGAACGGGTCGAGGCCACGCTGCGGCAGTTGGCCGCCGACCTGGCCGCTCGCGACAGCGGGATCGACCTCCGCGAGGCCGGTGGCGGCTGGCGGATGTACACCCGGGCCCGGTATGCGCCGTATGTGGAACGGTTGTTGCTCGACGGTGCCCGCTCCAAGCTGACCCGCGCGGCGTTGGAGACCCTGGCGGTGGTGGCCTACCGGCAGCCGGTGACCCGCGCGCGGGTGAGTGCGGTGCGCGGCGTCAACGTCGATGCCGTGATGCGCACGTTGCTGGCGCGCGGCCTGATCATCGAGGCCGGAACCGATGCCGACAGCGGGGCCGTGACATTCGCGACCACCGAACTGTTCCTCGAGCGGCTCGGGTTGTCCTCGCTGGCTGACCTGCCCGATATCGCGCCACTGCTGCCCGATGTCGACGTGATCGACGATTTGAGCGAAAACCTCAGCGAAGAGCCGAGATTCGCGAAGCTGGACGCGACCGGCAGTGCCCCCGAGGCGCCGCCGGCGATCGATGTGGACAAGGACTGATATGACCGAGCCAGAAGGCGTGCGACTGCAGAAGGTGCTGTCGCAGGCCGGGGTCGCCTCGCGCCGCGTGGCCGAGCGGATGATCACCGACGGCCGGGTCGAGGTGGACGGCCGGATCGTCACCGAGCTGGGCACCCGGGTCGACCCGGAGAACGCCGAGATCCGGGTGGACGGAACCCGCATCCAGCTCAACGACGACCTGATGTATCTGGCGATCAACAAGGAACGCGGGATGCACTCCACCATGTCCGACGACCGGGGCCGGCCGTGTGTCGGCGACCTGGTGGAGCACCGGGTGCGGGGCAACAAGCACCTGTTCCACGTCGGCCGATTGGACGCCGACACCGAAGGGCTGCTGATCCTCACCAACGACGGTGAGTTGGCGCACCGGTTGATGCACCCGTCCTACGAGGTGCCCAAGACCTACGTCGCGACGGTGCTCGGCAGCGTGCCGCGCGGGCTGGGGCGCAAGCTCAAGGACGGGGTGGAGCTCGACGACGGCCCGGCCCATGTGGACGATTTCGCGTTGGTGGACACCCTGCCCGGCAAGACGCTGGTGCGGGTGACGCTGCACGAAGGACGTAAACGGATCGTGCGCCGGCTGCTGGCGGCGGTCGGTTTCCCGGTGCAGGCGTTGGTGCGCACCGATATCGGATCGGTGAATCTGGGGGAGATGCGGCCGGGCAGTATCCGGGTGTTGACCCGCAAGGAGGTCGGTGAGTTGTACAAGGCGGTGGGGATGTGAGTGAAGCGCTGACAGTGGCCCTGGACGGGCCCGCGGGTACCGGAAAATCCTCGGTATCAAGGGGTTTGGCGCATGCGCTGAATGCCCGCTACCTGAACACCGGTGCCATGTACCGGATCGTCACCCTGGCGGTGCTGCGCGCCGGCGTCGATCTGGCCGACGCCGACGCGGTGGCCGAGGTGGCCGACGGCGCCGAGCTGGCTGTGGGCTATGACCCCGACTACGACACGGCTTACCTTGCCGGCGAAGATGTTTCGGCCGAGATTCGGGGCGACGAGGTGACCGCGGCGGTGTCCGCGGTGTCCGCGATTCCCGCGGTGCGGGCGCGCCTGGTGCAGTTGCAGCGTGAGCTGGCCGCCGGTGACGAGGCCGTGGTGGTCGAGGGCCGCGATATCGGCACGGTGGTGCTGCCCGACGCCGACGTGAAGATCTTCCTGACGGCATCGGCTCAGGAACGGGCCCGCCGGCGTAACGCACAGAACGTCGCCAACGGGCTGCCCGACGACTACGACGCGGTGCTCGCCGACGTGCAGCGGCGCGACCACCTCGACTCCACCCGCGCGGTGTCGCCGCTGCGGGCCGCCGAGGACGCGTTGATCGTCGACACCAGCGCGATGACCGAGTCCGAGGTCGTCGCCCATCTGGCCGATCTGGTGGTGCAGCGGGCCGGGGCATGCCCATGACCGACATCGATGCAGATTCGTCCGCGGACGGCACCTGGTCCGACGAGAGCGACTGGGAGATCGGCTTCGCCGACGACGAAGCCGGTGACGACGAGAGCTACGCGCCGCCGCCGGTGATCGCCGTCGTCGGCCGGCCCAACGTTGGCAAATCGACTTTGGTGAACCGCATCCTGGGCCGTCGCGAGGCCGTCGTGCAGGACATTCCCGGGGTGACCCGCGACCGGGTGTCCTATGACGCCAACTGGTTGGGTCGGCGTTTCGTGGTGCAGGACACCGGCGGTTGGGAACCCGACGCGAAAGGCCTGCAGCAGAAGGTGGCCGAGCAGGCGTCGGTGGCCATGCAGACCGCCGACGCGATCATCATGGTGGTCGACGCCGTGGTCGGGGCGACCGCCGCCGACGAGGCGGCGGCCAAACGGCTGCAGCGTTCCGGCAAGCCGGTGTATTTGGCGGCCAACAAAGTCGACAACGACCGCACCGAAGCCGAGGCCGCCGCGTTGTGGTCACTCGGGCTGGGGGAGCCGCACCCGATCAGCGCCATGCACGGGCGCGGGGTGGCCGACCTGTTGGACGTGGTGACCGCCGATCTGCCCGAAGTCTCCGAGGTGCGCGGCGGGCCCGGCGGCCCGCGGCGCGTCGCGCTGGTCGGCAAGCCGAACGTCGGAAAGAGTTCACTGCTGAACCGGCTGGCCGGTGACGAGCGCTCCGTGGTGCACGACCAGGCGGGTACCACCGTCGACCCGGTCGATTCGTTGATCGAATTAGACGGCAAGCCTTGGCGTTTCGTCGACACCGCGGGCTTGCGGCGTAAGGTCGGCCAGGCCAGCGGGCACGAGTTCTACGCCTCGGTGCGCACCCACAGCGCCATCGACGCCGCCGAAGTGGTGATCGTGCTCATCGACGGGTCGCAGCCGATCACCGAGCAGGACCTGCGGGTGCTGACGATGGTGATCGAGGCGGGCCGGGCGCTGGTGCTGGTGTTCAACAAGTGGGATCTGGTCGACGAGGACCGCCGCTACCTGCTGGACCGGGAGATCGACCGCGAGCTGGTGCAGGTGCAGTGGGCTCCGAGGGTGAACATCTCGGCCACCACGGGCCGCGCGGTGCAGAAACTCGTTCCGGCCCTGGAGAAGTCGCTGGCCTCGTGGGACACCCGCATTCCCACCGGCCGGCTCAACACCTTCATCAAGGAGATCGTCGCGGCCACCCCGCCGCCGGTGCGCGGCGGTAAGCAGCCGAGGATCCTGTTCGCCACCCAAGCGGCCACCCGGCCGCCGACGTTCGTGTTGTTCACCACCGGCTTCCTCGAGGCCGGGTACCGCCGCTTCCTGGAGCGCAAGCTGCGCGAGACGTTCGGGTTCGAGGGCAGCCCGGTGCGGATCAACGTCCGGGTCCGGGAGAAACGCGGTCCGGTCCGCCGTCGCTGACGACGCCCTGAGTAGGGTTGCCGGAGTGTCTGTTACGCACATGGTGCTCATCGCGCTGGCCGGGGTGGGCGCCGGTGCGATCAATGCGATCGTCGGTTCCGGAACACTGATCACCTTCCCGACGCTGGTCGCGCTGGGCTATCCGCCGGTGACCTCGACGATGTCCAATGCTGTCGGGTTGGTGGCCGGCGGGGTGTCGGGGACCTGGGGTTACCGCCGCGAGCTGCGCGGGCAGTGGAACCGGTTGCGCTGGCAGATCCCGGCCTCCCTGGTCGGCGCCGGGGTGGGGGCGTGGCTGCTGCTGCACCTGCCGGAGAAGGTGTTCACCCAGATCGTGCCGGTGCTGCTGATCGGTGCGCTGATCCTGGTGGTGATCGGCCCGCGGATCCAGTCCTGGGCGCGGCGCCGGGCCGAGGAGTCGGGGCAGTCGGCCGAGCACATCTCCGCGCGGCGGATGACCGCGCTGGTGCTGGCCACCTTCGCCGTCGGGATCTACGGCGGTTACTTCACGGCGGCGCAGGGCATTCTGCTGGTCGGCGCCATGGGTGCGCTGCTGCCCGAGTCGATGCAGCGGATGAACGCGGCGAAGAACCTGCTGTCGCTGCTGGTCAATGTGGTTGCGGCGGTGGCCTACACACTGGTGGCCTTCGACCGGATCAGCTGGGCGGCGGCTGGGCTGATCGCCGCGGGCTCCCTGGTGGGTGGCTTCCTGGGTGCCCACTACGGACGACGGCTATCGCCCAATGCGCTACGCGCGGTGATCGTGGTGGTGGGACTAATCGGGCTATACCGATTGTTGTCGGTGTAATCTTGCCGACGGCTTGTTAGTAGGAGGACACCGATGGCTCAGCGCGCACTTGCGGCGTCGCCGTCCGAGTTGTCCGCACTGGAGCCGTTCTGGCCGTCGCGCCGGTTGATGGCCTTCGACGAGTGGTGTTGTCCGCGTCCCTGACGCCGCCCACTCGTCCCTCGCGGTGCGCCCTGCGCTGACCGCACTTTCCGAAAGCAGCCATGCGTTCGCTTCTCATCTTCACCCTTGTCGGTGTCGGCGCCCAGCTCGTCGACGGTGCGCTGGGTATGGCGTTCGGCGTCACCGCCTCGACCCTGCTCGTGCTCTCCGGCGTGGGGGCGGCTCAGGCCAGTGCGGCGGTGCACCTCGCCGAGGTGGGCACCACCTTTGCGTCGGGGCTGTCGCACTGGAAGTTCAGGAATATCGACTGGGCGCTGGTGGCCAAGCTCGGCGCTCCGGGCGCGGTCGGTGCGTTCGCCGGCGCGACGGTGCTGTCGTCGCTGTCCACCGAGCAGGCCGCGCCGCTGATGGCGGCCATCCTGCTGGCCATCGGCCTGTACGTGCTCCTGCGGTTCTCGCTGCGCACCCCGCTCAGCCTCGGCGCGCGCGGCACCAGCCACAGCGCCAAATTCCTGGCGCCGCTGGGGTTGTTCGGCGGGTTCATCGACGCCTCCGGTGGCGGTGGCTGGGGTCCGGTCACCACCAGCACGCTGCTGTCGCAGGGCAAGACCGCGCCACGCACCGTGATCGGATCGGTCAGCGCGTCGGAGTTTCTGGTCTCGGTGTCGGCGTCGCTGGGTTTCCTGGTGGGGCTGCAGCAGGATTTCCTGGCCAACTGGCCGGTGGTGGTCGGTTTGATGGTCGGTGGCGTGATCGCCGCGCCGGTGGCGGCCTGGCTGGTGAGCCGCGTGAGTCCCGCCCTACTGGGTACCGCCGTGGGCGGGGTGATCGTGCTGACCAACAGCCAGAAGCTGCTCGCCTACTTCGGGGTGCACGCGCCGGCGTCGACCGTCGTGTACGCCGTGATCGTGGTGGCGTGGGCGGGGTTGGTGGGCTACGCCTGGCGGGTGTCGCGGGCCCCGCAGCTGGCACCGCTGGACGTCGTGGCCGTCGAATCAGAACCGGTCGCGCGCTGACTCCTGCTCGATGACGGCCTCCAGGTCGTCGAGGCGTTGCATCGACGAGACGGCCCGGCGGGTGCGCGCGTTGCCGGCCAGCAGATCGCGATGCCGGTGGGTGAACGCCCAGTAGCCCGCGGTGAAGGGGCACGCGTCGTCACCGAGGCGCTTCTTCGGGTCGAACGCGCAGTCGCGGCAGTGATCGCTCATCTTGTTGAGGTAGGCGCCGGCGGAGGTGTACGGCTTGGTGGCCAGCAGGCCGCCGTCGGCGTGCTGGCTCATGCCCACGACGTTGGTCGGCATCACCCACCGGAAACCGTCGACGAAGGCGGTGGCGAACCACTCGGTCAGCTCGTCGGGCCGGTAGCCGCGCTGCAGCGCATGGCTGCCCAGCACCATTAGCCGCTGGATGTGGTGGGTCCAGCCGCGGTCGCGCACGCCGGCCAGTGCGTCGTGCAGGCACGCCGCGGTGACACTGTCGGCGTCGAGGGTGGTCCACCAGTCCGGCAGCGGGGTGTGCGCGTTGAGCTCGTTGCGCTGGGTGTAGTCCGGGCCGAAATGCCAGTACAGATGCCACATGTACTCGCGCCAGCCGAGGATCTGGCGGATGAATCCTTCGACGGCGGCCAGCGGAGCCTTGTTGTCGCGATAGGCGCGTTCGGCGGCGTGCACGGCGTCGAGCGGATGCAGCACACCGAGATTCAGCGGTACTGAGAGCAAGGAGTGCGACATCGCCCAGTCCTGACCCATAATGGCGTCCTCGTACCGACCGAAGCTGGGCAGCCGGTGCTCGATGAATCGGGTCAGGGCGCGCTTGGCTTCGGCGGGGGTGACGGCGAACAGCCGGGGCCCGTCGCTGCCGACCGTGTCGAGGTTCATGGCGTCCAGATCGTGGCGCACCGCGGCGTCGATATCGTCCTCGCGCGGGGTGTAGGGAGCGGGCAGGCCCAGGGTGGTCTGCCTCTTCGGCGGTGGTTCACGGTTGTCCTCGTCGAAGTTCCACCGGTTGCCGACGGGCTCTGCACAGTCCATCAGGACGCCGAAGCGGCGGCGCTGCTCTCGGCAGAAATCCTCCATGCGGAACCGGGTGCGCTCACCCGCCCATGCGGCGAACTCGCCGCGCGACAACGCGAAGGTCGGGGTGGGCAGCACGTCGGCGACCAGGCCCTGCTCCTTGAGGCGGTGGACGAATCGCTGCGCGGCGTGCGAGGTGGGCTCGAAGACCAGGACCGGACGCCCGAACTGCTTCAGTGCCTCGGTGTAGGTGTCGGTGGCGAGCAGGGTGGCGCGCTCGCCGAGGTCGCGTTCGGCGTGGCGCAGCGCCGAGAGCACCAGGTGCAGTTTCTGCCGGTGAAACCGGCGCCGGCGCAGCGCCGAGGTGGCCTCGACGAGCAGGATCTCGCGGTGGGCGTGCTCACCGGCATGGGCGGCCGGACCCAGCTGATCGGCGAACAACCACAGCGGAGTGTCATCGCGGGTCACCGTGCCCAGGGTAGGCGTGGGGCGATTGTGGTCGGGCGGCTTGGCTGGGGTAGAGTTTCGTCCGCTGCCGGCGATCCCGGCAGCACCGCGGGCTGTGGCGCAGCTTGGTAGCGCACTTGACTGGGGGTCAAGTGGTCGCAGGTTCAAATCCTGTCAGCCCGACAAAGAGACCAGCTTCTAGCTGGTCTTTTTGTTTTGGTCGATCGCATGATGTTCGACTAAGCAAAGTTGTCACCGAGGACGCGGGTGTAACTGGGTCAGTCTTCGGTCGTCGCACTCCGCACAGCACAGTTGAGCGCTGCATTCCCGACCGATCGTGTGTGGGAAGGAAGGACCCGCCCGTCCTTGCGGGCCAAACCCCGAGTCGAATGAACAAGGTCGCCAGTCGCAAGCAGGCCGAAAAGTGGCTCCGCTTGTTCGACCAAGTCAAGTGCGACGGTCATCTTCACTGAACTTGTCAGCCCACCCTGGCGAATCGCTACGATGAGGCCGACGCGACTGGCGCAGGTGGGGGCACCACCAGGAAGCAAAACGCGGAAGCATCGAACGCCTGGGTGCTCCTCTCAACTGAGGAGACGTCTGTGAGCGCCGACGTAATCGACGGCATCGCCGTTGCAAACCGAATTCTGTCCGACACTGCGGTCCGTGCCGCACAGTTCGCCGAGATCACGGGCCGAAAGCCGTGCCTTGCGACCGTCCTGGTGGGCGATGACCCCGCTTCCCACACCTACGTGCAGATGAAGACCAACCGATGCCGAACCGTCGGCCTAAACTCCCAAGCGCATCGCCTCCCGAAGACCGCCGCCACCGTGGAAGTGGTTGCACTAGTGGCGAAGCTCGCAACCGACAACACCGTGGACGGCATCTTGGTTCAGCACCCGATGCCGCCCCAGATCGACGAACGGCAGGTATTCGAAGCGATCACCCCCACCAAGGACGTCGACGGCGTGACGAGCGCATCCTTCGCGGCAATGGCACTGGGAGACAAGGGCTTCGCTTCCTGTACTCCCGCAGGCATCATGCATCTACTGGACGCCTATGATGTCGACCCGGCCGGGCAACGCGCCGTCGTCGTCGGCCGTAGCTCCATCCTCGGCAAGCCAGTGGGGATGCTGCTTCTGGCGCGCGACGCCACGGTGACCTACTGCCACTCCAAAACCGTCGGTCTCGCCGGCGTGGTGAGTGAAGCCGACATCGTCGTCGCCGCAGTCGGTAGGCCGCGACTGATCAAGGGCAGCTGGATCAAGTCCGGTGCCATCGTCGTCGACGCCGGCTACAACCCCGGCAACATCGGCGACGTCGAGTACACCGCGGCCGCCCGCCGTGCCCGACTCATCACCCCCGTTCCCGGCGGCGTAGGGCCCACGACTATCGCGGTCCTGCTCGCCCAAACGGTCGAGGCCGCAGAGGCCGCTCACATCGCGGCGTAGAAGACGCCGCCCTCTCTAAAGCGAGAACTCAACGTGGCCAATTTGACCTTCTCGCGGCGGCAGCTTCTAGCGTGAGTACACCAAGACGGGGGGAGGACGGTCGGTGAGTTGGTCGATACAACAAGTCGCCCGGATGTCAGGGGTCACGGCACGAACCCTGCGTCATTACGACGACATCGGGTTGTTGCCGCCGTCTGAGGTGGGTGCCAACGGCTACCGGTACTACGACCGAAGACAACTGCTGCGGTTGCAGCACATCCTGCTGCTGCGCGAGCTCGGCGTGGATTTGACGACCATCAGGGCCGTGGTTGACGAGCGGCGTGACCCCGTAGAGATGCTGCGCACTCATCATCAGCGATTGCTTGATGAGCGCGAGCGCCTCGGTCGGCTCGCGCACACCGTGACTCTCACTATCGGCAACATTGAACATGGAGATGAGATGCCGGCCGAATCCCTTTTTGCAGCAATGACACCCGAGCGCGCCGCCTACCTCACCGACTTACCGAAGAAGCGGATCGCCGCCGGCGCTCTGTTCTGCGACGACCAGAACCGCACTCTATTGGTCAAGCCCACCTACAAGAACTACTGGCAACTCCCCGGTGGAGTTGCCGAGGCCGACGAGGCGCCGTTGGCTGCCGCGACGCGCAGAGTACGCCAGGAACTCGGGCTGCCCGCCGCGATCCTGGGGCGACTCCTGGTGGTCGACTGGGTAGCGCCGCGAGACGCTGTCGCGATCGAAGGACTGCTGTTCGTCTACGACGCGCCCGCGCTATCGGACGAACAGATTGCCGCCATCACATTGCCGGCCGATGAGCTCGCCGATTGGTCTTGGTGCGACGAACAGCAGCTTCACGAACGCCTACCCGCGCACATGCTGCGCCGCATCGTTAGCGCACGAAGCGCACGAAAAGAAGGCAAGACGTGCTATCTCGAAAACGGCGCCACCTGCAGCTGACAACGCGACGAGGCGTGGGTGGAGGGTTAGTGATTCAGGAGCGCAACCAGTCGTTCGACACCGGTAATCACGGGAAGGTACTGCTGGCGCACATCCGACTGCAACCAGGCGTCGCGATCCAACTGATAAACCTCTTCGGTGTGGGTACGACCGTCCTCGATGATGGCGTGGCGGTCAATGAGGCGGTAGCCAAGTCGGGTCGAAACTCCGACACTGGCGCGGTTATCGTGGAGCACCCAGGACTTCGCTAACTCAGCGCCCAAATGGGCAAATGCGAGTTCGAGAACTGCTGCGCGAGCGCGGGTTCCAATGCCGCGGCCCTGAAACGGAGCAAGCAGCCATGACGTTGTTCCCACGATGCGGCGGTGCGGCCATTGGTCGAACCCGGAAAGACTCTGCAGGCCGACTGGCTTGCCCTCGACGATAACCGCGAGGTCGATCGTCCAGCCGGGACGACGGGTCAGGTCGCGATTTGCCTGCACACGTGCAATGTGCTGTTGTTCGATCTCTCGCCTGGTCCGGTCCTGGATCCACATCACGAAGTGCGATCTGGCCGCAGGAAGAACAGCGTCAGGTTCGGCGGCCCGCTGTGCGAGCTCAACCAGCTCATCATCGGTTGGGGGTGCCAGATAGGCAGTGTCGATGATCAGTTGCAGGGGCATTCGTCTACCGCAATCGCGGATCGGGTATCGCCCGAATGGCCAGAAAGCCGCTGGGCTCGCTGCACAGTCGGGCGTAGCGCTCAGGGTCGAGGCTAGCGGCCTCAGCGGTCGGGCGCGGTTCGAGCAGCCGTTCGATTAAGAACCCAGCTTCGCGCAGCTCCTCGCAAGTCTGCTCCAACGGGGTCAACCAGTAACGGACCTGCCACCCGCGGCTCCACGTCTCCTCGATAACTCGTGCCTGAAAGTAGTTGCCGCCATGCCGCATCCAATCTCCCGTTGGATGCTGGCGCGACATCACCAAAGCCCCGTCCCGCCGCAGGACCCGCCGCAACTCACGCAGCGCCGAAACGCGGTCGTCGACATACTCCAGAGCCAGCGCGAACAGCACGCGATCTACTGACCCATCGGCCAACCAATCCAGCGGCCGACTCAGGTCATGGACGCGAAACTCGCCCGCAGGGACGGATCGACGCGATAACTCCACCATCCGCGGACTCTGGTCGAACCCGATCACGTGGGCTCCCCGGCGGTTTAGTTCGTCGGCATATAAGCCCGGACCGCAGGCGGCGTCGAGAACGACGCAGCCCCCGACATCGCCGAGCAACGACAAACATACGGGGCGATCGTAGTGAGCGTTGTAAAAACCCTGGCCAGCATGCTCGCGAAACTCATCAGCAAACGCCTCGTATTGCGGACGGTCACCTACAGCGTCAGGCATGAACCCTAGTCTCCACCATCGGAACCCCGCATCCGCGTTAGCCTGAGTCGTCCAACATCTCTACAAAGGACACTGCCGGTTCTCCTCGCGTCCCTGCCCGTTCCGGTGCCGACTTCATGAACACCTCGTCGTTCTCGGTGAAAAGCGGCGGCAGACCTTGCCGTACCTCTCGTGCGTGTCGGCTTGCGGGATCGGCGACCACTGCTGCCTGCACCCGCTCGTAGGTTTCGCGGTCGTCGTACTTTCACACCGCGAACACAACTCGCACTAAAGGCGACAACTTCGGATGCATGCCCGCCGAAAAGACGGAAGGAGAGCTGGCGGCTACATGGCGCTAATCCACGTTTGTCGTGCAACTCGGTGGAAGTTGCCTCCGAGGACGGCGGCGATGTCGGCCTCTGCCCAGCCTTCGCCGGTGAGGTGCTGGCCGAGGGTGAGCAGGGTTTCCGGTGGCATCCATTGGATGGCCCCCCAACGGGTGTAGCTGTCGTCGAACAAGTGCGGGTTGCGCAATAACTCGTCATTGAAATCGTCGTGGTCGAAGGAGAAATCGCTACTGATGCCCACGTGGTCAATTCCGACCAGGTCGACGGCGTAGTCAAGATGTCGCGTCATCGCCTCCAATGTCGGAGTGTTCGAGCCCAGGAAGATCCCTACACCGGTGATACCGACGACGCCGCCGGTATCAGCGCAGGCCTTTGCTTGATCGTCGGTGATATTACGCGGGTGGTCCCATATCGCCCTCATGCACGAATGGCTGTACACCACAGGTGATTTAGATGTCCGACAGATATCGAGTCCGGTGCGAGCGCTGCAATGTGACCCGTCAGGGACGATCCCGACCGCGTTCATCTCGGCGACAATGTCCGCACCCCATGCCGTCAGCCCGGTGTCGTTGTTATCCAGGCAGCCGCTGCCAGCACGGTTGGCGTGGTTGTAGGTCGGTAGCATGGTGCGAACCCCCATGCTGGCCAACGTCGCTAGATTGTCTAGGTCTTCGTCGAGCGGAGCGGAGTCTTCCAGATCGAACACCACGGCGATCCGGCCTGCCGCGGTGATGCTATCCACATCGTCGATGCTCGCCGCCAATTCAAGGTCTGGAAGGGCATCCATCGCGGTCCGGTAATGATGCAGCAGAGCCATCGTGTCGGCGAATGAGTGCGGCGAATAGCCGGCATTGACCGACACGCATGCCCCGCCGCGACGTTCATAGCGGGTGAGGTCATGGACGCCCGCGCTGACCTGCAACGGCAGGCAGGTGTGCTGGTCCCAAAGAAAGTGCGGCATGACTACCGATACTGCACGAACCAGGCCCGTGGCCCTTGCTGCGGCGTCCACATCAATGGTCTGGAGGTTGGTGAAGGTCGGAGCTGCCCGACGATCGTCGGGACAGCAGCAGCCCTTGCAGCTCTGATTACGCTGGCGCTGTCGGCCATCACGATGGTGTTCACGTAGGCCGTATCGAGCTGGACGATGCACTTGCGTCAGCGCCCGCAGGGAGCCAGTTACCGCACCGCGGCGCTCCACCGCCACCATCCGCACGATCTCGCTTTGACCAGTGATAAGAATTGCGGTCGCGGTTTAATCGTCAGCACAGAAGCCCAGTGATGACGCAGCGTCGTTGCGCAGACGCCCACGAACACGTCGCCGGTAGGCGTCTCTATCGCAGCACCGATGGTGACACACAGCGGTCTCGGTTAGCTGCTGCAAAGCGACCAAAACTGGCCCATGTGCAATCAGGGGCTTGGAACCACTCACTCCTTGAAATGCAGCTGCTATCGCCATATGACCAACCGACGCGAGGAAGAGTAATGCCATGCCAGACAACCAAACACGTAACGGTCCCGAGCGGATCATCATCGAGAGGCTGCTTGACCACAACCGCGAGGCGCTCATCGAGACTGTCCGCGGTCTCTCCGATGCTCAAGCCCGATGCCGACTTGTTGCATCGCTGACGACACCAATCTCATTGATCAAGCATGCCGCGGGGGCAGAGAGGATTTGGTTTCAGCGATTTTGGGCGGGACTGGATGAATCGGAGTGCGACGGGTACTCGCGCCGAGACGAAGGCACCTTCTCTGTTAGCGACGACGAGTCGCTCGCCGAGGTCGTCGCCGAATTTAAACGAGCCAGCCAAAGATCGCGGGAGATCGCGGCAGGCTTCGACCTCGACGACACCAAGGACAACCCGCGGGAAGGAACCGTCAGCATGCGGTGGACGCTTCTGGCCATGATCCAGGAATTTGCCCGGCACGCCGGACACGGAGACATCCTGCGTGAGCAGATCGACCGTCCAACCCTATGCAACCCGCGCGGGGACGTGGAGACACCGTCCCTACCGCCAGAGAAATGAAGTGATTGATCTCGGTTTTCCTGGAGCAAGACTCCATGCATGCCCGGCTACTTACCGCTGAATGGAAGTAAGGCCGCGACCTGTGCGACGCCCTCCATCACACGGTCGCGTAGGTTCTTAGAGAAGCACGTCCGAACCAGCGCAGCAATGAACGAAAGCCATCATGTCCCAGGATCAGAACACAGACGTTCCCCCGAATCACCTCTCCATCGATCCGCGTAGCCCCTTCTACAACGAAGAGGTGCTGAGCCGCGACGTGGGTATCCGATTCAATGGCGCGGAGAAGACCAACGTGCACGAGTACGACGTTGCCGAGGGTTGGGTGCGGGTGGAAGTGCCTACCGCCAAGGATCGCCGCGGAAATCCGATGGTCGTCAAACTCACCGGCACGGTCGAACCCTACTTCCGCCAACCGGAGTAGCAGACGCCCGTCAGCCACGCCGCGGTCGAATCGATGCGCGGCGGGGATCTCTGGACTGGTTTCTCGGTGGTCAGTGGCCACTCAAACGCGTCGCAGGACAGCCCAATTGGGCTGGACTCCAACTGAGAGTCACGTGGTTGCGGGGTCAGATCAGCGCTGGTGCTGCGTGAAGAACTGCCAGATGGTCGCCGTGGCATCGAGGGCGTTCGAGGGTGGCGGCAGGTCGCCGAGGCGCTGAGCGAGCGGGCTCGGGACGCCACCGGGCCACTGATGACCCGCGCCGGCGACGGAGATCAGCTCGACGGTGCGGCCGTCCGCGCAGCCGGCCACCTGGGTGGTCACCTCGCCCGACACCGTGACGGTGGGTTCTGCGCAGCCGTCGATGGATCGCCATGTGGCGTTGACGGATTCGACCGACGGGCCGTCGACCCTTGGTGCGTCCGACACGTTGGGGGCGCGGCCCGGCCCGCCACCGTATGGCACGCGATCATCGGCGGTGCCGTGAATCTGAAGAACCGACGCGGGTTGGGCGCCCGCGCAGTCGGTCAGCAGCGTCCCCGCAACCGGCGCAATGGCGGCGAAAAGTGTGCTCTGACAACCTAAACGCAACGCCATCATGGCCCCGTTGGACATGCCGGTGGCGTACACGCGGTGGGAGTCGATGGGCATCTGCGCTTCGATATCGGCCACCATCGCGGTGATGAACGCAACATCGTCGACGCCGGTCCGCTGCGGGAGTCCGCAGCACGATCCTGCATTCCAGGCGCGGTGCAGCCCGTCGGGATAGGCCACCACAAAATGGCCACTGTCGGCCTGGCTGTCCCAGTTGTATGCCCGTTCGGCCTGAGCGCCGTCCCCGAACCCGCCGTGCAGCATGACGACCAGGGGAGCGGCAGCGTCCAGGCCGGCCGGCCGATAGAGCCGGAATGACCGCGTGATTCCGCCGCTGTCCAGGGTGTGGCTGGACTGCCCCAGCGGTATGCCGTCGGAGGCCGGGGCGCCGAGCGCGCGCCCGCCCGCCATGCATCCGCCCGCGGCCAGGACCGCCACGACGGCCAGGCATGCGACGAGTGTCCGTGCGGTGCGCGTGGTCATGGCGTTCATCATGCGCGCGCCCTGTTATTGACAAGTGACTTGTCAAAATCTCGGTGGGTGGCACACTGCACGTCTGTGACTGAGGAATCCGACGCCGGCTGGCAGCCGACCGTTCCGGCGCTCGTCCAGCTGGTGGCGGCCAGCCGGGCGCCGCGTCTTCGTGCGGCCTTCGCTGCCGCAGGTATCGACGGCATTCGCCCCGCGCAGGCTGTCGCGCTGGTGCCGCTGGCCACCGGCCCGCTGCACGCCTCCGACCTGGCTGCCCGCCTCCAGGTCAGCAGGCAGGCGGTCGCCCAGGCCATCCGACCGCTGGAGCGGCACGGCTATGTGGTGCGCTCACCCGACACCGTCGACGCCCGGGCGATGCTCATCGAGCTGACGCCTCTGGGCCGAAAGGCATTACGTGTCATGCGTGACAACGCCGTCAGCCTCGAGCGGCGTTGGCAGCAACTGCTGGGGTCCGAACGGCTGGAAGATCTGCGTGCCACGTTACGGCTGCTGCTGGCCGACAGCGACGTGGAGTAAGGGGGCGGGCAGGGGCGGCCGTCAGTCCCGCTTGGCCTCGTAACGCAGCAGGACCGTGCCGCCAGGGAATGTGCGATTCTCCAACAGCCGCAACGACATCCACGAGGGCAATGTCGGGAAGAACGGGGTACCACCACCGACGGCGGTGGGCGTGACCACCATCCGATATTCGTCCACCAACCCGGCCTGCACGATAGGGGCGGCCAGCGTCGCACCGGCCAGTTCCAACGTCCCGTCGGTTTCGGCTTTGAGTCGCCGCACCACCTCGACCGGGTCACCGCGCTCGAGCTGGGAGTTCCAGCCGACGGATTCTAAGGTGCGGGAAAACACCACCTTCGGCATGGCGCACCAGACGCGAGCGAAATCGAGCGTGACCGGGGTGGCATCCGGATCCTGGTCGGCCGTCGGCCAGTACGCCGACATCAGGTCGTAGAGCCGTCGCCCGTAGAACGACAGGGCCGTCTGGCGCGCAAAGTCGTTCCAATACCGGTGGAGTTCTTCACTCGGTTCGGACCAGTCGATATTGCCGCGCGCGTCGGCGATATAGCCGTCTACCGACACGTTGAAGCCATAGCTGAGTGTGCCCATGCAGATCAGACTGCCGCGCAGGGCAAAACTCGCCGCGCTACGCGATCATCGGGTCGATCTGCGACCGCGGCACCAGCACATGCAACGGCCCGGCCGACGCCGGCAACAAGACACCCTGATCGAAGAAGAAGATCACCCCGTCGTTGACCACCGCGAAGTTCTGGTAGTTCGCCGGGTTGTACAGCGCGGCCTGCGAGAACGGCAACGGCGCCGGCGGCGGGGCTGACGTGGTGGCCGTCGTCGGTGTGGTGGTGGTCGTCGGTGTCGTGCTGGTGGTCGGCGTGGGGGGTGCGGCCGGCGGCGGGGCCAGCTGCTGTTGCAGTTCGGACTGCACGATCGGTGCGACCGTCTTCAGCGGATCGTCCACCCGCCACAGCGGCGTGTTCTGCTTGTCGTCCGGTGCGGCGGTGTAGGTGATCTCCTTGCGGAAGGTCTGATCCCAGTTGAACGATTTGTACGTCCGCTGCGGTCCACTGCCGATGTCCTGGGTGATCGAGAACACCACGGCCTGCGTGCCGCGCGGGGGCACCGACGAGCTGTACTCGGCCGGCTCCATGCTCAACACGTACGGCGTCGTACGGGCCGCCCCGGACTTGGCCGTGTTGAGGAACGTGTCACGGGTTTGGGAGATGTAGTCGGCGACGGATTTCTGGTCCGGGAAGTCCAGCGGGATGCTGATGTCGACGCTGTACCCGGGGTCGGACAGCTGGATCTCACACGTCCTGCCGGTGTTCGCGCCCTTGAGGTCGGCGCAGTAATCCTTCGGAGCGGCCGCAGCCACACCAGCGGAACCGAACACCGCGGCAACCGTGGCAGCCACGGCCACGCTGAGAAAACGCATGAACAATACCTCCAACCAAATGCGGCAACGCGCCGAGCGTCCAGACTAGCGTGCCCGGCTCCAGCAAAGCTGGCAGACCTCATCTGAAGGGGATGCAGACAGCGTTCGTGAGGCCATGCGCGACGCCGGATCAGTGGCCCAGCCAGAACAGGCGCGTCTGCTCGGCGATGGCATCGTTGGCGGCGCCGGTGCCGTCCCACAACCCGCGGTGCCGCAGGACGGGCACCGACCACCACAACGCCGCAGACCTGCCAACTTGCCGAACCCGCAGACCGGCGGCCAGCGTTGCGTAGTGCAGCCAGAAGTCGTCGGCGCGCGGGCAGACCTGGGTGAAGGCGTCGCCGCGCGCCCGCAAGGTATGCAGCACCGCCGGCGGGTAGGCCACCCCGGACGTGCCGGTGGCAAACACCGTGTCCGACGCTTCTGTTGTCTGGCACAACGGCCAGGTGCGATACGGGCCGTGGCCGCGGATCCGGGCGCGAAACGCCGTCACCTGATCCGGCCGATGTGCGTCCAACAGGTCATGCAGCCAATGCGCCGGATACAGCACGTCGTCGTCGGCGGTCACCAGCGTGTGATCGGGCTGCAGCGGGAAAACCTCGTCGACGTAGGGGAAGTACTTCTTGTGCGGGCCGTAGTCGCGGCACCGCCGGATCTCTAGCCCCCGCGCCTGCAGCCGCCGCAACGAGGGCGGCAGATCGGCCAACGCCGCCGCGTCGTCAAGCCACAGGATGATGCGCCGCGGCCTGCTGGTTCCCGCCCCGATGGTCTCGATCGTCTGCCATACCGTGGAGATACGCTTTCCGTAACTCGTCAACGACACGGTCGCATCGGCCGCACCGAGGATGCTTTGCCGCGAGCTCCGGTTGGTGTGACGCAGCCGAAGATGTTGGATGGCAAGCTCGGTGAGAGCCGCACACAATGCCGCCGGGCCCGTGGGGTTCGTTCCGGTATTCCGGGTGTCGATCGTCGACACGGGTTACCGCCCAGCAGATGTCGGTTCGCCGGCTGACAGTCTGGCGGCGCTGGGATGTGGCTTCTCGGTGATCAGCGACAGGGCCAAGCGGGGGCATCGCGCCACCGCGCGGCGAGCGTCGGGCAACGCCGGCCGGGGGACCGCAGGCTCGCGTGTCCGGTCGCGGCTCAAGGGGTACCCCCAGTCGTCGCGGTCGAGGATGCGCGGTAGCAGTTCACTGCACAGTCCACGTCCTTGGCAGCGGGTCCAGTCGATGTGTAACCGGGTAGGTGCCGTCACCATGTCCCTCCCTTGGTGTGCTGAGCACTGGGCGCCAGCGCTTCACAGCGCCCGAGCCGATGTTGTGCGATGTCGCCCGCGAATACGTTCAGCGCCGTGCGCACCATCCGGGCGGATCCATCCGGATGCCGGCACGCGCCGCGGCCATCGATGAGGTCTGTGGTGCAACGTATTTCGTCAACCAAGGCGTCGTCGGCAGGTCCGAACGCCAGCTGATCGAGCAACTGTGCAAGACGCGGCAGGCCGTTGACGCAGGGACCGCACTGGCCCGCGGTCTCGTCGGCCAGGTAGCTCACCACCGCCGCGGTGAACTCCAGACCGCACTCGTCGAAGCCCAGTACGCGCAGGACGCCGGCGCCCGGAGTCGCCCCGTAGCCCGCAAGACCGGCTCGCGACAGTCGCGCGCCGAGGGCACGGGCCGGTATCCAGCTGCCGTGATACCCACCCACCAGGACCGCACGCACGGTGCGCGGGTCGCACGCACCGCCGGCCATCAGGACATCGCCGAGCCGAGATCCGGTGGCCACCTCGAGCACTCCGGGCCGCGGGAGCGAACCGGAGAGGGTGACGAGCATGGTGCCTGGTTGCGTGCGCTCCCCGACGGAGTGGAACCATTCGGGCCCGTACCTGGCGATGAGTGCGATGTGGGCGAATGTTTCGACATTGCTGACTAGCGTGGGGCGCTTGCGAACCCCCGATGTGGTGGTCGGCACCGTTCGGTCGCGCGGCGCTGCGGCACCGCCCTCGATCCGGCTGACCACTGCCGATTCCTCTCCAGCGACGAACGCGTCGGGAGCTTCGGACACGGTGATCCGGCAGCGATCGGTGTTCGCTGCGTGGCGCTCGGCCAGCGCGGTCGCGACGGCAGCCATCGAACCCCGGTGAACGTAGAGCACCGCCGAGTTCGCGCCGACGGCCGTCGCAGCGATACTCACCCCGTCCAGCACAAGGTGCGGTGCGTGCGTGAGCAGGGTGGCGTCCTTACAACTCAACGGTTCACCTTCGGCGCCGTTGGCGATCACCACCGGCCTGCCTGCAGCCAGGGAGGCGACCTTGCGCGCGGTGGGGAAGCCGGCGCCACCGCGGCCGGTCAGGCCGGCGTCGTCGAGCCAGGCTGTCAAGGTGCTCAGGGCCGGTCGGGGTAGTTCCCCGTGCCGGTGGCGGTGCTCGTCCAGCCCGGGACCGGGCCCGCCGAGCAGACGCCGGATCATGACGGGCCCGGCACGCGTGCGGCGGCGTACTCGGTGTAATTGGCATGCAGCCGCCAGGCCAGTGCCGCGGCCACCATCACCACACAGCACCCGGCGAACACCAGGAACCAGACCCGTCCGGCGTCGGTCCCGTTGCCCAGGGCGTGGGCCAAGGCGATCGGCCACAGCGCGTACGTGATCCAGTGCACCACCCGAAAGGCATTGAGGCCGAGTCGGTGTCGCAGCAAGCTGGTGACGACGACGACCAGTACCAGGTCGAAGGCCAGGGTGCCCAGCCCCTGCCACAGCGGGCGGTAGGCACCCAGGAACGGGACGACGAAGTCGACGACGCGCAGCTGGGCATACGGGTCGGCGAACAGCAGGGCAAGGTGCAACACCACGAGGAGCGTCCCGGCCAACGCGGCGAACCGATGCACCTCGGCCACGGCGAACCGCGGTAGGGCCAGCAGCGGCCTACCGGAGCGGGCCGCGACACCCAGCGTCAATGACACGGTGAGGAAACCGAGCGCGGTGGCCCCGGTACCGCGGCCCAGCGCCCACAGCGCTTCGCTGCTCATCGCGGCCCGTAACTGTCGTTGTCGGGCCAGCCGCCCACGGTGTGCACGCTGCGGTCACGGGCGACCAATCGTGCCGCAAGGCCTTGTCCGGTAATCCAATTCGGGGCCCGTCGGCCGCGGATGACCGCGGTCGTGCTCACGGTGTTCGCAGCCAGGCAGCTGCCGGCCGCGACGGTGACGGTTCGCCATATCGGGTCCGCGCAGGCGCCGGTGCGCGGGTCGATGATGTGGTGCAACAGCTGCTCACCACGACGCCACCGGCGACGGATGGTGCTCGACGTGGCCAGCGCCGCACCGGATGTCAGCGCCACCAATGACGCCGGCTCACCCGCACCGTCGTGCACCAGTACCAGCCAGCCGCCGTCGGGTGCCGTTCCGGCAGTGGCGATATCGCCGCCGAGGTTGACCAGGACACCGCATCCGGTGCGGTCGTGCACGCGCGCAGCGCACCGATCGGCGGCCAGCGCCTTGGCCGTGGCGCCGAGATCGAGCACCACACCCGGCGGGAGGGTGACCATTCGATCGGCGAGGTGGACCATCGACCACGTTGCCGGCCGGGTGAACGATACTGCCAGGGGCACAGCGGAATCGAGGGTGGTGATATCGCGGTCATAGCCGAGTGCGTTGACCGCGGCGCCGATGGTGGGGTCCACATCACCGTCGGTATGGCGGGCCGCCTGCAGCGCGGCCCCCAGCATCTCGGCGAGCAATTCGCTGACCGGCGTCGGCCGTCCCGATGCCGCGGCCAGTGCGTTGATCTCGGAGTCGGGCCGGAATCGTGATGCGGCGGCTTCCACGGCGTCGAGTTCGGTGTCGATCACCAGCCGCGCGGCGGCTAGGCGAGCCGGGTCGGTGACGATGATCTGCATGTCCATAGACCACCGTCGCCAGTGCGCGGCCGCTGTGCCGCCGGGATTCCCGACACGCTCGGCTGTGACGGTCATGAGCCGCGGGAGATCGTGATGTGCGGCGAATAGTTCGGCGAATTCACCGTCGTCGGCCGCGGAACGCGCCGAGTGGTGGACGGGGAGGTGGTCACCGTCGTCGGCGTCGGCGGGTGCGTTGCGCGGGTACTGGGCGCGGGGGGCTGCTCGTCGGAGGGCGGCGAGTAGGGCGGTATGGGCGCAACAGCCGTGACGAGAGGCGGTGCGGGCGGGGTCGTTTCAGGCGGCGTCGTTTCGGACCGGGTCGTTTCGGGCGGGAGCACCGGCGCAGGGTCGGCCGGCGTTTGGACGTCGGGTTCGGCCGCCATGTCCGGCACGGCGAGGGCGGCGGTTGCGTCGTCCGGGGCGGTGAGCGCGACCTCGACCGGAGGCGGCGTTGCGGGTTTGAACGTATCCGCATAGGCGAGGGTGGAGGCGCCGGCGACCCCGGCGACCCCCAGACCGGTGAGAGCCCACGACACCGCGCCGGCGCGGCGGAAGCCCGACCGAGGTGATTCCATGAGTCGCATGCTGACACCGGATTCTTTGAACGCTCCAAGGACCGGCGTGGGACGCTTTTCCGGTGATCGATCGACAATCGGTGCCGCAACTGCTCGTTGTCGAAGACGACCCGGCGTTGAGCGCGCTGCTGCGTGACCTGTTCGTCGAGGAAGGATACGACGTCGATGTGGCCAAGGATGGCCAACAAGGTCTGCACAACGGCCTCACCGGAACGTATGACGCGATGATCGTCGACCGCGGCCTACCGGTGATGGACGGCTCGGATCTGGTTGCGCTGCTTCGATCCCGCGGCATCTCCACTCCCGCATTGCTTCTCACGGCGCGGGGATCGGTCGACGATCGTGTCGAAGGGCTCGACGCCGGGGCGCAGGATTATCTGGTCAAACCGTTCGAAATACCCGAACTGCTCGCTCGGGTTCGTGCTCTGGTTCGCCGCCAGGACGCCGGCTCAACGCTGCGGGCGGCCGGGTTGTGCCTGGACCGGATCACACGCACGGTCGCCGGCGTCGGCGATCACGCGATTGAACTCTCCGAACGTGAGGCAGCGCTGCTGGCCGCGTTGATGAGCGCTCCCAAAAGGGTGTTCACCCGTCGCCAACTGCTCGATGCCGCGTTCGAGAAAGCCGATACCGCGGGCACTGTCGACACCTACGTGCACTACCTTCGCCGCAAGCTCGGGAAGGCAGTCGTGCAGACCGTGCACGGCACCGGTTATCGGCTCGGGCCGGGATGATGTCGGATGGTGACCTCGCCGTCGTCCGGCGTGCCGGCAGGATGGCGGCGCTGCAGGCGTCGTTCGCGCTGACGCTGGTGTTGCTCGTCGTCGGCGCAGCCGTCTTCTTGGTCGACACCCGCGTGCAGCGCCAGCAGATTGCCTCGCAGCTGGGTGAGGTGGCTTCGACGGCCGACGATGTCACGGACCCGCCGGTGGGAATGGAGTTGGTGCTGCGCGACCGGGCGGGCCATACCGAGGCCAGCTCGCAAAGTCTTCCGGTACCGGAACTGTTGGCGCGCCCGGTGGGGGAGTTCGACACCGTGATCGACGGTACGGCGTACCGCGGGTTGGTGGTCGACAAGCCCGCCGGTCGGGTGGTCGTCCTTCTCGACTTGCGGCCCTACGACGCCAGTCGAAGCCGTCTGCTGCTTGCGTTGGCGATCGCCGAACTCGCCGGAATCGCGGCGTCGGTGGCGGTGGTCGTCCTGCTCACCCGACGCTCCATCCGCCCCTTGACGGAAGCGCTGGCACTGCAGCGCAGATTCGTGGCGGATGCCTCCCATGAACTTCGCGCGCCTTTGACGGTGTTGCACACCCGGATTCAGATGCTCTCGCGCCGATTCGACGCCGGTGACACGCACGCCGCCAAAGAGCAGATCGAGGCGCTCGCCTCCGACACTCGCGCCCTGGCCGCAGTCATCGAAGACCTGCTGGCCTCGGCGTCGATGACCGCCGGCGGTGCTCCCCGTGAACGCGTCGACCTGGCGCAGCTGGCCGAATCGGTCCGCGACACCATGGCCGAGCACGCCGAATCGACCGGGGTCCGGTTGGTCGTCGAACACGGCACCGACGAACCACACGAATGCGTCGTCCACGGGTCGTCGTCTGCGTTGCGGCGCGCCTTGTCGGCGCTCGTCGACAATGCGCTGGCCCATCAGCACGCGGGCGGCACGATCACGCTGCGGGTCAGCCGTCGAGGCGGCCGTGTCATCGTCGATGTGCAAGACGACGGAGTGGGCATCGACCGCGATGCGATGAGCACCCTGTTCGACAGGTTTTCGCATGGACACGCCCACACCGTGATCGGTGGACCCCGGCGCTACGGTATCGGACTTGCGCTGGTCCGCGAGATCGCGACCGCGCACCGCGGTGATATCACCGTTTCGCAAACCCCGGGCGGGGGAGCAACCTTCACACTTTCCGTACCGGCGGCCGAGTGAACGGCCCCGGCGAGGTCACCGACGCGTCGACGGCTCAGGCCCCGCGGCCAACCGCGGCGGTGTCCGACTGAGGCTGCACCAGTACGACACCGTCACCGACATTCACGGTGACCACTGCCGTGGCCTGGAACAGCCCGTAGAAGTCGTCGGTCTGGGCGAACGTGTGGGCGCGGGCGAACAGTGGCTGCACGTCGAACACGCGCACCCGCAGCTTCTCCCGGTTGAGCCGGCCGAGCTCACGACCGGACTCCGGGTCGGTGATCACCTGATCCGACTCGCCGTGCACGGCAAAGACCATGCCCGGTGTCACGCCGGCCTGCGCGCCGCGGTTGATCACCAGGGTGTAGTCGTCCTCGACGAAGGCGACCTGACCGTTCACGACGCCGCCAGGGTGGAGCCGGCCCGGATCCGGGGCCGGGTGCTGTGCTCGTCGATCGCCAGCAGCGCGTCCATCTGACTCGCCGGCTCCTGGTCGGTGCCCAGCGTGAGATCGACCGCGGTCTTGGCCTGGAACAGCGCGATCATGGCGTGTTGGTGCCGTTCGGCGCCGAACGCGTTGAGCGCGAAGGTGAGTTTCTTGTCGACGTACTCGACCGAGCGCTGCAAGTCCGAGACCGCCGGTTCGGCCGGTGCGCCGTACCAACGATGCGCCAGCGCGCCCAGGCTGAAGGCGCACACCGGCACCACCACGACGATGCAGGCCACCGCGACTGCGCGGGGTGAAGCGATGGCGCCGACGATGCCGAGCAGCAACACCACGGCCACGAACGTGACGAGCCGCAGTTTCGGCGGCACCCCCTGGACGGCCCTGGCCAGCTGCCGGGCCGCGCCGGCGCCGGCCCTGACCACCAACCGGCCGGCCTGGTCGACGTGTTCGCGGGTCACCGGGGATGTGGGCACCGCCCACACCCGCCGACGTGCCTGGGCGGCCTGTGGGTCACCGGCCGGCTCGGGGGCCGGCACGCCTTCAGTCACATTCGCATCATCAGCCACATGCGTATCATTCCGCGTTTGCCGCCCGAAGCTCGTTCGGCACGCCGACAAGCCCGCCCGGAGGTCTGCGCGTAGAGTTGTAGACCAGAACCTCCGGTCAACGGGCATAGCAGGCAGACAGTGCGCCAAAGGTGCGTAGCGGTTCGTCATCGAACACCACTCGCAGCCGAAAGGGCATGTCATGCAAGGTTTTTCTTTCCGATGGGCCGATCATGGGTGAACGTCGCCTGAAAGGCAGCCGCCTCGGCGCCGTCAGCTACGAAACAGACCGCAACATCGGGGTGCCGGCGCACCAGGTGGCGCGTTACCGCACCGCCAACGGCAGCGAATTCGACGTGCCGTTCGCCGATGACGCCGATGTGCCGGGCACCTGGTCATGCCGCAACGGCATGGAAGGAATCCTGGTCAACGGTGTGGCGCCGGAGCCGAAAACGGTCAAACCCACGCGCACCCATTGGGACATGGTGCGTGAGCGTCGCTCGATGGACGATCTGGAAGTGCTGTTCAAGGAACGCCTGAAGATCATCGAGTCGGCGCGCCGGCGTACCTAGCGTTCATTCCCGAGCCACCTCGGTCAGCGCGCGATCCAGGTTGTTCAGCGCGCGCACCGCACCCCGCACCGGTCCGGGCGGGATGTCGGAGGAGGCCATGACCTCCATGATCATCGCCGTCGTCGGCGTCTCCGGTGCGGCGGTACCGTCCCCGGCCACCAAGAGTTTGACATCGGCGACGGTCGCGCACACTCGGTCGGCGGCCTTGCGCAGGGCCACGGCCGTCGCCTCGGGCGGTGCGGTGTCCGCATCCGCGCGAGCGGCATTGACCCCGGCGCGGGCCAGGGCATGGGCGGAACGGTTACCGGCCTGCAGACCGCGCACCAGCCGCTGAACACCGCGGCGGCTGCGCACGGCCGGCCCCATCTGCAACGGCTTACCCGCCTTCACCACCTCCTGCAGGGCGTTGTCCAAGCTGCGGGTTTCGGCCACCAGATCGGTCTGCCCGCCCGGTGCCAACACCGACGTGATGCCCGCGTCGATCACCTCGGTCAGCCGGTCGAAGTACGCACCGGTCTTCTCGATGAACGTCGCGCGGGTGCCGGTGGTGAACACGAAGAACGCCGACGCGATACCGACCAGACCGCCGACCGCGGTCTCGACGACGCGCAGCTCGAGGACCTGGATGCTGAAGTTGCCCAGCAGCCCGTACAACATGGCCAGCACGACGGTGACAAAGAACGTCAGCCAGGCGTAGGCGACGGTCACCAGATAGAACGCGCAGAACACACAGACGACCAAGACGATGATCTGCATCGGCGGGTTGCGCCCGATCAGCGAGGCCAGCAGCACCCCGGCGATCACCCCCGCAACCGTGCCCACGATGCGATGCCCTGCGCGGGTGAGGATTTCACCGCGCGTCGACACCCCGGTGAATACCAGGAACGCGGTCAGCACCGCCCAGTACCAGCGATCAGGGGAGATCAGTTCACCCAGGACGGTGGCGGCCGACGTCGCGACCGCAACCTGCACGGCGGCCTTGGTGTGGGTGTCCAGGCCCCTCGGCGTGTCCTCGTCGGCCGATTCGGGTTCCGGCTCTGCGGTATCGCTGGTGCCCAGCGCATTGGTGGTGATGTGGTGGATAGCCAGGTGCGCCTGCAACGCACGGTAGGCCACCACCGTGGCGATACCTTCCGGGGTGGCCGCGTCGGCGCGGTCGGCCGCCGCTGCCGCGGATTTCCGCGCGGCGCGCAGCTGATCTTCGGACGGGTTGTCCTGCAAGCAGATGCGCAGCGCGGCAAGGGCGTCGAGTAATCCGTCCGGCCAGGTTTGGAGCGGGTCGAGGCTCCACAACAAGCTGGCCAGTTGTTCCACCGCGATCTGCGCATCGAACACCCGCAGCGCCAGATCGTTACTGGTGACGCTCAGTGTGCGGGCCGCGTCGTGGCGGTCGAGCCAATCGTCGATCATCAGGCCGGTGTCGCCGAGCCGGTCGAGCCGGCGTCGCAGCACGAGTCCGGCATGTTCGGTCCGTTCGGTGCCGATCGCATCCAGCACCGAGACCGACACGCCGCGCAGGGCGCGCACCAGGTGGCTGACCTCGGCGCGCGGGCGGTCGGGGAAGACCAGCGTCCGCACCGTCAGCGTCGCGCCGATCCCGACGCCGACGGCGGCGGCCAGAATCGGCAGCTGGCCGGGCGTGGCGTGGATGAACAGCGCGAAGAAGTACGACATGAACGCGACCATGCCCAGCGCGTTGCCCCGCGGGCCGAATCGACGCACCCAGACCGCGGTGAACAGCACGGCGATGAACCCGATATCGGCCACCCAGCCGAACGGAGACAGCACGGCGGCCAACGCCACCGCCCCGACCGCTGGGAGGGGCAGTAGCAGCGTGGTGATGACCCGTTGATGCTGCTGTTTGTCCTTCACTGCGGCCGAAGACTGCATGGCCACGATGGCGCCCAGCATGGCCACGGTGACCGGCTGCTGGGTGATCCGGGTGAGCGTCAACAGCGCGATGATGGCCAGCACCAGCGACAACGTCGTCGCCGCCGCGCTGCGCAACCGCAACCGGCCAGGATCGGAATCGACGATGAAGCGTGCAGCGCGATCGCGAAGCGCCGGCAGGTGCATCCCTCGATTGTCCGGTACGGCGTCGCGCAGCCGATGCCCGGCTGAAGCCGGCGGGTCGCGAACCCGAGCAGCTTTTCGCCGCTGGGAGAGCGGGTACCCGCCACGAGGAGGGATTTCGTGCCAACTGTGCTCGTCGACACCGACGACCTTGGCGTCGCCGAGGCGGCGTTGAGTGCCAACTACGCCAAAATCCGAATGTCTGCGCTGGCGGCACCGGCCACCCGAGTGCGCGTCACCTCGACCGAGATCGGCAAGGTGGCGGCACAGCGCAGCGAGTTCGGCTTCGGTTTCCGATATGACATGGATCCCCTGGAAAAGGTTGTGATCTGCCTGGTGGAAGCCGGTGCCGCAGAACAGCGCCTGCCGGCCCAGCCGCCGGAAACCGGAGGGCCGGGGGACGTGGTCGCCTACGGTGTGCGCGACGATCTGTCGTTCAGCGGTTCGGTCCGAGCGGGCCGGTTCAGTCAGCTGCTTCTCGATCGCACCCTGTTCGACGAGGTGGCGGCGGCAGCACCGAATGACGACGGCGCCCCCGTCCGGTTGACCGCTCTGCAACCGGTGTCCGCGCCCGCCAACGCGCACCTGGCGGGCCTCATCGCCTATGTCCGCGACAACGACGCCAGCGACCCGTTCGTCGCCGAGAACCCGATGGTGGCAGGTGCCGTGCAACGGTATGTGGCGGCCACCGTGCTGTCCGCGTTCCCCAGCACCGCGCTACTGGACCCCACCGCCGGCGACCGTCGCGACGGCACGCCGGTGCTGCTCAGGCGGGCGATTTCGTTCATCGAAGACAATACCCAGCGCGACATCTCCTTGACCGATATCGCCCAAGCCGTCTACGTGACACCGCGGGCGTTGCAATACATGTTCCGCAAACACCGGGACTGCACGCCCACCGAATACCTTCGGCGAGTTCGTCTACATCATGCCCACCTCGACCTCATCGCCGGCAACCGCGCCGCCACGACGGTGGCTCAGATCGCCCGCAAATGGGGATTCCTGCACACCAGCCGCTTCGCCGTGTACTACCGCCAGGCGTACGGGCAGAGCCCGCACGTCACCCTGCGCGGGTGAAGCGGGTCAGGACTGCAGCGAACTGAGGTAGTACGTTTCGTGCCCAGTGGGGTAACCGCCGCCGTCGGTGGCGATGTGGACATGGTCGAAGTGGTTGGCGGTCTCGTTGCCGTAGTCCGCCGTCCAGCTGGGGGCTCCGATACCGGGATAGAATCCCTGCCGCCAGATCACGTGCAGCACACCCCAGCGTTCGGCGTTCGCCAAGGCGTACCCGGCGATCTGGTTTCCGAGCTCGATGCCGGCATCGGAGTGATAGTTCGGGATCATCACGTCGATCGCCAGCCCGTTGGGATGCCACTTCAACGGGTCCTGTCGAAAGCCGCCGATGGTCTTGATCTCCGGGAACATCATCGCGATGGCGCGCGCCACCCAAATGGTCTTGACCTGCAGTCCGCCCTCGGGAGCCACCCCCTTGCCGAGCGGGAAGTCGAACACATTGGCCGCCTCGGGCGGCGCGCTGGCGGCCAACAATTCGGCCTTGGTGGTCGTCATGGCCGGCGCCGGTGCCGCCGAAGGCGGATCCTGAGCGCTCGTCATGCCCGCCTCGGGTGCGGGCGCGGTGTCCTGCGCGTAGACGACGACGGCCGAGACCGCCAGCGACGCGGCGAGCGCCAGCCAGCGCAACACCGGTCTGGCGCGGCGATCGGCCGGCTGCGTGACGCCCACGATGAGGACTGTAATCACGTCAACGGGGGCTCACCTGCGTTTTATGCTGCCAGCATGCCCATCGATCGCGCCGCGCTCGTCGCCGGCGGCATCCGGCTCGCCTCCGGCGTCTCCTTCCTGGTCGATCCGCTGCGCGCCAACCGATGGTGGGGTGAGCCCAACGATCCGGGACCGTCGGCCCGCCTGCTGCTGCGCTCGATGGGCTACCGCGACGCGTTGATCGGCGGGCTGCTGCTGACTGCCGGGCTGCGCGGCCGCGACACCCGCGGCTGGTTCCTGGCCTCCGGCGGCGCCGACGCGGCCGACCTGCTGGGCGGGGTCAGTGTGCACCACGACCTGACCCGAGGGCAGCGGATCATCGGTCTCGGTGGTGCGGTCGTCGGGATCGGTGTCGGACTGTGGGGTGCCACCCGGAGACACACCGATCTGCCCGCCGATTGAGGACTTTGGTCCCTTGAAGGTGAGGACTTTGGTCGGCTGGACCGGGTGCCTTCGGCACGTGATTGCCGAGCCGACGCTTCGTAGCGTTTCCGGTATGACCTACGTGATCGGAACCGCCTGTGTGGACGTCATGCACAAGTCATGCGTCGCGGAATGCCCTGTGGACTGCATTTACGAGGGCGCCCGCACGATGTACATCAACCCCGGCGAATGCGTCGACTGCGGTGCCTGCCGGATCGCCTGCGAGGCGGACGCCATCTTCTACGAAACCGACGTCCCTGAGGACCAGCTGGCGCACCTGGCCGACAACGCGGCGTTCTTCGACGAGGTGCTGCCCGGCCGGGACGAGCCGCTGGGCGCACCCGGCGGCGCTGCCGGGCTCGGCCGCGTCGGGGTGGACACTCCGCTGATCGCCGCCCTGCCCTGAATCTCTCATTTCCGTCGCTTCGCTCGCCGAGGGAATTTCGCCCCGTCGCTTCGCTCTCCCAGGGCAACGTCGCGTAGTCCTACTCATCCGCTACCGCCCGATCTGGGGCAGGCTGGACGTATGGCGCTCACCGAACCCGTGACCCCGCTCTCCGACGCCGCCACCCCGGGCCGCGATCGGGCCATCGATGTGGCTCGGCTCGCCGCCCTGGTGGTGGTGATGTTCGGCCACAGTGCGCTGCTGCTGGCCACCATCGACGACGGTGGGCTGCGGATCGGGAACATCCTCGGTGAGCTGCCGGCGCTGGCACCCATCACCTGGGTGGTGCAGGTGATGCCGCTGTTCTTCCTGGCCGGTGGCGCCGCCGGTGCCTACGGCTGGCATCCCGGCCGAACCCCTTGGGGCACATGGCTGTTCACCAGGGCGCAGCGGCTGTGCCGGCCGGTGTTCTGGTATCTGGCGTTCTGGACCGCGGCGCTGGTGGTCGCGAGGGTCGTGCTCGGCGCCGAATCGGCCGCCGGCCTCGGTCGTGAATGCGTGGCACTGCTGTGGTTCCTAGGGGTCTACCTGGTGGTGCTGGCGTTCGTGCCGGCGCTGACCCGGCTGCGCGGCCTGGGGGCCACCCTGGCGGTGGTGCTCGGCCTGATCCTGGTCGCCGCGGCTTTCGACGCCCTGCGTCTGGCGCTGGACAACCCGGAAGCCGGCCTGGCCAACTTCGTCGTCGTCTGGCTCATCCCGATGGTGATCGGCGTCGGCTACGCCCGCGGGCTGATCCGGCCGCTCGTCGCGCTGGCGGGTGCGGCCATCGCATTGACCGCACAGGTGGTGCTGGCGATCACCGGCCCCTACGAGGTGTCCCTGGTGGTTACCGGAACCGAGCGGATGTCCAATGTGTCACCCCCGACCACGCTGCTGGCGCTGCACTGCACCTGGATGTCGCTGCTGTTCGTCGCCGTGGCAGGGCCGATCCGGCGGTGGGCGCAACGCCCCCGGGTGTGGACCGTGGTCGCGACCGGCAACGGTGGTGCCATGACGCTCTACCTGTGGCATATCCCGGCCATCGCGGTGGCCACCTTCGGCCTGCACGCCGTCGGGCTGGACGCCTACGACGTGCACGCGGCCGGTTTCTGGGGGCTGCTGGCGTTGCGGGCGGGGGTGTTCGCGGTGGTGATGACCGGGCTGTTCGTGGCGCTGTCCCCGTTGGAGCACCGCCCGCTGCCGTGGTGGGACCGTCCGGCCACCGCCACCGGTGCCCGGTCGGTGGCCGCCGGAGCGCTGGTCTGCGCGGCGGGGGTGGCGGTGCTGCTGATGGCGAAGTTCGGGCTGAGCGGGGTCGCCGGCTACAGCGCGCTGGGCGTCTTCCTGGTGGCGGTCGCCACGGCCCGGCTCGCAGCGGTGTTGCCCGGACCTGTCGCCGCCATTCGGTAGGGTCCACCGCGTGAGTCAGAGCGCCGTACACACCGTCAAATCTGTAAACACCCGTCTCGCTGAGGAACTGGGCGTCGCGGAAGGCCAGGTCGCGGCCGCGGTCGCGCTGCTCGACGAGGGTGCGACGGTGCCGTTCATCGCGCGGTACCGCAAGGAGGTCACCGGAAGCCTGGACGACGGTCAGCTGCGCACGCTGGAGGAACGCCTGCAGTATCTGCGTGAGCTGGATCAGCGCCGTGACGCGGTGCTGGCCTCCATCGAGGAGCAGGGCAAGCTCACCGAGGAGTTGAAGGCCGCGTTGCTGGCCGCCGACACCAAGGCCCGCATCGAGGACATCTACCTGCCGTACAAACCGAAGCGGCGCACCAAGGCGCAGATCGCCAGGGAAGCGGGCCTGGAGCCGCTGGCCGACCGGCTGCTGGCCGACCCGTCGGTGGTGCCCGAGGAGGCCGCCGCGGAGTTCGTCGGCGAGGACGTCGCCGACGCGGCCGCGGCCCTGGACGGTGCCCGGCACATCCTCATCGAGCGGGCGGCCGAGGACGCCGAGCTGGTAGGGGAGGTACGCGCCAAATTCTGGGCCGACGGCACGCTGCGCACCCGGGCGTGGTCGGATGAAACCGCGAAAAACGCTGCCGCACAGAAGTTCCGCGACTATTTCGACTTCGCCGAGCCGCTGGAGGACATGCCGTCGCACCGGGTGCTGGCCGTGCTGCGTGGGGAGAAGGAAGAGGCGCTGGCGCTGACCTTCGACGGTGGGGACGACGAGGTGTATCAGGCCAGGATCGCGCAGTCGCTCGGTATCGACATGGCGGCGACGGGCCCGGCGACGCCCTGGCTGGCCGCCACCGTGCGCCTGGCGTGGCGCACCAAACTGATGATCTCGGCGTCCGTCGACGCCCGAATCAAGTTGCGGCAGCGGGCCGAAGAGCAGGCCGTGGCGGTCTTTGCCCGCAACCTCAAGGATCTGCTGCTGGCCGCACCCGCCGGTACCCGCACCACGCTCGGGCTGGATCCCGGCTTCCGGACCGGGGTCAAGGTCGCGGTGGTCGACCGCACCGGCAAGGTGGTCGACCACTGCGCCATCTATCCGCACCAGCCGCAGAAACAATGGGACACCGCCAAGGCCACCCTGGCGGCCCTGGTGGCCCGCCACGGGGTCGAGCTGATCGCCATCGGCAACGGCACCGCCTCCCGTGAAACCGACGCGCTGGCAACCGAACTCATCGCCGATATCCGGGCGGCCGGGGCGCAGCCGCCGACCAAGGCCATGGTGAGTGAGGCCGGCGCGTCGGTGTACTCGGCGTCGGCGTACGCCGCGCACGAACTGCCCGAGCTGGACGTCACCATCCGTGGTGCGGTCTCCATCGCGCGCCGGCTGCAGGACCCGCTGGCCGAACTGGTCAAGATCGACCCGAAGTCCATCGGTGTCGGGCAGTACCAGCACGACATCACTCCGGGCACCCTTGCCCGCAGCCTGGACGCCGTGGTCGAGGATGCGGTGAACGCGGTCGGTGTCGACCTGAACACGGCGTCGGTGCCGCTGCTGTCGCGGGTGTCCGGCGTGACGGAGTCGCTGGCCGAGTCCATCGTCGCGCACCGGGAAAAGACCGGTGCTTTCCCGAGCCGCAAGGCCCTGCTGGACGTTCCCCGGTTGGGCCCCAAGGCTTTCGAGCAGTGCGCCGGCTTCCTGCGGATCACCGGCGGCGAGGACCCGCTGGACGCCTCCGGCGTGCACCCCGAGTCCTATCCGGTAGTGCGGCGCATCCTGGACCGCGCCGGTGTCACCCTCGGTGAGCTGATCGGCGACGCGCGGACGCTGCGGTCGCTCAAACCCGCCGAGTTCGCCGATGACCGCTTCGGCATCCCCACGGTCACCGACATCCTTGGCGAGTTGGAGAAGCCGGGCCGTGACCCCCGGCCGGCCTTCTCGACCGCCACCTTCGCCGCCGGGGTGGAGAAGGTCGCCGACCTGAAGGTCGGCATGGTGTTGGAAGGGGTCGTCACCAACGTCGCGGCGTTCGGCGCGTTCGTCGACGTCGGGGTGCATCAGGACGGCCTGGTGCACGTGTCGGCGATGTCGGACCGGTTCGTCTCCGACCCGCACGAGGTGGTCAAATCCGGTCAGGTGGTCCGGGTCAAGGTGGTCGACGTGGACGTCGAACGTCAGCGCATCGGACTGACGTTGCGGCTCAACGACGATCCGCAGGCCCGCCCCGCCAAGCGGCCCGAGCGCCAGGGCCGGCCCAGTGGTGGGGAGCGGCGGAACCAGAACCGGGGCGGCACCGGGGCCCGGCAGGACGCCAAGCCGGCGTCGGGTTCGATGGCCGACGCCCTGCGCAAGGCGGGATTCGGGCGGTGACGTGAGCAGCCGACCCGCCCCATGGGTGCCGGAACTGCCGGACGACGTGGCGCATGGGGCGGGCTGGCTGGACCACGGTTTCCGCATCGCCGCGCATGCGCACGCTGACGGTCAGCTGGTGTACGCCGCGTCCGGCGTCGTCGCCACCACCACCGAGCGCGGCACCTGGCTGACGCCGGCCAACAGGGCGACGTGGACACCACCGGAATTTGTGCACTCCCACCGCTTCTACGGCAAGACCGATATTCGGCTCATCGTGCTGCCCCGCGACTTGTGCGGCGCACTGCCCGCGCGGCCCGTGGTGTTCACCGTCAGTCCGTTGCTTCGAGAAGCGCTGCTGGCGTTGACCTCTCGGCAAGATCCACAGGCCGCCTCCTACCAACGGCTGCGCGCGGTGGTGATCGACGAATTGGCCGAGGCCGGCGATCAGTCCCTGCACCTGCCGGAGCCCCGCGATGACAGACTGCGCGCCGTCACCGACCTGTTGCGGGCAGACCCCGCCCAAGCCACCACTCTCGAGCAGCTGGGGCGCGCGGTCGGCGCGAGCGCCCGCACCCTGAGCCGGTTGTTCGACGAGGAACTGGGCATGGGATTTCAGCGGTGGCGCACGATACTGCGCATTCACCAGGCGCTGCTCTACCTCACCGAAGGCCGGTCGGTGACCGACACCGCCATCGCCTGCGGCTGGGCCAACCCCACCAGCTTCATCGAGGCCTTCAGCGCCCTGGTCGGCCAGACCCCGGGCCGCTATCAGGCGGATCTGGCGACTTAGCGGTATCGGCTGTCCGCTCGGCGGTGGGCCGGGTGACCTCGCTGCGGTGACAGTGGTGTTCGGCAGCGAGCCGCACATGACGAGGAGCAGCACCATGCACATGTCGAACGACACCACCGTGGCGGTGATCGGCGCCGGGGTCGCCGGGCTGGCACTGGGTAACTTCCTGTTACGCAACGGGATCGACTGTGTGATCGTGGAACGGTGCAGCCGCGACCACGTCGAGGGCCGGCAGTGTGCGGGATCACTGGACGGCCGGGGGGTGCGGATTCTCGACGACTGGGACCTGCGCGAGGTGGTGGGCGACGCTGTCAGCCACTCCGCCGAACCGGAGATCATGCCGTTGTACATCGACGGCAGGCCGCGGCCTTGGGCGTTCGGCGATGACGAGCCCGGGGTGTTCTGCCCACAGCAGGTGCTGGTGCGCAACCTCATCGCGACGTTCCTGCGAAACGGCGGCGATCTGCGCTTCGGCGCGGCCGACGTCGCCATCGACGGGATCGACGGCGTCCGGCCATCGGTGCACTACCGCGACGCCGACGGGGTGTCCCGCCGGATCGGGTGCGAGTATGTGGCCGGCTGCGACGGTGACCGCGGGGTGAGCCGGACGGCCATCCCGGCGGGTGTGCTCACCCGGTATGCGCACGAGCACGGGTTCGCCTGGCTGGCCGTACTCGCCGACGTTCCCGCCGACCCACCCGCGGTGATGGCGGTGCACCGTCGCGGCTTCGCCGCGCACATCACCCGTGGCGCCGGTCAGAGCCGGTTCTATCTCCAGTGCCCGCTGACCGACACCCTCGAGCACTGGCCGGACACCCGGATCTGGAGCGAACTGGAAGCGCGGTTCGGCAGGCCGGTGCCGGCCGGGCCCATCACCGATCGGCAACTGGTGCCTTTGCGTGGTGTCGTCTACAGCCCGATGAGCTTCGGCAGGCTGTTCCTGCTGGGCGACGCGGCGCACATCGTTTCGCCGATGAGTGCCAAGGGTATGAGCCTTGCCCTGCACGACGCCGATCTGTTCGCCCGGGCGGTGAGCCGCACGATCAACGACGGCGATCCTGAGCCGCTGGCGAGCTACTCCGAGACCTGTCTGCGCCACACCTGGGATGCCCAGACCGGCGCGGTGTGGATCACCGACGTCATGCACGACGCGGGGGATGCCTCGCACGCCGGAGCGTTCCGTCACCGACTCGCCCGTGCCGAACTGCGGCGCATGCTCGCGTCGGAGGGCGCGGGCAATCCGTTCTGAACTCCCCGACGCGCCGATGGCCGGGCGGTGAACTTCTGGTGCCGGACGGGGCTGCTTGGGCAGCGGCGCGGGTGGGTAACCCGCAGGTAACGCGGTGTGCCGCGGAGTCGATGATCCCAGTACGACATCGATTCGGGCTGTTTTGCCGAGATGCCGTCCATAAGCGAGCAAACTATGCTCGGCGCGGTTGACGACGCGCCGCAGTGACTAACGGGACAGGAGTTGGGTCAGGGGTGAAGGCGGTACTGGGGCTGTCGGTGACTTCGGCCGGTGTCGGCTGGGTTCTGGTCGACGGCGCGGCACCGGAATCGGTCACCCTCGACGATGATTCTTTCGCCGTCGAAACGGTTGATGACCTGCGGTTACGTGGTTTGGCTGCGGTCCGTGGTGCGGAATCCATTGCCACCGCCAGCGGTCACGAGGTGGAGTCGATCGGCGTCACCTGGAGCGATGACGTGGCCGCCCAGGCCACGCAGTTGATCGCCGCCCTCAAAGAAGCCGGCTACGCCGACGTCCGCTCGGTGCCGTTGCCGAATGCCGCCGCGGCACCGTCGGACAGCGCCGCCCACACGGCGGCCGCCCGAGCGGTGACATTGACCGAGGCCGATTTGACGGTGCTGCTCGACGTCGATGTGGAGCCGATGGAGTCCGATCCCGACCTGGACGACGCCGCCACGGTGGCGGTGCCGTTGCCCCCCGAACTTCCGACCACCCGGTTCACCCCGGCCTACGACGCGGCCAAGGCGGTGGCGACCAACGTCGTGCCCGCCTGTTCGGCCGGCGGGGCGGTGCATCGGCTGCGCGGCTGGGTGAAGGATGCTCCACCGGCGCGGCTCGCGTCGATGGCCGGCGCCGCCGCGATCGCCGCGGTGGTCGGACTGCTGGCGGTCGGTTCGCAGTTCGGTGGACCCGACGGGCCCGCGCCACTGTCGACGGGGCATCAGCCGGTCAGTCCGGCCGCGGGGACCTCGCAGATCGTCAGTTCGGTGCCTGTCCCGGCTCCGCCCGCGCAGGAGATGGTCGTGCCGGAGCAGGCGGATCCCGAGCCCGCCGAAGCGCCGGCGCCGGTGTACTCCGAACCGATCATGCCGCTGAACGCCGGCCAGCCCGCCGAGTTCCCGGTCATTCCCGTCGAGATCCCGCAGCAGCAGGCGCCTGAGCAGGCGCCGGCCGCTCCGGTTCCCGCGGTGACACCGTCGGCCCCGCTGCCGCTGGAGCAGGGCACCGGGCCGCTGCCCGGCCCGGCCCCCGCTGCGGTCCCCGCCGAGGTGGCCCCGGCACCTGCTGCGGTGGCACCGGCACCTTCTGCGGTGGCGCCCGCGCCGGCCGCGGTTACCCCGGCTACTGAGCTGCCCCAAGCCCCGCCGGCTCCCGCTCCGGCGCCGGTGGATCCGATTCAGTCGGCCATCAACTCGCTCTTCCCGCCGCCGGCACCGGCACCGGCACCCTGATTTTTTCTGCACCGAAATCGACGAAATGGCGGGTCCCACTCGCACTTTCCCGCCCAAATGTGCATTTCGGCGGCTGGTGGACGCAGGACCGACGCCCCGCACATAAGCGTAGTGTGTCTAACTATGGCACGCACTGACAATGACACCTGGGATCTGGCCTCCAGCGTCGGCGCCACCGCGACGGTGGTGGCCATGCAGCGGGCGGTGGCCACGCGCGGTCCGCGACCCCTGATCTACGACCCCTACGCCGAGCCGTTGGTCTCGGCGGTGGGTGTGGACGCCTTCACTCGGTTCGCGCGCGGGGAGACCGGCGCCGCGGCGGGCACGGCGTTCGATGTGCAGCGGATGTCGGACGGTATCGCCGCGCGCACAAAGTATTTCGACGATTTCTTCACCGATGCCGCTGCCGCGGGCATCCGCCAGATGGTGATCCTGGCCTCCGGCCTGGACGCCAGGGCCTACCGGCTGCGGTGGCCGGCGGACACGGTCGTCTACGAACTCGACCAGCCGCAGGTCGTCGAGTTCAAGACCGGCGTACTGGCCGACCAAGGTGCGGTTCCCGCCGTCGAACACCGGCCCATCGGCATCGACCTGCGCGACGACTGGCCGGCGGCCCTGCGTGCCGCAGGTTTCGATCCGACCCGGCCGACCGCGTGGATCGCCGAAGGGCTGTTGGTCTACCTGCCGCCGGAGGCCCAGGATCGGTTGTTGGACAACATCACCGGTCTCAGCGCCGCGGGTAGCCGCATCGCCGCCGAGAACACCGGGACCATCACGGCCGAAGAACTGCAGGCGATGTCGGAACAGCTGAGCACGGCGCAGCAACAGTGGCGCGACAACGGTGTCGACGGATTCGACGCCGTCGGCCAGATCGATATCGCCGACCTGTTCTATGCCGGTGAGCGCACCGAGTCCGCCGCGTTTCTCGCCGACCGCGGTTGGGATGTCCGGCTGCGCAAGAGTTCCGAGCTGTACGCGGAGTACGGATTGCCGGATCCGGTCGACGGCCTGGCACCGTTCGGTGACATCACCTATCTGACAGGGGTGCTGGGCTGACGGGTCAGGAAGGGGTCGCGGCGGCATCCGTGGCCACCGTCTTGGCCCAGCGGTAGTCCGCCTTGCCCGCCGGGGAGCGCATGATCTTGGGCTGCCGGATGAACGCCTTGGGGACCTTGTATCGGGCGACGGTACGTCCGCATACCTCGGCCAGCTCCTTGTCGGAGGCCGTGGCGCCCTCGGCGATTTGGACGATGGCCACCACCTCGTTGCCCCAGCGTTCGGACGGACGGCCCACCACCACGACGTCGTACACGGCGGGGTGGGCGGCGATGGCGCGCTCGACCTCTTCGACGAAGATCTTCTCGCCCCCGGAGTTGATGGTCACCGAGTCGCGGCCGAGGAGTTCGATCCGGCCGTCGGGCAACACATTTGCCCGGTCGCCGGGCACCGACCAGCGCACGCCGTCGATGGTCGGGAAGGTACGGGCGGTCTTCTCGGCGTCCCCGAGGTATCCCAGCGGGATCAGGTCGCGGCGGGCCAGCCAGCCTGATCCTTCCCCTGGCGACAAGACACGGCTGAAATCCGCGGCGACGACGGCGGTGTCGGGTTGCGGGGTGAAGACCGCAGCGGGCTGCGCATCGGGCCCCGCAGCGGGCTGCGCATCGGATCCAGCAGCGGGCTGCGCATCGGCGGCCGACGTGAAGGTGCTCATCTGGGCGCCCGATTCCGAGGCGCCCACTGCGTCGAGCAGCATGATGTGTGGCAGGGCCTTGAGCAGCCGCGTGCGGACGGTGGGGGACAGCGCCGCGCCGCCATTGGAGACGGTGAACAGCCCGGACAGGTCGTAGGCGCCATTTTCGATTTCATCGACAAGTGGCCGGGCCACGGCGTCGCCCACCACCGGAATGCTCAGCACGCGTTCACGTTCGGCCAGGCGCAGTACGTCGGCGGGGCGCAGCCGTTCCACGTCGTCGGGAATGACGAGCTTGCCGCCCATCGTGATGGCGTTGTAGGCCGCCCACTGCGCGGCGCCGTGCATGAACGGCGGAATCATCAGCATCGACATGGCGCCACCGGCCGAGCGCGCCTTCTCGGCGAGTTCTTCGTAGGACGCCAGGGCATGGTCGCTGCCGAAGGGGCGCCCGCCCATGGATGACAGGAAGATGTCGTGCTGGCGCCACAACACGCCCTTGGGCATGCCGGTGGTGCCGCCGGTGTACAGGATGTACAGGTCGTCACCGGAGGTGGCGGGCAGGCCACCGGGCGGGGTGGGCGTGGCGACGGCCGCTTCGTAGTCCACCGCACCCGGCAGCAGGGCGTGACCGGAGTCGTCGGCCACCTGGACGAGCACCTGCAGGTCCGGAGCGCGGTCGCGGATGGCGGCCACCCGGGGCGCGAATTCGGCGTTGTAGACCAGGGCGCGCGCCTTCGAATCGTTGAGCAGGTAGATCAACTCGTCCTCGACGTAGCGGAAGCTGACGTTGTACGGGGCCACCCGAGCGCGATAACCGCCGATCATCGATTCGAGGTACTCGTTGCCGTTGCGCAGGTAAATGCCGAGATGGTCCTGGCCGGACTGGTGGCCGGCCAGCGCGCCGCGTTCGGCATGCACGCCCAGCCCGGCGGTCACCAGGAAGTTCGCGAAGCCGTCGACGCGCCGGTCGAACTCGGCATAACTGAACCGGCGGTCGCGCCAGACGAGGAACGTCTGCTCGGGCACCGCGGCGGCGACCGTGCCGAAAACGGAGGACAGGTTGAAGCTCACGCCGTTCATGGGAGCCGACCATACATGGCGGCATGGGCTGTATGGCCGAAAGTCCGGTCGGTGATAGGACTTGCCTATGGTGGCCCGCGTGGACTGGTATTGGACACCTGTGCCGGCATTGGACAGTGTGGTAGCCAACCGCTGTGGTAGCCACAGCCTCGTGGTACCAAAGAGCCTCGCCCTGGACAGGAGAACATGACGTGGCCATCGACGATCCCGATTCGCCGCCGACCTATACCGACACGCCGATCGGCATCTCCGCGAGCGGAGTCCGCAGTGAGTTCGACAGCCTCGGCACGGTCGACGTTCCCGCCGACAAGTACTGGGGTGCCCAGACGCAGCGCTCCTTGCAGCACTTCGCCATCGGCAACGACCACATGCCACTGGAGGTCTACCGAGCCTACGGACTGGTCAAAAAGGCCTGTGCCCTGGTCAACGAGAAGGCGGGCCGGCTGGAGCCGTGGCGGGCACGGGTGATCGTGCAGGCCGCCGAAGAAGCCATCGCCGGCAAACTCGACGACCACTTCCCGCTGTTCGTGTGGCAGACCGGGTCGGGCACCCAGAGCAATATGAATGTCAACGAGGTGCTGTCCAACCGCGCCATCCAACTACTCGGCGGACGTCTGGGCAGTCAGGTTCCGGTGGGCCCCAACGACCATGTGAACATGGGGCAGAGCAGCAACGACACTTTCCCCACCGCGATGCACATCGCGACCCTGGCTGCCATCGACGATCATCTGATCCCCCGGGTGCGGGCACTGCACGACGAGATCGCCGCCAAGAGCGCGCAATGGAACAGTGTCGTGAAGATCGGCCGGACTCATCTGGAGGACGCGGTACCGCTCAGCGTCGGTCAGGAATGGTCCGGGTGGGCCGCCCAGTTGCAGGCGTGCCTGGACGATCTCGGACGGGCCAGGACCGGCCTGCTGGAACTGGCTGTCGGCGGTACCGCCGTCGGCACCGGCCTCAACGCCCAGCCCGGGTTCGGCCGCGACGTCGCTGCGACACTGGCCGAACTGACCGGCAAGCCGTACGTGACGGCCCCCAACAAGTTCGCCGCCCTGGGATCACTGGACGCCATGGTGCGCGCGCACGCCGCGGTGCGGGGGTTGGCAGTGGCGTTGATGAAGATCGCCAACGATATGCGTTGGCTGGCTTCTGGGCCGCGCTGTGGTTTGGGCGAACTCGTCCTTCCCGCCAACGAACCGGGATCGTCGATCATGCCCGGCAAGGTCAATCCGACCCAGTGCGAAGCGCTCGTCATGATCGCCATCCAGGTGATCGGCAACGACACCGCCGTCGCGCTGGCGGGCTCGCAAGGCAATTTCGAGCTCAACGCCATGCGGCCGGTGATCATCAACAACGTGTTGCACTCGGTGCGCATCTTGGCCGACGGCTGCGGCAAGTTCCTCGAGTACTCGGTGCAGGGCACCACGCTGAACACCGAACGCATCGAGCGCTACGTGGCCACCAGCGCCATGTTGGTCACCGCGCTCAGCCCGGTCATCGGCTATCAGAACGCCGCGCACATCGCCGAGGACGCCGTCGCCCGCGATGTCACGCTGCGCGACGCCGCACTGGCCTCGGGCAAGGTCACCGCCGAACAATTCGACGCCATCGTGCGTCCCGCGGACATGATCGGTGACGGCGTGGCCGGTGCCTGAGCCCGAACGGCACGACAGCAGCCCCGCCGTCGGACATGATCGACCGGTGGGCGAGGACGGCACCAGGGCACTCGGCGTCATTCTGCGGGCAGCGACGTTGCTGCACGCCAACGGTCAGTCGACCGGCATGACCCTGCTCGCGGCGCAACGTCTCAGCCGCGGGCTGGGCCAGCCCGCCGTCGTGCTGCCGGGCTGGGGTGCGGTGACCGTCTACGACCCCGGTCGAGGTGGGGCGCAGGCGATCACCGCGGCGGCGCAACCTACCGGGGTGAACATGCGGCGGGTGGCCGCGCTGATGCGTGTCATCGACGAGGCCGAGCATCGCGGGGTGCGCCCCGAAGAGCTCGAGCCCGCTCTGGCCGCCGCCGAACGGCTGCCGATATCCGGCACGCCGGCGTTCGCCCTGGCGTGTGCCGCCGGGGCGGGCGCCCTCGCGGTGATCTTCGGCGCGGGTGATCCACTGGTGGTCGCGGTGGTGGCGACGGTCGCCGGGATCGGCGGCGTACTGCGCCGGGTGGTGGCCCGACTGGGGGCCGGCGTGCTGGGCCAGGCTTTCGGCGCTGCGCTGCTCGCCGGGATCGCCGGTGCGGTCGCCGCACATCTCGGCCACGCGGCAGCCATCGGACTCATCGCGGTCTGCCCGGCCATGGTGCTGGTGCCCGGACCGCAGGTCCTGGTCGGTGCGATGGATCTGCTGGCGCTGCGGATACCGCTGGCGCTGGCTCGGCTGGCCTTCTCGGCGCTGGTGCTGGCCACCATCGCGGCGGGCCTGGTGCTCGGGCTGGCCCTGGGCGGGCAGACCTTGCCGCTGAGCTCACCGGCCACCGACGTACCGCTGTGGGCCGACGTGCTGGCCGCCGGGGTGGCTGCGGCCTGCTATCCGGTGTTCTTCGCCATGCCGTACCGATTGCTGGGCTGGCCGATCGTGGTCGGTATGGCCGCCCACGCCGTGCACTGGGCCGCCATCGCCTGTGGGCATGCCGGTCTGCCGGTGGCCGCGCTGGCCTCCTGTCTGCTGGTCGGTGCTGTTCTCACGCCCATCGCCTATCGATTTCACATACCTTTCGCCGCAATCGGTTTCGCGTCGGTGGTGGCTCTGGTGCCCGGGATGTACGTGTTCCGGATGGTCGCCGGTCTGATCGCACTGAGCACCGCCCCCGATCAGCAGTTGCTGCTCGACGTCGCCGTCGACGGGGTGACCGCCGGCGCAATCGTGGCGTGCATGGCAATCGGTTTGGCCCTGCCGACCCGGGTGCGCGACGGCATCCTGGAGCGGCGGATGCGCGCTACATAGGCGACGCCTATGGCCTTGCGGGTGAACAGGTATTGGACACCCGCGGGCCTTTCACGCGAAGGTGGGGAAGAACCGGGCGCTGGGCGTGACGCCCTTGTCCCCCTTGCCGATAGGAGCTGCCATGACATCGTCGGTGTTCCCCCGTATCCCCGAGGCGCTGGCCAATCCGGTGCTCAACCGCGGGACGGCGTTCACCCGCGACGAACGACTTCGGATGGGTCTCACCGGGCGGCTGCCCGCCGGGGTGTTGAGCTTGGAGCAGCAGTCCCAACGGCTTTGGCACCAGCTGGGTGAACTGCCCACAGACCTGGCACGCAACTTGCTGCTCGAGCAGATGCACAATCGCAACGAGACCTTGTACTACCGCGTCATCATGGATCATCTCGCCGAACTGGTCCCGGTGGTCTACGCCCCGACCGTCGGCGATGCCATCGAGTCCTATTCTGACGAATACCGCGGCCAACGCGGCGCCTATCTGTCCATCGATCATCCCGACGAGATCGACTCCACGTTCGACACTTTCGGCCTCGGGTCGGAGGACGTGGATCTCATCGTCTGCAGCGATGCCGAACAGATTCTCGGTATCGGTGACTGGGGGGTCAACGGCATGCAGATCGCGGTGGGGAAACTGGCCATCTACTCCGCCGGTGCGGGAATCGACCCAGCCCGCACGCTTGCAGTCAACCTCGACGTCGGTACCGACAACGAGCGTCTGCGCGACGACCCGTTCTATTTGGGCAACAAGCATCCGAGAGTGCGCGGCGCCCAATACGACGACTTCATCCGCCGCTATATCGAAACCGCGCACCGGCGGTTCCCGAAGGCGTTGTTGCACTTCGAGGATTTCGGACCCGGCAATGCTCGCCGCATCTTGGACAGCTATGGCGCGGACTATCCCATCTTCAACGACGATGTACAGGGCACCGGCGCCGTGGTGATGGCCGCTATCTACTCGGGGTTGAAGGTGACCGGCGGTGCGATCAAGGACCAGACGATGATCGTGTTCGGGGCCGGGACCGCCGGTGTGGGCATCGCCGACAAGCTGTGCGACGCCATGATCGCCGATGGCGCCAGCCCCGAGCAGGCCCGCGCCAACATTTGGTTGGTGGACCGGCCGGGGCTGTTGTTCGAGGACAGCGACGGGCTGCGGGAATTCCAGGCGCCGTACCTGAAGAACCGCGAAAGGCTCGGGGTGCCGCCTGGCACCGGTGTCGACCTGGTGCACACCATCGCCATGGCGACACCCACCATCCTGTTGGGCGCCTCCACCGTGCACGGTGCCTTCGACCAGCAGGTCATCGAGCAGCTCTGCGCTGTCACGCCGCGGCCGATGGTGTTCCCCATCTCCAATCCCACCTCGCGCATCGAGGGCTTGCCCGCCGACATCATCCGGTGGTCCGGCGGAACTGCCCTCATCGCGGCGGGAATCCCCTCGGCACCTGTCGATTTCGGCGGGGTCACCTACCACTTTGGCCAGGCGAACAACTTCCTGGTGTTCCCGGGCTTGGGGCTGGGGGTCACCGTATCCGGCGCCACCCGGGTCACCGACGGCATGCTTTTCGCCGCGGGCAAGGCCGTCGCCGAACATGTCGACATCGACACCCCGGGTGCGGCGATGCTGCCCGACGTCCGTGAGATTCGCCAGGTGTCGGCGACCGTCGCCGAGGCGGTCTATGTCGCCGCGCATGCCGACGGCGTGGCGCGCCGGGCCCACGACAACCCTGCGGACGCCATCGCGTCGGCGATGTGGCAACCGGCCTACGGCCGGGTCTGATCCGCGGCGGGTCAGCCACCGCCCTCGGCATGCCGGATCTGTGCCCCGATGTCTCCACCGTCGAGCTCGGCGGTCAGGAAGGCGCCCGTGGTGGGCAGTCGCAGATGCAATTCGGAGGCGGTGCTGATCGCGATGCGCCCGCTGCGCAGCGCGAACTCCAGGACGTGCCCGCCGCCGGTGTGGGTGTCGTTCAGAAAGTGCAGGTGATAGCCGGCGACCGCGATGCCCTGCTCGAAATCCGGTGTGCGGAAGCCGATTATGGTGCCGGCGACCGGTGCGAACACCATCTCGGCCTGATGGTCGCTGACCTCGGCGAGCGGTGGGTAGGGGCGTGTCTGCGCGGCTACGGTCCGGGTGCGCACCGTGTCGAACGAGCCGGTGATCGCGATGGCGTGGATCAGATTGGGACTGCTGACGGCCGAGTCGATCAGCGCGAACACCGCCGCACGGTCGGTGGCGGTGTCGACGGTGAGGGTGGTCTGCGCGCGAAACCAGGTGACGGCGGCGAACGGGGTGCGATCGTCGGGCTCGGCCCGGCTGGCGCTGCCGTCGGCCCGTAAGTGGTAGCAGACCCCGTCGAGAATCACCATCTCGCCGTCGAGCCGGTCGAAGGTCCCGAGACCGAAATCGCCGTGGCGCAACAGTTCTGCGATGGTGATGTCACCGTCGTAGACGCCGTCGAGCAACGCGCTGATGGTGGAGGACTGATAGACCTCAGGGGTCTCGGGGCGGTGCATCGCCATCCGCCGCACCCACGCGGCGAGATGCTCGAACCGGGAATGGCCGGTGCTCATGTCCTCATCCTCCAGGTCGGTCGGTCACTCGAACATCCCGTCGTGAAGCTCGGCGGCCAGTGCGGTGTTGCGGCTGTAGTCGACCGGCACGTCGATCACGGACGGACCACGCTCGGCCAGTGCACTGGTCAACGCCGCCCCGAATCCGTCGAGCGAGTCGACCCGGTATCCGCGCGCGCCGAACGCGGCCGCGTAGGCGGTGACATCGTAATCACCCAACTGGACACCGGACTTACGGCCATACTTCAGCATCTCCTGGAAGCCGACCATGTCATAGCTGTTGTCGCGCAAGATGATATGGGTGAAATCGAGGCCCAGCCGGGCCGCTGTCTCCAGCTCCTGAGCCGAGAACAAGAATCCCCCGTCGCCGGAGATGGACACCACCTGGGTGCCGGGACGGACCATGGCCGCGGCCATCGCCCAGGGCAGCGCGACGCCGAGGGTCTGCTGGCCGTTGGAAAACAGCAGTCGCCGTGGTTGATAGACCCGGAAGTGGCGGGCCATGTAGATGTACACCGAACCGATATCGCAGGCGATGGTGGCCTCGTCGTCGAGCTGAGCACGCAAGGCCAGTACCACGGCCGTGGGGTTGAGTCCCGATCCGTCGGTGGGCAGGGCACATTCGGTGGTGTCGATATTCGCCAGGGCGCGGCGATGCCGGGCGATGTCCTCGGTGAAGTCCGGTTGCAGCGTGAGTCCGGACAGCAGCCTGGTGAGTTCGACCAGGGTGCCCGCGATGTCGCCGCGCAGTTCCGCGGCGGGCTGGTAGTGATTGTCGATATCGGCGGGCAGGGAATCGATGTGCACCACGGGGCGCCGGGGATCGTGGTTCCACAGGGCGGGGTCGTATTCGACGGCGTCGTAGCCGACGGTGATGAGCACGTCAGCCTGCGCGACCAGGAGATCACCGGGCTGATTGCGGAACAGGCCGATCCGGCCCAGGTAGTGCTGCTCGAGCTCACGGGAGATCACGCCGGCCGCCTGGAAGGTTTCGACGACGGGCAGTCCGGTGGACCCGACCAGATCACGTAGTGCGGCGCAGGCGTGCGGATCCGCGCCGCGGCTGCCGACGAGCAGGGTGGGCCGACGGGCGCCGCGAATGGTTGCCGCCGCAGACCGGATCGCCTCCAGGGGCGCGCCGGCGAGGGTCGGCAGCGGGTGTGGTGCCGTCGGGGCGGCTGCCGTGGGAGTGCTGAGCACATCGGCGGGTAAGACCAGGGCAGCCGCTCCCTGCGGTTCGGTCAACGCAGCGCGGAAAGCGTTCACGGTGGCCTCGGCGGCGTTGTCGGGATGGTTGACTTCACCGGTGTACTTGGTCACCGAGGCGAGAAACGCTGCCGCATCCATCGACTGGTGGGTGCGCTTGAGCCGATCGGTACGGGCCACCGCGCCGCACAGGGCCACGATGGGATCCTGCTCGGTGTTGGCGGTGAGGAGCCCGGTGGCCAGGTTGGTGGTACCCGGACCGGAGGTGACTACCACGACGCCGGGCCGACCCGTGAGTCGGCCGATGGCGCCGGCCATGAATGCGGCGTTCTGTTCGTGTCGGCACACCACGACCTCGGGCCCACCGTCGGCCAGGGCGTCGTAGACGGCATCGATCTTGGCGCCGGGCACGCCGAAGACATACGGGACGCCGTAGGCGGTGAGCACGTCGACGATCCGCTGCGCGCTGCGGATGGCGGGCTGGTCGGTCATAGGGTCCTCTCGGTGCAGGAGCCGGTCAGCTGGTCGTGTCGTGACGCAGTTCCAGGAATGCCCGCAACACGGCGGAGGCGGGAATATCGTTGCGCCACACCAAGATCTTCTCGAACTCGATGACGGGATCGATACCTCGGATAGTCAAGCCGGTACCGAGGAGGGCGGGGTCGGAGCGAACACTGAGCGCGATGCCGAGACCCTTGCCGGCAAACGCGACCTGCAGCCGCACGTCGTTGGCGGCATAGTTGGCCCGCAGCGCCACCCCAGCCGCGGCCGCCGCCCGGTCGATCCCGGCGCGCAACGCGCTGGTGCGGGGATAGGTGATGATCGGATATGGCGCGAGATCGCCCATCGGCACCGGGTCGACGTCGCCCAGCGGGTACACCGCCGGGTCGTAGACCGCGACGATGTGGTCGCTGAACATCGGCGCCGCGGTGATCGTCGACGGCAGCGGATCGACCGGGCGCGCGATGACCGCTGCGTGCAACTGGTTCTGTAGCACCATGTCCAGCAATGGCCGGCTGGGCGCCTCCGCGACCTCGATATCGATGCCGGGGTACTTCGCGCGGAGCGCGCCCAGCAAGTGCGGAACGGTGGTGTGCTCCACGCCGCCACCGGTGCCGATCCGAAACTCGCCCCGCAACAGGCCGGCCCGCGCGGAAAACTCCGCCTTGGCGTCGTTGGCTGCGGTCACACATTGCCGGGCATACGGCAGCAGCAGTTTGCCGCCGTCGGTCAGCACGGTGCTGCGCTGGGTGCGATCGAACAGTGCCTCACCCAGTTCCCGTTCCAGCGCCTGGATCTGTGCGCTGATCGACGGTTGGGTCACGAAGCACTTCTGCGCGGCCCTGGTGAACGAACCCTCCTCGGCGACCGCGATGAAGTACTCCAGTGTTCTCAACTCCATGTGGGGAAACAATGCCCGATAGGAGCATCCTGAAGCCACTCCGGTGGTTGCCGGAGTGGCTCAGCCGAGCGCGACGAGGATTTCACGGATGGTGTCGATCACGAACGCCGGTTGCGACAGCATCACCAGGTGCGACGAGTCGACCTCGCGGATGGCGGCGCCGGCCCGTTCATAACCGAACCGCTGCACCTCGGGCCGTAAACCCCGGTCCGAGCGGCAGAGCACCCCCCAGGTGGGCCGGTCGCGCCAGGCTGCGGTGGTGGCCGGCTCGTCGAACGCGACACCGGCCAACGGGCGTTGCGACACGGCGAGCACCGAGGCCAGCGCCGGGTCGACGTCGGCGGCCAGGATATCGGCGAATCTGGCGGCGTCGACGGTGAAGTCGATGCCGCCGGGGGCGCTCGCAGTCGGCGGATATGGTGCCTGGAGCAATGCGGCCGGTAGCTCCGAATCGGGGAATCTGCCCTGCATCTCAGCCAAGCTTTCGCCTTCGGCCAAGGCGTAACCCGCGAGGTAGAGCAGGGCCACGACATTGTCGGCGCTGCCGGCCTCGGTGATCACCGCGCCACCGTAGGAGTGACCGACCAGCAGCACCGGACCGTCGATCGCGGTCACCACGGCGCGGACCGCTGCGGCGTCGCTGATGAGACCGCGGTTGGGAACGGCGGCCGCGGTGACGGGGATACCCGCCTCCAGCAGTGCCTTGGTGACGGGCTGGAAGGTCGACGCATCGGCGAAAGCGCCGTGCACGAGCACGACGGAGGGGATAGGCATCAAGGACACTCTCCATTCGAGCCGGTTTGCCGTCAAGCCTGAGTGACCGAAACAACTTGCGTCCAATAGGGTTTCACGATGGTCGGATAGGAAAATCCGATGACTGTGCGCCTGCCATCGGAGAACCCGATGCCGACCGGTGGTGTTTTCTATTGGACGCCGCATCATCGCGCATCGCAGACTTCTCGACACCGATGAGTGCACCCGCTCGCGGGGAACACGGGAGCCTATTGTGACGCGCAGAGTGGTCGTAGGGATGTCCGGCGCCAGCGGCGTTGCCTATGGCATCCGACTCCTTCAGGTACTGCGCAGCCAACCCGATATCGAAACGCATCTCGTGATGTCCTCGGCGGCCAAACGTACGTTGGCAACCGAGACGGACAGTGCGTCAAGCGAAGTCGAGGATCTTGCCGATGTGGTGCACCGGAACACCGATGTCGGGGCGTCCATCTCATCCGGATCGTTCCGTATCCACGCGATGATCGTGGCGCCGTGCTCGATCAAAACCGCGGCCGGTATCGCGACGTCCTACACCGACAACCTGCTGTCGCGCGCCGCCGATGTCGCGCTCAAGGAGCGCCGCCGGCTGGTGTTGCTGGTGCGCGAAACACCGTTACATGTGGGGCATCTGCGCATGCTCACCCTGCTGGCCGAGGCGGGGGCGGTCATCATGCCCGCGACGCCGGCGTTCTACCACCGGCCCAGCTCGGTGGACGAGATCGTCGACCAGACCGTCAATCGCGTCTGCGACCTCGCCGATATCGAACTGGCCCATGACCTCTTTCCCCGCTGGGTCGGGGCCTAGGACAGGAGACACCGTGCCCGCACGCGTCGACCGCGCGAAGATCCCCCGCAGCTACCGGCAGTACCTGGCCCTGATGAAGGAGATGGGTGAGCTCGTCGAGATCGACGACGAGGTCGACTGGAACCTGGAGATGGGCGCGATCTTCCGGCATGCGGCCGAAACATGTGCACCCATGCCCGTTTTCAACGTCGTCAAGGATGCCGCGCCGGGCTTTCGGGCCGCGGACTGGGGGATGGGGAAGAGCTCGTTCCCCGGGCAGCCCTGGCGGCGGCTGGCCGTCATGCTGGGTCTACCACCCGAGACACCGTTGATGGACATCCAGGCGGCCTATATCGAGGCCAAACAGAACGGCGCCGCGCACCCGCCGCGAATCGTCGAGGCTTCGGAGGCGCCGTGCAAACAGAACAGGTGGGTGGGTGACCAGATCGACCTCAACCGCATCCCCGCGCCGTTGGCCCACGACGGTGACGGCGGCCGCTACCTGCAGACGGCGGGCCTGAACATCACCCAGACCCCGGACGGCCGCTGGACCAACTGGTCCACCAACCGCGCGGTCATCCTGGACGCACAAACGATGACGGGCCAGTGGTGGCCCAAACAGCACAACGGCATGATCTGGTCGATGTGGCGCGAACAACAGCGGGACATGCCGTGGGCGTGCGCGCTGGGCGTCAGTCCGGTGGCCGCCACGCAGGCCGCATCGCGCATCCCGGCCTGGGTCGACGAATACGACGTGGCCAGCGCCCTGCTCGACGAACCTCTCGACATGGTCCAATGCGAAACCAGCGGCATCCTGGTTCCGGCCGATGCCGAGATCGTGATCGAAGGCATCGTCGAGTTCGGCACCAGCGAACCCGAGGGCCCGTTCGGCGAGTACCCCGGCTACCTCCCCGACGAGACCACCTCGTTCCCGCGGCAGAAGGTCACGTGTGTCACGTTCCGGGACCGCCCGATCCTGCCGATGTCGATTCCTGGTGTTCCCATCGACAACTGCCACGTCAGCATGGGGTTCTTCATCTCGTCGGATTCGGTGATCGCCCTGCGCGCGGCCGGGCTGCCCGTCATCGACGGCATCTATCTGTTCGAATCGGCGATCCTGTGGTTCGTGGTCCGGGTGCCCACCGATTGGCACCAGCGTACCGGTTGGACACTCGACGAGTTCATGAAGCGCATCGGCACCACCTTCTGGACGCAGCACGCCGGCGACACGGTGACCAAGATCCTGGTGGTAGGGGAGGACATCGACCCCTCGGACGTACAACAGGTGGTGTGGGCGTTTGCCTCCCGCAACCATCCGACGTTCACCACTTACTACTTTCCCGAGCTGCATGCGTTCGGGGACGGCATCGAGTCCTACCATGTCAGCCGCGAACTCGCCGAGAACCGAGGTAGCTCGCTGGTGATCTACGCCTGCCTGGAGAACGCCGACCGGGTAGGGCGCCCGGCAAAGCGGGTGATGTCCTTCGAGCAGAACTATCCCGCACCGGTCAAACAGAAGGTGCTCGACAACTGGGCCCGCTGGGGTTTCACCTCGTAACCCACGGCGCACCAGACAAGTTCGGGCGCAGCGGACTGGCGGCCCTTCCTTCGGCGCCGCGGGTACGGGAAAGCCCGGTCAATGTCGAATGCCTTGCGAGCCAGGTGATGCGGCCGGAGCGCTATTCAAAATGGTTCGGCGGCAAGAGAAGTCATGCCGTGCGTCGCAGCCGCAGCACATCACGCTGCACGCAGCCGATGCGGTCGGCGGCTTCGGCCACTGACAGCGTCGGGTCCAGCAGGATTTTCAATTCTGCTGGCGAGAACGAAGGTTCGACTTCCCAGGGCGCGTGGTCCCAGCCCGCGTCTTCGAAGCCGGAGAACAGTCCTTTGCTCAACTCATTGCCTGTCGGTGTTGTTGGCTGCCGCTGTCTTCGATGAAGCGAATTAGATGGCGTACTCCAGACGGTACGCAACTTTCAGTCTAGGGCACGGTCGCCGCGGGCGCAGGGGCCGCGTCGCTGCGCGCCGCACCGGCGTCAACCCAGCGGATCGCCGTCCACGACATCGGTGATGGTCACGTCGATCGGTCCGGCCGCCCCGCGCCCGCTGTCGTCGAGATCGTCGAGGATCTGCCGCACCGTGTCGAGCACCGTGCGTCGGATGTCATCGCCGAGCTCGCGCAATTGGGTGCCGTAGCTACCGGTGACGTCGATGTCGATGGCGCGCAGCACCGCACCGTCGAGGGTGAACGCGATGCGCGTCGGTTGGCAGACGAACTTGCGGCGCAACTCCCTGGCCAGCAGGCTGCGCAGGGCCTGATCGCTGATATAGACCGCGCCACCGGCGGCATCGCGCGACGCCCTGACGGGCCAGCCGACGCGGGACGCGGCATGCACCGCGGCCCGCACCGTGGAACTGATGGCATCCCAGCCGGGCTCGGGCACCGTCCGCAGATACGAGGCCGCACGGTGCAGGAAGGGATCGGCTTCCGTCACTGCCACCTCCTCAACAGAACTCGTAACGTCTTGGTCGCCCGCAGATGGTGGCCGCGCACGGCATCGGGGCTGAGCTGGAGCACTTCACCGATCTCTGGGAATGTCATCAACTCGATCTCCCGCATCATCCAAACCGCCCGTTGGCGCACCGGCAACTCACCGAGCGCCGTTTCCAGGGCATCCAGGAACGCGGCGTTGGAGGCTGCCGTGAACGGGTCGGCCGCGGTGTCCGGTCCGGCCAGGGGTTCCAGTACCCAGTCTTCGACCGGTTTAGCCCTCTTGAGCCGGTGGGTGTCGGCGATCTTTCGGTAGCAGATCGCGAAAAGCCAAGTGCGCAAAGACGATGCGCCGCGAAAGCTGCCGATCTGTCGCCATGCGGCCACGAAGGTGTCCTGCACGACGTCGGCGACATCGGCTTCCGCGGCGAGCATCCGGCGGGCATACCGGTACAGCACCGGGCCATATCGATTGACGATGGCGTCAAAGGCCTCCCGGTCGCCGAGCGTCGCGGCGACCCGTAAGGCCTCATCGTCGGCGTCGCGTAGGTCGCCTTGGGTTGGCGCTATCACCACACTCCGCTCTCCGGTCGCGCTTCGCCGTTCCCAAAAATATAGGTCCTGGTTAGAGTCACCGGTATCCGGCATGTGTCGCGCATCACGTCGGAGCGACGTTCGGTTTGGGGTCGTTGCCCCGACTACCCCTATGTTGCAGTCGGAAGGAGAGCGATGATGACCAGCGCACAGACCGATATCGAGACCTCGGGCAAGGAAGTCAGTCCGTATCAGGGATCACCCCTGGTGAGTTCGCAGGGCAAGACGACGATCGCCGACGTCGTGGTGTCCAAGATCGCCGGAATCGCCACCCGCGAGGTCAGTGGCGTGTACGACCTCGGCGGCGGCGCGTCTCGGATGGTGGGCGCCCTGCGGGAACGGATCCCCGGCGCCAGCGTCAACCAGAGCCAGGGTGTCTCGGTCGAGATCGGTGAGAAGCAGGCGGCCGTCGATATCGACATCGTCGCCGAGTACGGAGTGGCCATCGCCGATCTGGCCGCCGGTATTCGGCGCAATGTGATCGCCGCGATCGAACGGATGACCGGGCTCGAGGTGACCGAGGTGAACATCACCGTGCACGACGTGCACATCGATGGCGACGGGGCCGACGACGACGCGACACCCGCCCGTGTCCAGTGACGACGCCGAACGCATTGCCGAGGCGGTGACCGCTGTCGATGGGGTGGCCGCCCTGCACGCCGGCATGTTCGGCGAAGTGGCCACCTATCTGCCCGGGCGCCGGGTGCCGGGTATCCGCATCGGACCCGACCGCGTCGACGTCCATGTGAGCCTCGCGCTGGATGCGCCGGTTCGGGCCACCGCGTCGGCCATCCAGGCCGCGGTCGGCGCCATCACCGACCTCCCCGTAGACGTCACCGTCGAAGATCTCGTGCCCGTGACACCGGCGTCCGGCCGCGATCTCCGATAGTGCGCCGGGTGGCGGCGCGGCGAGGGGCGCGCCGCCACCCATCTATCGTGAATCCATCTGTGCCAGTACTAGTTTCTGTGCCAGCACTACGTTGTCCTGCGGAAGGGGCGCATCATGACCTCATCGACTCTGGGGTTGGTTGCCGGACTCCTGCTCGGCGTCGCCGCGGCGGCCGGCGGGCTGTGGGGTTTTCTCATCGCGGTGCTGCTCGGCGCGGTGGGTTACCTGATCGGCGCACACCGCGACGGTGAACTCGATCTGAGCGCGCTGCTGCGCGGCCGTGGCCGTGACTGACTGCGAACCCGACGCGACCAGCAAGACCGACGAAGGCCACCGCGACCCCGATGACGGCGCCGATCGCGGCACCCTGACGGTGCGGGAAAAGGTTGCCCAGCGGCTGGCCGTGCGGGCCGCCCTCGACATACCGGACGTCCTGCCGTTCACGCCGGGGCTGACCAAGATCGCCGGCCGATCGCTGCCGCAGGCCCAGCTGACCGTCGCCGGAAACCGCGTCACTGCCCATCTGAAGATCGCCGTCGCCTGGCCGGCCCCGGCCGTGGAGGTTGCTTCCGCGGTTGCGCGCAACGTCGCGCACACCCTGTCCACCATGGCCGGGCTGCACGTGGACCGCGTCGACGTCACGGTCGAGCAGCTCACCACCACCACCACCGATATGAAGAGGGTCCAATGACGACCGCCGATGCCGCTCCGCTACCCGCACCCGGCCGAGTTCCCGTGGCCACCGCCACCGCCCGGTACATCGGGGTGGTCCTGGCGGTGGCGTTGCTCGCCGCGGGTGTCCTCGCGGTGCGCGAAGCCGGTGTCATGCTCGGCTGGATGACCGGCACCTCCTGGATCGGCGCCGCCGTCGCCGCCGCCGACGGGCTGCACAGTCAATGGTGGATGGTGCCGGCCGGAGCGGTCGCGCTGGCCGCCGGGTGTTGGCTGGTGTTCTCGGCGCTGCGGCCCCGGCGCAAAACCGCGATCGCCGTCGACGCATCGGCGGCGGTGTGGATGCGGCCGCGCGATGTGGCCCGACTGGCCTCCCATGCCGCCGCGGCCGTACCCGGCGTCGAGGTGCTGCGCGCGGAGGCAACCCGCCGCAAGGTGACCCTGTACGTCGGCCTCACCGGGGCCGAATCCGGAGCTTCGGCCGGCGGAGCGGCCAAGGGCGCCGTCACCGCCGCGGTCGGCAGCGCCACCGAGATTCTGCGGCCGCCGCCGCGGATCGCGGTGCGGATCGGCACGAGTACCTCGGCATGAGCATGCGCTCGAACGATCTGCTGGACCGGGCCGCCACACTTGTCGCGGGCCTGGCGTTGGCCGCGATCGGAGCCCTGGCCGTGCTGTGGCCCACGCACGCGGTACGCCGCATCCCCGACGAGATCAGCACGGGCCCGCTGGTGCGTGTCACCACGTCGACCTGGTGGCCCTGGGGGCTCGCCGGCGCGGGAGTGCTGCTGGTGCTGATCGGACTGGTCTGGCTGGTATCGCACGTGCCGAGCCGCAAGGCGCCGGTGCTGCGGGTGCCCGGCACCGCCGACCTGGGCGTCATCACGGTGAACCTCGACGGGGTGGCGTCGGCGGCGGCTTCCGCGCTGGAACGAGAACCGGATGTGCAGTCCGCCAAAGGCAAAGCTGTCACCGATCGCGGCATCGCGACCGTCGAACTGACCGTCACGGTCGCGCACCCGGCCGGGCTGTCCGGCGTCATCACCGCGGTGAACGCCACGTCTGCCGACATTGCCCGCGCCACAGGCACTTCCGCGTTGGCAGCCCGGACGGTGCTGCAGGTCGCCAAGGCCGGCGTCGCGTCCCGGAAGTCGCGGAATCTCGAATGACACGGTTGACCACGGATGCCGTGATCGCCGCGCTGTTCGCGGGCGCGGTCATGCTGGGCATCCTCCTGCGCAGACTCGGCCGGCTGGTCGATCGGCCGAAGAACCCAACCCCGCACAAGGAGTCCCATGCCCGGTAGCGATGACCACGGCGAGCAGCTGTTCGCCTGGGCCGTTCTGGCACCGGTGCTGATCCAGCACTACTCGATCGTCGTACCCAGCGACCTGAAGGTATCGGTGTGTGCATGTTCGCCGGGCGTGCGCCGCAGCATCGACGACTGGGCGCGGCACGTCAGCGATCAGGTCGCCGCGAGCATCGGATGAGCCGGTCAGGCGGGGAAGAACCCGTCACCGGTGAAGAAGCCGGGCTGCCAGCCCTGTGCACCCAGGCACAACATCGGCTTGCCGTCGGGGGATTGCGCAGCGGCCTGCGGCCCGGGGCAGGGGGCACCGGTTTGCTGCACCCCGTAGAGCGGATAGGACGGCATCCAGAAGCCGGTGTACACCGGGGGCCACTGGTTGGGCACCCAACGGCACATCATGGCCTGGCCGCCGGGACCGCGTCCGAACGTGAACAGCTGATAGTTGTCGCACGGCGCGCCCGATGAGGCGTCGTAGTTCATGCCCGGCACGTCGCTGGGATAGCGGCCGGGGTCGTCATCGGCAAACGCCGGCGCGGCCACTCCGAGCGCAGCAACCGCAATCGTCGCCGCCACGGTCAGTTCACGCATCATCCGGCAAAGCTTAGTGGGAACGCGAAACGTGCACGGGCTATTCGGGAGCGTCGAGCACGCTCACCGCGATGCCGTAGGGCAGGAACCGCACCCTTCGGGCCGGGTCGGTGTTGTTCTTGTTGGCCCGCAACGCCTCGAGTTCGCTGGGATACACCTCCTCGATATGGGCTCCGCCCGTGTCGTCGACGGTGTAGATGGCCCACACACCGTCACCGGTGTCGCCGGTGGTCTCCGGTCGGGTCGGTCGCGACTGCGCGGTGAACTGGTCGATCAGCGTGGACCAGCCGGCGCGTTTGCCGAACCGATCGAGTGCGTCGCGCAGCCCCTCGCCGGCCTCGCGGGCCAAGCGGTCGAAGTCTTCGGGGTCGATGCCGAACGGCCCGTTCTGGCTCATTGCCGTCCTCCTTCGCACAAGGGTGGTAAACGAAAGGATATGTCGACAACACGCCTGGCGGTTCTGACCACGGTCGAACGTTCCCCGGCCGCGGCCGCCACCCACGACCGGGAGGGCTGGGTCGGGCTGTTCACCGCAGACGGATGGGTGCAGGATCCGGTGGGCTCGCGCGCCCATGTCGGCCACGACCAGCTGCGGCGGTTCTACGACACCTTCATCGGTCCGCGGGCCATCACGTTCCACCGCGATGTCGACATCGTCGTCGGGACCACGGTGCTGCGGGATCTGGTTCTCGAGGTCGCGATGGGTCCTGCGGTCACCATGCGCATCCCGGCGATGCTGCGCTACGACGTGCGCCACGACGGCGGCGAGTTGCGGATCGCTGCGTTGCGCGCCTACTGGGAACTGCCCGCGATGGCGCTGCAGTTCGCCCGCGCCGGGGTGGCCGCGGCGCCGGCGGGGCTGCGGTTGACGGGCGCGCTGCTGCGCAACCAAGGCCCGGCCGGCGCGCTCGGCTTCGCCGCGGGTATGCCCGGCGTCGGGGCGCGTGGCAAACGACTGCTGTCCGAGTTGCTCGCCGACGCCGCCGCCGGGGACGAGGTGGCGGTGAAACGGCGCATCGGCGCCGGACTGCAGCTGACCGCGGGTGACGGCGACCCGATGCCGCAGGCCGAGCTGGTCGGGCTGCTCGCCGGGGCGCAGACCCGCACGCTACTGGCGGCGGGACGCAGTGTGGCCGCGCGCGTCCGCGGCGAGCGCGACGTCGTGTTGATCGGACAGTTCGGCTCCCGGCCGACCGCCCTGCACCGACTGCGGGTGTTCGCCGAATAGTGCGGGCATGAGACGGTAGGTTCACCATGTCTGAGATTGAGTACCCGGCGGGGTACATGACCTATGAAGAGTTCGGCCGCAAGTTCTTCGAAGTCGCCGTCAGCGAGCAGCGGGTCGGAGATGCGATCGGCTCGATCGCCGGCGACGAGTTCCAGATGGGGCCCATCGGGCAAGGACCCGGCCGAATCGCCAAGGTCACCGCCAGGGTCCGAATCCAGACGCCGCGGGTAGCCCGCCACTCCGGGCACAACTTCAGGTTCGACATCCGGATCCCGCTGGAGATCAACATGGTCATCGACCTGAGGATCGACCGGCCCCAGTTCATCGTCTTCGGCGAGATCGCGCTGCAGGCCGTGGCGCGGGCGGCCGAGCCGTTGGCGCTGGTGCTGGACGTGCAGAAACCGCAGCCCAGGGACATCACCATTCACGTCACGTCGAAAACGCTGCGTGCCGAGGTGTTGCGGGTGATGGCCGGGATCGACGCCGAGATCAAGCGGTTCATCGCCGCCCATGTCAGCGGGGAGATCGACAACCCCGCTGCCCAGCAGGCCAAGGTGATCAATATCGCAGAGATGATCGACTCCACCTGGACGGGGATCTGAGCGCCGTCGGGCTACCGGGCCTCCGAGCGCGCCGTCACCGGGAGCAACTCCGGATGCCTGGGCCCGCCGCCGATGCTGGCCGAGCGGCCGCGAAGGTGCCGCCAGATCCACGGCATCAGCATGTTGCGGGTCCACATGGCCTGCGAGTACCAGCGCGACAGCGTGGACTGCTCCGTGACGGATGCCGCCGCATGAGCCCAATCATGATTGCTACCAGGTAATCCCAGAGCCTCGGCGGCCGCCGCGGCGAACAGTTGATGCCCTTTGGTGCTGCCGTGGACGCGGTCGGCGCTCCAGGTCTCGGGATCGGTCATCGAGTTCGCGGTGTACAGGTCGATGAGGCGGAAGCCGTGCCGTTCGGCGGCCGCGCGGATGGCGTCGTTGATCCGCAGGACGCGCGGCACCAGGACCCGGCCGGCAGGCAACACCCGCGCCAGATCGGGAAAGGTGGTGGTCACCACCGTCGCGCCGGTGTCGGCCAGCCGGTCATACAGGGTGTCCAGGTCGACCAGAGCGCCGTCGAACTTGCGGCCCGGACGCGTCACGTCGTTCATGCCGACGCAGACGGTGACCAGGTCCGGTTGCATGGCCAGCGCCGCCGGAAGTTGGGCATCCAGCACGTCACGGATGCGTTTCCCGCGGACGGCTAGATTGGCGTATTCGACACCGGGGCAATGGGTGTCGAGCCGCATCGCCAGCCGGTCGGCGAAGCCGATGAGAGCCCCGCTGGAATCGGTATCCCAGAGACCCTCGGTCTGGCTGTCGCCGAGGGCGACATACCGGGTGTAGTGGTGGGTGTCGGCCACGGTGGTGACTGTAGTGGCCGACTGCTCGTTGCCTACAGTGGGGCGATGCCCCGCCACAGCGCCGGTCTGTTGCTGTACCGCACCACCCGCGGTGCCCTCGAGGTGTTACTGGGACATCCCGGCGGACCGTTCTGGGCGCGCAAGGACGACGGAGCGTGGTCCATACCGAAGGGGGAGTACGCGCAGGACGAGCACCCGTGGGATGCGGCGCGCCGAGAGTTCGCCGAAGAGACCGGCGTGCTGCTGCCCGACGGGCCGTATATCGCCTTCCCGCCGCTCAAGCAGCCCGGCGGCAAAATCGTCGCGGCCTACGCCGTCGAAGGTGACCTCGATGTCGCCACGGCGGTGAGTAACACCTTTTCACTGGAGTGGCCGCGCGGTTCCGGCAAGGTCACCGAGTACCCGGAGCTGGACCGGGTGGGCTGGTTCGACGTGCCGTCGGCGCGGTCGAAGATTTTGAAAGGTCAACAACCGCTGTTGGATTGGTTGACTCAGGCCCTTGATGATCGCGATGCTCACGATGATCGCGGAGCCGACGGGCCTGGCGGGTCTCGATCGCGTTGATGGTCAGGGCCCTGCCGTGGATACGCCACCCCGCCGGGGTGCGCAGGTATTCGTCGTCGTAGCGCAGATGCCACACCACATCGTCGATCTCGGTGCCGCGGCGGCTCCAGTGGTGGGCGATGCAGGTGATGCGGCCCAGCGCATATCCGGGTTGCGGACCCGGCGCGTACACCTCACCCACGATGGCGTGTTCGGTGCGCTCGACCGCGCCGAGGGCGGCCATGGCGGCGCGAACTCCGCGGTGGCCATGTTCGGTGCGGGCCGGCGTCAGCTGACGCGGCGGTGCCGGAAGTCGGAATTCGGCTGTGTCGGTGAATAACTCGATCACGTCGTCGAACCTGCGATCATCGACGCCGGCGGCGTACAGGTGGACCAGGTCGGACAGCGCCAACCGGTCCACCGGATCGAGGCCCACCGTCCGGCTCAGGCCCCCGGAATCGTCATTCCGGGCTGCGGCCCGACCGGGGTCGGGGTGACCGTGGTGACGCCGTTGGAGCCGACGGTCGGGCCGCCGGGAACGGCGGCGACGCCGCCACCGGAGGACGGGGTGCTGGCCTGTGCGTCGTCGTACGCCTTCTTGGTGCAGTCCAGGTTGAGGATCATCTTCCCGGCGGAGGTGGCCTTCTGGCCGCTCACGATGCACTGTGCCTGCGGCAGGTCGCTGCCGACGGAACCGCCGAAGCTGGACCGCACACCCTGGCTGCGCAGGATCGCCACCGCTTTGCCGTACGGCTCGCCGAGCACGCTGTACGGGTTGGCCCCGCCGGCCGGATCCGAACTCGCGATACCGGCGCTGACCAGGGCCGCCGAACCCCCTGCGGCAAGCACGGCGAATCCACCGATGCCGAGTACAACCAACTTCTTCACGTGACCTCCGGTTATCGCGGTGCGCTGCGAAGATATCTCAGATACCCACCCTGAGAAACTCCAGTCACGGGTTCATCGCCCGTACCTGCGCGTTCATTACATCGGCCAGTGCGGCCGCCCGGGGATCGGTGAAGACATCCTCCAGCAGCAGGCGCCGCCCGTCGGGGCCGGTCAGCGGGACGCGCCAGTTCGGATATTCGTCGGTGGTGCCGGGCTGGTTCTGGGTGCGCAGATCGCCGACGGCATCCGGCAGGGCCAGCGCCAGCAGCCGCGACGGTGTGCGGCCGAGGTAGGCGTAGAGCCCGCGGATGATCTCCTCGGTGTCAGCCTCGGCGTCGACCAGCCCCCGTCGCTGCAGCTCGGCCAGCCAGGCGGCCTGCGCGGCGCGGTCGTCGGCCAGTTCCTCGTCCGCCGGCCGGGTCAGCAGGCCCAGCTCGGCACGCAACCGGACGTGCTCGCCGGCCAGGTAGCCGGCGGTCGGGGGCAGATCGTGGGTGGTCACCGAGGCCAGGCAGTATTCCCGCCAGCGTTCGGCGGCCAATGGCGAATTGGACCCGTCGCGGTCCAGCTCGAACCACAGGATCGAGGTCCCGAACAGCCCGCGCTCGCGCAGATAGTCGCGCACCCACGGTTCCACGGTGCCCAGATCCTCGCCCACGACCACTGCGCCGGCCCGCTGAGCCTCCAGTGCCACGATGCCGATCATCGCCTCGTGGTCATACCGGACATAGGTGCCCTCGGTCGGGGCGGCACCGTCGGGAATCCACCACAACCGGAACAACCCGATGATGTGGTCGATGCGCACGCCACCTGCGTGCCGCAAGACGGCGTGCACCAGGGCCCGGAACGGTGCGAAACCCGCCTGCTCCAACTGGTCGGGCCGCCACGGCGGCTGGGACCAGTCCTGGCCCAGCTGGTTGAACTCGTCCGGCGGCGCGCCGGCGCTGACACCGAGGGCCAGCACATCCTGCAACGCCCAGGCATCGGCACCGTTGGGATCGACGCCGACGGCCAGGTCGTGCATGATGCCCAGCGCCATCCCGGCCTGCTCGGCGGTGGCCTGCGCGCCGGTCAGCTGCTCGTCGAGCAGCCACTGCAGCCAGCGGTGGAAATCGACATCGGCGGCGTGCGCGGCGGCGAACTCGGCCACGGCCGCGTTGCCGGGATGCTGCAACTGCGCCGGCCAACGGTGCCAGTCGGGGCCGTATTCCTGCGCCAGCACACACCAGGTGGCGAAATCGTCGAGGCTGCGTCCCTCCCTGGCCAGATAGGCCGCATACGCCAACTCCCGCCCCGCCGACCGCTTGACCCGGTAAACGTGTTTCAGCGCAGCACGTTTGGTCTTCCACACCGCGTCCCGGTCGATGCGCTTCTTCCGGTGGGCGCGGGCAGCCAGTTCCGCACGTGCCTTACCCAGCGGCGACCTTTTGCGCAGGAATGCGTACTCCGGGATGGCCTCGATGCGCAGATAGATGGGGTTGACGAAGCGCCGCGAGGTGGGCAGATAGGGCGAGGGTTCCATCGGGGGCACCGGTGCGGCCGCGTGTAACGGGTTCACCAGGATGAACCCGGCGCCGTGCCGGGCCGCCGACCACACCGCGAGATCGGTGAGGTCGGTCAGATCGCCGATACCCCACGAGTTTTCCGATGTGACGCTGTACAGCTGGGTGGCCAGCCCCCAATGGCGTCCCGGCGGCGGGCTGAGCGTGGCGGGGGACACGATGAGCAGGGCGCTGCTGTCGGTACCGCCGGTCTGGGCATGTAACCGGTGATAACCCGGCGGCAGGTCGGCGGGCACCTCGAACGTCGCCTCACCGACCAACCGGCCGTCCAGATCGTATGGCGGGCGGTTGTTTTCGAGCTGACGCAGACCGGTGCGCACCGACCCGTCCTCCAGTCGCAGCCACAATCCGACCGGGTCGCCGTGGGTGACGTGCACCCAGAACGACGTCGTGGTGCCGGTCCGCGCAACCACGGTCGGCGGCAGTGTCCGCTCCCAGTACTCGCGTTCGTGCTCGGCCAGCGCGGCCCGGCGCTCGTCCTGGGTGGCGGCCGGCACCCCCAGGGCGCCCAGCACCGACACCAGCGTCGCCTCGGGCACCGGAACGCGCCGTCCGGTCCAGTCCTGGAACTCCGTCGACACCTTGTAGCGCGCTGCCAGGTCGGCAAGCTCAGTCATGTCCGCAATCTTGCCGGAAGCCGGCGTCGGCGTCGCGGCCCGCGCCACCGAAGCCCGGGAAGCCGGCCCGACGGCGGCCCAGTATCGTCGGCGTCCGTGGCTTGGGGAGGGCAGGAGCAGCGCGCCAGGGTTGCGGTGGCCGCCCTGTTCCTGGTCAACGGCGCCACCTTCGCCAACCTGCTGCCACGCTTCCCCGAAATCAAGGCCGATCTGGCGCTGAGCAATTCGGCCTACGGCGTGATGGTGGCGGCATTCCCGGCCGGTGCGCTGGTGGCCGGGCTGGCCGCCGGGGCGGCGATCCGCCGACTCGGCTCGGCCCGGGTGGCGGTACTCGCGTCGGCGGCGTTGGCGATCCTGGTGGGGCTGGTCGGACTGGCGCACAGCGCCCCCCTGGTGTCGGTGGCGCTTTTCGCCGGGGGTTGTTGTGACGCGATGGCCGATGTGGGGCAGAACGCGCACGGGCTGCGGGTGCAGCGCCGCTATGGCCGGTCGATCATCAACTCGCTGCACGCGGTGTGGGCGGCCGGCGCGGTCTTCGGTGGCCTGCTCGGCGCGGGGTCACTGGCCGTCGGGATGAGCCGGAGCCTGCATCTGGGGCTATCAGCCGTGATGTTCACGGCGGTGGCGCTGATCGCGTGGCCCTTCCTGCTGCCGGGCACCGAACACGACGACCACGGTGACACCGGTGCTGCCGGCCGCGCCCGCCCCGGTGCCACGGTCTACGCCGTGCTGGCTGCCCTGGTGGCGATGATCATCGCCGGGGCCGTCGTCGAGGACGCGGGAAGCTCATGGGCGGCACTGTATCTACGCAGCCTCGGCGCCGGCGGGGCGGTCTCGGTGGCCGGCTACATCGCGCTGGCCGGCGCCTTGTTCGTCGGCCGGCTGGCCGGGGACCGTCTGGTGGATCGGTTCGGGGAACGTGCCGTGGTGCGCGGCGGCGCCGTGATCGTGATCGTCGGGATGGGGTCGGCGCTGGCCTACCCGTCCGTTGCCTCGGCCATCGCCGGATTCGCCGCGGCCGGCCTCGGCATGGCCACCGCGGTACCGGCGGCCATGCATGCCGCCGACCGGCTACCCGGGCTGCGGCCCGGCACCGGGCTGACGGTGGTGGCATGGCTGATGCGGGTCGGGTTCGTCACCGCGCCGCCGGTGGTCGGGCTGATCTCCGATGCCGCCGGGCTGCGCGCGGGTCTGCTGCTGGTGCCGGTGGCCGGGGTGGTCACCGCGCTGACCGCCGGTGTGCTCAGTGCGGGGCGACACCCAGCTCGATCGTCAGAACCCCCGCCATGATCAAGGCGATGCCCAGCATCATCCGCCAGGTCAGTGGATCACCGAACACCGCCCGGGCCACCACGGCCACCAGGGCCACTCCGCACGCCGTCCACACGCCGTAGGCGATGCCCACCGGCATGCCCAGCGACAGGGTCAGCCACAGCAGCGTGAACGACAGGACGTATCCGGCGGCCACCGGCACCAACCACGCCTTGCGCCGGAATCCGTCGGAGGCGCGCAGCGCGAGGGTGGCCAGTACCTCGACCCCGATGGCGCCGGCCAGTGCCCACCACATCATGTGGAAGACCCGGTGTGCGAACCGAATTCGACGAGCAGCACTCCGGCGATGATGAGTCCGATCCCTACGGCGACGGGCCAGGTGAACGGCTCGCCGAAGAGCGCCGCGGCGACGGAGGCCGTCACCGCGGTGCCCACCGCACCCCAGATGCCGTACGCCACCCCCACGGGCATGCCCGTGCGCAGCACGGCGGCCATCAACGCGAACGCCCCGGTGTACCCGATGACCACCACCACCAGCCAGGCGGCGTGTTCCTGGGATGCTCGCAACGACAGCGTCGCCGCCACCTCGACCGCGATCGCCCCGCCCAGCAGTAGCCACTTGCGCACGCCGTCAACGTAGCGGTCGGCTCCGACGATCAGAGCACGAGGCCCAGCCGCGGTGGCCGGGTGCCGTGCAGGGTGTGACGGCTCCGACAGGGGTGTGTCCGGCGCGATTGAATCTCTGCGCAGGCAATCGACGGACCATCGCCGCTACCGTGGTGTGGTTGGGCATCGAACCGATGGGAGGCACCTGTGATCCCCGATACCGACACCAGCACCGGGTACGGGCCCGTCCGGGGAACCGATGACGGCATCGTCCGGCAGTGGCTGGGCATCCGCTATGCCGCGCCCCCGGTGGGCGATCTGCGCTGGCGCGCGCCGGTGCCGCCGCAGAAGTGGACCGAACCCGCCGATGCCACCCGGTTCGGTCCGGTGTGCCCGCAACAGACCGATCCGCACATCCCACTGGATCTGGGCGCGCCGCAGGGCGGCGATTGCCTGACGCTGAACGTGTGGGCGCCGTCGACCTCCGGCGGCGCCAAGCCCGTCATGGTGTGGGTGCACGGCGGTGCCTACGCGCTGGGATCGTCGGCCCAGCCGCTGTACCGGGGCCGCGAACTCGCCGTCGGCGGGGATGTCGTGGTGGTGACCATGAACTACCGGCTCGGGGCATTGGGATTCTTGGACCTGTCCTCGTTCGGCCCCGGTTTCGACACCAATATCGGTGTGCGCGATGTCCTTTCGGCCCTGCAGTGGGTGCAGGACAATATCGCCGCGTTCGGCGGCGATCCGGGCAATGTCACGCTGTTCGGTGAATCTGCCGGGGCGGGCATCCTCACCACGTTGATGGCAAGTCCCGCGGCCGCCGGGTTGTTCCACCGCGCGATTGCGCAGAGTGCGCCCGTCACCTCCGTTTACGACCGGGAGCGGGCCCGCCGGATCGCCGAGCAATTCCTGGACCGCCTCGGCGTGCGGCCCGGCGAGACCGACCGGCTCCGCGACATCCCGGTGGAACGGGTGATCGCTGCTTCCAAGCGGGTCTACAACGACGTGCCCCGGCGTTTTCCCGGCACCCTCGCGTTCGTCCCGATCGTCGACGGCGACCTGGTGCCGGATTACCCCGCTCACGCCGCTCGCGCCGGGCGCACCCACCCGGTGCCGCTGATCATCGGGACCAACCGGCACGAGGCCGCCCTGTTCCGCTGGATGCGTTCACCGCTGATGCCCATCGCCCCGCACACGCTGCGCGATATGTTCGCCGCGATCGCCACCGAGCAGCCCGGTGTACAGATCCCCACCGAGGAGGAGATCACCGCGGTGTACCGCGGCCGGGGCCGTAAGCCCGCGCTGGGGGTGGCTCGGGACGTCGGCTTCCGGATGCCGTCCATCTGGTTCGCCGAAGGGCACAGCGCCGTCGCGCCGGTGTACATGTACCGGTTCGACTGGTCCACTCCGATGCTCAAGCTGTTGCGCCTGGAAGCCGCCCATGCCACCGAATTGCCCTATGTGTGGGGCAATTTGGTGATGGGACCGAAAGACCCGACCTTCAAACTCGGTGGCCTGGCGGCCGGTGCGGCGGTGTCCGAGCGAATGCGCGCGCGGTGGACCGGGTTTGCCTCCGGCGCCGAACCGGGTGCCGGCCCGCGCCATCCGGCTTGGCCGCAGTATCGGCCCGACGAGCGCGCCACCCTGATCATCGGCCGCGAGGACGAGGTGGTCGCCGACCCGGACCGGGCCCAACGGGTCACCTGGGGTGCCGAGGTGTTGAGTTTCCGGTGAGCCACCTAGGCTGACCGTCATGGACGGGATCGGCACGGTGCTGGACGCGCTGCCGGCGCCGATGCGCGACCCGGTGCTGTTCGCCATCCCGTTCTTCCTGCTGTTGTTGGTGCTGGAGTGGACGGCCGCGCGCAAGCTGGAAGCGACGGGGGAGGCTGGCCCGGCGAGCGAAGCGACGGGGGAGACTGGCCCGGCGAGCGACCGGCCGGTCGCCGGGGCTTACCTGCGCCGCGACGCGTGGGCCAGCCTGTCGATGGGGCTGGTCTCGGTGGCCACCACCGCTGCCTGGAAAACTGCTGCGCTGCTGGGATACTCGGCCATCTACGCCTACCTTGCGCCCTGGCACCTGCCGGCCACCAGGTGGTACACCTGGGTGATCGCGTTGGTGGGCGTCGACCTGCTGTTCTACACGTATCACCGCATCGCGCACCGGGTCCGGCTGATCTGGGCCACCCATCAGGCCCATCACTCCAGCCAGTACTTCAACTTCGCCACCGCGCTGCGCCAGAAGTGGAACAACAGTGGCGAGATCCTGATGTGGATCCCGTTGCCGCTGTTGGGCGTTCCGCCGTGGATGGTGTTCGCCAGCTTCTCGGTGAGCCTGATCTACCAGTTCTGGGTGCACACCGAACGCATCGACAAGCTGTGGCGGCCGTTCGAATTCGTGTTCAACACACCGTCGCACCACCGGGTGCACCATGGCATGGACCAGCTCTACCTGGACCGAAACTACGGCGGCATCTTCATCGTGTGGGACCGGCTGTTCGGGACCTTCCAGGCCGAGCAGTTCCGGCCACACTACGGGCTGACCAAACAGGTCGACAGCTACAACATCTGGACCCTGCAGACCCACGAGTACCTGGCCATCGCCCGCGACGTCCGGTCGGCACGGCGGTGGCGGGACCGGCTCGGCTACGCCTTCGGCCCGCCCGGCTGGGCGCCGCGCGAAGCGGCGGTTTCTCCGAAGTAGGGACGGGGACAGCCGCATTCGGCCAGGATGGGCGCATGGATGTCAAGGAAGTCCTGCTTCCCGGCGTCGGGTTGCGGTTCGAATTCGACACCCGCACCGGGGACCGGATCGGGGTGGTGGCGCGGCGCACCGGCGATTTCGAGTTGGTGGTGTACCCCAAGGAGGACCCGGACCAGGCCAGGGAGGTTTTCCGGCTCACCGACGAAGAAGGCGAGGCGCTGGCTCAGATCCTGGGCGCGCCGCGGATCGCCGAACGGTTCGCCGATTTGACCCGTGAGGTGCCCGGCCTGGATGCCGGCCAGGTGCCCATCCGGGAGGGCAGCCCGTTCGTCGACCGACCGCTGGGTGACACCCGGGCGCGGACCCGCACCGGTGCCTCGATCGTCGCCATCGTGCGCGATGAAGAGGTGCTGGCCTCACCGGGGCCTGCCGAGCCGCTGCGTGCCGGTGACGTGCTGGTGGTGATCGGCACCGAGGACGGTATTGCCGGCGTCGGCAGCATCGTCGTCAGCGGCTGAGCCGGGGGCTGATCCGTGCAGGTGTCGGCCGCACTGCTCCTGGAACTCGGCGTCATCCTGGCCGTGCTCACCGTGCTCGGAACCGCGGCGCGCCGGTTCGCGTTGTCGCCGATCCCGCTGTACCTGGCTGCCGGCTTGGCCCTCGGGGAGGGCGGGGTGGCCCACATCCCGGCCGCCGACGAGTTCGTCACCACCGGGGCGACGATCGGCGTAGTGCTGCTGCTGCTCACCCTGGGGCTGGAGTTCTCCATCGGGGAATTCGCCAACAGTCTGCGCCGGCATTTGCCCTCGGCATGGGTGGATCTGGTTCTCAACGCCGTCCCCGGCGCCATCGCCGGTTGGCTGCTGGGCCTCGGCGGGGTCGGCATCCTGGCCCTGGCCGGGGTCACCTATATCTCCTCGTCGGGGGTGATCGCCCGGCTGCTCGACGATCTGCGTCGGCTCGGTAACCGGGAGACACCCGCGGTGCTATCCATCCTGGTGCTCGAGGATTTCGCGATGGCCGCCTACCTGCCGCTGTTGGCGGTGCTCGCGGCCGGGGGCAGCTGGGTGCACGCCTTGTTCGGGATGGCCATCGCGGTGTCGGCACTGGTGCTGGCCTTTGTGGCCTCCTACCGCTGGGGCCACCTGGTGGGCCGGCTGGTGGCTCACCCCGACAACGAGCAACTTCTGTTGCGGATCATGGGACTGACGCTGATCGTCGCTGCGCTCGCCGAACTGATCCATGCCTCGGCGGCAGTCGGCGCCTTCCTGGTCGGGCTCACCCTCACCGGCGAGGCGGCACACCGGGCCCGCATGGTGCTCAGTCCGCTGCGGGATCTGTTCGCCGCCATCTTCTTCCTGGCGATCGGGCTGTCGGTGAATCCGGCCGACCTGATTCCGATGCTGCCGGCGGCGCTGGCGCTGGCCGTTGTCACCGCGGGTACCAAGGTCGCCACGGGGATGTTCGCCGCCCGCCGCGACGAGGTGGCCCGCCCCGGTCAGTTGCGGGCCGGGACCGCGTTGATCGTGCGGGGCGAGTTCTCGCTCGTGATCATCGGCCTGGTCGGCGCCACCGTGCCCGCGGTCGAGGCGGTCGCCACCCCGTATGTGTTCGTGCTGGCCATCGCCGGGCCGGTACTGACGCGGTTCGTCGGGGCGCCCCGTAGTGTGGCGGGGTGAAAACCGCCTTCGATGCTCACGTCGACCCCGCGTTGATTGCACGGTCGTTGGACGCCAGTGCTTTCGGGTCCGTGTGGCTCGATATTCCGCGCCCGGACTATCCGGCGCTGTCCGGCGCGGTCAGCTGCGACCTGTTGATCGTCGGCGGCGGCTACACCGGGTTGTGGACGGCGGTGCAGGCTGCCCAGCGCAACCCCGGGCAGCGCATCGTGTTGATCGAGGGCGAGCGGATCGGCTGGGCGGCCTCGGGGCGCAACGGGGGATTCGTCGAGGCCAGCCTGACGCACGGCCACGACAACGGGAAGTCGCGGTGGCCCGATGAGATGGACACGCTCGAAGCGATGGGCATGGCCAACCTGGACGGGATGGCCGCCGATATCGAGCGGCTGGGCCTGGACGTGGAGTGGGAGCGCACCGGCATGCTGACGGTGGCCACCGAACCGCACCAGGTGGGCGAGTTGGCTGCCGCCGGCGAGGGGACGTTCCTCGACGAGGCGCGGGTGCGCGCGGAGGTGGCCTCGCCGACGTATCTGGCCGGGCTGTTCGAGGCCGACAGTGTGGCAATCGTGCATCCGGCCAAGCTGGCCCTCGAGCTGGCCCGGGCGGCGGCCGAGGCCGGGGTGCAGATCCACGAGCACACCCGGGCATTGTCGCTGCAGGCAGCTGGGTCGGGGGTGCGGGTGGACACCGGGGCGGCCGTGCTCACGGCGCAGCGGGTGGTGTTGGCCACCAATGTGTTTCGCAGCTTGCTGCGCCGGAACAGGTGGTACACGGTGCCGGTCTACGATTACGTGTTGGCCACCGAGCCGCTGACCGAGGCCCAGCTGGACCGGATCGGCTGGCGAAACCGGCAGGGGATCGGCGACTGTGCCAACCAGTTTCATTACTACCGCCTGACGGCGGACAACCGCATCGTGTGGGGTGGTTACGACGCCGTCTACCATTTCGGTCGCCGCGTCGACCCGGCCTATGAGGACCGTCCGCAGACCTATCGCAGGCTGGCTGCGCACTTCTTTCTCACGTTCCCTCAGCTCGACGACGTCCGGTTCACCCATCGTTGGGCCGGTGCCATCGACACCAACACCCGGTTCTGCGCGCATTGGGGCACGGCGCACGGAGGTCGGGTCGCCTACGTCAACGGATTCACCGGTCTCGGGGTCGGCGCAACCCGCTTCGCGGCCGATGTGTGTCTGGATTTGCTCGACGGCAATCCGACGGCCCGAACCGAATTGGAGATGGTCCGGCGCAAGCCGCTGCCGTTCCCGCCGGAACCATTGGCCAGTGTCGGCATCCAAGCCACCCGCTGGTCGCTGGACCGGGCCGACCACTCGGCGGGACGGCGCAACCTGCTGCTGCGCACCCTGGACCGGCTGGGTCTGGGATTCGATTCCTGACCCTGCGCCCGGGCTTGCACCCGGGGCCACCGGCGCCGCGCACCGGACCCTGATCCGGCCCCCGGGACGGGCTCTGAGCACCCGATAACTTCCCTCGCGACACGCCGAGCGGGATTCTTGCCGTTCGGGTAGGTGTTGTTGTAACGGGATCGGGCCGTTACCCGATCTACACCTCAGCATCCCGGTAGCGTCGGGCTCACCGCGGATGAAGGGATCGGAGGGATTCGTGCGCGCACGTCTGTTGAGCATCCTCGTTGCCGCTCTCGCGGCCGCTGCGCCGGTGGCTGCCAGCCCGGCTGCCGCCAGTCCGGGCGTCACTCCCGGTCCCACCGTCTATCCCGGCATGGAGATCCGGCAGGGCAGCACCATGTGCACCCTCGGCTATGTCGACATGGCATCGCGCTCGGCGCTGACGGCGGGCCACTGCCGCGGCGACGGACCGGTCACCGACCGGGACGGCAACGTCATCGGCGCGGTCACCCTGTCCAGGGACAACACCCCCGACGGCGCGACCATCACCGCCGACTATCAGATCACCGACTGGGAGGCCATCGCGCTGGCCCCCGATGTGCAGATGGTCGACGTGTTGCCGGGCGGCCGGGCGTTGGTGTCCGATCCGGACCTCGCGGTGCAGAAGCCGGGCCAGTCGGTGTGCCACTTCGGCATCATCACTGGCGAGACGTGCGGCACCATCAACGCCGTCAACAACGGCTGGTTCACCATGACCAACGGCGTGGTCAGCCAGAAGGGGGATTCCGGCGGTCCGGTGTACGTGCCGACGGCCGACGGCCGTGCGGTGATCATCGGGCTGTTCAACAGCACCTGGGGGCAACTGCCCGCGGCCGTCTCGTTCGAGTCCACCGGTCAGCAGATCATCGAGGCCACCGCGATTCAGCCGACCAATTCGAACACCGGTATCGAGACCGTCTTCACTCGCAGCTCAGCGTCGGTGGCATCCGGCGTCAAGCCGCCGATGTGATTTTTGACCTCCCAGAACCAGCGGTCGAGGTAACGCTTCACCAACTCGGGCTTCGCAGCGTCGGGCACTTCGATGGCCCGGACCTGCCGCCGGTGCCACCACGGGCCCACCTGGACGGTGCCCGCGGCTCGCGCATTGCGAGCCCATTGGGTGTTGCCGCGCGGTGAGACCAGGTAGTCCCGACCCTCGACGGTGAGCACATTGACCACCACGGCCTGCCAGGTGCCGGTGCGCCGACCACGCACGCGCAGCGCCCGGGTGCCCGCGATGCTGATGCCGGTCTCGGCGAGCCAGCGGATCAGCAGATTGCCCGCCTTGGCGGTCCGGCTGGGTTCGTCGTAACGAATCGTCACGGGAGTTCCTTTCAAAGTTTCGAGAGCGGTGCTCTTGTTTTGAGCGTGCCACGCGGCGCACGGGAAATCAAGAGCAGTGATCTCGTTTTGTGTCAGACTGGCGTCATGGGCAAGCGGCAGGACGCACGTGACCGCATCGAGGCCGAGATCATCGAGATCGGCAGGCGGCACCTGATCACCGAGGGAGCGGCGGGGCTGTCGCTACGCGCCGTCGCCAGGGACCTGGGCATGGTGTCCTCGGCGGTCTACCGATACGTCCCCAGCCGGGATGATCTGTTGACCCTGCTGTTGGTGGACGCTTACAGCGAACTCGCCGATGCCGTCGATTGCGCTGCCGCCAGTGGCGGCAATCCAGCAGACGCCGCCAGTGGCGGCAACTGGCAGGACCGGGTAGTCGCGATGGCGCACGCCGCGCGGGCGTGGGCGGTCGGGCAGCCGGCGCGGTGGGCTCTGCTCTACGGCAGTCCGGTGCCCGGCTACCGTGCGCCCGCCGAGATCACGGTCGAGCCGGGCACCAGGGTGGTCGCGGCACTGATCGGTGCCGTCGCCGACGGCATCGTCGCCGGCGACATTCCCGATCCGAAAGACCCGCTACCGCAACCGCTGTCGCGCGATTTTGCGGCGGTGCGCGCCGAGTACGGATTTCCCGGCGGCGACCGAGCCATGCTCAAGTGCTTCATGTTGTGGGCCACCCTGGTAGGGGCGATCAGTCTGGAGGTCTTCGGTCAGTACGGCGCCGACACGCTGGCCGACGCGCGGCCGGTTTTCGACGGTCAGATCCGGCTGGCCGTCGATGCCCTGAAGGGAAACTAGAACACGTTCTAGCCATGGTGGGTGGGGCGGGATATCCTCAGATCGATGCTGAACCAGACACCTGTCCAGATCGCCTGGGTGACGCGCGACCTGGACGCCACCGAAGCGACCCTTTCGGTGCTGCTCGGTGCCCGTGGCTGGGTGCGCATGCCCGCGGTGCATTTCGGACCCGACGGCTGCACCTATCGCGATGCGCCTGCCGATTTCACGGCCGATATCGCGCTCGGCTACGCGGGGGACACCCAGTTGGAACTGATCGCCCCGGTGCGGGGAGTCAGCATCTACACCGAGTTCCTCGAGGCCAACGGCCCTGGTCTGCACCACATCTGCGTGGCGGCCCCGGACGTCGACGCCTTCGAAGCTGCCCTCGCCGAGGCGCACGCCCGGGGTGCTCCGGTGGTCCAGCGCGGCGTCATGCCCGGCGGTATGCGGTTCGGCTACGTCAGCGCTGCCGACGCCGGGGTCCCGTACCTCGAATACGCCTACATTCCGCCCGAGATCCAGGCCTTCTTCGACCATGTGAAACAGGAGAGCAGCACGTGAGCATCACCACCCCCGCCACCGTCGACGCCAAGGATGTCACCGACTGGTCCGGCGAATTCGACGTCGTCGTCGTCGGATTCGGAATCGCCGGCGGTAGCGCCGCCGTCAGCGCCGCCGCGGCCGGTGCCCGGGTGCTGGTGCTGGAACGCGCCGCCGCCGCCGGTGGCACCACCTCCATGGCGGGGGGACATTTCTACCTCGGCGGCGGCACGGCCGTGCAGCAGGCCACCGGCCACGAGGATTCTGCCGAGGAGATGTACAAATACCTGGTCGCGGTGTCCAAGGACCCGGAACTGGACAAGATCCGGGCCTACTGCGACGGCAGCGTCGAACACTTCAACTGGCTTGAGGGCCTGGGCTTCGAATTCGAGCGCAGCTTCTACCCGGGCAAGGTGGTGGTGCCGCCGGGTACCGAAGGCCTGTCCTACACCGGTAACGAGAAGGTGTGGCCGTTCTGCGAGCAGGCCAAGCCGGCACCGCGCGGGCATTCGGTTCCGGTGCCAGGGGAGTTGGGCGGCGCCGATATGGTGATCCAGTTGCTGTTGAAGCGGGCGGCCGAGCTCGGCATCGAAATCCGTTACGAGACAGGGGCCACCAACCTCGTCGTCGACGAGGACGGCGCGGTGGTCGGGGTGAGCTGGAAGAACTTCGGCGACACCGGTGCGGTCAGGGCCAACGCCGTCATCATCGCCGCAGGCGGATTCGCGATGAACCCCGAGATGGTCGCCGAATACACGCCGGCGCTGGGCAAGAAGCGCAAGACCAAGCACCATGGTGAGGTCGAGCCCTACATTCTCGGCAACCCCCACGATGACGGGCTCGGCATCCGGCTCGGGGTCTCGGCCGGTGGCGTGGCCAAGAACCTCGACGGATTGTTCATTACCGCGGCCGCCTACCCGCCGGAGATCCTGCTGACCGGGGTGATCGTCAACAATCAGGGTCAGCGTTTCGTGGCCGAGGATTCCTACCACTCCCGCACGTCGGCGTTCGTGCTGCGCCAACCCGATCAGCAGGCGTATCTGATCGTGGACGAGGCGCACATGCAGATGCCCGAGATGCCGCTGATCAAGTTCATCGACGGATACGAGACGATCGCCGAAGTCGAAGCGGCACTGGGTATTCCGTCCGGTAACCTGGCCGCCACCCTGGAGCGTTACAACGCCGCGGCCGCCAAGGGAGAAGACCCGGACTTCCACAAACAGCCCGACTACATCGCCGCGCAGGACACCGGACCGTACGCGGCGTTCGACCTGTCCCTCGGCGTGGCCATGTACTCGGGGTTCACCATGGGTGGGCTGGCCGTGTCACTGGACGGGGAGGTGCTACGCGAGGACGGCAGCGCAGTGCCCGGGTTGTACGCCGCCGGCGCCTGCGCATCGAACATCGCCCAGGATGGCGAGGGGTACGCCAGCGGAACGCAACTGGGTGAGGGCTCGTTTTTCGGGCGGCGGGCGGGCGGTCATGCAGCGCGGCGGGCGGGAGCCCGCGCCGCCCAGTCGGCCGGCTAGACCGGCGTCAGCCGCCACCGGCCCGCGCCGAGCAGTTCCAGCCGCTGACGGTGGTGCCGGTCGACGCTGTCGCGGTGGCTGACACTGACCACGATGGTGTCGGGCAACGCCTCCCGTAAGGTGCGGTACATCGCGAACTCCTGGCCCGGATCCAGCGCCGAGGTCGCCTCGTCCAGGAACACCGCCGCCGGCCGGGCCAGCAGCACCCTGGCGAACGCGATGCGTTGCTGCTCGCCGGGTGAAAGCTGTTTGCCCCAGTCGGTTTCCTCGTCCAACCGGCCGGTCAGATGCCCCAGCGTGACGGCGTCCAGCGCCGCGCGGATGGCGTCGTCGGGGTAGGTGCCGGGCGGGGCCGGGTAGCCGACGACGGCGCGCAGGTCACCGAGCGGGGCGTAGGGCAGCTGGGACAGGAACATCGCGTCGGCGGGGTGGGCCACCGAACCCGAGGCGTAGGGCCACATTTGGGCCACACTGCGCAGCAGGGTCGTCTTCCCGGTGCCCGACGGGCCGGTGATCACCAAGGTGTCACCGGGGCCCAACCGCAGGTCCAGCGCATCGACGAGCTGTTCACCGAGCGGCGAGCACACCCGCACATCGGCGATCGTGACCCCGCCGTCGTCGCTGTCCGTCGCGGTCAATCGCGGTAGCGCCCTGGCCTGTTCATTGGCGGTGACCAAGCCGTCCAGCCGGATGATGGCCGCCCGGTAGCCGGCGAACGCGTCGTACACGGCGCGGAAGAAGCTCAACGAGCTCTGCACCGAACCGAACGCCCCGGCCGACTGCATGACGTCACCGAACTTGAGCTCACCGGCGAACAATCGGGGCGCCTGCACCACCAGCGGCAGCGGCGAGATGATCTGGCTGATGGAGCGGTTCCAGCCCAGGAACGCCACCCCGCGCAGCACCAGTCTGCGGTAGTTGGCGATGATCGCCGCGAACCGGCCGCCCAGGGTGCGCCGCTCGGCGTCCTCGCCGCGGTACAGGCTGACCGCCTCGGCGGCGTCCCGGATCCGAACCAGCGCATAGCGAAATGCCGCATTGGTGCGTTCGTTGCGGAAGGTCAGACCGATGATCGGGCGGCCGATCCAGAACGCGACAACGGTCGTCACCGCCACCCACAGCAGCGCCAACCAGAACAGGGCCTTGGGAATCGTCACGCCCAGGATCGTCAGCGGGCCGGCCAGGTTCCACAGGATCGGCGTGAACGCCACGACCGACAGCACCGCGTTGACGGTGCCGAACACCAGGGTCTGTGCCGTGCCGACCGTCGGGGTGTTGGTCTCGGGTCCGGTACCGGTGGTGAACACGTCGATGTCCTGCTGGATGCGTTGGTCGGGGTTGTCTACCGGCTCACCGCCGAACGCGCCGAGAAACCGACCGCGGTAGTAGGCCTGGTCGTCGAGCCAGGAGCCGGTGAGGTGGTCGGTCAGCCATACCCGCCACCGAATGATGAAGTACTGCATGAGATACAGGTCCAGCAGGGTACGGGTGATATCGGCGGCCACCAGCACCACGAAGATCAGGATCGACTTCCAGAACCCGGCGATACCCGAATCACGCACCGCCGCATTGCCGGAACTGGCGCCCTCGAAGGCGACCTGCAGCGCCGTCGACTGGTCGTTGGCGTAGTAGCTGAACAGCACGTCCATCCGGACCGAGACCATCACCGACAGCAGCAGCACACCCAGCAGCGTCCACACCGCAACGCTCTGGCGTCCGACGAAGTACCCGCCGGTGACATGCCAGAACTGCCGGCCCCAACCGGTGAACCTGGCCAGGAAGGCGGTGACGGCCACCATGACGACCGCACTGATCGTCCACGCCTTCGCGATCCACCACAGTGACGCGAGGATCTCGTTTCCCCAGTCCAGCGACTGGCTGAACATCTCCATGCCGGGAAGCTACCCGGCGCAGGGGCTCAGACGGGGGTGACTTCGTCCTCGACGTCGCGGCCCACGTCACCCAACGACCAGCGCCCGGCGCCGTGCAGGTGCAGATGCTTCTCGTGATGCTGACCTACGGTGCTGCGGTGGGTGACGCTCACCAGGATGGTTTCCGGCAGCTCCTCCCGGATCAACGCGTACATGGTGTACTCCAGGCCTTCGTCCAGCGCGGAGGTGGCCTCGTCCATGAACACCGCACGCGGTCGCGTCAGCAGCACCCGCGCGAACGCGATGCGCTGCTGCTCGCCGGGGGAGAGCACCTTGGCCCAGTCCGCCACCTCGGCCAGCCGCTTGGAGCATTGCGGCAGGGACACCTTCTGCAGCGCCCAGTGCAACCGCTCGTCGGGGATGCTGCCCGGTTCCTGGGGATAGGACACCACCGCGCGCAGATCACCCAGCGGCACGTACGGCATCTGGGACAGGAACATCGTCTCGTTCTCGGCCTGCGGGTAGCGGAACGTCCCCGAGGTGAACGGCCACAACTGCGCCATGCTGCGCAACAGGGTCGTCTTGCCCGCCCCCGACCGGCCGGTGATGATCAGGGTGTCACCGCTTTCCAGCTGCACGTTCAGATCCTCGACCAGCGGTTCGCCCAACGGGGTGCGCACCTCGACACCGTCGAGTTCGACCAGGCAGTCCTTGCTGGGCTCGACGGTCAGCTCGGGCAGCGCCCGGCCCTCCTCGTTGGCGACCACCAGGCCGTGCAGACGGATGATGGATGCCCGCCAGCCGGCGAACTGGTCATAGGTGTTGCGGAAGTACGACAGCCCGCCCTGGATCTGGCTGAAGGCCGACGACGTCTGCGAGATGTCACCCAGCTTGATCTGTCCGGCGAACATCCGCGGCGCCTGGATGACCCACGGCAACGGCACGATGATCTGGCTGATCGAAAGGTTCCAGCCGTAGAACTTGACGGACCGGTTGATGAAGCGTTTGTAGTTGTCGACAACGGGGGCGAAGCGTTCCCGCAGCTGCACCCGCTCGGCTCGTTCGCCGCGGTAGAAGGCCACCGCTTCGGCGGCGTCCCGCAAACGCACCAGGGCGTACCGGAAGGCCGCGTTGAACTTCTCGTTCCGGAAGCTCAACTCGATGATCGGGCGGCCGATCCAGAACGCGATGATGGTGGCCACCACGACGTAGACGATGCCGATCCAGAACATCGCCCTGGGCAGGGTGGCCCCGAACAACGAGAGGTCACCGGACAAGTTCCACAGGATGACGGCGAACGAGCCGACGCTCACGATCGCCTCGATCGCGCCGAACAGCAACATGTTGGCGCTCAGCGTGTTGGGGTTGGCCGGCAGTGGGCCTGCACCATTGGTGAAGACGTCGATATCGGACTGGATGCGCTGGTCGGGGTTGTCGATGGTGTCGTCGATGAACCGGGCGCGGTAGTAGGCCTTGCCGTCCAGCCAGTCACCGGTCAGATGGCCCGTAAGCCACGCGCGCCAGCGAATCAGGAACCGCTGCGTGACGAAGAGATCCAACATGACGCGCGCGACGTGCACCGTCGCCAGGACGGCGAAATGCGCCCACGCCCACCAGAACCCGCTGACCCCGGAGTCCTTGAGGGCCTGGTTGTCGCTGCCGATGCCCTCGAATGCGGTCTGGGCCGCGGTCATCATGTCGTTGCCCTGATAGCTCAGCAACACGTCGAGGCGGACCCCGATGATCACCGACAGCAGGATGCCGGCCAGCCACAACCACACCACGATGCTGTCGCGGCCCGTGAAGTAGCCACCGGTGATCCGCCAGAACTGCTGCCCCCAGGTGGTGAACCGCGCGAGCAGGGTCAGGATGATCAGGGTCGGAATCGCCGTATACAGCCAGACCGTGGCGATCCACCACAGCGATTTCGGTAGCTCGGCGCCCCAATCCAGCGTGGGGGTGAACATATCCATCTCGGCAAGGTACCGCTCCAACCCGGTGCGGGCGGCTTATGGGTGGTCAGCCGGTTCGTGCCGGTGTGGCCGCCGCGTACCGTATGACTGTGGCTGTGAGTTCCAAACCCTCGAAGACCCCCAAGGCGGCCAAGCAGGGCCGCTTGAGCAATCGGTTCTGGAAGCTGCTCGGCGCCAGCACCGACAAGGACCAGGCCAAGTCGATGACGCTGGTCCGCGAATCGGAGAACTTCGACGAGAAGGCCGCGGATCTCGACGACGAGCAGCTGCGTAAGGCCGCCGGGCTGCTGAACCTCGACGAGCTCGCCGAGTCCGCCGACATCCCGCAGTTCCTGGCCATCGCCAGGGAAGCCGCCGACCGCGCCATCGCGCTGCGCCCGTTCGACGTGCAGCTGCTGGGCGCGCTGCGCATGCTGGCCGGGGACGTCGTGGAGATGGCCACCGGCGAGGGCAAGACGCTGGCCGGCGCGATCGCCGCCGCCGGTTACGCGATCGGCGGCCGCAAGGTGCACGTGATCTCCGTCAACGACTATCTGGCCCGTCGTGACGCCGAGTGGATGGGCCCCCTGCTGGCGGCGATGGGCCTGACGGTCGGCTGGATCACCGCCGACTCGACCCCGGCGCAGCGGCGCGACGCCTATGCCTGCGATGTCGTCTACGGCTCGGTCAACGAGATCGGCTTCGACGTGCTGCGTGATCAGCTGGTCACCTCCGTCGACGACCTGGTGTCGCCCAGCCCCGACGTGGCCCTGATCGACGAGGCCGACTCGGTGCTGGTCGACGAGGCGTTGGTGCCGCTGGTGCTGGCCGGCACGTCGCATCGGGAGAGCCCGCGGCTGGAGATCATCCGGCTGGTCGGCGAGTTGGTGCCCGGATCGGATTACGAGACCGATGCCGAGCGGCGCAACGTGCAACTCACCGATACCGGTGCGCGCAAGCTGGAGAAGGCGCTCGGCGGGATCGACCTGTACTCGGAGGAGAACGTCAGCACCACGCTGACCGAGGTGAACGTCGCCCTGCACGCGCACGTGCTGCTGGAGCGCGACGTGCACTACATCGTGCGCGACCACGCCGTGCACCTGATCAACGCCTCGCGAGGGCGGATCGCCTCGCTGCAGCGCTGGCCCGACGGACTGCAGGCGGCGGTCGAGGCCAAGGAAGGCATCGACATCACCGAAACCGGCGAAGTGCTCGACACCATCACGGTGCAGGCGCTGATCAACCGGTATCCCACCGTCTGCGGGATGACCGGCACCGCCTTGGCGGCCGGCGAGCAGTTGCGCCAGTTCTACAAGCTCGGGGTGTCGCCGATCCCGCCGAATACCCCCAACGTCCGCGAGGACGAGCCGGACCGGGTGTACATCACCGCCGCCGCCAAGAACGCCGCCGTCATCGAGCACATCGCCGAGGTGCACCGCACCGGGCAGCCGATCCTGGTCGGCACCCGCGACGTCGCCGAATCCGAAGAGCTGCACGAGCGGCTGCTCAAGGCCGGCATTCCCGCCGTCGTCCTCAACGCCAAGAACGACGCCGAGGAGGCGGCTGTGATCGCCGAGGCGGGCACCCTGAACCGGGTGACCGTGTCGACGCAGATGGCCGGCCGCGGCACGGATATCCGACTCGGCGGCTCCGATGTTGACGACCATGCCGCCGAAAAAGACCGAGTGGCGGAACTGGGTGGGCTGCACGTCATCGGCACCGGCAGGCATTTCACCGAGCGGCTGGACAACCAGCTGCGCGGCCGGGCCGGGCGCCAGGGCGACCCGGGATCATCGGTGTTCTTCTCCAGCTGGGAGGACGACGTGGTGGTCGCCCATCTGGAACCCAACAAGCTGCCCCTGCAGGTCGACGAGGACGGCCGGATCACCAGCCCGAAGGCCGCGGCGCTGCTCGACCATGCGCAACGGGTCGCCGAGGGCAAACTGCTTGACCTGCATGCCAATACGTGGCGGTACAACCAGTTGACGGCGCAGCAGCGGGCCATCCTGGTGGAGCGGCGCAACACCCTGCTGACCACCGACGCGGCCCGTGAGGAACTCGCCGAGCGCTCGCCCAAGCGTTATGAGCAGATCGCCGAGCAGGTTTCGCAGGAGCGGCTGACCGAGATCGCCCGGCTGATCATGCTGTATCACCTGGACCGCGGCTGGGCCGACCACCTGGCCTATCTGGCCGATATCCGGGAGAGCATCAGCCTGCGGGCGCTGGGCAGGCAGAACCCGCTCGACGAGTTCCACCGGATGGCCGTGGATGCGTTCGCCTCGCTGGCCGCCGACGCCATCGAGGCCGCGCAGCAGACCTTCGAAACGGCGAACATCGTCGACGGGGAAGTGGGATTGGACCTGTCCCGGCTGGCCCGGCCGACGTCGACGTGGACGTACATGATCCACGACGATCCGATGGCCGACGATTCTATGTCGGCGCTGAGTCTGCCTGGCGTGTTCCGCTAGGTTTAGCCCGTGGGGAGGCCGACCGGGGCGAGCGGAGCGACGGGGAATCAGCCCGGGGCGAGCGGAGCGACGGGGGACCGGGTGCTGACCATCCCCAACGCGCTGAGCGTGTTGCGCCTGGCGCTGGTGCCGGTGTTCCTGTACCTGCTTCTGGTGCTGCACGCCAAGGGATTCGCCGTTGCGGTGCTGATGTTCAGCGGTTTCTCCGATTGGGCCGACGGGAAGATCGCCCGGCTGTTCGACAACCAGTCCTCACGGCTGGGGGAGTTGCTGGACCCTGCGGTGGATCGCATCTACATGGTGGTGATCCCGCTGGCCTTGGCCGCCGCCGGGGTGGTGCCGTGGTGGTTCGTGGCCGTTCTCATCGCGCGCGATCTGCTGCTGGCCGGCACCCTGCCGGTGCTGCGCCGGTATGGGTTGACCGCACTGCCGGTCACCTATATCGGCAAGGCCGCCACCTTCGCGTTGATGTCCGGTTTCCCGCTGGTGTTGCTGGGTCAGTTCGACGCGTTGTGGAGCCGGGTGGTGCTGGCCATCGGCTGGGCGTTCCTGATCTGGGGCATGGCGCTGTACCTGTGGTCGGCCGTGCTGTACCTGGTGCAGGTGGGGCTGGTGGTCCGGCGTGGTTGACCCGTTGCGCCCGCTGGGCGGGTATGAGCCGCATGTCGGACTCAACGCGCACGAAGCGGGTGCGCCGCAACGCATTCCGGTGCCGTCGTTGCTGCGGTCACTGCTCACCGATCACCTCGACCCCGGGTACGCCGCCGCGGCACGGGCCCGCGCCGAGGGCCGCACCCGGCGGCTGGGCTGGGTGTGGCACCTGGTCGCCGGACTGAGCGTGGCGACGGTGTTCGCCGCCGCGGTGTCCCAGGCGCAGTCGGTGGCACCGGCCAACCGGGAGTCCCAGCAGGTGCTCTCGGGAAGCGTGCGTGCCGCCGAAGCCCGGACCGACGCGCTGACCGCCAGCCGGGACGCGCTGAGCGGCCGGGTGGAGGGTGAGCGGCGCAGCCGGCTGGCCGGTGACGAGCGGGGGCGCGCGCTGCTCGCCGACCTGGACCGGGCGGCGTTCGCGTCGGCCGCCACCGCTGTGATCGGGCCGGGGCTGACGGTGGTGATCACCGATCCGGGCGTGTCACGCGACCTCACCGATGTGTCCAAACAGCGCGTCGCGGGCAGTCGGCAGGTGATCCTGGATCGCGATCTGCAGCTGGTGGTCAACTCACTATGGGTCAGCGGCGCCGAGGCGATCGCAGTGGGTGGCGTGCGGATCGGGCCCAACGTCACGATCCGGCAGGCCGGCGGCGGCATCCTGGTCGATAATCAGCCCATCAGCAGTCCCTACACCGTCACCGCGATCGGGCCTCCGCACGCCATGCAGGAGGCCTTCGGCCACAGCGCGGGCCGGCAGCGGCTGGCGCTGCTGGAGCAGTCCTACGGGGTCGGCGTCACGGTCAGCACCGGGGACGCTCTCACCGTGCCGGCGAGTTCGGTGCGAGACCTCCGCTTCGCCAAGCAGATTGGGTCCTAGAAAGCTGTGAGACAGTCATGATCGGAATCGCCGCACTGGTCGTCGGCATCGTGTTGGGTCTGGTCTTTCATCCCAGCGTTCCCGAAGCCATCCAGCCGTATCTGCCGATCGCGGTGGTGGCCGCGCTCGACGCGGTGTTCGGCGGGCTGCGTGCCTACCTGGAGCGGATCTTCGACGCCAAGGTCTTCGTGGTGTCCTTCGTCTTCAACGTGCTCGTTGCCGCGCTCATCGTGTACGTGGGTGACCAGCTCGGCGTCGGCACCCAACTGTCCACCGCGATCATCGTCGTGCTCGGCATCCGCATCTTCGGCAACGCGGCTGCGCTGCGGCGCCGGCTGTTCGGGGCTTGACCGTGTCCGACGAGCACGCCGCACCGCAACCCGCCGACGAGCCGCACCACGGCCGCCACGAACGCGGCCCCGGCGCCGAGCTGCCCAAGCGCCGCACCAGGTCGCAACGGATGTTCGGGGCGCTGGCCGCGGTGCTGATCCTGCTTCTCGGTGTGGCGATCGTCACCCAAGTGCGCCAGACCGAGTCCGGTGACTCGCTGGAGACGGCCCGCCCGGCGGACCTGCTGGTGCTGCTGGATTCCCTGCAACAGCGCGAGGCCGCCCTGAACACCGAGGTGGCCGACCTGCAGCGGACGCTGTCCTCGCTGCAAGCCTCCGGCAGCAGCGACCAGGCCGCCATCGAGAACGCCCAGGCTCGGCTGGCCGCGCTGTCCATCCTGATCGGCACGGTCGCCGCGACCGGGCCGGGAGTGAGCATCACGATCGACGACACAGCCCGCGGCGTGTCCCCGGAAACCATGCTGGACGTGATCAACGAGTTGCGCGCCGCGGGGGCCGAGGCCATGCAGGTGGGCGACCTCAGAGTCGGGGTGGACACCTGGGTCGTCGGGGCGCCCGGCGCGCTGACCATCGACCGCACCACCCTGAGCCCGCCGTATTCGGTTCTGGCCATTGGTGATCCACCGACGCTGGCGGCGGCGATGAACATTCCCGGCGGCGCGATCGACAGCGTCGAGCGGGTCGGCGGCACCATGACTGTCACCCAGTCCGACCACATCGAGGTGACCGCCTTGCGGCAACCGAAACCTCGCCAATACGCTCAGCCAGTCAAATGAGCAGTGCCCGCCCTCAGTTCGCAGCCAAAGGAGCGCCGTGAGCGAAATCCCAACCGACCTGCAGTACACCTCCGAGCACGAGTGGGTGCAGCGCACGGGTGACCGCACCGTGCGGGTCGGGATCACCGACTACGCGCAGGCGGCGCTCGGTGATGTCGTGTTCGTCCAGCTGCCCGACGTCGGCGCCGAGGTCAGCGCGGGTGAGTCTTTCGGTGAGGTGGAGTCGACCAAATCGCTGTCGGACCTCTACGCCCCGCTGACGGCGAAAGTCGTTGCGGTGAACGGCGAGCTGGAGGGCAGCCCGGAGTTGGTCAACTCCGATCCGTACGGCGACGGCTGGCTGATCGAACTCGAGTTGGATGCCGCGGCCCTGGCCAGCGGTTTGGCCGAACTGCTCGACGCGGACGCCTACCGCGGCGTGGTGGCCGAGTAACGAGTTGTTAGGGTTTTGCCCATCGGTTCAGATGACCGAGGGGCGTGGCCGGATCCGGCCGTGGTGGACCCAACGGGACCCACGGCGCGGTACGGTCGATATCGACGCATGACGGCTGGGAGCTCAGCGCCCGGCCACCGGGCAACACGCCACAGCAGCCAGCAGAGGAGCAGCGGGTGACGGAGAACAGCAACACCGGGGCCGACCAGACGTCCGACGAAGTTACCGTGGAGACGACATCGGTATTCCGCGCTGATTTCCTCAACGAACTGGATGCCCCGGCCGCGACGAGCAGCGACACCTCGGTGTCGGGCGTCGAGGGCCTGCCGGCCGGCTCGGCGCTGCTGGTCGTCAAGCGCGGCCCGAATGCGGGCTCGCGTTTCCTGCTCGACCAGCCCACCACCTCGGCGGGTCGGCATCCCGACAGCGACATCTTCCTCGACGACGTGACCGTCAGCCGCCGGCACGCCGAGTTCCGGCTGGAAACCGGTGAGTTCCAGGTGGTCGACGTCGGCAGCCTCAACGGCACCTACGTCAACCGGGAGCCCGTCGACTCGGCGGTGCTGGCCAACGGTGACGAGGTGCAGATCGGCAAGTTCCGGCTGGTGTTCCTCACCGGGCCCAAGTCCGACGACGCCTGACGCGATCCCGGGATGACCCAACCGGATCCGGGATTCACCGGAATGTCGATCGGCGCGGTGCTGGACCTGCTGCGCCCCGACTTCCCTGACGTGACCATCTCGAAGATCCGGTTCCTGGAGGCCGAGGGGCTGGTCACGCCGGAACGCTCGGCAGCCGGCTATCGGCGGTTCACCGCCTACGACTGCGCACGTCTGCGGTTCATCCTGACCGCCCAGCGCGACCAGTACCTGCCGCTGAAGGTGATCAAGGCGCAACTGGACGCCCTGCCCGACGGTGAGCTGCCGACCGGCGGAAGCGCTTATGCGCTACCGCGTTTGGTGCCGGTGGCGCCGTCGGCCACCGACCAGCACGAGGCGGCCGCCGCCGTCGCTCCCGCGCAGGTCCGGCTGAGTCGTGAGGATCTGCTGGAACGGTCCGGGGTGGACGCGGCGCTGTTGGCCGCGCTGGTCACCGCCGGCATCATCCGGCCCGGCCCGGCGGGTTTCTTCGACGAGCACTCGGTGCTGATCGCCCAGTGCGCGCGGGCGCTGGCCGACTACGGCGTCGAACCGCGACACCTGCGGGCCTTCCGGTCCGCCGCCGACCGGCAGTCCGACCTGATCGCGCAGATCGCCGGTCCGGTCGCCGCCGCGGGTAACGCCGGTGCCCGGGACCGGGCCGATGACCTGGCCCGCGAGGTGGCCGCGCTGGCGATCACGTTGCACACGTCGCTGATCAAATCGGCCGTGCGCGACGTTCTGGACCGCTGAGGACTAGACTTCGTGGTGACGGCTTCGTCATGGAGGGCAGACGCAGATGGGTGAGGTTCGGGTAGTCGGTATTCGCGTTGAGCAGCCTCAGAATCAGCCTGTGCTGCTGCTGCGTGAGTCCGATGGCGACCGTTACCTGCCGATCTGGATCGGCCAGTCCGAGGCTGCCGCCATCGCCCTCGAGCAGCAGGGCGTGGAGCCGTCCCGGCCGTTGACCCATGACTTGATCCGGGATCTGATTGCTGCGCTTGGACATTCGCTGAAAGAGGTGCGGATCGTCGACCTGCAGGAAGGCACCTTCTACGCCGACCTGATCTTCGACCGCGATATCAAGGTGTCGGCTCGCCCTTCGGATTCGGTGGCCATCGCGCTGCGGGTCGGGGTGCCGATCTACGTCGAGGAGTCGGTGCTGGCCGAGGCGGGGCTGCTGATCCCCGACGAGACCGACGACGAGCCCTCAGGCCCGGTGCGCGAGGACGAGGTCGAGAAGTTCAAGGAGTTCCTCGACAGCGTGTCGCCGGACGACTTCAAGGCAACCTAAAACGTCAAGGCAACCTAGAACCCGGACGTACTTCCCGCCGGGTGATGGTGTTTTGCCGCAGTGACCGACCACGGCGCGTCCCGGTAGACGAGTCGGGCCGTGACGACCATCGCACCGAGCATCGCGACCGTGAACAGCCACGAGCTCACCGACAGTTGGATACCGCCGCTGAGCGTGTGTCCGCTGGTGCATCCACCGGCCATTCTGGCGCCGAACAGTGTCAGGAACGAGCCGGCGAACACCGCAGCCGCGCGGTTGCCGCGCCGAGCGCCGAACCGGTGTCGCCAGGACGGCGGAACGACCGGACGGAATCGGGCGAATCGGCCGCTGATGAAGCGAGCGGAGATGAAGGCCCCGGCCAGCACCCCGAGGTCGCTCAGCGGTTCCCAGCCGATCCCGGCGATGACCTGGCGGGAGTAGGTGAAGTGCGGCATGAACAGCTCGCCGACCACCCACGAGTACGTGGTGGACTGCCCGAACGGCTGGCGGAGAAAGATGGACAACACCACCAGCACGGCCACGCCGGTGGCGACCGCCGCGGTCGTGCGGCTGAAGAACGCCGGATGCGCGACCCGGTCGCCGGAGACCCGCTTGAACCACCGCCGACGGCGTGCGTCATCGGCACCTTCGTAGAGGTAACCGATGGTGTCACGCGTCATGAGGCGATCGAACTCGGTGGGCGACGCGCCGCGAAGGGTGCGTAGGCAGCACCGTTCACCTCCGCGGAAGCGCGGCAGGTAGTTCAGGAGCACAAAAGCCAGCGCCGCGTACCCGACCGCGATCGCCAGAAGCCGTCCCGGGGTCTGCGCGTCGAGGCGTTCGCCCGCGACCAGGCCACCGTAGTTTGCGGTCGTCGTCAGCCAGTGGCCGACCGGTGTTCCGAACACGGCCGTCCACGCTGCCGCGCCGAGCAACCCGCCGGGAATCGCGGCCAGCGCGTCTCGCCGACCCTCGCCGAGGGCGATGAGCGCGGTGCCGGGGAAGTAACCGCTGATGGCCGCTCCGCTGCCGAACAGCGCCCCACCTGTCACGACGCCGACGATGTAGAGGGGTTTGGGGGCCAGGTGCATCGGCACGCCCACCGCATGCAGGCCGTAGAGCAGCACCGCACCCACGGCGGTGACGAACAGGAAGCAGCCGAGCAGTAAGCGGTCGACCAGCCGGGCCGTGCGAATGATGGTTTCCGGGTTACCGATTCCCCACAGGCCGGCGACGATGCCGAAGGCTACGCCGATGGGCAGAGCCACCCAGAGCGGTGCGGTGACCCCGCTCATGCGATGCAACCGGATCCGGCGGTGCGATGACGAGATGACGACATAGATCCACTCATACCCCGCGGGGTATAACGTTGTCACTGTGATGCCGGCCTGCTGCCGTGCGGGGATCTTCGACCAGGCAAATCGTCCAGATCACGGATACGTCTCGTGACTCCGACACGCGGGTCGTGTGTGGGGCGACCGCGGAACGGGCAGCCATACTTTCAACGACGACGAGCAGTAACCGGACAGCGTTGGGCGTATGCTCGACACATTCGAAACTGGGCGAATGAGGCGTGGGAGCAGGCCCCCGCGCAGGTCATACAGCCGGAATCGATCGGCGGAGAGGATGGACTGTGGGCGATATGCCACGCACGCCACATCAGGGGGAGTTGGATCTGTCCACCAGCAGTGGCCCGGCGGCCGGTCAAGTCCCGGTGGCCGGCGGCGTCGGTGAGCCCGTCCAGGCAGGTCTGTTCCCGGACGACTCGGTGCCCGACGAGCTGGTGGGCTACCGCGGACCGAGCGCCTGCCAGATCGCCGGCATCACCTACCGTCAGCTCGACTACTGGGCGCGCACCTCACTGGTGGTGCCGTCCATCCGTGGTGCCGCCGGTTCCGGCAGCCAGCGGCTGTATTCCTTCAAGGACATCCTGGTCCTCAAGATCGTCAAGCGCCTGCTCGACACCGGCATCTCGCTGCACAACATCCGCGTCGCGGTCGATCACCTGCGCCAGCGCGGTGTGCAGGACCTGGCCAACATCACCCTGTTCTCCGACGGCACCACCGTCTACGAGTGCACCTCGGCTGAAGAGGTCGTCGACCTGCTCCAGGGTGGACAGGGTGTCTTCGGTATCGCGGTCTCTGGTGCGATGCGCGAGCTGACCGGCGCCATCGCCGACTTCCCGGGTGAACGGGCCGATGGCGGCGAATCGATCGCCGCGCCCGAGGACGAGCTGGCCTCGCGCCGCAAGAACCGCGACCGCAAGATCGGCTGACCCCGCCGCCCCCGCGCAGCTGGCGGGATCGGTCGGTAGACTGACTCCCGCATCGCCCTTGCGCGGGAGAGTTCCGTGACGGCCAGTCACGGGCGCCGAAGGAGCAACACCTCTCCGTCAACCTCTCAGGCACCCCGGACCGCGCACGGCCCCGATGCCTCTGGAAAGTGGCGCGTTCCGCGCGTCCGCCCATGGGGAAAGGTCTTCGGGCCGAATCTCTCAGGCGCCCCGACAGAGGGAGAGGACGCGTCCTTTTCGCGCGCGTCCCGCGCCCGCACCCCAGGGGAGAGCAACTCGTGTCTGTCAATTCCGGCTTCGCCGATCGCCACATCGGTCCCGATGCCGCTGCGATCGCCAGGATGCTCGAGGTCATCGGCGTCGACTCTCTCGACGAACTGGCCGAGAAGGCGCTGCCCGCGGGCATCCTCGACGCCGTCTCCGGCGCCGGCCTGGCGCCAGGTCTGGATCTGCTGCCCGCACCGGCCACCGAGGAGGAGTCGCTGGCCGAACTGCGGGCGCTGGCCGACTCCAACACCGTCGCCGTCTCGATGATCGGGCAGGGCTATTACGACACGCTGACCCCGCCGGTGTTGCGCCGCAACATCCTTGAGAACCCGGCCTGGTACACCGCCTACACCCCGTATCAACCCGAGATCAGCCAGGGCCGGCTAGAAGCGCTGCTCAACTTCCAGACCATGGTCAGCGATATGACCGGGCTCGACGTGGCGAACGCGTCCATGCTCGACGAGGGCACCGCCGCCGCCGAGGCGATGACGCTGATGCACCGCGCGGTGAAGGGCCCGTCGAACCGGCTGGCCGTCGACGCCGACGTGTACGCCCAGACCGCCGCGGTGCTGGCCACGCGGGCCGAACCGCTGGGCATCGAGATCGTCACCGCCGACCTGCGACAGGGCCTTCCCGATGGTGACTTCTTCGGTGTCATCGTGCAGCAGCCCGGGGCCAGCGGCGCACTGGTCGACTGGACCGACCTGATCGGACAGGCGCACGAGCGCGGTGCGCTGGTGGCTGTCGGTGCCGATCTGCTGGCGCTCACGCTGGTGGCCCCGCCCGGGGATATCGGCGCCGACGTCGCCTTCGGCACCACCCAGCGGTTCGGTGTGCCGATGGGCTTCGGCGGCCCGCACGCCGGCTACCTGGCGGTGCACACCAAGCACGCCCGGCAGCTGCCCGGCCGCCTCGTCGGGGTCTCGCAGGACGCGGACGGAAACGCGGCATATCGGCTGTCCCTGCAGACCCGCGAGCAGCACATCCGCCGGGACAAGGCCACCAGCAATATCTGCACCGCCCAGGTGCTGTTGGCGGTGATGGCCGCGATGTATGCCAGCTACCACGGCGCCGACGGGTTGACCGCCATCGCGCGCCGGGTGCACGGCCGCGCCGCCGCGATCGCCGCCGCGCTGGGTGATGCGGTGGTGCACGACCGGTTCTTCGACACCGTGCTGGCCCGGGTGCCCGGCCGCGCCGACGACATCGTGGCCGCGGCCAAGGCCCGCGGCCTGAACCTGTGGCGCGTGGACGCCGACCACGTGTCGGTGGCCTGTGACGAGGCCACCACCGAGGCACACGTGGCGGCGGTGCTGGAGTCTTTCGGGGTGGACGCCGCCGAACCGGCGGGCGCCGATATCGCCGACCGCGCCAGCGGGTTCCTCACGCACCCCGCCTTCACCCGGTACCGCACCGAGACCGCCATGATGCGGTACCTACGGTCGCTGGCCGACAAGGACCTGGCGCTGGACCGGACGATGATCCCGCTGGGCTCATGCACCATGAAGCTGAACGCCGCCGCGGAGATGGAGCCGATCACCTGGACCGAGTTCGCCCGCCAGCACCCGTTCGCGCCGGCGTCGGACACCCCGGGCCTGCGTAAGCTGATCGCCGATCTGGAGCAGTGGCTGACGGCGGTCACCGGGTATGACCGGATTTCGTTGCAGCCCAACGCCGGATCGCAGGGGGAGTACGCCGGTCTGCTGGCCATCCAGGCCTACCACGCCGACCGCGGTCAGGGGCAGCGCGATGTCTGCCTGATCCCGTCCAGCGCGCACGGCACCAACGCCGCCTCGGCCGCCCTGGCCGGGATGCGCGTGGTGGTGGTGGCCTGCCGCCCCAACGGTGACGTCGACCTGGACGACCTGCGCGCCAAGATCGCCGCGCACGCGGAAAACCTTGCCGCCCTGATGATCACCTACCCGTCCACGCACGGGGTGTACGAACACGACGTGGCCGAGATCTGCGCCGCGGTCCATGACGCCGGCGGCCAGGTGTACATCGACGGGGCCAACCTCAACGCGCTGGTCGGGCTGGCCCGGCCGGGCCGGTTCGGCGGCGACGTCAGCCACCTGAACCTGCACAAGACGTTCTGCATCCCGCACGGTGGCGGCGGTCCCGGGGTCGGTCCGGTGGCGGTGCGCTCGCACCTGGCGCCCTACCTGCCCGGGCATCCGCTGGCCGAGGAACTCGGGGACGCGCTGACGGTGTCGGCGGCGCCGTACGGGTCGGCCTCGATCCTGCCGATCACTTGGGCCTACATCCGGATGATGGGTGGCGCGGGTCTGCGCAGGGCGTCGCTCACCGCGATCGCGTCGGCCAACTACGTGGCCCGCCGGCTCGACGAGTACTACCCGGTGCTCTACACCGGCGAGAACGGCATGGTGGCCCACGAGTGCATCCTGGACCTGACCACGATCACCAAGGCCACCGGCGTCACCGTCGATGATGTGGCGAAACGGTTGGCCGACTTCGGCTTCCACGCCCCGACGATGAGCTTCCCGGTGGCCGGCACGTTGATGGTGGAGCCCACCGAGAGCGAGAACCTGGACGAGGTGGACGCGTTCTGCGATGCCATGATCGCCATCCGAGCCGAGATCGACAAGGTCGGATCCGGGGTGTGGCCTGCAGAGGACAATCCGCTGCGCGGCGCCCCGCACACCGCCGAGAGCCTGCTGGTCGACGAATGGTCGCACCCGTACACCCGCGAGCAGGCCGCCTACCCGCTGGGCAAGGGCTTCCGGCCCAAGGTGTGGCCGCCGGTGCGCCGGATCGACGCCGCCTACGGTGACCGCAACCTGGTGTGCTCCTGCCCGCCCGTGGAGGCGTTCGCCTAGCTTCTTCGCCGCGAACGTCGACTACCGCTCGACTTTCCGTGCGGTTGTAGCGCGATAGTCGACGTTCGCGGGCTAGGGTCGGCGCATGCTGTCGCCGATCGTGCAGGAATGGCGCGACGGCGGCGGGTTCCTGGATACCGCAGCCGGTCGGGTCTTCGTGCGCTCGTCGCCGGGTGACGGTCCGACGATCCTTCTGCTGCACGGCTTCCCGTCCAGCTCGTTCGACTACCGCGAGATCGTTCCGCGGCTGGCCGGCCGTGCCTGGCTGACGCTGGATTTCCTCGGCTTCGGGTTGTCGGACAAACCTCGGCCGCATCGCTACTCGCTGCTGGACCAGGCCGATCTGGTCGAACGCGTGGTGAACGCGAGGGCACAGGGGCCGGTCGTGCTCGTCGCCCACGATATGGGCACGTCGGTGGCCACCGAGCTGCTGGCCCGCGATATCGAGGGCGGGTTGGGCTTCGAGCTGCAGCGGGTCGTCCTGACCAACGGCAGCGTCATCCTCGAACGTGCCAGCCTGCGCCCCGCCCAGAAGCTGTTACGCAGCCCGCTCGGACCGGTGCTGTCCCGGCTGACCAACCGGTCCGGCTTCATCCGCGGCTTCGGCCGGCTGTTCAGCGCGGCGCATCCGCTCAGTCCGGTCGAGGCGCAGTCGCAGTGGGAGTTGTTGTCCTACAACGGTGGACATCGCATCGCCCATCTGCTGTGCGCGTACCTGGACGAGCGGGTGCGCTATGCGCGGCGCTGGCACGGCGCCGTGGCCGACTGGCCCAAGCCGCTGGGCTTTCTGTGGGGCTGCAGGATCCGGTGGCCACCGTCAACGTGCTCGACGGGCTCCGCGAACTGCGGCCCGCCGCCGCGGTCACCGAACTGCCAGGCGTCGGGCATTATCCGCAGGTCGAGGTGCCGGATCGGTTCGCCCGCGGCGTGCTCGACCTGCTGGGTGGTTAACCCAGCAGGGTGGCCAGTGCGGCCGCCAGCTCAGGGCCGGCCGAGTTGGCCACGTTCTGGTACTGGCCGCCGCTGGCCTGGGCAACCGCCTCCCAGGTGGCGCGGTCGGAGTCGGCGCCGAAGTCGATGACGTTGACCGCCACCGGCTTGGCGGGGTTCGCCGCCCCCTTGATGTAATCCACCAGCCCCGGCCCGCTGAGGCTCTGGTCGGTGTGCGGGCCCGCCGTGATCACCAGCACCGAATTGGTCTGCCCGTCCCGGAAAGCCGTCAGCGCATCGCCGTAGACCAGGCGCAGCGTGGTGAACGACACCGCCCCGCCACCGGAGGCGCTCTGACCGTCCAGGCTGGACTTGAGCGCCGCCGATCGGGGCTGCCCGGCCACGGGGTCACCGAGTGGCCCGGTGCTGACCTCGGATCGGCCCGCCACCCCGTCGAACGTCCACAAGCCGACCGCCGCTGTGGGCGGAAGCGCCTGCAGCCGGGCGTTGAGGGCGGTGACGACGTTGGCCAACCGGCTCTTGCCGCCCTCGTCGGTGGTCATCGACTGGTCCAGCATGATGGTGACGGTCTGGCCCTGCGCCGGTGCGGTCAGCCCGGCTGCCATGGTCGCCCTGGTCTCGTTGTCGCCCACCGACAGCGGCTGTCCCAGCGGCGCGAAATCGGTCACCGGGCTCTGCGGTGCCTGCACGCCGTCGGCGCGGAAACCGGCCTTGGCGAATTCGGCCAGCTGCTCGGGTTTGCGCATGAACCGGTCGAACTCGCTGGCGGCACCGATCTGTTCCTGCGACAACCAGTCACCGCTGAGCAGCACGGCCGGATAGTCGGCGATGGCGACCGCACCCGGCGGTGTCCACGAGGTCAATTTCTGTGCGGCATCGGCCAGGTCGGCGCCGCGCTTGAACAGCTGCTGTTCGGTGGTGACCACGGCGTGCACCGGGGCGGCCGCCGGGTCGGCGGCGTTGACGAGCGCGTCCAGTGCCGTCGCGGCGTTGGTGTCGGCGAGCTTGGGTTGACCGGCCAACAGCGATTGCACGGCGTTCACCCCGGCGGTGGCCGGGGCCCCCTGCGGAGCGGATGCGGCCGCCACCGCCTCGGCGGCCAGATAGGTCGCATCGGCATTACCGCCCAGCGGCAGTGACAGTTTCAGCGAGCCCCAGCCCGGCAGGTTCAACTCGTCCAGTCCGGTCGGGTTGTTCTGCAGTGTGGGCAGTGTCGACCAGTTCTGCTCGGCCAGCGCCGCTTTCAGTTCGGGACGGATGGCCAGCAGCACGGGGGAGGTGACCAGCGGCCGGCTGTTGCTCACCGTCTTGGCGCCGGCGGCGCTTTCCAGCCGAGCCTCCGAGACCGTGCTGGCCGGGATCCACAACGCCGGGCGGTCACCCAGATCACCGGGCCACTGCCCGACGAAACCGTTCACCACGGCATCCGAATCTGCAGGCCGGACGGCAACTTTCACACACTTGTCGCCGACAGGGGCAGCGGTCTTGCTGTAGTTGTCGGCCAGCGTGCGGACCTGGTCGGCGATGCTCGGGTCGGCCAGGACCGCGACGGTCACCTCACCTTCGACGCAGCGGGCCGAGGCCTCGTGGCTGCGGCTGGACAGCGCGTCGCCGAAGAAGCGCCACAGGATGAACGCTCCGACCACCACGACGACGGCGACCAGCGCGACGATGACCGCCGGGCTGACCTTGCGCCGGCCCGGAGTGATCGCCCGGTGACTACCGGTCCACTCACCGGAATCCCAGGCGCGCTGGGATCCCGTCGTCGACAACGCGCGGGTGGGCGGCTCGTCATCGGCCGGTTCCTCGGTTTCGGGGGGTTCGGCCCCGTACCCGAAACGACGCCGTGCATCGTCGTCGTCGGCGGGATCATCCGGTCCGGGAATGCTGTGCCTGCCCATCCCTCACCTTCGTGCTCGTCGTGTCGCCCCCACGTTGCCCGTCGCGCCGGAATCAGGCTACTGGGCGGCGGCGCGGGCCTTGAACTCCCGACGGCGCCGATGCAGGATCGGCTCGGTGTAGCCGTTGGGCTGCTGGGCGCCGGCCAGGATGAGTTCCTGAGCGGCCTGGAACGCGATGCTCGCCTCCGGGTCCGGAGCCATCGGCAGGTAGTCGGCATCGCCGGCGTTCTGCTCGTCGACCACGGCAGCCATCCGGCGCAGGCTGGCCTTCACGTCCTCCTCGGTGATCACCGCGTGCCGCAGCCAGTTGGCCAGCAGCTGGCTGGAGATGCGCAGGGTGGCGCGATCCTCCATCAGGGCGACGTTGTGGATGTCGGGCACCTTCGAGCAGCCGACACCGGCGTCGATCCAGCGCACCACGTAGCCGAGGATGGACTGGCAGTTGTTGTCCACCTCCTCGCGGATCTCCTCAGGGGCCCAGGCCAGCTCGCCGGACAGCGGGATGGTGAGCAGCTCGTCGACGGTGGCGCGGGTCTTGCCCTGCAGTTCGGCCTGCACGGCGTACACGTCGACCTGGTGGTAGTGCATGGCGTGCAGCGTGGCCGCGGTCGGCGACGGCACCCACGCGGTGGTGGCGCCCGCCTTGGGCTGGCCGATCTTCTGCTCCACCATGTCGGCCATCAGATCGGTCATCGCCCACATGCCCTTGCCGATCTGGGCGCGGCCGGACAGCCCGGTGGCCAGACCGACGTCGACGTTGTTGTCCTCGTAGGCCTTGATCCAGGGCTGCGACTTCATCGCACCCTTGCGGATCATCGGCCCGGCCTCCATCGACGTGTGGATCTCGTCGCCGGTGCGGTCCAGGAATCCGGTGTTGATGAACACCACCCGGTCGGCCGCGGCCTTGATGCACGCCTTGAGGTTCAGCGTGGTCCGCCGTTCCTCGTCCATGATGCCGACCTTGAGGGTGGCCTCCGGCAGGCCGAGCACATCCTCGACGCGGCTGAACAGCTCGCAGGTGAACGCCACCTCGTCGGGACCGTGCATCTTGGGCTTGACGATGTACACCGAACCGGTGCGGCTGTTCTGGTAGGGGCCGTTCGCGTCACCGGTCTTCAACCCGTGCATGGCGATCAGGCTGGTGAACAGCGCGTCCTGGATACCTTCGGGGATCTCTTTGCCTTCGGCGTCCACGATGGCGTCGTTGGTCATCAGGTGCCCGACGTTGCGGACGAACAGCAGGCTGCGGCCCGGCAGGGTGAGCTCACCCTCGCCGTCCGGGGTGGTGAAGACGCGGTCCGGGTTGAGCACCCGGGTGAACGACTTACCGCCCTTGCTGACCTCTTCGGCCAGGTCGCCCCTGTTCAGCCCGAGCCAGTTGCGGTAACCGAGCACCTTGTCCTCGGCGTCGACGGCGGCCACGGAGTCTTCGAAGTCCATGATCGTGGTGATCGCCGACTCCAGCACGACATCCTTGATGCCGGCCTTGTCGGTGGCGCCGACGGGCGACTGCGGGTCGACGAGGATCTCGATGTGCAGCCCGTGGTTGGCCAGCAGCACCGACCAGGACGGGGAGCCGAGTTCGCCGGTGTAGCCGACGAACTGATCGGCGTCGGCCAGTCCGGCCTCCAGGCCGTCGCCCAACGTGGCCACCAGCCGGTGCTCGTCGTCGATGCGCAGACCGGTGATCTCCGACCACGAGCCCGAGGCCAGCGGTGCCGCCTCGTCGAGGAAGTTGCGGGCGTAGGCGATCACCTTGTCACCGCGGATCCGGTTGTAGCCGGTGCCCTTCTCGGCGCCGTCGTCCTCGCTGATGACATCGGTGCCGTACAGCGCGTCGTACAGCGAGCCCCACCGGGCGTTGGCGGCGTTGAGGGCGAAGCGGGCGTTGAGGATCGGCACCACCAGCTGCGGGCCGGCGGTGCTGGTGATCTCGGCGTCCACCCCCGAGGTGGTGATGGTGAACTCTGCGGGTTCGGGCTGCAGATAACCGATTTCGGTGAGGAAGGTCTTGTATCCGGCGGCGTCGAATTCGCCGATCACCCTGGCCCGGTGCCACTTGTCGATCTGCGCCTGCAGTTCGTCGCGGCGGGCCAACAGGTCCTCGTTCTGCGGGGCCAGGTCGGTGACGACCTTGTCCACACCCGCCCAGAAGCTGTCGGGGTCTACGCCGGTACCGGGCAGCGCCTCGTTGGTGATGAAGTCGTGCAGCACCTTGGCGACCCGAAGATTCCCGACGGTCACGCGCTCGGTCATATTTCCTCCCTTGAACGTCGACCGAGTTTACCCGTGGGTAACTGCACTCAGATCGGTGGTGTCACGGTGTTGCGCCGGGTAGCGGAACGGCCGGCGCTTGCGGCGTCCCCAACCGTCCGGCCAGCCACGGCAACGCCTCGGCGAATACCCGCGCCGCGGTGGCCAATCCGTGGTCGCCGTTGTCCGGGACCACGGCGCACTCGATGCCGTAACCGCTGGCCATCGCGCATAGGTGCTGGGCCACCGCGCCGTGTTCGGTGTCCAGTGAGTCGGGGTCGACCGCCGCGGGCGGCGAATCGGCTGGGGCGCGGTAGGTCGGCTGCCCCGGGCCCGACACCGCGAACCAGGCGGCGATCCCGTCGTAGCGGCCGTGCTTGGCCATCACGGTCTGCGGATCGAAGGCCAGGTAGGCGTCCATGTCGCCGCCGAACAGCCGCGCCACGGTCTGGCTCTTGGAGCCCGCGTTGGGCCCGATCTGTCCGTCGATGTCCAGGAACGTGGTGAACAGGTCGGGGTGCATGAGCGTGGTGGTCAGCGCGCAGGTGCCGCCGGCCGACCAGCCGGCGAAACCCCACTGCGCGGGTTGCACGCTCGCACCGAAATGGGTGGTGACATACGGCACCACGTCGCGGGTGATGTGATCTGCTGCATTACCGCGCGGACCGTTGACGCATTCGGTGTCGTTGGTGAAATCGCCGCTGGTGTCGATGAATACCAGGATGGGGGCGTTACCGCCGTGCGCCGCGGCGAACGCGTCGGCGGTGGCTCGGGCGTTGCCGGTGGTGGGCCAGTCGCGCGGGGTGCCGAACTCACCGCCGGCCATCACCACCGCGGGCAGCGGCGGGGGCGGGTCGCTGGCGAACCAGGCCGGCGGCAGATAGATCAGTTCGTCGCGATGCCGGAACCCGGACCCACCCGGCCCGTCGCTGGGGATGGTGACCGACACCACGACGCCGTGCGTGGGACGCTCACCGCGACGCACCATGTCCCGCAGCGTGGCCTCGTCGACCTGATTGGCCAGCTGAGCATCGGTGACCCGATCGGAGACCGCCCCCACCGTCGGCAGATAGTCGGTCCAGGCGTTGACGGTGATCGCGACGCACAGTGCACTCAGCGGGACGGCCACCAGTGTGGCGCCGCGTCGGGCCCAGCCCGACCCGCGCCAGCCGGCAACGGCCAGGACCACCGTCAGGCCGGTGGCGGCGATCCACAGCCACAGCGCCGGACCCGCCGGCTCGTCGGCGAGGGCCTGGTATTCGACGAACCAGTACGCCAGGCCGGCCGCCGCGGCACCGCAGGCCAGGCCCAGCGGGACCCAGCGCAGCCAGAACCTGCTCGACGCCCGGCACAGCACGACGATGATGACCGCCACCGTGATCGCCTGGACGGCGATCGGTAGCCAGCCATGCGTCAACGCCCACCCGGTCACGTCCCCAACATAGCCTGAGCTGCGCGGGGTTCCGGTTCACCGCGGGCAATCGTTCTGGGCAGCAATCGAATTGAACCGGTCGGTGATCCAGCCGACGGCCTTGTCAGGGTCGCCTTCGGCCTGGATGCCGGTCGCCACGATGTCACCGAGTTCACATGCCCGGGCTACCGCGCGATCGGTCCACACCTGCGGTATCAGCCCGCCCGGCCGGTCGGCGGTCACCAGCATCGGCGCCGCGGTGGGGCCCTGCGGCAAGGCGGTCTTCTTCAGGTAGCCGCGCAGCGCGTCGACCGCGTCGGGCGTCGAGGGCCGCAGATCCGCCGCCGTCATCTCGGCGAGCACCCTGGCGCGCTCCGCAGAAGATCCGCCGACGCAGCCGCTCAGGGCATCCCAGTTGGCCTTGAGCACCCCGTGCCGATAGTCGTCGATGCGGAAATCGGTGTACTCGTTGGCCAACGCCGACAGGTACTGATGCAGGGTCAGCATCTGCTCCTCGGTCAGGGTGCCGGCGGCCGCGGCGTCGGCCAGTCCCTCGACGGCGGCGGTGGGCGCGGCCGCCACCACACCGGCCAGTTGCGTCGAGCCGCCGTAGTCGGCCGCCAGTTCGTTGGCCGCCCATACCGCCTGGCCACCCTGCCCGGTGCCGTAGCCGACCCACCGACCGGCCAGGCCCGGCACCAGTTTCCCGGCGGCGCGCACCGCGTCGAGCACGTTGTAGCCGGCGGTGGTGGAATCCAGGAACGGGTGCGGGGCGTCGTCGAGACCCAGGCCCTGGTAGTCGGGGACGGCGACGACGTACCCGGCGTCGAGGAAGGTCTCGACCGTCGGCGCCAGCCCGCGCAGGGTGGGAGAAAGTGAAGGCGCGCAGGGTGTTTCGCTGCCCGTGTTGGGGTGTCCCAGTACGACCAGCAGCCAGCCACCCGGCGGTGGGGCGCCGTTCGGGACGAACACGGTGCCGCTGACCTTGACCTGGGTGTCGCTGATGCCCGACGTGGACAGGTAGACGACGCGGGCGGCGACCGACGTCTTGGCCGCCAGGTCGGGATCGAGGTGCTCCAGCGCGTTGGCCGACACCAGCGTGCCCGGCCCGGAACCGCCGAAGTCGCCGGGCAGCGCGGGGCCGAAGGTCGGTGCGGGGGTGGCCGCGGGCCGGTCGGCGCAGCCGCCCACCAGCGCGCCCACCGAGACCAGCGCGGCCAGCGCGGCAAGTGTGCGTCTCACCGAATCGCCTTCGCGGCCAGCAGCCGGCGGCAGTGCTCGCCCAATGTCGACCTGAGCTCACGTGCGCGCCGTGCCACCTCCTGCTGCTGCCGTACGTAGGTAGTGCGTCCGGCCGCGGTCTCGACTTCGATGGGCGCGATGTCGAACTCGCTCAGGTCATACGGACTGGCGCGCATATCCAGCAGCCGCGCGGTCAGCGCCAGGTCGAGACAGTCCATCAGGAGTTCGGAGGCCACCAGCGGGCCGAGCTTGTAACACCACTTGTACAGATCCATGTTGGCGTGCACACAGCCGGGCTGCTCGTGGCGCAGCTGGGCGTCGCGGCTCAACGGCTCGGCGTTACGCCCCACGGCGGCATCGGTGAAGAACCGGTAGGCGTCGAAATGGCTGCAGCGCAACGGCATCGACTCCAACACCGTGTCGGTGCCGGCCGGGCCCAGGCGCAGCGGTACGCCGCGGTGGCGTATCTCGCGAGCCCGGTACACCATGGCCCATTCGTGCATGCCGAAGCAGTTCAGCCGGGCGGGCCGTGCGGCGGTGGCCGACAGCAGCTCGGCGATGAAACCGACGGTGTCCAGCCGGGTCGCCAGATGGTCTGGACCCACCGTGACGGTCGACCCGCGCCGCCGGTAGCCGGTGCGCCGCAGGAACTTCTCGGCCGCCGCGCCCTCCAGCGCGGTCCCGTACCCGGGGTGCCACTGGGCCAGCTGGCGCGGCTTGAAGCTGTAGTAGGTGAACAGGAAGTCCCACACCGGGTGAGGCTGGCCGGCCTGTGCCCTGACGCGGTGCGGGCCGAGCACCCGCTCGGCCCGCTCGGTGTGCCGGCGTTCCCGTTCGGTCCATTCGGCCTCCGGTAGGACGACGAGGTCAGACACGGTGGGTTCCGTCGCGGACGGTACCGACGAGGTCTTCGACCAGATCCTCCAGCGCGACCATCGCGGTGATGTTGTCGCCGGTGGTGACCAGGGCCAGGTGGCTGTTGTTGCGGCGCATCCGGGACAGCGCCTCCGGCACCGGCAGCGCGGCGGGCACCTTGATCAGGGGGCGCACCATGGTGGCGTTGAGCACCGCATCCGGGTCGTCGACCAGGGCCAACACGTCCTTGATGTGCAGGTAGCCCAGCATGGCGCCGTCGGGATCGGTGACCGGGAAGCGTGAGTAACCCGTCTCGGCCAGCGCGCTCTGCACGGCGCCGACGGTCGGCCCGGCGCCGGGCCGGGCCGCCGGTATGGCGCGGATCCGGCTGAGCGGGATCGCGATATCGGAGACTTTGCGGTCCCGGATCTGCAGCGCCCTGGTCAGCCGGGTGTGCTCCTCGTGGTCGAGCAGGCCCTCGGACCGGGATTCGGCGATCATCTCCGACAATTCGACGGTCGAGACCGCGACGTCGAGCTCGTCCTTGGGTTCCACCCGCAGCATCCGCAGCGTGGAGTTGGCCGCCCAGTTGTAGAACGCGATGAACGGTTTGGCCAGCCGGATGTAGGCCAGATACGGCGGCACCAACAACATGGCGGCGGTCTCCGGGCCGGCGATGGCGATGTTCTTCGGCACCATCTCGCCGAGCAGCACGTGCAGCGTCACCACCACGGCCAATGCCACCACGAACGAGACGGTGTGCAGCACCGTCTGGTCGACACCGAGCAGCGCGAACGGCTTCTCCAACAGGTGCGCGACGGCGGGTTCGCCGACCCGGCCCAACAGGATCGAGCAGATCGTGATGCCCAGTTGGGCGCCGGCCAGCATCAGCGACAGGTTCTCCGCCGCGTGCATCACCGTGACGGCCCGCTTCTTGCCCTGCTCGGCGAGGGCCTCCAACCGGTCGCGGCGTGCCGAGATGAGCGCGAACTCGGCACCGACGAAGAACGCGTTGGCGCCCAGCAGCAGCACCGTGAGCGCGACGGCCAGCAGATCACCCATCGTGGCGCTCCCCGTCGGTGCGGTCGGGCTGGTGGCCCAGCTCGGTCAGCTCCAGCAGGTCGATACGACGGCCGTCCATCCGCAGCACGGTGGCCTGCCAGCGGACTGGGTCGTCGACGCTGTCGGGGTCGAACGCCCGCAACTCCACCGTCTCGCCGACCTCGGGGATGTGGCCGAGTTCCTGCAGGACCAGGCCGCCGATGGTTTCGTAATCCCCGTCGGGGGCGCGAAACGGCGTCTCCGAGTCGACCTCGTCGATGCGCAGCAGCCCGGAGACCTGCCAGCCGGAGCGGACATGCACCACATCGGGGGTGGCGTCGTCGTGCTCATCGCGGACGTCGCCGACGATCTCCTCGATCAGGTCCTCCACGGTGACCATGCCCGCGGTGCCGCCGTACTCGTCGACGACCATGGCGGTTTGCAGGCCGTTGGCCCGGATCTGGGTCATCACCGAGTCACCGTCCAGGGTGGACGGCACCTTCGGAACCGGCAAAGCCAGCGTGGCCAGCCGGGTGCGGGACCGTTCGGCCAGCGGTACCTCGAACACCTGCTTGACGTGCACCATGCCGATGGTCTCGTCGAGGTCACCTTCGACGATGGGGAACCGGGAGTGTCCGCTGCGCATCGCCGCCTCGATCAGATCGGCCACGGTGTCGTCGGCCTCCAGCGTCTCGATCAGTGACCGCGGGGTCATGAGTTCCTCGGCCGAGCGTTCGCCGAACTGCAGGGACCGGTCGACCAGCACCGCGGTGGCCTGGTCCAGCGATCCGCTACGCGCGGAGTTACGCACCAGTGAGACCAGCTCCTGTGGGGAGCGGGCCGAGCGCAGTTCCTCGGCCGGTTCGATGCCCAGCCGGCGCAGGATCCAGTTGGCGGTGCCGTTGGTCGCGTTGATGACGGGGGTGAGCAGCTTGGCGAAGTACCACTGCGGCGGCGCGGCCACCCGGGCGGTGGGCAGTGGCTTGGCCACGGCGAGGTTCTTGGGCACCAACTCGCCGAAGATCATCGACACCGAGGTGGCGATCAGCAGCGCCAACACCAGCGCGATGCCGTCGATCATGGTCGCCGGGACGCGGATGGCGGCCAGCGGGGTGTGCAGCAGCCGGGCCACCACCGGCTCGGCCAGGTAACCGGTGGCCAGGGTGGTGATCGAGATGCCGAGCTGGGCGCCCGAGAGTTGGAACGACAGGGTTCGGTGCGCCTTGCGGATGAACTCGTCGCGTTTCCCGCCGGTGCGGGCATTGGCCTCGACGGTGCTGCGCTCCAGTGCCGTCAGCGAGAATTCGGCGGCCACGAACAGGGCGGTGCCCGCGGTCAAGGCGATGAACGCCAGCAGGCTCAGAAGGGTGGTTGCGAGGCTCATCGCGCACTCACCACACGGATGCCGGGCCGCGAGCCCGGCCGACTAGGGGAGGGGTCGGCGTCGCCGGACTCACCGTGGTTTTCCACGGGTGCCTGTGGCACGGGATCCCTTTCGCTAGATCGGCGTTGCACGGTGCATGACGCCGGGAAGCCTCAATGGTAGCTTGCGCGCCCGCGCCCGCGGCTTCACCAACCGCTGGGCAACGGGTGACCTTCGGCAAACCCGGCGGCAGACTGGACCCCGAGGATCACCTTCTCGTGCAACTCGGGCAGGGTGGCCGCACCCACGTAGGTGCAGGTGCTGCGTACCCCGGAGGTGATGTGGTCGAGCAGGTCCTCGACCCCGCCGCGGGTCGGGTCGAGCGCCATCCGCGATGTCGAGATGCCCTCCTCGAACAACGCTTTACGGGCCCGGTCGAAGGCGCCGTCGGCAGCGGTGCGGGCCGCGACCGCGCGTTTGGAGGCCATGCCGTAGCTCTCCTTGTAGGGCAGCCCGTCGCGGTCGCGCAGTAGGTCCCCCGGCGACTCGTAGGTGCCCGCGAACCAGGACCCGATCATCACGTTGGACGCGCCGGCGGCCAGTGCCAGCGCGACGTCGCGGGGGTGCCGAACCCCGCCGTCGGCCCACACGTGGGCGCCCAATTCCCTTGCCGCCGCAGCACATTCGACGACGGCAGAGAACTGCGGGCGGCCGACGCCGGTCATCATCCTGGTGGTGCACATGGCGCCGGGCCCGACACCGACCTTGACGATGGAGGCGCCGGCGGCGATCAGGTCGCGGGTGCCCGCCGCGGACACCACGTTGCCCGCGGCGATCGGCACGCCCAGGTCCAGGGCGGCCACCGTGGCGATCGCGTCGAGCATCTTGGCCTGGTGCCCGTGTGCGGTGTCGATGACCAGCAGGTCGGCGCCGGCCTCGACCAGCCCGCGGGCCTTGGCGCCGACGTCGCCGTTGATCCCGACGGCGGCCGCGATGCGCAGCCGGCCGTTGGCGTCCACGGCGGGGGTGTAGATCCCGGCCCGGATACTGCCAGTGCGGGTCAGCACCCCGGCCAGTTCGCCGTCGGGGCCGGTGAGCACCGCGACGCCGACGGGAGCGTGCTCGAGCAGGTCGAACACCTTGCGGGGGTCGGTGCCGGCCGGGGCGGTGACGAAATCGGTGAGCGCGACGTCGCGGACCCTGGCGAACCGGTCCACCCCGGCGCAGGCGGCCTCGGTGATGATCCCGACGGGACGACCGTCGCGGATGATGACCGCCGCGCCGTGCGCGCGCTTGTTGATCAGCGCCATGGCATCGGAGACGGCGCTGTCGGGTGCCAGCGTCACCGGGGTGTCGGCGACCAGGTCGCGGCTCTTGACGAAATCGACGGTCTCGGCGACCGCCGACAGCGGCAGGTCCTGCGGTAGCACCACGATGCCGCCGCGGCGCGCCACCGTTTCGGCCATCCGGCGCCCGGCCACCGCCGTCATGTTGGCCACCACGACCGGGATGGTGGTGCCCGAGCCGTCCACCGTGGACAGGTCGACGTCGAACCGGGACGCCACCTCCGAACGGCCGGGCACCACGAAGACGTCGTTGTAGGTCAAGTCATAGGGCGGGGTGTGCCCGTCAAGAAACCTCACGACGTCAGTCTAGGTATCCCCGCGGTCAGGCCGGCACTTCGCTGCGGTCCCCGCTCCACAGGGTGTGGAACTTCTTACCCTCGGGTGCGTCGATGCGGCCGTAGGTGTGGGCGCCGAAGAAGTCCCGCAGGCCCTGGGTGAGGGCGGCCGGGAGGCGTTCGGTGCGTAGCGCGTCGTAGTAGGACAGCGCCGAGGAGAACCCGGGGATCGGGATGCCCAGCTGGGTGGCGGTGACCACCACACGACGCCAGGCGTCGATGCCCGATTCGATCGCGTCGCGGAAGTACGGTGCCGCGATCAGGGTCGGCAGATCGGGGTTCTCGTCGAAGGCCTCGGTGATCCGGTTGAGGAACTTGGCCCGGATGATGCAGCCGCCGCGCCAGATCCGCGCCATGTCGCCCGGCGCGATGCCCCAGTTGTACTCGGCGCTGCCCGCCTGGATCTGGTTGAAGCCCTGGGCGTAGGCGATGATCTTCGACGCGTACAGCGCCTTGGCGACATCGTCGATGAATTGCGTTGCGTCACCGGGCTTATCGCCGAGGGCGCCGGAAGCCAGGCCCGTGGTCGCCGTGCGCTGGGCCACCGATCCGGACAAGGCGCGGGCGAAGACGGCCTCGGCGATACCGGTCACCGGGACACCGAGATCGAGCGCGGACTTCACCGTCCAGCGGCCGGTGCCCTTCTGCTCGGCCTCGTCCACGATCACGTCGACCAGCGGCTTGCCGGTGGTGGCGTCGGTTTGGCGCAGCACCTCGGCGGTGATCTCGATCAGGAAGCTGTCCAGGTCGCCTTTGTTCCATTCGGCGAACACGTCGGCAATCTCCGGAGCGGTCTTGCCCAGCCCGTCGCGCAGCAGTTGGTAGGCCTCGCCGATGAGCTGCATATCGGAGTACTCGATACCGTTGTGCACCATCTTGACGAAGTGACCGGCGCCGTCGGGACCGACGTGGGTGCAGCAGGGCACCCCGTCGACGTGGGCCGAGATCTCTTCGAGCAGGGGCCCCAGGCTCTTGTAGGACTCGGCCGGGCCGCCGGGCATGATCGACGGCCCGTTGAGCGCGCCCTCCTCACCGCCGGAGATGCCGGCGCCGACGAAGTGCAGCCCGCGCTCGCGGATCGCCTTCTCCCGCCGGATGGTGTCGGTGTAGAGCGCGTTGCCGCCGTCGATGATGATGTCGCCCGGCTCCATGGCGTCGGCCAGTTCGTTGATGACGGCGTCGGTCGGGTCACCGGCCTTCACCATGATGATCACCCGGCGGGGCTTCTCCAGCGCGTCGAGGAATTCCGCGATGGTCTCGCTGCGCACGAACGTGCCCTCGGACCCGTGCTCGGCCAACAGCGCATCGGTCTTGGCGATGGACCGGTTGTGCAGGGCCACGGTGTACCCGTGCCTGGCGAAGTTACGGGCGAGATTGGAGCCCATCACGGCGAGGCCGGTGACTCCGATCTGGGCGGTGCCGGTGTCGGACATGCAGACGCCTTTCGTTGTTTTGTTGTCGGTCGCCTTGTACAGCGCCGTGCGTGCGAGATTTCATGCCTAGTTGGCGAACAACCGGTGCAACTCGGTGAGCCACGGAATGGCCAACGCGAGCGTGGGCACCACCATGATGGCCGCGGCCGCCAGGTACGCGCCCACCGCGAGAACCAGACTATTGCCCGCACCGCCGAGGCGCCGCACCCGAAGCACCGTGGTCGGGCCGCCGGCTGCCAGCGCACCCGACGGGGTGTGGCTGGCGGCGCAGGCCACCAAGGCGCGGGCCAGGGGAGTCGGGCCGGTGACGCGGACGGCGGCGTCGTCGGCGAGCAGTTCGATCAGCAGCCGGACCGCGTCGAGGGCGCTGGCGCTGCGGACGAACCGCGGGAACGCGGCGCGCATCGCGGTGAACATCTCCAGCACCAGGTCGTGGCGGGCCCGCAGGTGTGCGCGTTCATGGCTGAGGATGGCCTCGATCTCGGAGGCCGACAGGCTGGTCAGCGTGCCCTCGCTGACGACGACGCGGCTGCGCACGCCCGGCAGGCAGTAGGCCATCGGCTGGGCGATGTCGAGCACCCGCAGCCCGCTGCGCCGGCGCGCCGGGGCGGGCACCGCGTCGCGGGACATGCCCAGCAGGTCGACCAGCATGCGATGGTGGGCGCGCCGGCGCCGGGTGGCCACGGCCACCGCCAGCACCGACACGATCAGCCGGCCGCCGATCATCAGGGTCACGGCCAACACGCAGACGTAGAGGAGCCACAACGGCCAGCCCAGCACCCCGATCTCACTGGTCAGGGTCGCGGTGGGCTTGCCGTCCGGGCCCGGCACCAGCAGCCTGCTGGCGATGGCGATCCCGGCGGAGAAGGCCGACAACACGGCGGCCAGTGCGATGGCCTGCCAGAGCACGATCGCGGCGCGGGGCGCGCGCTGCGGCCAGCTCGCACGCGCCAGCAGCGCCGGCACGGGGCCGACGAGCAATAACGCGACGATGGAGAAGGCCAGCGCGGACACGCCGCTAGTGTCTCTCAGCTGGTGGCCGAATTACCAGCGGGCGGCGCGATCTGGTGCTTGGCCTCCAACTCGGCCAGCGCGCGGCGCAGCGCGGCGGCCTCGTCGGCGCCGACCCGTTCGACAAAGTGCACCAGGGCGGCCTCGCGGCTCCCGGAGTCGGCGGCCTGGTCCAGGGCGTCGACCATGAGACCGGCCACCAGCTCGTCGCGGCCGTGGGTGGGCGCATAGCGGTGGGCCCGGTCGTCGCGATGCTGGACCACCAGGTTCTTCTTCGCGAGACGCTGCAGCACCGTCATGATCGTCGTGTAAGCGAGGTCTCGGCGTGCTGCCAAGGCCTCGTGCACCTGCCGCACCGTCTGCGGCTCCCGCGAGGTCCACAGGTGATCCATCACCTCGCGCTCGAGTTCCCCGAGCCGCGTCAACTTGGCCATATCCCGTTCATCTCCTGAGCGATAAATGAAGCCTACACGGGCTTACTACCGTGCGTCGTATCGAATTTCCGTGACCGGTCCAACGTGCGGGTGCATGTCCTCCGTTCCCGGTCAGCCAGCCTTTCTGGATTGCCTGTGAGTCGAGTCACAGGTTTTGGCCACCCTCACTGTCGTGACTATAGTAAGGCTAACCTAAGTGATCGAGGAGGTGTGGAGTGACGGTCGTGATCGATGACCCGTTGATTGCTCGGATGTCGATTCGGCGGGCCCTGCCGCTGCACGAGTCGAGCCGGCGGCTGCGCGAGTTGTACCCCGAATGTCCACGCGTGTACGGCGTCGCCGTGATGGGCGATCTGTCCCGGCGGCGCTGGTGGCCGCTGGCCGAGGCGCTCACCACCGACCGGCTGCGCACCATGTTCGACGTTGCGATCGCCGAGATCGACAGTCACGCCGCCGTGGCCCAGCAATTGGCCGCCACCCTGGCGCACGTCGTGGTCGGCCGGGTGGTGCCGCTGATCGCGCTGGAGGGGCGCGCCTGGGACACCGGGCTGGAGAACCTCTGGGTGCACGTCGATTCCGAGGGGGCCATCGACTGGGTCGGTGTGGTGGATCCGACGCTGCGGGCACTGCCCGACGATCCGCACTTGGCCACCCGCGTCAGCGTCGGCTCCGTGCGCACCGCGCGGGACGGCATCGTCGCGCTGCCCAGTGAGGCGGCGCTGGCGACGTGGGTGGCCCATCGCAGTCATCGCGCGTTGGCGCCGCTGTTCGCCAAGCTCCACGAGGTCACCGACGGCGCGATGTCGGTTGCCGCGATGTGGAACGTGGTGGGGGCGGCCGTGGTCGGGGCCGCCACCCAGGTGCCGCTGCTGGCCGGCTCCAGCGAGCTGACGAGCATGCGCCGCAGCCAGGCGATCTTGGACGCGCTGGTGGGATTCGGGCTGCCGGTGCGCGGCATGGGCCGCATCCCAATGGGCAAGGCCTTGCTAAATTAGGCAAGGCTTGCCTATGCTTGCAACGCGAGGCTAACGGACCGAGCCGGAGTCCTGAGGGCTGCAGAGACCCCCGGTCCACTCGAAGGGCGGGTCCCGCGCAACAGTGCGGGGCCCGCCCGCTTTTTTGTCCGGCCGCCCGTGCAAACATCAGTGCCGTGACCGCACCTGAACTCGCCGATCTCGGCAAGGGCTTCGACGCCGAACTGGGACTGAAGTACCTGGACGTCACGCCGGACGGCGGACGGGCCCAGCTGACCATTACCGACAAGGTGTTGCAGCCCTGGGGGATCGTGCACGGCGGCGTGTACTGCGCCATCGTGGAGAGCCTGGCCAGTGTGTCCGGCCACGTCTGGCTCAGTGAGCACGGCGGCGGCACCGTCGTCGGCGTCAACAACAACACCGACTTTCTGCGCGCCATCAAGAGCGGCAAGGTGACGGCCGTCTCCGAGCCGATCCACCGCGGCCGCCGCCAGCAGCTGTGGCTGATCACCATCACCGACGAGGACGATCGCCTCGTCGCCCGTGGGCAGGTCCGGTTGCAGAACATCACAAGCTAGACCCCGCGGGGTAGACGTACGCGCTGCCTAATGCAGCGGGCCGTGGCAATATCGCGCACTATGCGTTTAACGCCGCATGAACAAGAGCGGTTGCTGATCTCCTACGCCGCAGACCTGGCTCGTCGTCGTCAGGCTCGCGGGTTGAAACTCAACCATCCCGAGGCCGTCGCGCTCATCACCGATCACATCCTGGAGGGCGCCCGCGACGGACGCTCGGTGGCCGAGCTGATGGTCAGCGGCCGTGACGTGTTGTCCCGCGAGCAGGTGATGGCAGGGGTACCCGAGATGCTGCACGACGTGCAGGTCGAGGCTACCTTCCCGGACGGCACCAAGCTCGTCACCGTCCACCACCCGATCCCGTGAGGGCCCATGAGCGCTTGCGCGAAGAGCAGAGGTCTTGAGATGAGCGCTTGCGTGAAGAGCATAGGTCTTGAGCCGTGATCCCTGGTGAGACTTTTTACGGCGACGGCGACGTGGAACTCAACGCCGGCGCGACGCGTCTTGTGCTCGATGTGGTGAACACCGGCGACCGTCCGGTGCAGGTGGGTAGCCACGTGCACCTGCCGCAGGCCAACGCCGCGCTCGACTTCGACCGCGCCGCAGCACACGGGCATCGTCTCGACATCCCGGCGGGCACCGCCGTGCGCTTCGAACCCGGTATCGCCCAGCGGGTCTCACTGGTACCGCTGAGCGGCACCCGTGAGGTCCACGGGTTGTCGCTCAATCCGCCCGGCAGATTGGACCCGCCCCAGTGACCTCGCTGTCCCGTGACCGCTATGCGGCCCTGTTCGGCCCCACCACCGGCGACCGGATCCGACTGGCCGACACCGACCTGCTCGTCGAGATCACCGAGGATCGCAGCGGTGGGCCGGGCCTGGCCGGCGACGAGGCCGTCTTCGGTGGCGGCAAGGTGCTGCGCGAATCGATGGGGCAGTCCCGGGCAACCAGGGCCGACGGCGCCCCCGATACCGTCATCACCGGCGCGGTCATCCTCGACTACTGGGGAATCATCAAGGCCGACATCGGTATTCGCGACGGACGCATCGTCGCGATCGGAAAGGCCGGTAACCCCGACATCATGTCCGGGGTACACCCCGACCTCGTCGTTGGCCCGTCCACCGAGATCATCGCCGGCAACGGCCGCATCGTCACCGCCGGTGCCATCGACTGTCACGTGCACCTGATCTGCCCGCAGATCATGGAGGAAGCCCTCGGCGGCGGTATCACCACCATCGTCGCCGGCGGCACCGGACCGGCCGAGGGGAGTAAGGCCACCACCGTGACGCCCGGCTCCTGGCATCTAGCCCGGATGTTGGAGTCGCTGGACTCCTGGCCGCTCAACGTCGCCCTGCTGGGTAAGGGAAACACCGTCAGCACCGAGGCGATGTGGGAGCAATTACGGGGCGGTGCAGCCGGATTCAAGCTGCACGAGGACTGGGGTACCACCCCGGCGGCCATCGACGCCTGCCTGACGGTGTCCGAGGCAGCCGGCGTCCAGGCCAACATCCACACCGACACGCTCAACGAGGCCGGGTTCGTGGAGGACACGCTGGCCGCCATCAAGGGCCGCGGTATCCACGCCTACCACACCGAAGGGGCCGGCGGCGGGCACGCACCCGACATCATCACCGTCGCCTCGCACCCCAATGTGTTGCCCAGTTCCACCAATCCGACCCGCCCGCACACGGTCAACACCCTCGACGAGCACCTCGACATGCTCATGGTGTGCCATCACCTGAATCCCAGCATTCCTGAGGATCTGGCCTTCGCCGAGAGCCGGATTCGCCCCTCGACCATCGCCGCCGAGGACCTGCTGCACGATATCGGCGCGATCTCGATGATCGGCAGCGATGCGCAGGCGATGGGCCGGATCGGGGAGGTGGTGCTGCGCACCTGGCAGACCGCGCACGTGATGAAGAAACGTCGCGGCTTCTTGGCGGGTGACACCGCCGCCGACAACAACCGCGCGCAGCGCTATGTCGCCAAGTACACGATCTGTCCCGCGGTGGCCCACGGGTTGGACCACGAGATCGGCTCGGTCGAGGTGGGCAAGCTGGCCGACCTGGTGTTGTGGGAGCCGGCCTTCTTCGGGGTGCGCCCGCATGCGGTGCTCAAGGGCGGCATGATCGCCTGGGCGGCGATGGGCGACGCCAACGCCTCGATCCCCACCCCGCAGCCGGTGCTGCCGCGGCCGATGTTCGGCGCCACCCCGGTGGCCGCCGCGGCCACCTCTGTTCACTTCGTGGCGCCGGCGGCGCTGGAGGACGGGCTGGCCGACCGACTGGATATCCGGCGGAAACTGGTGGCGGTCAAGAATGTTCGCCAGGTCGGCAAAACGGATATGCCGCACAACGACGCCCTGCCGCGCATCGAGGTGGATCCGGACACCTTCACCGTGCGTATCGACGGGGAGGTCTGGGCCGAGCAACCCGCAGCCGAACTGCCGATGGCGCAGCGCTACTTCCTGTTCTGATGAGCTCTCTGGACTTCCCGTCGCTTCGCTCGCCCGGTCTTACGACACTGCTGGCCCTGGCGGATTCGCGGCTGCCGACCGGCGGGCATGTGCATTCCGGTGGCATGGAGGAGGCGATCACCGCCGGGCTGGTGACCGACCTGGCCACCCTGCGGGCCTACCTGCGCCGCCGGGTCCGCACCCAGGGCCTGGTGACCGCATCTCTGGCGGCCGCGGTGCACACCGGCACGCTTGCGGTTGCGGTCGCCGACGCCGAGACCGACGCTCGTACCCCGGCTCCGGCCGCCAGGGTGGCCTCGCGGGCCCAGGGCCGCGGGCTCCTCCGACTGGCCAAACGGGTGTGGCCAGAACACGATTGGGCTCCGCTGGGGCTCAAACCACATCTCGCGGTGGCCGCCGGCGCGGTCGGGATCGCCAGCGCGGTGGCACCCGAACACACCGCGCTGTCGATGGTGTACACCACGATGACCGGTTCGGCCACGGCCGCGCAGCGGCTGCTGGCGTTGGATCCCGCCGACGTCGCCGCCTTGACTTTCGAGCTCTCCGCGCTGTGCGAGCAGACCGCTGCGGCGGCGGTCAAGGAGATCGCCGACCTGTCCGACCCGTTGCTCGACGTGCTGGCCCAGGACCACGCGGCACGCGAGCGGCCTCTTTTTGTCTCATGAGTTGCCAGAGGTGATAAGGACCACCATGCCACCACATTTCATTGACGGTCAGCCGCACACCCACACCGACCGGCCCAAGCGGGTCCGGCGGCCGGGGGAGCCGCTACGCATCGGCATCGGCGGGCCGGTCGGCTCGGGCAAGACCGCGCTGACCGCCGCGCTGTGCCGGCAGCTGCGTGACGAACTGTCGCTGGCGGTGCTGACCAACGACATCTACACCACCGAGGACGCCGACTTCCTGCGTCGGCACGCCGTGCTGCCCGACGAGCGGATCGCCGCGGTGCAGACCGGCGGCTGCCCGCACACCGCCATCCGCGACGACATCACCGCCAACCTCGATGCCATCGACGATCTGATCGAGGCCAACCCGGGTCTCGATCTGATCCTCGTCGAATCCGGCGGTGACAACCTGACCGCCACCTTCTCGTCCGGTCTGATCGACGTGCAGATCTTCGTCATCGACGTGGCCGGTGGCGACAAGGTGCCGCGCAAGGGCGGGCCGGGGGTGACGTTCTCGGATCTGTTGGTGATCAACAAGACCGACCTGGCCCCGATGGTCGGTGCCGACCTGGACGTGATGCGTCGCGACTCGACGAAGGTGCGCGACGGCCGGCCGTTCGTGCTCATCTCGCTGACCGAGGATCCGACGGCGGGGCCGGTGCTGCAGTGGGTGCACGAGCAGCTACGGGTGCCGGTCTCGGGCTGACATCGTGCGTTCCGACGTCCTGTTGGTGGCTTCGCCCGGCCGCGGTCCCCGCATCGAATGCAGCGGGGGACTGGCGGCCCGGCGCACCCGACCCGACACCGTGCACCTGATCTCGGCGGCGGCCACCCCCCTCGGCGGGGATGCCATCGCCATCCGGATCGTGGTCGAGGCCGGAGCCCGGCTACGGGTGCGTTCGGTGGCGGCCACCGTGGTGCTGCCCGGTGCGACCACCACGCAATCGCACAGTTCCTGGGATCTGGAGGTCGACGGCGAACTGGACCTGGACGTCGAACCGACCGTGGTGGCCGGCGGTTCCCACCACCTGGCCGGCACCCGGCTGCGGTTGGGCCGTGACGGCCGGGCCAGGGTGCGCGAAAGCGTCCAGATCGGCCGGACCGGCGAAACGCAGGGCTATTGGTCGGGTGCCTTACATGCCGATGTCGACGGCACGCCGTTGCTGCGGCACCGCGTCGAGCTCGGCGGCGGCACGGTGGCCGACGACGAACTCGGCAGCCCCCGCGCTTGCATCAGCGAATTGCGCTACCCGCAAACGAGTTTCGTGAGCCCGGGTACGGTTCTCGAACTCGCCGCGGGTGGCTGCCTGGCGACCTGGCAGGGCGAGCGACTCTGAAGAGTCGGCTAACTCGCGCGTTCCTCCTGCACCGCCGCCGCGATTTCCTGGAGTTCTTCGATCCTGGTCCTGGCGTAGGCCTGCTGTTCGGTGATGGTCAGCTGACCGCGCTGCCTGCTCAGGAACGTCACCGCCCAGGACAGCAGCGTGGCCACCTTGGTCTTGAATCCGACCAGGTAGATCAGGTGCAGTCCGAGCCAGGCCAGCCACGCGAAGAAGCCGCCGAACTCGAATTTGGTCTTCTCGCCCAGGGGGATCTGGGCCACGGCGTTCCACTTCGAGACGGTGGCCATCGAGCCCTTGTCGAAGTACTTGAACGGCTCGCGCGGCTTCGGCTTGGTGCCGTGCTGACGGGCCTTGTCCTCGTTCTTGATGATCGCGGCGACGTACTTGGCGCCCTGGATCGCGCCCTGCGCCATGCCCGGCACACCGGGAACGAAGGCCATGTCGCCGATCACGAACACATTGGGGTGTCCGGGGATCGACAGGTCGGGGTTCACGATCACGCGGCCGGCGCGGTCGATCTCGGTCTCCGACTGCGCGGCGAGGTCCTTGCCGAGCGGGCTGGCCTGCACCCCGGCCGACCACACCTTGCATGCCGACTCGATGCGGCGGATGGTGCCGTCCTTGTCCTTCACCGTGATGCCGTTGCGGTCGACATCGGTGACCATGGCGTTGAGCTGGATCTCCACGCCCATCTTCTCCAGCCGCTCCTTGGCCTTGAGGCCGAGCTTCTCACCCATCGGTGGCAGCACCGCCGGTGCGGCGTCGAGCAGGATGACATGCGCCTCGGTCGGGTCGATGTGCCGGAAGCTGCCCTTGAGGGTTTGGTCGGAGAGCTCCTGGATCTGACCGGCCATCTCGACACCGGTCGGCCCCGCGCCGACGACGACGAAGGTGAGCAGCTTCTTGCGGCGTTCGGGATCGCTGGACCGCTCGGCCTGCTCGAAGGCGCCCAGGATGCGGGCGCGCAGCTCAAGCGCGTCGTCGATGGTCTTCATGCCCGGCGCCCACTCGGCGAAGTGGTCGTTGCCGAAATAGGACTGCCCGGCGCCGGCAGCCAGGATCAGCGTGTCGTACGGCGTGCGGTAGGTGTGACCGAGCAACACCGAGTCGACGGCCTTGGCTTCCAGGTCGATATGGGTGACATCGCCGAGCAGCACCTGGGCGTTGTGCTGCTTACGCAGGATCAGCCGGGTGGGTGGGGCGATCTCGCCCTCGGAGATGATGCCGGTGGCCACTTGGTACAGCAGCGGCTGGAAGAGATGATGCGTCGTACGTGCGATCAGCTTGATGTCGACATCGGCGTGCTTGAGGGCCTGGGCGGCGTTCAATCCGCCGAATCCCGAACCGATGATGACGACCTTATGCCGATCCGTTGCCGTAGCTCCGGGGTGGCTCATTGCTGCTCCTAGCGGACGTACTTTGTCAATACAACCTCTAGGGTAGTCGGTGGCCATCTCACCAGTGCGGTGAGATGGCGCACCGTACCTATTGTTTACCTGATCTACCCGGCGATCAGCGGTCGAAGGGCTTCGCCCACCGCGGCGACGCCGCCGGGGGTGTAGCCGCCAACGGTGAAGGCGCTGAGGATCACGCCGTCGACGCCGGCGTCGTAGACCTTCTCCTTCAACTGCGTGGCGATCTGTTCGGGCGAGCCGAACACGGCCTGCTGTTTGAACTCGTCGGGAATGACCTCGGCGGTGTACTGCTCGCCGATCAGCGCGATGGCCAACACGCTGGTTTCCAGGGTGGCCGGGTCACGGTCGATCTTCTCGCAGTTCTCCTTGACGACGGCGACCTTGCGGGGCAGCTCGTCGAAGCCGGCGATGATGTTGAGGTGGTCGAAGTGCCGGGCCGCCAGCGGGATGGTCTTCTTCTCGCCGCTGCCGCCGATCATCAGCGGAATGTGTTCGCGGAAGCGGGGATTGGCGAACGCTTCCTTGGTGCGGTAGTACTGGCCGTCGAAACTGACCCGATCGCCCTTGAGCATCGGCAGGATGATCTCGAGCGCCTCGTCGAGCTTCTTGAACCGTTCGGTGAACGTGCCGAATTCGAAGCCCAAGCTGTCGTGCTCCAGTTCGAACCAGCCGGTGCCGATGCCCAGGATGGCGCGGCCCTGGCTGATCACGTCCAGGGTGGTGATCGCCTTGGCCAGCAGGGTGGGGTTGCGGTAGGTGTTGCCGGTGACCAGGGTGCCCAGTTGCACCTTCTCGGTCGCGGCGGCCAGTGCGCCCAGCGCGGTGTACGCCTCGAGCATCGGTTCCTCGGGGGCCCCGATGCCGGGCAGTTGGTAGAGGTGGTCCATCACGAAGACGGAGTCGAAGCCGGCCTGCTCGGCCTCGCGCGCCTGCGCGACCACTGTCGGGAAGAGTTCGGAAACGCTTGTGCCGTAGGAGAAGTTGGGGATCTGGAGTCCGAGTCGAATCGCCATGTGCCTTAGGTAACCACAGCGAAGCGGAGAATTCGCCCCGTTTAGCTGCGGGCGAACGCCGGAATATTTCAGCCGAAGTTGGCCAACGCGCCCTGGCTCACGTGCAGGGTCTGCCCGGTGATGTGCCGCGCGGACTGGGTGGTGAGGAACAGCGCCAGCCGGGTGATCTCGTCGGCCACCGAGGATGCCGGGCTCGCCGCGCCGGCATAACCGACTTCGGCACCCTTGCCGGTGGCCACCGTGTTGACGGTGATGCCCCGGATGCCGAAGTGGGTGGCCTGGCCTGCGGTCCAGTTGGACAGGGCGGCCTTGATCGCGGCGTCCACACTGCCCTCGGCCGGGTGGCCGGGCACCACGTTGATGATGGCGCCGCCGGAGCTCAGCTGGTCGCCGAGGATCTGCACGGTCAGCACGGCGGACAGTAGCGTCGTGTCCAGCGCCTGGCGCCAGGCGTCGGCGTGATCGGCCAGGGTGAAGGTGCGCGGATCCCGGGCCGGCACCCGCGGGGCGGGCACGTTGACGATGGCGTCGAGGTGGGTCGGCAGGGCACTGCGGGCGGCTTCGAGGCTGGCGGCATCGGTGTTGTCGACGACGACGTAATCGACGTCGACCTCCTTGGCAATCACTTCGAGGTCGTCGCGGCGCGCGCCGGCGAGCACCACGGTGTGGCCCTCGTCGCGGAAACCGGTGGCGACCACACGGCCCAACTCGGTATCGCCGCCGGTGAGCAGCACCTCCATGTGATTACCTCCTTGTTCGGCGCTGAACACAGCCGATCGCGACAACATGGTCGCGACACAGCCGATCGCGATCATGTTACTGGACGGTAGCTAGGCGGTGAAATCCGGCGCGCCGCGCTGACCGCGCCCCGTCCGAGCGATCCGGCGCCGATCCCGAGCCGGTCCCGGCGTGATCCGCGGTGATCATGGGTGTTCTAGGGTGCTGCCATGCGGCTGCCCCGCTGGATCTACCTGCCTGCGGCACTGGGCACCTTGTTCGTGCTGCTGCCGCTGCTGGCCATGGCGGTCAAGGTCGACTGGCCGCGGTTCGGGTCGTTGATCACCAGCCCCGCCTCGGTCACCGCGCTGGGGCTGAGCCTGCGCACCTCGGCCGCGAGCACGTCGTTGTGCATCGTCCTCGGGGTGCCCATGGCGCTGGTGCTGGCTCGCAGCCACTCACGCGTCATCACGGCGCTGCGCCCGGTGATCCTGCTGCCGCTGGTGCTGCCGCCGGTGGTGGGCGGCCTTGCGCTGCTGTACGCGTTCGGCAGGCTCGGGCTCATTGGCCGCTATCTGGAGAGTGCCGGGATCCAGATCGCGTTCACCACCGTGGCCGTGGTGCTGGCGCAGACGTTCGTCTCGTTGCCGTTCCTGGTGATCGCCCTGGAAGGGGCGGTGCGCACCGCCGGCGCCGACCACGAGGTGGTGGCGGCCACGCTCGGGGCCCGGCCGACGACCGTGTGGCGCCGGGTGACGCTGCCGCTGTTGGCGCCCGGGCTGGTCTCGGGTGCAGTGCTGGCCTTCGCCCGGTCGCTGGGTGAATTCGGCGCGACGTTGACCTTCGCCGGATCTCGGGAGGGGGTGACCCGCACGCTGCCGTTGGAGATCTATCTGCAGCGGGAAAGCGATGCCGACGCCGCGGTCGCCCTGTCGATTCTGTTGGTGATCGTCGCCGCGGTGGTGGTGCTCGGGCTCGGCGCACGACGGCTGCGGACCGCGTCCTGGCAGGCGGCGTGACCGGGCTGCGAATCGGCGTCGAGGTGGCCGCCCGGGACGTGCAGGTCGAGCTGGAGGTGGCCGCCGGTCACGTGCTCGCCGTCCTGGGGCCCAACGGGGCGGGGAAATCGACCCTGCTGCATGTGCTGGCCGGCACCGTTCGACCCGACCGCGGGGAAGTGCGGGTGGGGGACCGCACGGTGACCGACTGCGCCGCCGGACTGCACATCCGCACGCACGAGCGCCGGGTCGGACTGCTGATGCAGGACCCATTGCTCTTCCCGCACCTGAGCGTACTGGACAACGTGGCGTTCGGTCCGCGCAGCGGAAAGAGATTGAGTCGCAAGGACTCCCGAGATGTGGCGCGGCGCTGGCTGGCCGAGGTGGGCGCGACCGAACTGGCCGACCGGATGCCGGCTGCGCTGTCCGGCGGTCAGGCGCAGCGGGTGGCGCTGGCCCGCGCGCTGGCCGCCGATCCGGACGCGCTGTTGCTCGACGAGCCGATGACGGGCCTGGACGTGGCAATGGCAACCGCGATGCGTGCGCTGCTGCGCCGGGTGCTGACCCGCGACGGCCGCGCGGCGATCCTGGTCACCCATGACGTCCTGGATGTGGTGACCCTCGCCGACCGGGTGGCGGTGCTCGAGTCCGGGCGCGTGGTGGAAAGCGGCCCGGCAGCGCAGATCCTGGCCGCACCGCGCAGTCGGTTCGGCGCCCGGTTCGCCGGGGTGAATCTGGTCAGCGGCCGGCTGGGCGACAACGGTGCGCTCCACACCGACTGGGGTGTCCAGTGGCACGCCGGTGCGGTGTCGGGCGTCGCCGTCGGCGATCGGGCGGTTGCGGTATTCGCGCCGGCAGCGGTGGCGGTGTACCGGCAGGCGCCGCACGGCAGTCCGCGCAATGCGGTGGAGGTGACGGTGGCCGAGGTGGACAGCCGCGGGCCGGCCATCCGGGTGCGGGCCGAACCGCAACCCGACGGCGCGCCAGGCCTGGCCGCCGACATCACCGCGGCGGCGGCCGCCGATCTGCGGCTGGCGCCGGGGCAACGGGTTTTCTTCACCGTGAAAGCGCAGGAGCTGACAATCTCACCGGCGCCGTAACGCCCGGCGCGGCACGGGCGAAACACCGGATGACAGCCGCCCCGCAGTGCGGGGCGGCCCCGTCGTGGGTGGGTGCGGTCAGCAATCCGCTGAAATGGGTCTCTCCACCGAATTCGTTGTCTGCAGCTACTTCCCAGCTGAGCACTTTATGAGCAACTCACACTTGCGTCACGGCGGTAACACGGTATTTTCATCGTCATGGATCAGCCGGACGTGCGCCCGCCGCACCGCAAGCGCCTCTCCACCGCAATGGCCATTGCGGCTGCGGCCGCCCTGACGCTGCCGATCGCGGTGTCCCACGCCGACCCGGTTCCGGCGCCCCCGGCTCCAGCACCAGCCCCGGCACCCGCTCCGCCGGCTCCCACCGATCCCAATGCGCCGCCCGCCGATCCGAACGCGCCGCCCGCGGATCCGAACGCGGCCCCGCCGCCGCCGGCACCCGAGCCCGGCCGGGTGGACAACGCCGCCGGTGGATTCAGCTACGTCGTGCCCGCCGGCTGGAAGGTCGCCGACGCCACCCAGCTGTCCTACGGTCAGGCGCTGCTCACCAAGATCCAGCCCGGCGCCCCCGCCGAGCCGACGCCCGCACCGGGCACTACCGCCCCGCCGCCGGCCAATGACACCAGCGTGCTGCTCGGGCGGCTGGACCTGAAGTTGTTTGCCGGGGCCGAGTCCGACAACACCAAGGCGGCCGCTCGGCTTGCCTCGGATATGGGTGAGTTCTTCATGCCGTTCCCGGGCACCCGCGTCGGGCAGGAGACCACGCCGCTGGCCGCCGGCGACATGACCGGTTCCGCGTCGTACTACGAGGTGAAGTTCACCGACACCACCAAGCCCACCGGCCAGATCTGGGCCGGGGTGATCGGTGCGCCGACGCCGGCGGGTGTGCCCCGCGGCCAGCGGGCACCGTCGCGGTGGTTCGTGGTGTGGCTGGGCACCGCCAATCACCCGGTAGACAAGGCGGCCGCGGTCACTCTGGCACAGTCGATCCGCCCGTGGAGCCCGCCCCCGCCGCCGGAGCCGGACCCCAACGCCCCGCCGCCGCCGGCTGACCCGAACGCTCCGCCGGCCCGCCCGGGTGTCGGTGTGCCCGTACCGGTGACCAACGCTCCGCCGGAGATGATGCCGCAAGGCTGATATTTGTGGCCGTTTCGCCGGTCGGATCGTGACCTGCGGCGGGTACACCGGAAGTGACCCGGCAAATTGGGCCGGGTCTACCGGTGGTAGGCAGGAGGCCTGCGCATGGATATCGTTGCTTCGACTGAACTGCTGGCCCGTTCGACCACGCTGACCAGCGTGGGCTGGATCGGCTACATCATCATCGGCGCGCTCGCCGGCTGGATTGCCGGCAAGCTCGTCAAGGGTGGCGGCTCCGGGATCCTGATGAACATCGTGATCGGCATCGTCGGCGCCCTGATAGGCGGATTCCTGTTGAGTTTCTTCCTCGACACGGCCGCCGGCGGGTGGTGGTTCACCCTGTTCACCGCGGTTCTCGGTTCGGTGATCCTGTTGTGGATCGTGGGGCTGGTCCGTCGGGACTGATGGCGTCGTAGCCCGGCAGGTCCGGGTCTGGCACCGCGTTCAGAACATCGCGTTCAGAACGTCGCGTGCCAGACCAGGGCCGCGGCCAGGGCGCCCATCCCGTTCAGCGACCAGTGCAGCGCGATCGGCGCGAGCAGGCTGCCGCTGCGGCGTCGCAGCCAGGTGAACACGAAGCCGGCCGCCGTGGTCGCCAGCACGGCGCCGACCACGCCCGCCACCGTGCCGAACACACCCCCGCCCAGAAGATGGGTGAAACCGGCGTTACCGCTGGTCAGTCCCAGCGAGCTGGCGATATGCCACAGACCGAACAGCAACGAGCCTGCCGCGGCAACCCCGCGGAAGCCCCAGGCTCGGTCCAGTGCACCGTGCAGCACCCCGCGGAACGCCAACTCTTCGGGGATGACGGTCTGCAACGGGATGATGATCATCGAGGCGATCAGCGCGCCCGACACCGTGGCGTAGTGGTTGTTCATGAACAGCGGGCGTGTCCAGGGCAACAACACCCCGACGGCGATCACCGCCAACACGATGCCGATGGCGGCGGCCGCGTACCCGGCGCCCGAGCGCCAGTGTTCGCGGCCCAGCCCCAGTTCGGACCAGCCCAGCCCACGGGCGCGGACGAGCGCCACCAATCCGACGGCCGCGGCGGGCACCGTCGCGATATTGGCCCACGGGGTGGTGAAGTGCGCGATGAGATTGGTGGCGACCAGCACCACGACGACGATCGCGACGTCGGCATAGATGCGGAAATGGTGCAGCGCCGCGAGGGTGCCCACCAGCGGGTGAGCTGGTGGGGAGTGCGGTAGGGCCGACGCGGCGAGGTCAGACATCGCCCCCCAGTGTACGTGCCCGGGTTGTCTATCTAAGTTATAGAACTATGTCTCTTGATCCACGCACTCCGGTCCTCGTCGGTTACGGCCAGATCAACCAGCTCGAGGAGAGCGCCACGACCGAACCGGTCGATCTGATGGAGCGGGCGGCCCGAGCCGCGGCCGAGCCGCGCATCCTGGAAGACGTCGACGCGGTGCGCATCGTCAACCTGTTGTCCTGGCGCTACCGCGATCCCGGTCTGCTGTTGGCGCAGCGGATCGGCGCGCCCGGTGCGCTCACCCGGTACACCAGCATCGGGGGCAACGTTCCGCAGTCGTTGGTGAACCAGGCCTGCCTGGACATCCAGCGGGGCCGCAATGACGTGGTGCTCATCGCCGGCGGGGAAACCTGGCGCAGTCGTACCCGGTTGCGCGCGCGCGGCGAGAAACTGGTCGGCACGATCCAGGACGAGTCGGTGCCGTTACCCCCGGGCGCCGACGACGAATTCGTGCTGGCCGGGCCGACCGAGATCCGCATCGGGTTGGACCGCCCGGCCTACGTCTATCCGATGTTCGAGCAGGCCTTGCGCATTGCGTCGGGGGAGACGGCCGAGGCGCACCGCCGCCGCATCGGCCGGCTGTGGGCCGGGTTCAGTGCAGTGGCCGCCGACAATCCGCATGCGTGGAACCGCGCCGCCCACACGGCCGAGGAGATCTGGCAGCCGGGACCGGACAACCGGATGATCAGCTGGCCGTACACCAAGTTGATGAACTCCAACAACATGGTCGACCAAGGTGCGGCCCTGATCCTCACCTCGGTGGAGAAGGCCGATGCGCTGCGCGTTCCGCGCGAGCGCTGGGTGTTCCCGCACGCGGGCACCGATGCGCACGATACGTATCTGATCGGGGAGCGGGCCCGCTTCGACGGCTCCCCGGCCATTCGGCTGGCCGGAGCGCGGGTGCTGGAACTGGCCGGCCGCGGGATCGACGATGTCGACCTGGTCGATCTCTACTCCTGCTTCCCGTGCGCGGTGCAGGTCGCGGCCAACGAGCTCGGATTGCCCACCGAGGATGCCCGGCGTCCGCTGACGGTGACCGGCGGGCTGACGTTCGCCGGGGGGCCGTGGAACAACTATGTCTCACACTCGATCGCGACCATGGCCGAACGGCTCACTGGCGCACCCGGCGCCGTCGGGCTGGTGAGCGCCAACGGCGGATATCTGACCAAGCACAGCTTCGGCGTGTACAGCACCGAGCCTCCCGTCGATGGATTCCGTTGGGAGGACGTGCAATCGGCGGTCGATGCCGAACCGACCGTGGTGGCCGAGGACGAGTGCGCCGGGGTCGGCACGGTGGAGACCTGGACCACGCCGTTCACCCGTGAGGGCAGCGCGGAAAAGGCATTCGTGGCGGTGCGCACACCCACGGGCAGCCGGGCGCTGGCCGTGATCACCGACCCCACTCAGGCCGCGGCGACCGTCACCGAGGACATCGCCGGCGCGAAGGCGACGGTCGGCGCGGACGGTGTGGCCGTCCTGGAATGACCGACACCCGGTAATGCTCAGCCGCCGTGCCCGAGCGGTTGCCGGCCGCGCACCATCGCCTTGATGTCGTCCAGGCCCTCCCAGATGTTGACGTTCATGCCGGCCAGCACCCGATCGTCGTCGTCCACCCAGAACGCGGTGAATTCGCGGCCTGCGACGTCGCCGCGGAACACCACCTTGGCGTCCGGTGGTGCGTGGCCGACGTACTCCATGCCGAGGTCGTACTGGTCGGTGAAGAAGTAGGGCAACTCGTCGTAGCTGCCGGGTGAGCCGAGCATGCCGGCCACCGCGACGGCGGGTTGTTTGAGTGCGTTGGCCCAGTGCTCGGTCCGGATCCTGGTGCGCAACAGTGGGTGCTCAGCGGCGGCGATATCCCCGACGGCGAAGATGTCGGGATCGCTGGTGCGCAACGCGGCGTCGACGGCCACGCCGCCGTCGGCCAGCGTCAGCTCCGCCGCCTCGGCCAGTTCGATGCGCGGCCGGGCACCCACCGCGACGAGCACGAGATCGGCGTCCACGCTTGATCCGTCGGCCAGCTGCACTCCGGTCGCACGTCCGGCTTCGGTGCTGATCTGGGCGACCTGCGCGCCCAGCCGCAGATCGACGCCGTGCTCGCGATGGAGGTCGGCGAACACCTGCGCGATATCGCGCCCCAAGGCGGCCAGCGGCAGATCCGCGGACTCCACCACGGTGACCTCGACACCGGCCTGGCGGGCGCTCGCGGCAACCTCCAAACCGATCCAGCCGGCGCCGATGACGGCCAGCCGGGTGCCGTCGGTGAGTCGGGATCGTAGCGCCGCCGCATCGTCGATGGTCCGTAGCACGTGCACACCGTCGGCATCGGCACCCGCGATGGGCGGTCGGCGCGCCGCTGATCCGGTAGCCAGCAGCAGTTTGTCGTAGTGCTCGTGCTTGCCATCAGAATGGCCGATGGCGTGGGCCGAGCGGTCGATGGTCGCGACGGTGGTGTCCAACCGCAGGTCGATACCGTTGTCGCGGTACCAGCTTTCGGGCTGCACGGTGAATTCGTCGAGTTCCTTCTTGGCGGCCAGGTAGTCCTTGGACAGCGGTGGTCGCTCGTAGGGCAACCGCGCTTCGGTGCCGAACAGGATGATCTGGCCGCCGAAGTCGTTGTTGCGCAGGGCTTCTGCTGCCTTGGCGCCGGCCAGTCCGGCGCCGACGATGACGAACGTGGGAATGGTGGCCATGGGGGTTCTCCTTCTGGGTGAGCAGGTGCTACGCGGTGACCCGGTCCCGCAGCTCGTCATCGAGGGCGACGCGGACCAGGGCGGCGGCCAACTGGGCCGGGCGCCCCTCGGACAGCTCGAGCAATCGGGCCGGCTCGGTGGGCAGGCCGAGCTGCCGGGCTCCGGCGACCGCACGGTCGTCGAAATACGGCTGCACCCAAGGCCATACGTCCTGCACCTCGCGCAGGTAGATGTCGGCACCGGTGGGACCGACGCCGTCGAATTGCTGCAACGCCCGCGCGGCCGTGTCGGTATCGCCCTCGGATTCCGCGGCCAGCTTCCGCAGGTCGCCACCGTAGCGGTCGTGCACCCGGGCGGCCAGCGCGGTGAGTCGGGTGGCCGAACTCTCGTCGTACCGGGCGTAGCCGGCCCGGCCGAACGCGTCGATCATGGTGCTGCGGTCGGCGTGGAGCACCGCATCCGGCGTGCGCAACCCGCTGCGGAACACCTCGGCGGCGGCGGACACCGCGACCTCGGCACCGATCGGCTTACTGGCCAGCATGGTGAGCACCAGCAACTGGAACAGGGGTTTGGGTGTGTCATGCAGCGTGATACCGGCTTCATCGGCAAAGGTGCTACCGGCGTGCCGGAGCAGGCGCGCTGCCAGGTCAGGTGCACCGGGCATGAGTCAGGCATACCCGTTCCCGCCGCCGGGCTAACGGCGCTTCTTGGCGGGCAGCCCGGCCGCGTACTCCAGCCCGCGGACCACCCACGGCCGGAGTTGACGCTGGGTGCGGACGCCGTCGGCGCCGACGCGCAGCCACCCGCGGGTTTCGCGGCCCGCCATCACCATGGGTTCGACATGCTCACGGGTAAGCAACGCCGCGGTGTCCTCGGGCGGCACCCGCACCATCAGTCCGCCGTGGCCGCTGACGGCGACCGCCATGTTGCCCTGCACCAGAAACGCCAGGCCGCCGAACATCCGCTTCTCGTCGATATCGCCGCTGCCGGCCAGGATCTCACGGACCCGGTTGGCCAGATCTTCGTCGTAGGCCATGTCAGTCCAGGTCGATGCGGATGGTGAGCAGGTCGCTGCCCATCATGCGGACCACCGCGCTGTTGAGCGCGGGCAGCTGAGCCAACCGGGCCGCGGCGTCGTCGTCGGGCAGCAGGTGCGCCGTGCCGGTGCGCCAACGCCCGTTGAGCCGGAGCCGGACCGCCGGGTTGGCCTTGATGTTCTTCACATAGTCCGACTGCGCCCCATGCTCGGAGACGAGCCAGAACGCGTTGTCGACAAGACGGCCCCCGACGGCAGTGTGCCGCGGCTGTCCGGAGGTGCGCCCGGTGGTCTCCAACATGGTGACCGGGAGGTTGCGGCCCACGGGATTGACCAGGTAGCGCTGGGCGGTGTGCACGATGCGGCGTTTGAGGGTGTTGGCCACCATGGGGTCGAGTTTAAGGTCGGGTCTACCCGCCGACCAGCCGTTTGAGCGTACGGGCGTTGTACACCGCGTTGCCGTCGCCGTCGTTGTTGAAATACACCACGACTTCGCGGCCGTCGTTACGCCAGTCCTCGATGCGGTCCGCCCACCGCTGCAGTGCTTCATCGGAATACGAACCCGCATAGAGCTTTTCGGTGTCCGGTCCGTGCATGCGCAGATACACCAGGCGGCTCGTCGCGCGGGGCACGCAGGGAAGGCCGGCGCCGCTGGTCACCACGTAGGCGGCGTCGTGGCGCTCCAGCAGGTTGAAGACCTCGTCGGTGTTCCACGAGTCGTGGCGGAATTCGACGGCCAACGGGATCCAATCGGGCATCACCGTCAGAAAATGCTCGAGCAGCGCGTCGTCGCGGGCCAGCTCGGGATGTAGCTGGATGAGCAGTGCTTCGCGCCGCGCCCCGAGCGCGCGCCAGCACCGCTCGAAGCGCTCCACCCAGGGCTCCGGGTTGCGCAGTTTGCGGAAGTGGGTCAGGCCGCGGTGTGCTTTGACGGTCATGGTGAAACCGGGCGGCAGGCGGCGCTGCCAGCCCTCGAACACGGCGTCGCGCGGCCAACGGTAGAAGCTGGCGTTGAGCTCGACGGTGTCGAATTCCTCGACGTAGTAGGCCAGCCGCTTGGCGACCGGCGTGCCCGGTGGATACAGCACCGAGGTCCAATGGTCATAGGACCAACCGGAGGTGCCGATCCGCACGGTCATGCCGTATGTGGTTCCCAGCCCAGGCCTGGTCCTAACCTCTGGGATCTCACGCGAACGTGCGCGTTTGCACGCGACACACCGTGTCAGACCGTACAAACGCGCACGTTCGCGGGGGTTATGCCGTCAGGCTGCCTGGGTGGCCGCGACACCGACGGGCTCCAGGGCCTGGGCGACGATCTCGGCCACGTCGACCATCGGCTTGACCTCCAGCGCCTCCAGGACCTCGGCGGGGACATCGTCCAGGTCGGGTTCGTTGCGCTGCGGGATGAAGACCGTCTTCAGCCCGGCCCGTTGGGCGGCAAGCAGTTTCTGCTTGACGCCGCCGATGGGCAGCACCCGGCCGTTCAGCGTGACCTCGCCCGTCATGCCGACGTCGCCGCGGACCTGCCGTCCGGTGGCCATGGAGACCAGCGCGGTCACCATCGTCACACCGGCGGACGGGCCGTCCTTGGGCACCGCACCCGCGGGCACGTGCACGTGGATCTGCCGGTCCAGCGCTTTCGGATCCACACCGAGCTGCTCGGCGTGGGCGCGGACGTAGGACAGCGCGATCTGCGCCGACTCCTTCATCACGTCGCCCAGCTGACCGGTCAGCTTCAGACCCGGCTCTGCCTCGACCGACCCGGCCTCGATGTACAGCACGTCACCACCGAGCCCGGTGACGGCCAGCCCGGTCGCCACCCCCGGCACCGCGGTGCGCTCACTGGACTCCGGGGTGAACCGTGGACGGCCCAGGTACTCAACGAGATCCGGCTCGTCGATGACGATCGGGGCATCGGTCGAGTCCAGCTTGGTGGTGACCTTGCGCAGCGCCTTGGCCAGCAGTCGCTCGAACTGACGCATGCCCGGTTCGCGGGTGTAGTCCGCGGCGATCTTGCGCAACGCTGCGTCGCTGAGCGTGACGTCATCCGACGTCAGCGCCGCCCGCTCGGCCTGCCGGGGCAACAGGTAATCCCGGGCGATGGCCACCTTGTCGTCCTCGGTGTACCCGTCGATCTGGATCAGCTCCATGCGGTCCAGCAGCGCCGACGGGATGTTCTCGATGACGTTGGCGGTCGCCAGGAACACCACGTCGGACAGGTCCAGATCCAGCTCCAGGTAGTGGTCCCGGAACGTGTGGTTCTGCGCCGGGTCCAGCACCTCGAGCAGCGCCGACGACGGGTCGCCGCGGTAGTCCGATCCCACCTTGTCGATCTCGTCGAGCAGCACGACGGGATTCATCGACCCCGCCTCGCCGATGGCGCGCACGATCCGGCCGGGCAGTGCGCCGACGTAGGTGCGCCGGTGCCCGCGGATCTCGGCCTCGTCCCGCACGCCGCCCAGGGCGACGCGAACGAACTTGCGGCCCAACGCCCGTGCGACGGATTCGCCCAGCGATGTCTTACCGACACCGGGCGGACCGGCCAACACCATGACGGCGCCGGAACCGCGACCGCCGACGACGGCCATACCGCGCTGGGCACGCCGGGCGCGCACCGCCAGGTATTCCACGATGCGATCCTTCACATCGTCGAGCCCGTGGTGGTCGGCGTCCAGGATCTCGCGGGCCGCTTTCAGATCCGCCGAATCCTCGGTGGTGACGTTCCACGGCAGGTCCAGCACCGTATCCAGCCAGGTGCGGATCCAGCCGCCCTCCGGACTCTGGTCACTGGAGCGTTCTAGCTTGCCGACCTCGCGCAGCGCAGCCTCGCGGACCTTCTCGGGCAGCTCGGCGGCCTCGACGCGGGACCGGTAGTCATCGGAGTTGCCGTCGCCGGCAGGATCCAACTCCCCCAGTTCCTTGCGGATGGCGTTGAGCTGCTGGCGCAGCAGGAATTCCTTCTGCTGCTTGTCCATTCCGGCCCGGACGTCCTCGGCGATCTTGTCGTTGACCTCGACCTCGGCCAGGTGTTCCCCCGTCAGCGCGATCAACAGCCGCAACCGCGCCGCCACGTCTTCGGTCTCCAACAGTTCGCGCTTCTGCACGTCGGTCAGATAAGACGCGTACCCGGCCGTATCGGCCAGTTGCGACGGGTCGGTGATCTTGTTGACCACGTCGACGATCTGCCAGGCCTCCCGGCGCTGCAGCATCGCCAACAACAGCTTCTTGTATTCGGCGGCAAGCGCTTTGGCCTCCTCCGACGCTTCGGCCTCGGCGACCGGCTCGACCTCGACCCACAGCGCCGCGCCCGGTCCGGTGGTACCGGAACCGATGTGCGCGCGGTGTTCGCCGCGCACGACGGCGGCGGCGCCGCCACCGGGAACTCGCCCGACCTGCACGATGGACGCGATCACCCCGTAGGTGGGGTAGCGGTCGTCCAGGCGCGGAGCGATGAGCAGTTTCCCTGCGTCGCTGTCGTGGGCGGCGGCCTGAGCCGCTTCGACGGCCGCGCGGGCGGCCTCGTCGAGCTCGATGGGCACGACCATGCCGGGCAGCACGATCGGCTCGCTGACAAACAACACCGGGACTGCGATGACTTCAGGCATCAATCCTCCAGAAAGTTGAACCTGATGGGCTCAACTCTGGCTGGCGCTCCTTTGTTCCCACCGTGCCCGCGCCCGCTTCGCGACGACGATCGTCACGAGGATCAGTACCGCGGTCACGGCGAGCGACACCGCGGTGTTCACCCCCTTCCCGACGTCGACCGAGAAGGAGAAGATGATGCCCAAACTGACGAACATGCCGACGAGAAGACCGACTCCCCATATCGCGGACAGCAGAACGTGCACGCGGTGCTTGAAGTCTGCCTCGCCGGGTTCGGGGGAGCCGTTGCTGCCGGTCGGCTCCTCGCGCGAGCGCTCGTCGGTGCCGGTCGGCTCCTCGCGCGAGCGCTCGTCGGCAGGTTGCACACGCTCGGCGACCACCTGCGTCAGCGGTTTCCCGATCACGCAGCTGCCCAGGAAGATCAGCGCCCCGATCCCACCGACCAGGGTGTCGCCCACCATCAGCATCCGGGCGTCGTGGGTGGCCAGGCCGACCGCCAGGCTCAGGCCGAAGTTCAGCATCAGATAGCCGGCGAAGGGATCCAGGCGGCGCGCCTTGATCGCGTCGTAGCCCACCTTGATACCGGCCAGCACTGTCGCGGTGAGCAAGGCGATGTACTCGGAGACACCAAGGGCGCGCAGCCCGTAGTAGCCGACCAACGGCGGGGCGATGTCCAACAGCATGCCGCGCAGAACCGGGGTCACGCGCCGACGGTAAGTGCTGGCCCTGGCAGTCCGCTGTGAATCACGGTGGCCGGAATAACGGTCGCCGATCGGGAGTCGTACGTTGCGTGGATGACTCCGGGGTAGACCCACTCGTCGGCAAGGTCGTCGCAATCACCGGTGCCAGCAGCGGGATCGGGGCGGCCACGGCCGGCCTGCTGGCGCGCCGCGGCGCGCGGGTGGTGTTGGGTGCCCGGCGGGCCGATCGGCTGGCGGAACTGGAAGATGCGCTGCGCGCGGACGGTGCGGACGCCGTCTGTGCCACCGTGGACATCACCCGGCCCGAGGACGCGCAGCGATTGGTGAGTGCGGCGGTCGACGCCTACGGCCGGCTGGACGTTTTGGTCAGCAACGCCGGTATCGCCACGCTCGGGCCGCTGGCCGACGGCGCCCTTGCCGAGTGGTCGGACATGATCGACGTCAATCTGCGTGGGGTGCTGAACGGGATCGCCGCCGCGATGCCGGTGTTCCTGCGCCAGGGGCACGGAGACTTCGTCACCACGGTGTCGACCGCGGGCTTGAAGATCGTCCCGAACATGGGGGTGTATGCGGCGACCAAGAATGCGGTCCGCACCGTGATGGAGGCGCTGCGGCAGGAGTCCACCGACGGGGTGATCCGCACCACCAGTATTTCGCCGGGTTACGTGCGCACCGAGCTCGGCGGTTCGGCCGACACCCGCTCCACGATGGACGCCATCGCGATCGCCCCGGAAGCGGTGGCGCGTGCGGTGGCTTTCGCCATCGAACAGCCCCGCGACGTCGAGATCGGTGACCTGACCATCCGGCCCACCGTGCAGGGCTGACGGGCTACTCCGCCGGTGTGGCCACCAGTAGTGCGGTGAGCAGCCGTTCCAGGCCCTCGACCGTGATACTGCCCGGCTGCAGGATTTCCTCCATGGCGATGCCGGTGGTCAACGCCAGGAAAAGCTTGGCCAGCCCGGCCAATTGACGTCCGGTCAGAGTCGGCCCGGCCTGCGCAACGACCTGCACGGCGTGTTCGGCGGCCACGCGGCTGCGCTCGACCAGCTGGTCACGCAACTGTGGGTCGCGCACCGCGCGTAGCCAGTACTCGAAGTACACCAGGTGATACGCCCGCTGGGCGTGGATCGAGTCGAGCATCGACCGACTCACCGCCTGGGTGGTCGCGGTCAGGTCACCGCCGCCGCTGCCGAAGGCGCCGGCGATCACCGCGCCGCGTTGTTCGAACTGCCGATCGAGCAGGGCCAAGAACAGTTCGTCCTTGGATCCGAAGTTGGAGTACACCGCACCCTTGGTGAACCCGGCGGCCTGGCCGATCGCGTCGATGGTCGCCCCGGCGAATCCGGCGGCGGCGAACACCTCCAATGCGGCGTCCAGGATGCGGTCCCGCACGTCTTCACGCCGGGGCCGAACGCGTTGTTTGACAGCCCTCATGCGCATGAGCATACTCGCCAGTATCCAATGGATACTCACGAGTATCGAAAGAGACGATGTTGAACGACACCACTGCCGACACCACCGCCACGGCGGTCATCACCGACACCGCACCAGCGGTCATCACCGCGGCCGGACTCCGGGTCGACGGCGAACACGGTCCACTGTTCGCCGGCGTCGACCTGTCACTGGAGGCGGGATTCCACGCGATTCAGATGCCGGGCGGCCACCCGCAGAGCGCGTTGCTGCTGACGCTGGCCGGACGGCTGGCCCCGACCGACGGCACGGTGTCGGTGTATGGCGCGACGACCCCACCCCGGATCCGGCGGCACTGCGCCATCGCCGCCTTCGCCGATATCGACGAACTCGAGGACGCCGTCACGGTCGCGACGGTGCTGGGCGAGCAGCGACGCTGGTTGTCCCCGTGGTACCGCAAGGTCGGCGCGGGCGCCGGATACGACCTCCTGGTCGACGTGTTCGGTGACCTCACCGCACCAGCGCTGGACGCCTATATCGGCGACCTGACCGATCTCGAGCTGTTCCTGCTGCGCATCACCCTGGCCCTGATGAGCGATCGCGACGTCCTGGTGGTCGGTGATCTGGAACAGGTGCGCGACCAGGATCAGCGCGCCATGGCCGTGGATCGGCTCGCCGCGCTCGCCGCGCGACGCACTGTCGTCGTCGGCGTCACCAACCCGCTGGGCGGCACCGCCGCGGATCCAATCGGCGGCACCGCCGCCAACCCGCTGGGCGGCACCGCCGCGGATCCAATGGGCGGCACCGCCGCGGATCCAATGGGCGGCACCGCCGCCGGGCACCAACTGCACGATGTTCGCGCTTCGATGGGAGGCCTGTGATGGCGGCCGTGTTCGCTTTCGGTTCGGAAGCCAAACGATTCGGCCGCAGCCGGCTGGGGCGTATCGGCATCGCGGTATTGATGCTCATGCCGCTGGTGTACGGCGCGCTGTACCTGTGGGCGTATTGGGATCCATTCGGACACGTCGACAAGATGCCGGTGGCGCTGGTCAATTCCGATCGGGGAACCGAGGTTTCGGGGCAGCGCATCGACGCGGGCGCTCAGGTCGCCAAGAGCCTGCTCGCCGACGGCGGATTGGATTGGCACGTCGTCGATCCCGAGGAGGCACGCAGCGGGGTGGAACACGGCAAGTACTACTTCATGCTGGAATTGCCGCCCGACTTCAGCGCGGCGATCGCCTCGCCGGTGACCGGGAACCCGAAAAAGGCCGATCTGATCGCCGTCTACAACGATGCCAACAACTACATCTCGGGCAGCATCGGGCACACCGCGATCGAGCAGGTGCTCAACGCCGTCTCCGCACGGATCGCCGGCCAGTCGGTGAACCAGGTGCTCTCGGTGGTGGTGTCGTCCGGCTCGGGGATCAAGCAGGCGGCCCAGGGCGCGCAGCAGCTGGCCGACGGAACCGTCCGGGCCGATGACGGCGCCGGTCAACTCGCCACCGGCCTGGACTCTGCCAAGACCGGCTCTGCCGAGCTGGCCACCGGCGCCCGCCAGCTGTCCGCGGCGATCAATAAGGCGACCGACCCGATGATCACCGTCAGTAAGGCACTGTCCCAGTTGGGTGGCAGTGACGAGCAGTTACGCACCGGGGTCACCGCACTGCGGCAGGCGACCGACCAACTCGACACCATCGCCGACACGCAGGACCGGGCGGCCAAGGGGCTGGGACCGGTGATCGACCAGCTCGCCGCCAGTCCGGATCCGCTGGCCGCGGGTGCGGCGAACTCGTTGCGCGACATCCAGAATCAGCTGCAAGCACACCAGTTCAGCCCGCAGATCCGCCAGCAGCTGTCCAGCGCCGAGGATTCCGCGATCGCGATGTCATCGGTGCTGCGTACGCCGGACAGTGCGTTGAGCCGCTCACTGGACGACCTGGGTCGCAGTGGTCAGGATCTCACCGACAAGCTGACGCAGTTGCGCGACGGCGCCGACCGCGTGGCCACCGGCAGCGCCGAACTGAACCGCGGCCTCGTGCGGTTGGATGACGGCGCGCATCAGCTGAAGTCGGGCACCGGGCAACTGCGAGACGGTGCCTCGGAACTGGCAGGCAAGTTGGCCGACGGTGCCCAACAGGTGCCCCAGTGGACCGATCAGCAGAAGGACGCGATCGCCGACACCATCGGCGGCCCGGTCAGCCTGCAGGCCTCGCATGAGAACGGCGCGCCGAACTTCGGTACCGGCATGGCCCCGTTCTTCCTCACGCTGGCCCTGTTCTTCGGCGCGCTGATGCTGTGGATGGTGTTGCGGCCGTTGCAGTCCCGCGCGGTCGCGGCCGAGGTGCACCCGCTACGGGTGGTGTTGGCCAGTTATCTGCCCGCCGCGGCGATCGGGGCGTGTCAGGCTGTCATCCTGTACGCGGTGGTGCGCTTCGCCCTCGGGCTGCACGCCGAGCACCCGGTCGCGATGCTCGCGTTCATGGTGCTGATCGCCTGCGCTTTCGTGGCCGCCGCTCAAGCGGTCAACGCACTGGTGGGGCCGACACTGGGCCGGGTCCTGCTGATGGCGCTGCTGATGGTGCAGCTGGTCAGCGCGGGTGGGCTGTATCCGGTGGAGACGACGTCCAAGCCGTTCCAGTTCATCCACCGCTTTGACCCGATGACGTTCGGGGTCAACGGATTACGCCAGCTGGTTTTGGGTGGCGTGGACGGTAGGCTGTGGCAGGCCGTCGTGGTCCTGGTGATCATCGGGGCCGTGGGCCTGCTGGTCTCGTCGTTGTCCGCGCGGCGTAATCGGATGTGGACCATCTCCACCCTCATGCCGGCCGTCAAACCGTGACAAGCAGGGAGCCTGCCGCTCGGGGGGTGCGGCAGGCTCCCTGTGGTTTCGGGCAGATCCGTCAGGCGGAGGCTTGCGCCCCCAGCACCCGCTGGATGTCCGGCTTCATCATCTGCAGCTGCTGTCCCCAGTAGCCCCAGCTGTGCGTGCCGTTCGGCGGGAAGTTGAACACGCCGTTGTTGCCACCGGCCGCGATGTAGCGATCACGGAAGGTGATGTTGGTGCGCAGCGTGAATCCTTCGAGGAACTGCGCGGCCATCAGGTTGCCGCCACCACCGGAGGTGTCCAGTTCCGACGGGGTGCCGGTGCCGCAGTAGATCCAGATGCGGGTGTTGTTGGCCACCAGCTGGTTGATGTTGACCATCGGGTCGTTACGCCGCCACGCCGGGTCCGACGACGGACCCCACATGCTCTCCGCGTTGAAGCCACCGGCGTCGTTCATGGCCAGCCCGATCAGCATCGGCCACCAGCCCTCGGACGGGTTGAGGAAGCCCGACAGCGTGCCCGCGTAGATGAACTGATCCGGGTGGTAGATCGCGTAGGTCAGGGCGGCACTGCCCGCCATCGACAGACCGACCACGGCGTTGCCGGTGCGCGACACGCCCTTGTTGGTTTCCAGCCAGGCGGGCAGCTCCTGGGTCAGGAACGTCTCCCACTTGTAGGTGTAGTTCTGCCCGTTGCCCTTTGACGGCTGGTACCAGTCGGTGTAGAAGCTGGACTGACCACCGACCGGCATGATCGTGGACAGGCCGGACTGGTAGTACCACTCGAAGGCGGGCGTGTTGATATCCCAGCCGTTGTAGTCGTCCTGGGCGCGCAGACCGTCGAGCAGGTACAGCGCGTGCGGGCCACCGCCCTGGAACTGGATGCGGATGTTGCGGCCCATCGATGCCGAGGGCACGTCGAGATACTCCACGGGCAGGCCCGGGCGGGAGAATGCCCCTGCGGTCGCCGAACCCCCCGCGAAGCCGATCAGCCCGGGCAGCGCGGCGACGGTCGCGGCGACCACCGCCGCCCGACGGAGCCACTGACCACGAATCTTCCTGATGAACTTCATAACGGCAACCAACCCACCTTTCGTCAGAGATCCAAGCAATTGCCGTTGCTCTTTCTTCGTCGAAAGTGAATCACGCGCCCCAAATGCCACACGTGTAACACGGCCGCGCGGGGCTGTCGCGGTTGGGCAACGATTGGGACTCGCCCGGGAGACCCACGCGTGACCGCGCCGTGACCCGACTGGGGGACTCAGCCGGCCAGTGCCTCGCGTACGGCGCTGCGACGTTCCTCGATGGCGCGCCCGATTTCCTGGAGCAGCAGCGGTTTTCGGGCCACCAGTTGCTCGATATGGGCCCGCCCGATCTGCAGTACCGTGACCTCGTCCAAGGCGTAGGCACCCGCTGATACCGGTTCGCGGGTCAGGGCGGTCTGGCCGAGGAAGTCGCCGGGCTCGGCGGTGCGCACGGTGACGATCGACCCGTCGGGCCGCACCGCCGTCAGCCGCACCAGGCCCTTGACGATGAACGTCATCCGGTCCGGAACCTGGCCGGGGGACTGCAGGGTCTCCTCGGCCCCGTATCGAACCAACCGCAGATGCGGCAGCAGGTCGCCGAACTCGGCCTCGCTGATGCGCATCGTCGAGGACACCACGTACAACGAATCGAGAATCCGGTCCTCGGTGGCGAACGTGTCCTCGGCCTCGTCCAGGTGCAGATCCGCGCGCCGGGCGGCGTACCAAACCCAGCGCAGGAACATCGCCCTCGCCGCGCCGTCGTCGGCCGGGGAGCGCAGCGGGATCGACGTCTTGTACTGCAACCCGCCCATGGCAACGGCTTTCGGCCGCGCGTCGGGCCGCAGCTGGGGCAGATTGGCCGCCACGCGGGTCAGCATCGCGCAGACCGTGTCCGGCGCGTCCTCCAGGGCGAACACGCTGACCACCGAGATCGAATGGTCACCGGGCGGACGGCTCTGGTTGGTGAACGACGCGCCGGCCAGCACCGAGTTCGGCATGATCTGCATGCCGCTGCCGGTGTCGATATGCGTTGCGCGCCAGTTCACTTCGACCACCCTGCCGCGGGCCGACGGGGTGTCCAGCCAGTCGCCCAGCTGGAACGGCTGCTCGAAAAGCAACAGCAGGCCGGACACGATCTGGCCCACCGAGTTCTGCAGCGCCAAGCCCAGCACGATCGACGTGATGCCCAGCGCGGTGAACAGGCCGCCGACGTTGGCGCCCCACACGTAGGAGAAGATCAGCGCCAACCCTACTGCGATCACCGCGAAACGGGCCACGTCGAGGAAGATCGACGGAATCCGCTTGCGCCAGCTGCCTTCCGGCGCACCCTGGAACAGCGTGGCGTTGAAACCCGACAGCAGCAGGATCAGGATGACGAAACCGAAAACGGTCGCGATGATGCGCACCGGCGTGGCGTCCGCGTTGACGTCCGTGGCCTCCGTCAGCAGCAGCAGTAGGGCGCCCAGCGGCAGGATGTAGTTGCGTAGCAGGCTCACCGCGCGAACCAGCTTGCTGCCGCGGCGGGCCAAGGCGGAGCGTACCTCGGTCAGGATGACCAGGGCGACCGGCAACCCGACCGATACACCGACGGCCCAGAAGAACCACGGCGCGTCGAGCACACTGGTCACGGCCGGCGCTCCGTGAGCCGCCACACCGGCTCGGATCCGCCAGGACCGGTGATTTCACCCGCGGGGACGAACAGGTCCGGATCGCTCACCGCATCGCGTACCCGTGCCGTCACGTAGACGCCCGGCTGCGCGGAGCCGCTCTGCACCTGGTTGGCCAGATCGACGGTGTCACCCCACATGTCGTAGGCCAGGCTGGACCGGCCGACCAAGCCGCTGGTGACGGTTCCGGTGTCGATGCCCGCTCGCAGCTGCAGATTATTGCCCGTCTCGCCGTTGTAGCGGTCCACGATGCGCTGCATCTCCAGGGCGAAATCGACTGTGCGACGGACATTGTCGAGTCTGGGTACGCTGAGTCCGCAGCTGGCCAGGTAGCCGTTGTGCAGGGTGCGGACCCGTTCCACGCCCAAGCTCTCGGCCGCGGCGTCGAACTGGCGCACCAACCGGTTGATGATGGCCAGTGCCGCATCCGAGCTCAGCTGCGCCGACAACTCGTCGAGTCCGGCGATATCGGCGAAGATCACCGTCACGTCCTGATGATCCTGGGCGATGGTCTCCTCGCCCTCCCGGTAGCGGGCCACCACGGGTTCGGGCATCAGCGACAGCAACAGTCGATCGTTCTCCCGGCGCTGTTCGTTGAGCAGGTCCTCCTTGATCGCCAGGTTGCGGCTCATCCCATTGAAAGCGACTGTCAGATCGCCGAACTCGTCCTTGGACAGCACCGGCACGGTGACGCCGTAGTCACCGGAGCTGATCTGCTGGGCGCCGGCCTCCAAACGCCTGATCGGCTGGATGAAGAACCGGGCCAGCAGCATCGCCGCGATGGAGACCACGAAGATGATCCCGGCCGTGGACAGCACCAGGTTGCGGGTGAACGCGGATACCGGCGCGAACGCCTCGGCGGTGTCGATCTTGGCGATCATCGCCCAGTGCAGTCCGTCGATGTCGACGGGGGCATAGGCCTGCAGGGTCTCCTTGCCCAGATAGTCGCCGGCGATGAGGGTGCCGCGCTGGCCGCGCAGCGCCAACTTGGTGGCTTCACTGCCCACCGGTTGCACCAGCGTGGTGCCGTCCTCGCGAATGGAGTTCTGCGCGACATCGGGCGGGGTGCCCGCGTCGATCACCTCGCGCTTGAACCGCTGGGGATCCTCGACGAACAGCCGGGAATCCGAACGCATCAGATCGTCCGTGCCGACGATATAGGTTTCGCCGGTTTTGCCCATACCGGATTCTTCCCAGCGCTTGTCCATGGTCATCAGCCGGTTGATCTTCGAAACCGGGAACTGCAGGGCCAGCACGCCCTGCACCTTCCCGAGTTCACCGACGGGGGAGACCAGCCACGCGGTCGGCGACGGTGCCGGCTGGTAGTCACCGAAATCGGTGACGGCGACGTAATCGACGGCGTTGGAGGCCATGGCCTTGAGGTAGGCATCTGTCAGATTGCCGGCGCGGTACGGGCCGTTGAGGATATTGGTGCCCAGGTCGACGCCCTTGTACGCCGAATAGACGACGTTTCCTCTGGTGTCCAACAGCAGGGCATCCTCGAATTCGAACCGGGTGACGATCTCCCGGAAGAAGTCGTTGTATCTGGCGTTGGCCGCCGACCAGGCGCTGCCGTCGCGGGCATCGTCGTTCAGGATCGCCTTGTCGAAATCGGTGAACGGTGCCGTGTAGTAGGCCTGCAGGTACTTCTCCGCGTTCGAGGTCGGCAGCAAGGCCGATACGTCGACATCGTCGCCGTTCTGGTTGTCCTCCACCTTGGCGAATTGGTTGGTGTAGTAATCCGTGACCGACTGTTGCTGCTGCGGAGTGACGGCGGCGTTGGCCAGCTGATCGAAGCCGGCGGTGAACGCCTGCAGGGCCTGGGTGGTGGTCGCCCCGCGGGTGTAGATGACCAACGAGTTCTTCAGATCGGAAATCTGGGCGGCCAGTTGCCTGCTCTGCGATTGCCGGATCTCGGTCAGGCGGTCGAATGCCGAGTTGCGCAGCGATTCCCGGCCGGATTGATAGCCGATGGCCCCGACCACGGCAGCCGACAGGATGCTGGTCGCCAGCAGCATCACCAACAATTTGGATTGGATGCTCACGCGGGCAAGAAACCGGCGGCTCAATTTCGGCGGTGCCGGTGCGTCACCCGAATCGGAATCCGTCGGGCTTTTCGTTGTCGTGGTCATCGGTTCGAGAGCTTAGGCGTTTCACCACGCCTTTTCCGATGTTGGCCGATATTCGCCCGCCTCGGTCACCGGGGATCGATGATCACCCAGCCGTGCGGCGGTACCACGATGTCGGACACGACATCCGGCGGCGGGGCACCGGAGCCCGCGATGACCTGCCCCGGCCGGGGCAGGGTGGCCCGCAACGGCTCGGCACCGACGTTGAGCGCCACGGTCAGCTCTGCGCCTTGAGCGGTGGTGCGGTACACGTAACCGGTGTTGCTCACCGCGACGGCCTCGGTGCGCGCGGTGTGCAACCACGGGTGCCTGCGCCGCAAGCCGACGAGGTACTGGTGCAACTGCAGGGTGTCGTTGTGACCCGTTGGGCGCCCGCCGAATTCGGGGCGGATGGCGTCGTCGCCGCCGGCTCGCTCCTCCTTGACGGCCTGCCAGGCCCATTCGTCGCCGGCGTAGATGCTGGGGGTGCCGCCGGTGGTGAGCAACAGCACCAGGGCGTGTTCCAGGTGACGCGGGTCGTCGAGGCGGCTGGCGATTCGTGTCACGTCGTGGTTACCCACGAACGTGAGCGGCACGAAGGTGTCCAGAAAGTCGTTGTGGCGTCGCAACGCCCAGTCCAGCTCGTGGAAGTTGCCGTCGTTGAGGCTGCTCCAGACCGCCTTCCACAGTTCGTACTGGGTGACCGAGTCGAAGCCCGCCGCCCGCACCTGCGCCGGGTAGTCGCCGTGGATCACCTCGCCGACGAACCACGCCCGCGGATGACGTTCCCGCACGGCCGGCAGTACCGCGGCCCAGAACCGTTCCGGGACCGCATATGCCGCGTCCAGCCGCCAGCCGTCGGCGCCGCGGTCCAACCAGTGCGCCATCACGTCGACGGTGTAGGCGACCACCTCGGGATTGCCGTGGTTGAGCGTGATCAGCTCGCCGTGGCCCTCGAAGGTCGCGAACCCGTCGCGCCCTCGACGGAACCAGCCGGTGTCGGCGTCCTCGGGCTGCTCCTGCGCCCGGCGATAGCGTGGGAAATCGGTGCCGACGTGGTTGAAGACACCGTCGAGCAGTACCCGCAGGCCGCGTCGGCGGGCTTCGTCGACCAGCCGGTCGAAATCGGCGTCGTCGCCGAGTCGGGGGTCGATCCGATAGTGGTCGGTGGTGTCGTACCCGTGCGTGCGGGAGGCGAAGATCGGTCCGAGTGCGATCCCCGAGCAGCCGAGTTCGACGGCGTGGTCCAGCCATTCCACGATGCGCAACAGGCGATGCTCACCCGGCTGTGGCGGCGGATCGGCGGGAAAGGCGCCGACGAACCCCAGCGGATAGATCTGCCACCAGATGGCATGGGCGACCCAATCCGGATCGGTCATGGCCGGAACTTCGCTTCGTACAGGGCGCGCATCCGTTCGGTCAGCTCGGCGGCCGGGCCGTCGGTGTGCAGGCCGGGCGCCACGGTGCCGATGGGTAACGGGGCCACCGGGGTCGGTGGCGTACCCCATTCGCTGCACCACTGGCTCAGCTGGGCCGCCGACGCGGCGTACACGATGCGTCCCAGCCCCACCCAGGCGTGGGCCGCCGCACACATCGGGCAGTGTTCACCTGAGGTGTACACGGTGGCGGTGCGGCGCTCCTCGGGTGTCAGGTGTTCGACGGCCCACCGGGCGATGGCGAATTCGGGATGCCGGGTGGCATCGCCCCCGGCCACCCGGTTGCGGTCCTCGAAGCGGGTCCGGCCGGTCGCGTCGACCAGTAGCGATCCGAACGGCTCGTCGCCGTCATCGAGCGCCGACCCGGCCAGTTCGGCGCAGCGGCGCAGATATTCGAGGTCTTGGGCACTGATGGACACCTCGGCGAGCCTACTCACCGCCGGCGTGCTCTAGGTCTGATGACATACCTGGGGGACGGTTTCGAACGCCGACGCCGAACCCCAGCACCACGCCGCGTACGCCGCCGCGACGGCCACCCGATCGATGTCGAGCTGGTTTCCGCCGGCCGATCGGACGGACTCCGCGACCGCGAACTTGATGATGTCGACGAGCGCCGACATGGATGCGTCCGGTCGGTGCGTAGTGGACATGGTCACTGTTCCCCCAACGGCCAGCGGCCCTCGCGCGTCGCCCCGTTGCGAGCCGCGAAACCGCTGCCTGCTCAACACCTTAGTCCCTGCGCCGGGTGTTCGCGCGGCAGGCGCGCCTTTAGTGACAGCAGCCTCTTTCGTTCGTGACCACCTCAAGCCGGCACGCGCAGGATGCGAGTACCGGCACGTCGGCACGGGCGGTGGCCAGGGTGAGCTGCTGACCGATGATCGCTGCTTCGGCGTCGCGCCCCAGTCGTTGCAGGCACTCGTGGTAGCCGTGCAGGCTCCACACGTTGCCGGGATGCTGACACGACCGGCGCAACGTGCCGTCCAGCCCCAGGTCGGCGGCGTACACCGCGGCGGCCTCATCGACACGGCCCTGCTCCAGCAGCAGCGCCCCGTAGGCGTGCCGGGTGGGCTGCATCCAGCCCCACGGCTCGTCGTAGGGCAGGGCGTCGTCGAGCGCGATGGCCGCCCTCAGGTGGGTGAACGCGTCGTCGAAACGCCCTTCGCGGTAGGCGATTTCACCGTCCAGCATGGCCACCGCGATGGCGAGGATGTCCCGGCTGGTGTTGTTGAACAGGTATCGGGTGTCCGGGATGCGGGCATAGGCCGCCGCCAGCGCCGCCCGCTCGGCATGAGCCTGGGGGAGTTGCCCCTTGGCAGCATGCGCGACACCACGGCCGTAGTGGATGGTGGCGGTGGTGGTGCAATACAGCTGCTGGTCATCGGGCAGCGGGGTGGCAATCAGCTCGTCCCAGCGCCCGAACCGCACGAGCACGTGCACCCGCAGCGGCACGAACGCCTCCAGCCAGTCGGCCATCGGCGGGGATTCGATGGCCAGCAGCTCGGGGGTCAGCTGACCGGCCAACTCGTCGGCCGCTTCCAGCGCCACCTGCGACCGGCCCTCGAACATCGCCGAATAGACCACGAAGTGCAGATCGTGCGCGCGGTACAGCGAGTAGAAGTTCAGCGGGCCCTCGCGCCGCACGAATCGGCGATCGGCGCGCACCGCCGCCTGGTTGGCCAGGATCGAGGAGCGGTAGTCGCCGCAGAGCACGTCGATATGGCTGGGCATGTGCTGCAGGTGACCGGCATCTGGAACCAGGCCCCGCAGCAGATCGGCGGCCGGGAGCGCGTCCTCGGGGTGCGCCGACATCTCCAGGGCGTGTAGATACAGATGCAGGACGCCCGGGTGCGTCCGTCCGGGTTCGGTGCGCAGCGCGTCGTCCAGGATCTGCACCGCCGCCAGCACTCGGGAGCCGGGGGCGGGTTGCCCGGTGGCGCCGTCCCACAACGCCCACGCGGTGACATTGAGCAGCGCGTCGGCGGCCAGCGCGGCGACGTCGACATCATCGGGATACTGCTGCGCGACACGGGCCATCGCGTCGGCGTAGGCGCCGTGTCCGGCTTCCAGCGCGACGGCGTCCGCCGGATCGCCGGTGGCGAAGCGCACCGCCAGGGCGTCGATCAGCGCCCGTTCCACCGCCGAGGCCCGGCCGGTCCGGGCTCGCTCGAGTTCGCTGCGGGCGCGGGCCAGTGAGGCGGCCAGATCCACCGGATCGAACGCCTCCCACGCCTTGTTGTAATTGGGGCCGACGGCATACGCGATGCCCCACCGGGCGATGGCCAGATCGGGATCCAGGGCGAGCGCACGCTCGAAACAGTGCACTGCTTCTTCGTGATTGAAGGCGTAGGCCCACACCAGGCCGCGGTCGAACCACACCTGCGCCTGCGGTTCGGCTGTCTCGACGGGCCGGTGGTAGGAACCCAGGTCGTAGTAGGGCTCGGCTGCTGTGCTCACGGCAGGCACGTTAATTCAGCGGCGGCCGCGGCGAGAAGCGTTGTGCAGATGCCTGAGCCGAACGATGCGCCCACGACTACCGTGACCCCCATGATTCGTTGTGTGCGGTTGTGGACTGGTGATGACGGTGGCTCTCATGTCGACGTGGGCGCACTGGACATGGCGCCGGGCCGCAACGCGGATCTGGTGTCGGCGGCGATGTCGGCGGCCCACGTCACCGTCGAGGAGACCGCCGGCGGCGGCTCGCTGGCCTGGCATACCGCGCCGGTGCGCCAGTTGGTGGTGACCCTGGCCGGCACCTTGCGGTTCTCGACCCGCGACCATGAGACGTTCCTGCTGCATCCCGGCGACGTGCTGCTGGCCGAGGACACCACCGGTACCGGCCATCAGTGGGAACTCGTCGGCACCGACCCGTGGCGCCGGATGTACGTCGTACTCGCCCCCGACGCCGAGGTCCCGTTCGTTCCGGCTTCCCGGTGATTTGTGGAGTCTGAGCCGTAATCATTACGGCTCAGACTCCACAAATCGCTAGTGGCCGGCGACGATATCGGCCTCGTCGACCTCGACCGGGTCCTTCGAGCCGGGTAGCAGGGAGTAGGCCGCGCAGACGATTCCGAAGAACAGATAGCCCAGGGCCACTTGCGGATTGGCCGCCCAGGCCACTTCGGGGGCGTGGATCAGGCCGATGAAGGACAGCACCGCGCCGACCGCCGACGCCAGCGCGGCGAACAGGAACTTCTTCTCCAGGATGAAGGTGACCATGGTGCCCAGGATCAGGCCGACCAACACCGCGCCCTCGCCGAGGGTCTGCAGGCCCTCGTAGACCACGCCGGCGCCGTTGAGCTTGTCCAGTCCGACAGCCGAGGCCGAGGTCCCGGCGGCGTTGAGCGCGTTGTCGATCAACCCGCTGGCCCACTGCGCCAGGTTGGGCAGCAGCGCGGCGACGACGGCCACGGCGTGCAGCCGCGGCACCGCCTGGAAGGCCTGCGCCCCGATCAGCAGACCGATGTAGAGCAGGATCGGCACGATCGCGGGCACCGGCAACAACGCGTCCAGCACGCCGAACAGGCCGAGGAAGCAGAAGATGCCGATCACCACACCGCTGGCCAGTGAGTACCCGGCCCGGCCGCCGGCGTCCTTCCAGCCGGGGTGGCCGATGTACACCGCGGGCGGGAAGGGCGAGCCGAACGCCGACCCGATCACCGCGCCGGCGCCGTCGGCCAGCAGCACACTGCGCAGGTTGTAGTTGTCGCCCGCGGCGGCCGCACTCTCCACATTGCTCATCGCCTCGGTGAAGTTGTAGACACCCAGGGGGATCGCGGTACCCAGCAGCGGTGCCAGGTGCGACAACCCGCTGAACAGCATGTCCACCCGCAGATCCGGCACGCCGATCGCGATATCCGAAATCGCCTGTCCCACATCGGGTGCCGACATGAATCCACCGATCCACCCGATGGCGGTCCCGACCAGCAGGGCGGCCAGGCCGACCGGGATACCGAACGGCAGCTTCATGTCGGTGAAGAACCCGATCAGGATGATGGCGAGCACCGGCAGGCCGATCCAGGCGGCCTCCCACATCTGGGCGGCCGGCCGCATCGAGATGAACGTGATCGAGATACCGGCCAGGGTGCCCAGCATCGCCGCGCGCGGGGTCAGCTTGCGGATATAGGGCCCGACGAAGGCGCCGATCATCACGATGACGCCGATCATGAATGCCCAGGCCAGCCCGGCCTGCCAGGCCTGCATCGCGTCCTTGGTCTTCAGATACACCGGCAGCATGACGACGAACACCACGATGAACATGTGCGGCACGCTGGGGCCGTACGGCAACGCCGTGACGTCCGTGCGGTTTTCGCGGCGTGCGAGCCGGCGGGCCAGGAAGGTGTAGTAGAGGTTGCCGAGGATCAGCGCCACGCCGAGGGCGGGCAGGATGGTGCCCAGCACATCGCCCGGTGGCACGTTGACGACGCCGATCATCAACCCGGTCAAGGTGAGGACGTTGACCAGGATGTTGAAGCCGAGTCCGAAGAACGCGTTGGTGTCGCCTCGGGTCCACCAGGGGATGGACAACCCCGGTTCGGCCTTTTCGGCCGGGGGATCGGAGCTGGCGGGGGGATCGGTGACGTCGGTGGACATGGCAGGATCCTTTCGGGCGGGCGCTCAGGCGGCGTTCGTGGTGAGTTGTTGCAACGCGGGAATGACCGCCGCGGTGTCGGCGACCCACCCGAAAATGCCCCCCTGGGCCTTGATCATCTCCAGCCCCACCCGCTGGAACTCCGGGAAATACGAACCGACGCAGTCGGATACCACCAGGCATTCGTAGCCTCGATCGTTGGCTTCCCTGGTCGTGGTGTGCACACACACCTCGGTGGTGACGCCGGTGACGAGCAGTTGGGTGATTCCCGCATTGGTCAGCACGTCCTGCAGCTCGGTGGCGTAGAACGCGCCCTTGCCGGGTTTGTCGATCACCACCTCCCCGTCGATCGGGGCAAGGTCGTCGACGATGTCGTGGCCGTACTCGCCGCGGATCAGGATGCGCCCGTACTTGCCCGGGTCACCGATCCGCTTGGACGGGGCACCGCGATGGAGCTTGGCGGGCGGGCAATCCGAGAGGTCGGCGAGGTGACCCTCTCTGGTGTGGATGACCAGGATCCCGGCCTCGCGGGCGGCGGCGATCAGCGCGGCCAGCGGCGGGACCACCTTGAGCAATTGGTCCACGTCGTTGCCCAGGCTCTCGCCGAAACCACCGGGCAGCAGGAAATCCCGTTGCATGTCGATGACGATCAGTGCGGTGCGGCCGGGCTCCAGCGTGAACGCCGACGGTTCGGCGGCGACGGATACCGACATGGGTGATCCGGCTTCGGCTCCTCGCTGGGGTGTCATATCTGCTCCTTGACGGATGGTTCGGTGGCGGCTGCGGTGGTGGCCCGGGGCTCGTCGAGAATTTGTGCGGCCAGCGTCAGGGCAGTGTCATCGGAGAGCGCGTTGCCCAGCAGCATGGCGCTGTAGGGGCGCCCGTCACTGGTCACGCCCAGTGGCACCGCGACGCCGAGCAGGTCGAGCAGATTGCCGAAATGGGTGTAGTGGCCCAGCATCGTGTTGCACTCGATGGGCCGCGCGAGCACCTGCTCGACGGTGAAGGTGGTACCGATGGTGGGCACCACCAACACATCCATGGACTGCCAGAGCCGGCCGACCTCGGCCTTGAGTTCCTGCAGCTTCTGCAGGGCGGCGAACGCGTCCACCGCGGTGTAGCTCAAGCCGCTGCGGAAGATGTCGCGCACCACCGGGTGGATCGAATCAGGGTGGGATTCCAGGAAATCGCCGAACTCGACCAGGCGCTCGGCCACCCACGGCCCTTGGTAGAGCAGCGCCCCCGCGGCCAGGAACGGTGCCAGGGACACCTCGACGATGTCGGCGTGGCGTTCCAGGTGTTCCCGAAATCCGATGTGGGCGGCGCGCATCGCGTCGTCACCGAAGAACTCCAAGTCGGCGACGGGCGGCAACCCGACCCGGATCGGCGTGCCGTCATACCGGGGGCCGCGATCCCGTGACCAGGGGTCGCCGTCGTCGCGGCCGGCGAGCACGTCGAAAACCCGGTCGACGTCGTCGATGCAGCCGGCCATCACGCTCAGGCAGTCCAGCGATTTGCAGGCCGGCACCAATCCGACGGTGCTGATCAGTCCGCGTGACGGCTTGAACCCCACCACACCGTTGAGCGCGGCGGGTACCCGCCCGGATCCGGCGGTGTCGGTGGCGACCGCGAACGGCACCTGGCCCAGCGCAACGGCCAGCGCCGAGCCCGAGCTTGAGCCGCCCGAGATGAGTTCGCCGCCGAACACGCTGCGCGGCACGGTGTATGGGGTGCGGGTGCCGTTGAGGCCGGTCGCGAACTGGTCGAGGTTGGTCTTGCCGACGTAGAGGGCGCCCGCGTCGAGCAGCCGCTGCACGGCGGGCGCGGTGCGCTCTGCGACATAGGCGTAGTCCGGACAAGACAGGGTGGTGGGGACACCGGCGACGTCGATGCTGTCCTTGACCCCGAACGGCACCCCGTACAGCGGCAGGGTACGTGCCCCGGGCCGGTTCTCGATCTCGACGGCGGCGGCCAGCAGTTCGTCGCGGGGCACGGTGGACAACCACGTCCCGTCGTCGCCGCGGGCAGCGATGGCGTCGGCGACCCGGGCCGCGGTCTTGACCGGCGAGCCGGTGCCGCCGGCATGCGAATCGAGGATCTCGGAAATCGACGGTCCGATGGACGGACCGTTGGCGGCTGTTCCCATGTCTGTCGATTGTCGACAGAATCGTGGCGATTGCGGTACGGCTGTGTGTCGATCGTGTTAGCGCGTGGCCTGGGTGGTGAGGTCCAGATATCGCAGGTGGCCGTGCTGTTCCAGCGCGGCGATGACGGTCTGGGCGTCATTGGACTCCAGGGCGGTCAGGATCGCCCGGTGCCGCTCGACACCGTCGCTGGCGTGGTGATGGCGGGCCTCTTCGCGCAGGTTCATCGCCATCGGCAGCTGCAGTTTGAGCAGGATAGGCTCCAGCACCAGATCCAGCTGGCGGTTGCCGGCCAACGCGACGACCGCGGCGTGGAAGCGGCGGTGCGCGTCGTCGCGGTCCAAAGCGTCTGTCGCACAGGTCATCTCGTCGAGCGCCAGCCGCACCGGTTGCAGCGCGGAGTCCGGGTCGGCGAGCGGCATCGCGAGTTCGACGGCGTGCCGTTCCAGGACGTGCCGAAGATCGAACAGCTGCAGGATGTCCGACGGCGACCAGTCGGTGACCCGTGACCCGCGGCGGGGGAGATGCTCTACCAGGCCCTGCTGCGTGAGCAGCCGCAACGCCTCGCGCAGCGGTGCCCGGCTGATGCCGAGGTCCGCGCACAGTTGCTCCTCGACGATCTTCTCGCCCGGGCTCAGCGCCCCGCTGAGGATCGCGTCGCGCACCCGGTTTCCGGCAAGCTCGACCAGGGTCGCGGGCAGGTCCTGTCGCGATCCGTCCGTCCGGGGTGCCGCCATGTCACGCCATGGTAGGAACTTTTGCGGCCGCGTGCCGCATGCGGGGCTCGACACCACACCTAGAACGTGTTCTAGTGCTTGGCATGCTGGACTTCACCCTCGAGGACCTCAGCGCGGAGGACGTCGAGCGCTTGCGCACGGTCTACGGACCGCTGACCGAGTCGGTGCGCGCCCTGATCGATGCCACCATCCGCTCGGAGGCCGACGCCGACGCGGTGGCCACGGCCAAGGCGCAGATCGACGCGGCGACCGCCATCCTGCGCCGCCAACAGCTCGACGGGCCGTTCGGCGTCCGCTTCACCGCCCAGGGCGACCGGATGCCCTGGGGCAATGCGGTGATCGGGCTGCGCAACCCGATCGCGCCGCCACTGGCCGTGCGGCGCAACGCCGACGGATCGGTGTTCGCCGATGTCGTGCTGGGTGCGGCGTACGAGGGTCCGCCGGGACATGTGCACGGCGGGGTAGCCGCACTGCTGCTCGATCACGTGCTCGGGGAATCGGCCAGCCCGGCCACCAGCCCGCGGCTCACGGGCACCATCAGCATCCGATATCTGCGACCGACCCAGCTCGGCGCGCGGCTGCGCATCGAGGCGGCGGTCGTGCGCACCGAAGGGGTCAAGGCGTTCGCGGCCGGCCTGATCTCGGATGCGGACGGTCCCACCGTGCAGGCCGAGGGCGTGTTCATCCGGCCGAAGTGGGCCAGGGGCTAATCAGCGGCCGGGGCCGCCGGGCCGGCGTTGGCGATGTCGACGAGCACCCGGGTGATCGTGGCGAGTTCGCCGACGAGCACCCGGGCCGGGCCGTCGTCGGGACCCAGTAACGACGCGGCGTCACGCACCGCGACCGCGGCGGCGTTGAGTTGCTCGGTATCCACCCGCCACGGTGCGGCCGGAGTGGCTGGATTGCCCGTCAGCGCCTTGACGTAACCGTCGATCGCGCTGGTGAATTCGCGATTCAGCGTCGGCGACGGGTGCGCGGGCAACGTCGACTCCAGGGTGGCGCAACTGGTGGTGACCGCGTTCAGTGAGGCGCGGTACGGTCGCAGCCACCGACGGATCACAGCGTTCTCGGTTCGGGTGGCCCCGACCGCGGCCTCGAACGCCGAGCGTGCGCTCTCGGCTCGCTGCCAGGCGGTCGACAGGGTGTCGGCGGGATGGTCGACATCGTGCACGAAGCCCTTGATCACCGTGGCGGCGTAGTCGATTTCCGTCTTCAACAGTTCGCCGGCCCGTTGCCGCAGCCGGACCAGGGCATTGTCGGGAAGGCCGACATGCACGATCAGCGCAAGCGCCCCGCCGACGACGGTGGCCAACCAACGTTGCTCGACGGTGGCGGCACCGGCGGATCCGTCCACGTCCAGCAAGAAGATGATCGCGGCGGCCAACGCCGCGTTCACCGCGAAGTATCCGAATTCGGCACCGAGATAAGCGATTCCCAGACACGCCACGGCCAGCGCCGCCGATACCAGACCACTCGGGTGCAGCAGTGTGGTGACGGTCGACGCCGCCACCACGCCGATTGCGTTGCCGGCGATCCGCCCGACGCACCGGGTATAGGTGTGGGCCGTCTCGGGCCGCAGCACCATGAGAACCGTCACCGCGATCCAGTACGCGTGCTCGGCTCCGCTGGCGCGGGCCATCGCCAGCCCGGCGGTCACCGCGATCGTCAATCGGACGGCATGCCGCAAGATCGGTGACCGCCACTGCAGTTGCGCCCGCATCAGGTCGACAGCCGCCGTCCAGGCGTGCGGTAGTCCCGGTCGCCGCAAGGGGGCCACCTGTTCGGGCTCGAACTGCCCGAATCGCAATTCGACCGCTTCGGACAGCTGGCGGTACAGCCGCTGGGCCGCCGTTGCGGTCGTGCCGTCGGTGGCGTCGGCCGCCGCGTTCAGGCGGGTCAGTGCGGGACCGACCTCGTGGCGATGGGCGCGCCTGGCGATCAGCTCGAGCAGGTCTCCGGTGGCCCGCAGGGTGTCCGCGGCGGCCGGATCCCGCGGCCCTTCGCGGCCCAGCGCGGTCAGTGTCACCGCGATCCGTTCCGGCAAGCCGTACCAACCCCGGTACACGGGCGGCCGCCGTTGCGCCTGGGCTTCGCTGAGGGTGAAGGCCTCCCGCAGCCGGATCAAGGGCAGTCGGTCGATCCGGGCGCCGGGCTCGGTCGCGAGCCGGTGCGCATCCGCGCCCAGGGCGCGATAGGCCTGCGTGAGGGCCTCGCTCTGGTTGCGCCATCGGCGTTGCGGCCAGACCGCGATCAGCACGGCCTGGGTCAGCCCGCCGAGCAATGCCAGGCCGGCCGAGGTCAGCGCCGCCGTGCCGGTGTCTGCCGTCGCCGAGGCGGTGACCAGGAGAACCGCCGCGCCGGAGGCCAGCATGCCGGCGTTGGCGCCCAGCGCCCACTGCATCCCGGCCAGGAAACACCACGCCGCCACCGCGATCAGGAACAGCGGAGCCCACTGGCCGGTGAGTCCGCCCACGGCCACTGCCAACGCCGTCTCGGCCGACACCGTGAGGACGACCGGGATCCGGCTGCGCGGGCTGTCCTGCAGCGCGGTGGCACCGGCCAGGGCGCCGGCGCCTCCCGCGGCGATCGCCGAACCGGGTGTGCCGAGGTAGAGCGCAAGCGCGGCGACCGCCAGCACCCCCAGCAGGCTGCGCACCACCGCACCGAACTCGTACAGCGTCAACCCGAGGGCTCTGGCCCTGCTCACCAGGCGGCCTTACTCACCGCTTCATTCTCGTACGCGCCGCGTGCTGTGAGCCGTTACCGAGCCGCGCGGGTAAGCGTGTCCGCTGTTGTTATTTTCGACGGATGGAAAAGGTGATGGTGCTGCTGCGTCGGGCCCAGGCGGACGAGCAGTGGTGCCGACGGTTGCGCACCTCGGTCACGTCGGCCTTGTCCGCATTGGAGTTGCCGGGCCTGACGGTCAATGTGCGTGACGACGCGGTGCGCGCTTCGCTGATGACGCTGACCACGTTGGACCCACCGGTGGTCGCCGTGGTCAGCATCTGGACCCAGCAGTACTACGGGACGGCCATGGCGTCCGCGATCGATCTGCTGTCTGCCGAATGTGATTGTCTGGCAGCGTATCTGGTCACCGAATCGGTGCCCATGGCCGCACCGGACGGGCCGCCGAGCGCACGCACCCCGGGTTTGGCCAATGTGGCGCTGCTGCGCCGGCCGGCCGACCTGGACCAGTCGACCTGGCTGGCCCGCTGGCATCTGGACCACACACCGGTGGCGATCGCGACCCAAGCGACCTTCGGGTACACCCAGAACACGGTGGTGCGGGCGCTCACCGACGGGGCTCCACGCATCGACGCCATCGTCGAAGAGCTGTTCCCGATCGAGGCCGTCTCGGACCTGTACGCGTTCTTCGGGGCGGGCGACGACGCGGATCTGGCCGACCGGATGGGCCGGATGGCCGCCAGTGTGGCGAGGTTCGGCGCGGACCGCGATATCGATACCGTGCCGACCAGTCGGTACCCGATGTGGGGTCCGGCGCCTACGCTGGCGACGTGACACTTTTGATCGCGGATGACAACCGCGTACGCACCCTCACCCTGAACCGGCCGGAGGCGCTCAACGCCTTCAGCGAGGCGCTGTACGACGCGACCACCGAGGCGCTGCTGGCCGCGGCGGACGACCCCGAGGTGTCGGTGGTGCTGCTCACCGGTGCCGGCCGCGCCTTCAGTGCCGGCAATGACCTGGTGGAGATGCAGCGGCTGGTCACCGACCCCGACTACCAACCGGGTAAGCACGGTTTCCGCGGCATGATCGAGGCGCTGGCCGCTTTCCCCAAACCGTTCATCTGTGCGGTCAACGGGGTGGGCTTGGGTATCGGGGCCACCGTCCTGGGCTACGCCGACCTGGCGTTCATGTCCAGCACGGCGCGGCTGAAGTGTCCGTTCACCAGTCTGGGTGTGCCGCCGGAGGCCGCATCGTCGTATCTGTTGCCGCGGTTGATCGGTCGGCAGAACGCCGCCTGGCTGCTGATGTCCTCGGAGTGGATCGACGCGGCCGAGGCGCTGCGAATGGGGCTGGTGTTCAAGGTGTGCGAGCCGGCGGAGCTGCTTGCCGAGGCACGCCGGCATGCCGACGTGCTGGCGTCCCGCCCGCTGAACAGCCTGCTGGCCGTGAAGAAGACGATGCTCGAACCGGTGCGGCCGGGGATCGCCGCGGCCAGCGAGCGGGAGAACGCCTTGTTCGCCGAATTGTTGGGCCAAGCCGCCAATGTCGACGCGCTGGCATCCTTCGTCGAGAAGCGGGGTTAACCGGCGGCGTGCACCGGGCATTCGCGCGAGGACGCGAGGATGGCGCGTAAGGTGCGGCGGCACCGGCCGCAGTCGGAACCCGCCCCGCACGCCTCGGCGATCTGCTTGGACGTGGTGGCGCCCGCCGCGACGGCCTCACTGACGGCTTGCGTGGTGGCACCGGTGCACAGGCAGACGAACACGGCTCAGCCCCCCACCGTCATGTGATGGGCGAACTTGCCGACGAACAGGGACGGGTAAGCCCCGAACCCGGCGCGGGACATCCACTCGGCCGCGGCGTCGGGATGGTCGATCCAGCGCCTGGCGCGGGACTCGTTCTCGACCTCCTGCAGGATCAGCACCTCGTGCCCGTCGTCGAAGGCGCGGTAGACCCAGAGCTTGCGGACGCCGGACTGCCGGATGCGCTCCAGCGCCCCGTGCACCTTCACCATGAGGTCGTCGACGCTGTCGACGGTGCTGACCACGCCGACTATCACCCCGGCGACGGCGCTCTCGGCGGGGCCGGGTTCACCGTCGTACAGATCGATCTTCTCCACGACCTCGCCGGCAAAGATCGCCGGGATGTCCTGGACGCCGGAGATGTCGAAAAGGTCGAAGATGGCCGGTGACCGCAGCACCTCACGCACCGAATTCGGATGCGAAATGCCGATCGTCACCAGAATTCGTCCCGGTTCCCAGATCGAGGTGTAGAGAACGACGTGATGGGCATCGATATTCGCCAGGGAGTGCTGGCGGGCATTCAGTGAATTCCACATCGATTCCGGATCGGCGACGCGATAATCGGCGGCCAGAATGAGCGAATGCACATGGTATTCGCCCACTGGTCGTCACCTCCATCGCTATCCGGTCGACGGGCCTGTCGTACCCCGCTCGCCAAGTAAGGGAAGTGTAGCCTTAGTTAGGGCAGGCAGTCCATCATTACCCCGCCGCCTGGGGTTAGCCTCACCTACGAAGTGCGTCGACTCGCCATGCAGTGGAGTCGAAACGGCTCCGAAACGCCCCCGAAGCGCTCGCCGCAGGGTCTGGCCTGGACTAGATTCGGGCGTGCACGGCAACAGCAACACCTGACCAGCCCGCACGGTGCGTAGGAGCGAAATGCAAGGCGATCCGGAAGTTCTGAAGCTGCTCAACGAGCAGTTGACCAGTGAACTCACGGCGATCAACCAATATTTCCTGCATTCGAAGATGCAAGACAATTGGGGATTCACCGAATTGGCGCAACACACGCGCGAAGAATCCATCGAGGAAATGCACCACGCGGAATGGATTACCGACCGCATCCTGTTGCTCGACGGGCTGCCCAACTATCAGCGGCTGTTTTCTCTGCGGGTCGGCCAGACTTTGCGCGAGCAGTTCGAGGCCGACCTGGCGATCGAATACGAAGTGGTCGCTCGGCTCAAGCCCGGCATCATCATGTGCCGCGAGAAGCAGGACGCGGTGTCGGCCAACCTCCTCGAGCAGATCCTCGGCGACGAGGAGAAGCACATCGACTACCTCGAGACGCAGCTGGAACTGATGGACAAGCTCGGCGAGGCGCTGTACTCGGCGCAGTGCGTGTCGCGTCCGCCCAAGTAGCTCGCCTTCACGACGCCTTCCGCCGGCCGCCGACGTCATCCGTCAGCGGCCGGCGGTCGCGTATATTGGTAGCCAATCTAATAATCGTGCGGTCGGGGTGAACGGGGGGAGGGCGCCATGACCGAGGTATCCGCACGGCAGGACACCGATGCCGCCGGAGAGCTCGGATCGCAACGACGCAATATCGTCTTCGTCGCCGTGCTGCTGGGCATGCTGCTGGCTGCTCTCGACCAGACCATCGTCGCGACCGCGCTGCCCACCGTGGTGGCCGACCTGGGCGGTGCCGGCCACCAATCCTGGGTGGTGACAAGCTATTTGCTGGCCTCGACCATCGCCACGGCGATCGTCGGCAAGCTCGGCGACCTGTTCGGCCGCAAGGCCGTCTTCCAAGGCTCGATCGTGTTCTTCTTGACGGGATCGGTGCTGTGCGGGCTCGCGCAGTCGATGACGATGTTGGTTGCGGCGCGGGCACTCCAGGGCATCGGCGGTGGCGCCATCATGGTCACCGCCACCGCCGTGATCGGCGAGGTGATTCCGTTGCGCGATCGGGGCCGATATCAGGGCGCACTCGGCGCCGTGTTCGGCGTGACGACGGTGATCGGGCCGCTGCTGGGTGGGTTCTTCACCGATCACCTGTCCTGGCGCTGGGCGTTCTGGATCAATGTGCCCGTCGCGGTCGTGGTGTTCGCGGTGGCCGCGGTGGCCATCCCGGCGCTGGCCGGTCGGGCCAAACCGGTGATCGACTACCTGGGCATCGTCCTGGTGGGACTCGGGGCGGCCGGCCTGACGTTGGCCACCAGCTGGGGTGGCGCCGAATATGCATGGTCGTCGCCGATCGTCCTCGGCCTGTTCGCCGGGTCGGCGGTCATCCTGGCCGCCTTCGTCTGGGCGGAAACACGTGCGGCCGAACCGATCCTGCCGATCAGGTTGTTCGCCAGCCCCGTCTTCACGGTGTGCTGCGTGCTGGCCTTCATCGTGGGCTTCGCGATGCTCGGCGCGATGACCTTCCTGCCGACCTTCATGCAGTTCGTCGACGGCGTCTCGGCGACCACCTCGGGCTTGCGCACCCTGCCGATGGTCGCGGGCATGCTGCTCACCTCGATCGGCAGCGGTGCGTTGGTCGGCCGCACCGGCCGGTACAAGATGTTCCCGGTCGCCGGCACGGCCGTCATGGCGGTCGCCTTCGTCCTGCTGTCCCGGATGGACGCCGCCACGTCGGTCTGGCTGCAGTCGGCCTACCTGTTCCTGCTCGGTACCGGTATCGGCCTGTGCATGCAGGTGCTGGTGCTGGTGGTGCAGAACACCGCACGGTTCGACGATCTCGGTGTGGCGACCTCGGGTGTGACGTTTTTCCGGACCATCGGCAGCTCGTTCGGCGCGGCCATCTTCGGCTCGCTGTTCACCAATTTCCTCTCCGGCCCGCTGACCGACGCCCTGGCGGCCGGCGGGGCGCCCGCGGCCGCCGCGCAGTCCCCGAAAGCCCTGCACGAGTTGCCTGCCCAGGCAGCCGCGCCGATCGTCGATGCCTATGCCGACGCGCTCGGTCTGGTCTTTCTCTGTGCGGCACCTGTCGCGGTGGTCGGATTCGTCGTGGCCCTGTTCCTCAAGGAGATCCCGTTACGCGAAATCGAGGCGGCCTCGGCGGCCGACCTCGGTGACGGGTTCGGGATGCCCGCCATCGAATCCCCTGACGACATCCTGGAGCGGGCGGTGGTCCGGATGTTCCGCGATTCACCGGAGATCCGGCTACGGAATCTGGCCGGTAGCCCGGGCTGCGAGCTCGACGTGGCGCGGTTGTGGGCGCTGGTCCAGATCTACCGGCACAGTCAGTCTTTCGGTTCGGCGACGCTCCCGGAAATCGCCGAGTTCCGGCGGGTGCCGCCCGAAGTGCTGGAGCCGATCTTCGGCAGGCTCGTCGACACCGGCTACGCGCTGCGCACCGGAGACCGGCTCTGGCTGACCCAGTCGGGCGCCGACCAGGTCGACGCGGTGACCGCCGCACTGGTCGGTCGGATCGTCGACAAGCTCGCGGTCGCCCCCGACTATCAGGGCCGGCCGGACCGGCTGCAGGTCGAGGCCGCACTCGAGCGCATCGCGCATCGGATGTTGGTTCAGCGGGAATGGCTCGACGACCGCCCGGCGCTGGCCGCCGCACCGTGACGGAAAACTAGAACGCGTTCCAATTCCAGGATTCCAGGCGTACTCTTCGCAGCATGAGCCGAATCGGAGATTATCCCGACGATGACGCCGCCGCCTGGGTGCTCAAGTCACCCGATATCGGTGTTGCCATGGCCGGTTTCACCAATGCGGTCTACACCAAGAACCGGCTGCCGATGCGGGTCCGCGAGCTGGCCCGGATGGTGATCGCCCTGGACAACGAATGTGTGGTGTGCCAGAACACCCGGGATTCGGACGGGATCGCCGCCGGCGTCGACGAAGACCTCTACGACCACGCCCACGAGTGGCGAACCTGGCCCGGCTACAGCGCGCAGGAACGCGTCGCTGCCGAATTCGCCGAGCGGTTCGCCCGCGACCACACCGGGCTGCGCGACGACGACGAGTTCTGGGCACGGTGTTCGGCGGAGTTCGACGACGAACTGCTGACCGACCTCGCGTTGTCGTGTGCCATGTGGCTGGGCATGGGGCGGATGCTGCGGACCCTGGATATCGGCCAGAGCTGCAAAATCACCCTCTGACACCCCCTGGATGATCGGATGGGTGCAGCTGCCGCGACCGCGGTTGCCGCGGTCTTCGTCTGGCTCGGCATGGTGCTGGCGATCTCGTTCATCGAGGCGCCACTGAAGTTCCGCGCGCCGCGTGTCACGCTGCCGATCGGACTGGGCATCGGACGGCTGGTGTTCCGGGCGCTCAACGGCGTCGAAGCGGTGCTCGCGATCGTCGTGATCGCCGCCGTGGTGTCGGCGCACCTCCCGACGCTCACGAGCGCCGCGGCCGCAACGGCGGTCGGCGCATTGGTCGTGCAGTTGGTGGTGGTGCGGCCCAGGCTCACTCGCCGCTCCGGCGCGGTCCTGGCCGGCTCGCCGGCGCCGCGGTCGCGCGCCCATTACGCCTACGTCGGGCTCGAGGTGGTCAAGGTCGTCGGCCTGATCGTCGCCGGTATCGCACTGTTGTCGCCGTGAGCACCGCGGCCAGACCCGCACCGGCGATGAGCACGACCAGCCAGGGCAAAGCGCCGTGCTGGTGCACCCAGCCGGCAAGAGTCGCCTGCAGGCGACCGGCGGCGGTGATCACCGGATCGGCCGCGCCCACGCCGCCGCCGAACAACCGGATCTCGTAGACGCCGTAGTAGGTCACATACGCGCCGACCACCACCAGCAGCACGCCACCGATCCTGTTGACATAGGGCAGGGTTCGTCGCAGCCGGTCGAGCATCGTGGAACTCGCGACGGCCACCGAGACCGCCAGCGCCCCGACGATCAACCCGAAGCCGGCGGCATACGCCAGATACACCCCGACGGCGTCGAACAGCGTGTCCGCCCGGGCTGCCCCGGCCGTCACCGCGAGAAACGGCCCCACCGTGCAGGACAGCGACGCCAGCGCGAAACCGGCGCCGTACCCGAGCATCGAGCCCAGCCGGGCGGTGGGCGCCCAACGCGCACCCGCCGACATCGGTACTCCCACGTGCCGTCCGGCCAGCAGCCACAAGCCCAGCACCAGCAGCAGCACCCCGATGAACACCGTCACGTAGGGCAGATAGCGCTGAATCGTCGAGGCCACCGAGACCGCCAGCGCGCCGAACCCGGCGAATACCGCGACCACGCCCGCGGTCATTGCGGCGGTGGCCGCCAGGGCCCGGCCCACGGCGCGAGCGGGTCGGCCGTCGCGCTGCACCACCAGCGCCAGATACCCGGGCAGCATGGCGAACCCGCACGGGTTCAGCGCGGCGACCAGTCCGGCGCTGAACGCCAACCCGACCAGGTTGGTTTCCAACTCAGGCCAGGGCCGCCACGCGGTCGGACAACTCCTGTTCGGACATCGCCGAGGTGGGGTTGTTCACGAACGACGACGTGCCGTCACGCTTCACGAACAGGTAGGCCGGCTGCCACGGCACGTTGAACCGCGCCCAGATGGACCCGTCGGCGTCGTTGAGGTTGGTGAACCCCAAGTTGTACTTGGACACGAAGCCCTGCATGGCCGACACGTCGGAACGAGCGGCCACCCCGACGAAGGTGACACCGGGGTTGGCGGCGGCCACCTTGCTGACGTTGGGCGCCTCCTGATTGCAGAACGGACACCACGGCGTCCAGAACCACAACACGGCCGGGCGGCCCTGCAGGCTGGCACCGTTGAACGGGGCACCGGAGAGGGTGGTACCGGTGAATTGCAGGCGGTCATCGGCCAGGGCCGTCGGCGCAGTGACACCGAACAGCATCAAGGCCGTCACCGCGATCAGGACGAGGTGGCGGATGCGAGTGTTCATACCCGGTGCACGTACCCGGAACCCGTTCGGTTCACTCTCAGATCTGGCCGGTGGCGTCGTAGATCCAGGACATGTCGGAACGGGCCAGCTCCGCCATCCACGTCGACGGCGCGAAGTTCACCAGCGCCCCCATGTCCCAGTAGTCCTTCCACAGCGTGATCCGGTCGTCGCGGACCTCGTGCACACTGACGAAGCGCAGCAGGGCGGTCTCCCCGGATCGCCACTCCCACGTCTCGGAATGCTCGTACATGACCGTGTCACCGGCGGCGACCAGCGGCCCGTCGTGGTTGACGTAGGAGGCCAGCGGCTCCAGCCCGATCTTGAGCCGTTTGACGATGTCCTCCGGGCCGCGCGCGGACGCGGCAGGCCCGACCGGCATATCGGCATAGATGCAGTCGTCGGCGAGTTCTGCCTTGACCGCCGCCCAGTTCCGGTCCGACAGCGCCTTCCACATCCGCCGCACCGTGTCTTCAGCTGACAACGGACAATTCACCTCGCACGTCGTCTCGCTCGGCGGGCAGCGCGGGAGCCCGGTGCGCCGCGCGCAGGAAGCGACCGGTGCGCCGCCGGCCGACCAGGTCGGTCGGCGCGCCGGCGGCGAACACCAACCGCCCGCCGACCAGCACGGCGGACACGGTGTCGTCGTTGCGGTTGACCATCCGCGACAGCCCGCCGTAGTGGTCGACGGGCTCTTCGGCGTAGGCCTCCAGGGTGGCGTCGAGGCGGGCCGGGTCCACGATCACCACGTCGGCGCGGTCCCCGATACGCAGGTGGCCGGCGTCCAGGCGGTACCAGTCGGCCAGCTCACCGGTGAGCCGGTGCACGGCATGCTCGACCGTCATGAACGGGCGGCCTGCCTTCTCGGCGTCGTACACATGCCGCAGCAGTCGCAGGCCCATGTTGTAGAACGCCATATTGCGCAGGTGCGCGCCGGCATCGGAGAACCCCATCTGGATTCCGGGTTCGCGGGCCAGCTTCTTCAACACGGCGGGGCGGTGATTGGAGATGGTGGTCCGCCAGCGCAGCGCCCGGCCGTGCTCGCACACCAGGTCCAGGAACGCGTCGACGGGGTGCACACCGCGGTTGACAGCCACCTGACCGAACGACCGCCCGATCACCGAGGTGTCCGGGCAGTCGACGATATCGGCGTCGAAGAAGTCCCGCTGCCACACCCGCACCCCGAACTTGTTCTCGTAGTCCTTGCGGAACTGTCTGCGGTACTGGGGGTCTCGCAGCAGTTCATTGCGTTCCACCTCGTCGCGCAGGTGCAGCGCTGCCGCTCCGGTGCCGAACTCCTCGAACACCACCAGGTCGATACCGTCGGCGTATACCTCGAAGGGCACCGGCAGGTGCTGCCAGCGGAAGTTGCCGCCGAGTGCGTTCACCAGCCGGGCCAGCGGGCCGAGGATGCGCACCGCATAGGGGTTGGACTTCACGTCGGCGGCCGAGAGCAGGCTGGTCTTGAGGGGGTTGCGGAACAACCCGAGCGACTGCGCCAGCTGCGACAGCAGGTTCAGCGGGTTGGCGATATCCGGACCGGACTGCAGCACCCGCCCGGTGCGACGCAGCCGGGATTTCAATCTGCGTAGCTCTCGCGGTCTGGCGTAGGTGGACGGCAAGGTGCGTGACCGGCACACCTCGCCGTCGATCTTGTCGAAAAGCAGTTGCTGCGATGACAATCCGACAAAACCGGCATCCAGGGCCTCGGCCAGCATGCGCTCCATCGCGGCCTGCTCGCGCCGGGTGGGGCGTTCGGAGCGGCGGGTCGCCCGGTCCAAACCCATGACCGCCGTGCGGATGTCGGAGTGCCCGATGAAGGCGGCCACGTTCGGGCCGAGCGGCAACGTCTCGAGCGCGTCGACGTAGCCGTCGGCGCCGTCCCAGCTCTTGTGACGGTCCACCGCGGCGATGACGTGTTCCCGCGGGATCGCCTCGACCCGGCCGAACAGGTCACCGGCGTCTTCGCCGTCGACATGCACGGTCGACAGCGAGCAGGAACCGAGCAGCACCGTCGTCACGCCGTGGCGCAGTGATTCGGCGAGCGCGGGACCGCAGAGAATCTCGACGTCGTAGTGGGTGTGGATGTCCAGCATGCCGGGCAGCACCCATTTCCCGGCCGCGTCGATCACCTGCGGGCATCCGGTGCTGTCCAGCTCGTCGGCACTGATGGCGACGACGTGACCGGCGCGGATACCCACATCGCGTACCGCAGACGGCGCACCGGTGCCGTCGAACCAGCGTCCGCGCCGGATGACGGTGTCGAAAGTGCCGTGCGTCACGTTTGTGCTCACCCCGCCATCAGAACAGCGCGGCCGGACGGGTGTCAACGAAAATCGTGAACAGATTTCAGAAGTTGTCTACACCCAGCCATCGGGGCGGCGCCCGTCGATATCGCTGAAGCCGTATTCGGCGGCCAGTGCGGCCGAGGTCACCGACCGCTGATTCCAGCGCTGTCGGTCCGGATCCGCGGCGATCGCGGCCACCCCGCGCCCCACGAAGCGGGGTGACTCGGACTGGGCAAAGCCCGGCGGGGCGCACGGGTAGCCGTCGTCGCGGCCGATGTCCAGCGCGCGGTGCCAGTCGGCCTCGCAGACCCCGTAGGCGTCGAGCATCATCTCCGAACGCAACCAGCCCGGGGTGACGGCCACCGCGGTGGCGCCCACTGCTCTGAGCTCGTGGCCCTGACTGAAGGCGAGCCGGTTCACCGCCACCTTGGCCAAGTCGTAGAACACCGAGAGCCGATAATTGGCTGCGTTGTATTCCGTTGTGCCGTCGGTGATTTCTACGACCAGTCCGCCCGGGCGTCGCACCAGCAGTGGCAGCAGGCAGTGCGAGGTGATCAGATGGGTGTCGATACCCAACCGCAGGATGCGCAGGCCGTCGTCCAGATCGTGATCCCACATCGGCCGGCCCCACGTCGTGGGTGGCCCCTTGAGCACTTCGGCGCCCCAGATGTCGTTGACCAGGATGTCGATGGTCCCGAACTCGTCGTCGATGCGTCGCGCCAGCCGTTGCACCTGCGCTGTGTCGAGATGGTCCACCTGCACGGCCACCCCCGTTCCGCCCAGGCTGGTCACCAGCTCGGCGGTCTCCTCGATGGTCTCGGGCCGGTCATAGTCGGAACCGTCGTTGCCGGTCACGCTGCTGCGCCCGGTGCAGATCACGGTGGCCCCCGCCTCGCCGAGGCTGGCCGCGATGCCGCGACCGGCGCCGCGGGTCGCACCCGCAACGACCGCGATCCGGCCACGCAACGACCCAGCGGTCATCGTCTGAGTATCGCGCGTCCAGAAATACGGCAGGGAGCTTTCATCGATCCGGGGCATACTCGCGAATGTGACTCCCATGCAGCGCTACATCGCCGAAGAGATCGCCACCGACCATGTCGACGGGTTGCTGTCTCGCCGTGAGGCGCTGCGCCGGCTGGCCCTGCTCGGGATCGGCGCCGGTGCGGCAAGTGCCCTCATCGCCGCGTGCAGTGACAAGAAGGCGGCCTCGCCGACGCCGAGCGCCAGCACCGGCGCCACGACGTCCGGTTCCGCAGCGGCCGCCCCGCCGCCGGGGTCAGAGCACACCCTGCCCACCGCGCCGGTGAACTGGGCCGGGCCACAAGGGGAGCTTGAAGGGGCGTGGGCGTCGGCGGACGCGAGGAGCAATACCGGTGACGCGGTCGACCCGAAGGGCGCCGTGCTGATCGTGCACGAGAACAAGGGGCTCAACGACTGGGTGCGCTCGGTTGCCGGCCGGTTCGCCGGCAGCGGCTATTCGGCGCTGGCGATCGACCTGCTCTCGCCGCAGGGCGGGACCGGTAGCTTCGCCGACCCCGCGGCGGCCACCGCGGCGTTGGGCAAGATCCCGGCCGCGGACCTGGTGGCCAACCTGAAATCGGGTGTCGATGAACTGGCCCGGCTGGCGCCGGGGCAGAAGCTGGCGGCGGTGGGCTTCTGCATGGGCGGCGGCCTGGTCTGGCAGCTGCTGGCCGCCGGTGAACCGCGACTGGCCGCGGCGGTGCCCTTCTACGGCCCCACCCCGGCGAACGCCGATTTTTCCGGTTCCAAAGATGTTGCGGTGCTTGGCTTCTACGGTGCGCTCGACGATCGGGTGAACGCCACCGAGCCGGTCGCCAGGGCTGCGCTGGAGAAGGCGGGCATGGTGCACGAGCTGGTCACCGAACCGGACGCCAACCACGCGTTCTTCAACGACACCGGCGAGCGTTACCAGGCGACCGCCGCAACCGACGCGTGGAACCGGGTGCAGGACTGGTTCACGAAGTATCTGTCCTGAGCGGGCGAGTTCACGCTTCGTTCAGCGACGCGTCGACCATTGGTGTCCGTCAGCACACGGGCTGCCGATCTGATGGTGGCATGCGCGTTGTGCAGGTCGCGAACTTCTACGGCCCGCGGTCGGGTGGCCTGCGGACCGCAGTGGACCGGCTCGGCGCGGAGTACTGCGCGGCCGGTCACGAGGTGTTCCTGGTGGTCCCCGGCAGGCGCCGGGCGCGCCGGGCGCTGCCGTCGGGGGTGGTGCGGTTGGAGTTGCCCGCCGCGCTCATCCCGGGCACCGGTGGCTACCGCGCGGTGCTGCCGGGCCCGGTGACCGCGCTGCTGGAGCGGTTGCAGCCCGACGCGCTGGAGGTATCCGACCGGCTCACCCTGCGCTCACTCGGGCAGTGGGGTCGCCGGCACGGAGCAGCGACGGTGATGATCTCGCATGAGCGCCTGGATCGACTTGTGGGACAAGTCCTTCCGCCCCGGATGGCGCGTTCAGTGGCCGACCTCGCCAATCGCCGCACGGCATCGAACTATGACGCGGTGGTGTGCACGACCGCGTTCGCCAGGGCGGAGTTCGATCGGATCGGTGCCCGCAACGTACAGACCGTCCCGCTCGGAGTGGATCTGGAGCAGTTCCACCCCAGCCGGCGCAGCGCCCAGGTACGCGGCCGGTGGGCGGCGCCGGAGCAGACCTTGTTGGTGCACTGCGGCCGGCTGTCGGTGGAGAAACACGCCCACCGGAGCATCGAAACCGTTGCTGCTTTGCGCGATTCGGGATTGGATGCGCACCTGGTGGTGGTCGGAGAGGGGCCGATGCGGGCCCGGCTGCAACGCCAGGCCGCCGGCCTGCCGGTCGCTTTCACCGGGTACGTCGGCTGCCGTGACACGGTGGCGGCGATCCTGGCATCGGCCGATGTCGCCTTGGCGCCCGGGCCGCACGAAACCTTCGGCCTGGCGGCGCTGGAGGCATTGGCGTGTGGGACACCGGCAGTGGTGTCGCGCACCTCGGCGCTGGCCGAGATCCTCACCGAGGACAGCGGCGCCACGGCCGACAATGATCCGCGGTCCATCGCCGACGCGGTCGCCGGTGTCATCCGCCGCCCGGAGCCGCTGCGCCGGGTCAGTGCCCGGCGCCGCGCAGAACAGTTCACCTGGCCCCGCTCGGCGGCGGGCATGCTCGACGCGCTGGGAGCGGCGGCCGGGTAGTACGCGCCTGCACGCTGGTGCTGTTCATCGTCGGTCCCGGAGCGGGGCCGTGAACTACCATCCGACTATGAGACGTCGCGTCGCCGTCCTGGTACCGCTACTGATGGCCGCCGGCCTGGCCGGCGCGGACTTCACATTCGTGGGTGCGGCCACCGCCGCACCCGAGCAGCCCGGCTGCGCTTACACGCTGTCGACGCCGGTGGTGACGCAGGTGTCGGGAACACCGATGGTGACCACCACCGTGACCACCGCGGCGTGCAACCGGACCAATTCGATGCTGCAGGTGGCGTGTCTTGAGATACAGGGGGCCGGTGCCGCGCCGCTGTGCGTGTCGAAGGAGGGCCCGACCGCCGCGCAGGTGTTCTTCGCGCCGTACCGGCCGGGGGCGACCTATGTTGCCAGCGGACGCGGATGCGCCGTGGCGGGCAGCCCGACCGTATCGGTGTGCCACACGGTGGGGCCGGTCACCGTCACGTTGTGACGGCCGGGTTCGGGCAGATCTGCCGGGTCCCAGCGGTAACCGGAGCCGCGGACGGTTTGCAAGGCCCGCGCATAGCCGCCCAGTTTCGCGCGCAACCGTCGCACATGGGTGTCCACCGTGCGCGCCGACACCGCCGAGTCCTGCCAGACCTGTGCCATGAGCTGCGTCCGGGACGCCACCTGCCCGTGCCGCTCGGCCAGGTGGCGCAGCAGGTCGAACTCGCGGCGGGTCAGGCGCAGCGCGATGCCGTCCACCCAGGCGTCGTTACGCCCGATGACCAGGCCGCGGGCCGACGGGGCGGGGCGCGGCCGCTCGGGCCGGTCGGCTTCGATCTGGACCGGCCGCACCCGTACCCCTGGCACCGATCGCGCGATGATCTTGCCGTACTCCTCCGCCAATTGCGCTGTGCGCGAAGGGAGCTCGACGAAGCCGACGGGCACGTCGAAGGTCAGCAGCACCCGCACCGTGCCGGTGCGTTCGGCCGGTGGCGGGGTGGCGGCCTGGTACATCCCGTCACTGTCACCGCTGACGAGGTGATACGGCCAGGGTTTGCGTCGGCCTGAACACAACTCAGAACGCGGCGACCACCTGTCCGTCGTATGCGGTGGCGATGAACTCCCGGGTGGCCGGGCTGTTCAGGGCCGCGGCCAGCAGCCGGATGTCGGGGTGGCCGGCACCGCCGGCGGCCACCACCAGATACTCGGCATACGCGGAATTGGCCCGGTCGCAATACAGGGCCGTGGTGGTGTCGACATCGGCTTCCATCGCTTGATTGCCGAACAGGAAAACCACGTCGAAATCGTCGCGGGCCGAGGGCAGCATCCAGCTGGACAGCTCCTTGAACACCAGCCGTCGCGGGTTGGCCTGCACGTCAGCGACCGAGGCCAGGACCCCCGGCCCGGCGTCGCATTCGATCAGGCCCAGCCCCGCCAGCATTCGCAGCGACCGGTCGGCGTTCACCGGATCTGCGGGCAGCGCGACCTCGGCGTACTCGGTCACGTCGGCGAGCCGGGCGAACCGCGTCGAGTACAACCCGAACGGTTCGATGTGTACCGGCACTACGGGTTCCAGCGCATGGCCCGTGCGCTGGTTGAACTCGGTCAGGAAGGGCAGGTACTGAAAGTAGTTGGCGTGCAACCGTCCCGCCGCCAGCCAGTCGTTGGGTTCGTCGAACGAGTCGAACACCGTCACCTGCAGGTCGATCCCGTGACCGGCCAGCGGTCCGCGCACGTTCTCCAGGATCTCGGCGTGCGGCACCGGGGTAGCGCCCACCCGCAGCGGCCGCAGACCCTTGGTGGCGAACGCTCGCACCGAACTGGTCGACATGCGGGCAACACTACTGCTGTTGCGCCGGTTGGACGCGCGGTGCCCGGCGGTGATTGTGTCGCATTGTTACGGCCTTTGACGCACGCTGACCGCAGCCGTGGTCGCTGCGGCGCCGGGACCATACGGTCTCGCGCATGTCTGAAATCAGTGCGGTACCCGACGATCTCACCGCGCCAGGGGAACGGAAGCTGCGCGGCAATCTCGGGGTGGCCGCGATCGTGTTCATGGTGGTGGCTGCGGCCGCACCACTCGGCGTCGTCGGCGGAGTCTTTCCGCTTGGCATCGCCAACGGTAACGGCGCCGGTTTTCCGGCGACCTTCATCGTCTCGACGGTCATCCTGCTGTTGTTCGCGGTCGGCTTCACGGCACTGACCCCGTTCGTCGAGGAGGCAGGTGCCTTCTTCTCGTATGTCCGTCACTCTCTTGGCTTTTCGGTGGGCATCGGGTTCGGCTTCGTCGCGCTCGTCAGCTATGTCGCGCTGGAGGCCGGCGTGTACGGCCTCCTCGGGCCCGCCGGGGCCGGCGTGGTCACCCTGTTCGGCGGGCCCGCGTTGCCGTGGTGGGTGATCGCGGCCATCGCCTTCGCGGTGACGACGTTCCTGGGTTACCGCAACATCGAGCTGTCCAGCCGGGTGCTGGGCATCCTGCTCACCGCCGAGATCGCGGTGATCCTGATCCTGGACCTGGTCATCGTGGTGCGCGGGGGAGGCGAGCACGGCTTGTCGGCCGGCGTCATCACCCCAGCCACGGTGTTCTCCGGATCGCTGGGCATCGGGCTGCTGTTCGCGATGCTCAGCTATATCGGTTTCGAGGCCACGGCCATCTTCCGCGACGAGGCCAAGGATCCCGAACGCACCATCCCGCGGGCCACCTATGCCGCGCTGATCCTCATCGGTGCCTTTTACGCGGTCACCAGTTGGGCGTTGATCTCGGCTTGGGGTGATGACCAGGCGGTGGCCAAGGCGACCGAATCCGGTGGCACCTTCCTGTCCGATATCGCGCAGACCTACATCCGCACCGCGGGCAACGACATCATCACGGTGCTGTACTTCACCAGCTTGTTCGCCTGCATCCTGGCGTTTCACAACGTGGCGTCGCGTTACGTGTTCGCACTGTCGCAGCACCGGGTGCTGCCGCAGTCCCTCGGCGTCGCGCATGCCGCTCACGGGTCGCCGCACAAGGCGTCGCTGTGGATCTCCGGTGTGGTGGCGATCAGCATCGCGGCCGCCGTGGTGTTCGGTCTCGATCCCGTCGCGCAGTTCTATACGTGGTTCGCGGCCGCCACCACGGTCGGTTTCGTGGTGCTGCTGATCGCGACCAGCGTGGCGGTGCTGGTGTTCTTCGCCCGTGACCGTCGCGGCTACTCGCAGTGGCGGGTGCGTATCGCGCCAACGCTGGGGCTGGTGGGACTGGTGGTCACGCTGGGACTGATCCTGACCAACCTTGAGGGGCTCGCGACGTCGAACGCCCTGGGCTGGGGCATCGTGGGCCTGCTGGTGGTGTCGTTCGTCGTGGGCGCGATCGTCGGTAACCGTGTCGGAGACGCGTCATAGGACCCGGTCGGAGACGCGTCACAGGACCCGGTCGGGGACGCGCCCGGAACCGCTGCGTCATGACCCGGCGGTAACGCCACCGGGGCGGCGGTCGATACTTCGGGTAGGAATGGCGGCCGACTGGCAGTACGCATATATCGACGACCTGGTGCGCCTTCGTACTGCCTGTCGCCGTGTTCTTCCTGAAGAGAACGCACGCAACATGGTGGGGAGATCACGATGAAGCTGGCCAAGGTCGTGGCGAGTGCCATGATCGTCGGCAGTCTGGGATTCGGCGGCGCGACCCTCGGGGGTGCGGTGGCGTCGGCGGACCCGGGGCACGGCAACGGACACGGGCGCGGTAATGACTGCCAGCCGTGGTGCGCGGGCCCCGGCGGACCGGGCGGCCCCGGTGGCCCCGGTGGACCCGGGTTCGACAAGCACTGGGACAAGGGCGTGTGGTGGGCCAACAACCGCCACGACTGGTGGGATGACCGCCAGGGTCCGCCGCCGTGGGGCTGGGGCCCGCCGCCCCCGTTCCAGTGGACCGGCGGCCCACTGCCTCCGTCGATCAACTACTGGGGCTACAACGCGAACCCGGTGTGGGACGACGGTTTCCACCAGTGGGGGATCTGGCTGTTCGGGCTGTGGATTCCGATCTTCGGCGTCGGGTTCAACTGAGCGGGCCGCGCCGGTCAGCTGGCGCACAAAGGCTTGTTGCCGTGCGCTCCAAAGCGGTGCGAAAGTGCTCGGGGACGGGCCGTTTCGCCCAATCCGACATCGCGACGACGACGTAGGTGGTGCGGCCTCGCACGGCCGGCTGTTCCGCCTCGCCGGACCCCGTGCGCAGTACGGTGAACGCCAGCGTGAAGCTGGTCGTGCCGGTCCGCTCGCAGGCCACCAGCACCCGCACCGTGTCGCGCCAGCGAACCGATACCAGGTAGTCGATCTCGGTGTGTACCACCTTGAAGTCGAGTCCCTCGGCGAGCAGCTCGTCGTAGCTCGATGACAACCCGTCCAGAAACGCGGTGCACGCCTCGTCGAACCACGTCAGGTAATGGCCGTTGAACACCACGCCCTGCTGGTCGATCTCGGCATAGCGCGGCACGATCGGAAACGAGAACGGTTGGTCGGTCGGTGTGCTCACCGAAGTCACCTTGCCCGACACGGCGCCGACATGAAAGCGTGGGAACCGATGACCACCGCTTCCCTCGTCACGCTCGACGATATCCGCGCGGCGGCGCAGCGGCTGCGTGGCGCCGTCGTACGCACCCCGCTGGTCCCCGCCGAGTGGGCGGATCCCGCTCGGCCGCTGTGGATCAAACCCGAGAGCCTGCAGGTGATCGGCGCCTTCAAGGTCCGCGGTGCGCTCAACGCCGTGGGCCGCATCGACGCGGCCGTCAGGTCGCGCGGCGTGGTGGCCTACTCCAGTGGTAACCACGCGCAGGCAGTCGCCTATGCGGCAGCCACTTTCGGTATCGACGCGCATATCGTGATGCCGCAGGAGACGCCGGACATCAAGGTGCGCAAGACCCGCGCACACGGAGCCAGGGTGGTGTTGTGTGGTGCCGGCGAGCGCGAAGCGGTGGCCGCCGAGCTGGTGGAGCAGACCGGTGCCACGCTGGTCCCGCCGTTCGACCATCCCGATGTCATCGCCGGGCAGGGCACGGCCGGTCTGGAGATCGCCGAGGACATGCCCGATGTGGCCACCGTGCTGATCCCGGTCAGCGGGGGAGGGCTGGCGTCGGGTATCGGCACGGCCGTCAAGGCATTGTGCCCGCAGGCCCAGATCTTCGGCGTCGAGCCCGAACTCGCCGCCGACACCGCGGCCGGGCTGCGCGCGGGGCACCGGGTGCCCATGCCGGTCGCCGAGCGAAACCGCACCATCGCCGACGGGCTGCGATCCGAACCCTCGGAGCTGACATTCGCGCACCTGCAGCGGGTGCTGACCGATGTCCTCACCGTCTCAGAAGAGGAAATCCGTTCTGCGGTAAGGGAATTGGCATTCAAGGCGCATCTGGTCAGTGAGCCCAGCGGGGCCGTGGCGCTGGCGGCGTACCGGCGTTACGCGTTGCCGCCAGGTCGCACCGTGATGATCCTCTCCGGCGGGAATGTGGAACCGGCGGTGCTGCGCGAGATCCTGGCCGGCCCGTCAGCCGGCGCGGAACACCAGGGGCACTGACACCTCGCATCGCTGCTGGATGCAATGTGTCCACGCATCTTGCGCCGCAACGGCTCTCAACCGGCGACGGGGCCCGTGCCAGCCACAGGTGCAGCTGGCGGCGGAGTGCCCGATCCCGCGGCTGTACACCGACGTCATTCCCTGCGCGGCACAGTCGACGCTCAGGTCATCAAGTATTGGGGCGCTCATCGGCACCTCCTTCGCGGGTCGTGCCCTCGATTCTCGCGCACCGGGCCGCGATTGGGCTCGGCGCAAGGTCACGACTTCGCACAGATCGGATGGAGCGCCCGTAACCGTCGGCGCCGGCTCAGTGCACACCCTCCATCTGGCGGCTGATCCACGGCGACACCACGAACACCACGATGCCGACGATCACCGCGACAGCGCCCAGGATGCCGAAGTAGGCCACCTCCCTGGACGGTTCGTAGTACTTGGCCAGTACGCCCGACATCGACGTGCCCAGCCCCACCGAGAAGAAGTACAGCGCCATCATCTGGGCGCGGAACGCATCCGGCGCAAGCTTGGTGGTGACCGACAGTCCGATCGGCGACAGCAGCAGTTCCGACACCGCGAACACTGCCAGGATGACCGCGATGAGCAGCGCCGGGACGGCCTTGACACCGGCCAGCGGTACGAAGCACAGGAAGGCCAGGCCCATACCGATGACGCCGTAGCTGAACTTGCGGGGCGTGGTCGGCGCCCGATTGCCCAATTTGGTCCACATCGCCGCGAACAGCGGTGACAGCACGATGGTCCACACCGGCTCGATCGAGCCGATCCAGTTCGACGGCGCCGTCCAGCCGAAGATCGACCAGTTCATCCGCTCGTCGGAGTAGACCGCGAGCACCGTGAAGATCTGCTGGAACAGTGACCAGAACACCGCGTTGGCGATGAACAGTGGGATGAACGACCGGACCCGCACCTTCTCAGAATCGGTCACCTTGGCACTGCGCAGCATGACGGCGAAATACGCGATCGACGCGACGATGATGACGCCGGTGGTGACCTGGGACAGGTTGCTCAGCGTCACCAGTTTCAGTCCGGCGGCCACGGCGATGACCGCGATGACCGCGACGAAAACCCCGGCCGTCTTGCCGATGGCACTGCGAGGCAACGGATTCGGGACATGCCGACCGTGGTCACCGAGATTGCGGCGGAAGGCCACGTACTGCGCGAGCCCGAGCGCCATGCCGATCGCGGCGGCCCCGAACCCGTAATGGAAACCGACCCGGGTCTGCAGGAGGCCGGTGATGAGCGGCCCGATGAAGGCGCCGAGGTTGATGCCGAGGTAGAACAACGTGAATCCACCGTCGGCGCGGGCGTCACCCTTGGCGTACAGCGTGCCCAGCAGCGACGAGGCATTCGCCTTGAGCGCCCCGGAGCCCAGCGCGACCAGCACCAGGCCCGCGCCGACACCCGACAGGCCCGGCAGCACCGCCAGCGCGATATGCCCCAGCATCACCACGACGCCGCCGTAGAAGACGGTGCGTTCCATGCCGAGTAGCCGGTCGGCGATCCAGCCGCCCAGTACCGTCGACAGATAGACCAGACCGCCGTAGGCGCCGACGATGCCGGTGGCGGTGGCCTTCGACAACTCCAGGCCGCCGTCGGTCGCCGAATAATAGAGGTAATAGCCGAGGATGGTGAGCATCCCGTAGAAGGAGAAGCGCTCCCATAACTCGACGCCGAAAAGGTTGGTCAGACCGATCGGATGTCCGAAGATGGTCCGCGTCGAATCCCCCTGCGACTGCTGCGGCAGGTGTGACTCCTGCGGCCCCCGTAACTCGCTCATGTCGGTTACCCTGCCACGCCGGCCGGGACGGCATCGCCTTCTTGCGGTGTGTTGGCCTCGGTTTTCGGTGCGGTTCGCAAGCAGGGGCGGCGGCGGACTGGGCCGAAGGCGACCCGCCCCGGTAGTCTCAGCCCGATAACGAGGCGGTGACGGTATCGCCTCGACGCGGTCGCGCTCCACTGTGGCCTGCGTGGTCCGAAGGGGTACATGTGGACGCGGTGCTCGGATTGTCGATGACACCCACGTCGCTCGGCCTGGTGGTGGTGGGCGGTGCTGACGAGGTCGACGGTGGTTCCGCCGGCGATGCCTTCGCGCTGCCGGTGGACGGCGGCACGGATGTCAGGGCGGCCGCCCAGCGGGTCACCGCGGCGGTCGAGGCGATCTCGGCGGGCCGCCGGCTCAAATCGATCGGCCTGACCTGGAGTGAGGATGCCGGCGCCGAGGCGGCGATGCTGATGAACTCGCTCAGCGAGTCCGGCTTCGGCAACGTGGTGCCGATCCGGTTGCCGGAGGCGACCGAGGCGCTGGCCCGCGGGATGGCAGAGGTGATCGGCTATCGCACGACAGCGGTCTGCGTGATCGAGCCCGACACCGTCATCGCTCTGATCGTGCATCGCGGCGACGGCGGCGTGCAGACCGCGATCAACCACGGCATCGACAGCGACGAGAGCCTGATCGGCTGGCTGAGCACGGTCTTCACCAAGGCCGACTGGCAGCCGGAGGCGTTGGTCGTGGTCGGTTCGGCCGGCGACTTCGGCGCCGTGTTGCCGCGGCTGGAAGACGCGCTGTCGGTTCCGGTGTACGCCCCGGACGAGGCGCCACTGGCGCTGGCCCGTGGCGCGGCGCTGGCCTCCACCCACAGCCTGGACCTGCCGTTCGACGAGGCGGCATTGGCTCCGGTCGGCGGCGGGCGGCATGCCGCCGGACGGCGGGTGACGGCGACCGGGGCGCTGACCGGCGTGCTGGCCGCCGGTGTGTTCACCTTCGTCGTCTCGGCATCGGTTGCCGTCGCGGTGGCACTCTCGCCCGAGCATGCGGTCGCGGCGCCCCGCCCGGCCGCCGCGTCGGCGGCGATTCCCCAGGTGGCCGTCCCCGCGGCGGCCCCGATCATGGCGCCGCCGCCCGCCGCGGCACCGCCCGAGGCCGTCCCGGCGGTCGAGGTACCGCAGGCACCGGTCGACCCGGCCACCGACGCGCCCGCCGCGGCACCCCCGGATATCGCCGATACCGCACCGGCCGCCGGGGTGGACACCGAGCCTCCGGCGGCACCGGTCGACACCGCGCCGCCGCCGCTGAGCTTCGACGCGGGGGTCGCGGCCGCGGTGCCGCCACCCGCGATCGTGCCGCCGGCCCCGGCCGCCCCGCCGGTGAAGAAATCACTGCTGGACCGGATCCGCGACCGGTTGCACCCAGGCGCCGACGACGACTACCCGACCCCCGTGCTGCCCGCGCCGCAGGGCTGATGCGCGGCTCTCGTTAACGATCATCTCGCCGCGGACGAACTAGCATGTAGTCCACCACCGCCGTCTGGGTGTCCCAGAGAGGATCGAAAACTTGCGCAGAGCATTTCGGTATGTGCTTGTCATCGCTGGGATCGCCATGTTGGCCACGCCGTCGACAGGCGTCGCCGGCGCCGCGGAGACCGGCACGGCCACCGCGGTGGTATCCGTGTCGCCCAAAGCCGGCGATGTCGTCGGGGTGGCTTACCCGGTGACGGTCGGTTTCGCCGGTCCGGTCTCCGACCGGACGGCTGCCGAACACGACATCGATTTCTCGGTGTCCAGTCGTCGCGTTTCCGACGCCAAGGTTCCCGGGGGATCCTTTGCCTGGCTTGATGATTCGACGGTGCGTTTCACGCCGAGCGGTTACTGGCCGGCGCACTCGACCATCGCCTTGTCCGTCGGCGGGTTCAAGACGACCTTCGAGACCGGATCCCAGGTGGTCGGTGTCGCCGATATCGACGCGCACACCTTCACCGTCAGCATCGACGGCCAGGTGGTCCGGGAGATGCCGGCCTCGATGGGTAAGCCCAAGCATCCCACCCCGATCGGTTCGTTCACCGCACTGGAGAAGCAGAACCCGGTCGTCATGGATTCGCGGACCATCGGTATCCCGCTCAGCGATCCGGAAGGTTACAAGCTGACGGTCAACTACGCGGTGCGCGTCACCTGGGGCGGTGTCTACGTGCATTCGGCACCGTGGTCGGTCGCCTCCCAGGGCAACTCCAACGTCAGCCACGGGTGCATCAACCTCAGCCCGGACAACGCGCAGTGGTACTACAACAACGTCAGCATCGGCGACCCGATCATCATCCAGGCCTGACCGAGCCGTGCTCTGCGGCGCCGTGCAGGTTCTTGGCGGTGGGTGAGGTGGCGACGGTCGCCGGGTCGGGATAGGTGCCCAGCACGCGATCGGCGGTGCCGCTGCTGGTGACCGTGAACCAGTAGTGCTCGTTCTTGAAGTGATGCTGCCGGTGGTTGCGCCAGATCGAGCGGTACAGAGCGGTTTTCGGCTTGTAATCGGTGTGCACGAGGTAGTGGCACCATTCATAGCCCAGGCCGAGGACCGCCAGCCACGCCAGGAAGGTGAGGCCGCGGCCAAGGCCGGCGCCGGTGGCCGGGAACACCACCACGCCGATCGCCACCGCCAGTGGCAGCACCCACAGCAGTGACTGCCAGGGTATGAAAACCAAGGGGACATCACGTGGTTCGACGTGATGTTCGCGGTGTTTACGGGCCAGCAACGGATCGACGGTGACCCCGGCTATCCGGCGCGGGCGCCAATGCAGGATCATCACGTGGATCATCCATTCCAGGAACGGGAACACCGCCAGCATCGCCACCGGCACGAGTGCATCACCGATTTCCCAGTCGCCGTGCATGATTCGTGCGATCACGGCGGCAACGAGGGTCGCGCCGATCAGCCACGGCGACGGGTGCCTGACGAACTCGCGGGCCGCTGCGCCGAGTGTGAGCCCCCGGCGGGTGGGGGAGATGGTCATAGCTTCCGCTCCTGAGTTTCCAGTGCCGCCAGCGCGTCCAGCAGCGCGGTGGTGGCCGGTTCGAGAAGGGCCCGGGCGGCCGCTGCCGCGGCGGCGGGGTCGCCTGCGGTGACGGCGTCGGCCACCGCGCGGTAGGCATCGAGCCTGCCGACCTCGGCGGCCATCATGGTGGCCAGCGCAGGCAGCGCGGGTTCATAGGTGGCGCGCAGCGTGTTGTACATCAACCGCAGCGCTATCGAGTCCGCACCGTCGACGAGGTGATCCCAGAACGTCAGCGCGTGCCGCTGCGCGGCGACCGGATCGGTGCAGGCCGTCAGCGCCGCGATGGCCTGGTCCAGGAGTTCACCCAACTCCGGGCGGTGTCGCATCGCCGCGAGTTCGGCGACCTTGGGCCCGTTGTGCAACCGCGTCTCCAGGATGGACCGCACGACCGCGGGGTCGAGCTCGCCGTCGCGCACCAGGAGCCGGGGGAGCAGGTCCAGTCCCGCATGCCTGCGGAAATCGCGCACCGTGGTGGTGTCGCCCTGGCGGATCTCGACCAGCCCGGCCGCCGTCAGCTGTTTGAGCGCCTCGCGCACCGCCGGTCGGGACACCCCGAGCACCTCGGCCAGACGTCGTTCGCTGGGGAGCGGATCCCCCGGTTGCATCTCGCCGCTGAGGACATCGGCCACGATCTGGTCGAACACGTCCGCGGAGACCGACCGGCGATTGATGGGTTGCAGCGCCATGCCCCGAGCATCACACGCGGCTGGTTAGAGGTCAAGTGGTAAGACCAGTCACCGGAGCGCCTCCGCGGTGGCCTCGTCCGCGGGCAGGAACGCCTCCAGGCTCAGCTCGGCGGCCGTCAGGTCCAGCGCGGTGCCGAAGGTGGTGACGGTGCTCAGGAACCGCAGCACCGTCCCGTCGCCCCCGTCGATCTCCAATGGCACCACCACACCACCGAGGTCGCCGGTATCGGACTGGCCGCCGGGATAGGACTCGATCTCGGCCAGCAGTGCCGCCGAGTCCGGCGATCCGCTCACCGCTGCCTCCCGGCGCAACCGGCCGATGACGTGGTGGCGCCACTGCGCCAGATTGCGGATGCGCGGTGCCAGCCCGTCGGGATGCAACGAGATGCGCAGGGCGTTGGGGTGTTCCATCAGGTGGGCCGCCACACCGTCGAGCAGTACTGCGGTTCCGGCATTGACCTGCAACACATTCCAGCCACGGTCCACCGCGAGGCAGGGGAAGGGGTCGTAGGCGGCCAGCACCCGGTCGATGCCGGCCCGCACGGCGGCCATTCCCGGATCGTCGAGGGCGCGCTCGCTGTACATCGGCGCCAGCCCGGCCGCGAGCAGCAGCCGATTCTGTTCTCGTGCCGGCACATCGAGCGCCGACGCCAACTTGAGCACCATGGACCGGCTGGGCGCCGAGCGGCCGGTCTCGATGAAGCTCACGTGCCGGGCCGACACGTCGGCCTCCAACGCCAGGTCCAGCTGGCTGAGCCTGCGTCGCTGCCGCCAGGTGCGCATCAGCGCGCCGAAGGTCGGATTCTGGGTGTCCACGCTCGTCACGTCAGCCAGTGTCGGATACCGGTGGACCCGCCGCCATTACCTCCGCGGTAATTGCCCCACCTACCCGGGACCGCCGACGCTGGGAGCATGACACAGCCGAACATCCCCCGATGGCTCCGCTTCGTGCTCCGCTGTGACCGGGCCGGGTCATCCTGGTACATCGGTACCGGTTTCTTCTTCGCGCCGGTGCTGGCGCTGCTGTCGCCCTGGCCTGACTTGACCACGCTGCTGTGGGCCGTCATCGCGCTCGCCGGATTGTGGCTCGGGCTGCTCGGTATCGCGATGGCTGTCGGGCTGTCGGTCGTGCTGCGGTCCGACACCGAGATCGGTGAGGACTATTGGCGATCGATCATCGACTACCCGCGGGTTGCGCCCGCTTCGACGCGCCCACGTAGTCGACCTGCCAGTGTTTGATGCCGTTGAGCCACCCCGAGCGCAGCCGTTCGGGTGCGGCCAGCGGGGTGAGCTCGGGCATGGCGTCGGCGATCGCGTTGAACATCAGATCGATGGTCATCCGCGCCAGGTTGGCGCCGATGCAGTAGTGCGCGCCGGTGCCGCCGAAGCCCACGTGCGGGTTCGGGTCGCGCAGGATGTCGAAGCGGAACGGATCCTCGAAGACGTCTTCGTCGAAATTGGCCGACCGGTAGAACATCACGACGCGCTGCCCCTTCTTGATCGACACGCCGCCCAGCTCGGTGTCGGCCAAGGCCGTGCGCTGGAACGAGGTGACCGGTGTCGCCCAGCGCACGATCTCGTCGGCGGCGGTCCCGGGGCGTTCCCGTTTGAACAATTCCCATTGATCCGGAAAATCGGTGAACGCCATCATGCCCTGGGTGATCGAGTTGCGGGTTGTCTCGTTGCCCGCCACCGCGAGCAGGATGACGAAGAAGCCGAACTCGTCGTCGGAGAGCTTGTGGCCGTCGACATCGGCCTGAACGAGCTTGGTGACCAGGTCGTCGGTGGGGTTGGCGGACTTCTCGGCCGCCATCTGCATGCCGTAGGTGATGAGTTCCACCGATGCGCTGATCGCGTCGTTGTTCGCGAATTCGGGATCCATGTCGCCGACCATCTGATTGGACCAATGGAACAGCTTCATCCGGTCCTCCTGCGGCACCCCCATCAATCCGGCGATGGCTTGCAGCGGTAGCTCGCAGGACACCTGCTCGACGAAATCGCCCCGGCCTTCTGCCGCTGCGGCGGCGACGATCTGGCGGGCCCGCTCGGCGAGATCGGCGCGCAGTTGTTCGACCGCGCGCGGGGTAAATGCCCGCGAGACGATCTTGCGCAGATGGGTGTGATGCGGGGCGTCCATGTTCAGGAGCACGAACTTGCCGGTCTCGATCTGCGCCGCGACGGTGCCGTCCTTGTAGCGCGGAAGCGCCGTCTTGGCCAGGCTGGAGAACACGTCGCTGCGGCGCGATACTTCTTTGACGTCATGGTGCTTGGTCACCACCCAGAACCCGCCGTCGTCGAAACCGCCGATCCCCTCGGGTTGATCGTTCCACCAGATCGGTGCCACCTTGCGCATCTCGGCGAGCTCCTCGACGGGCAGCCGATGGGCGTAGATGTCGGGATCGGTGAAGTCAAAGCCGGGCGGAAGGTTCGGGGTCGGCATCGTTGCACTCCCAAGACGACGGTGTGTAATTGGTCCCTCTGGGCATTGCTACACCACCGCCCGCACCCGCGTCCCGAAGTCGGGAAAGGTGGCCGAAGCTGACACATCGCGGTTCGCGTGCGTCCCACCGGGCTCAGGTGTAACAATTTTCTGGCCCGAGCTGAATATCCAGGTGACTGCGCGTCATGCGCGGTGTGGCGGTGAAAGGGGATTGGTACATGGCGATCGACATCGCAGCGAAGGCTCTGCTGGCGTTGGCCGGCGGGGTGACGGCACTGGCACTGGCCGCGCCTGCCGCGGCCGATCCCACGGATGCCCCACCGCAGCCGGTGCTGCCCACGGTGGATGCCGCCGCCGCGCCGTCGGACGGGGTGCCCCATCTGCCGAGCCCAGACGCGCCGCCGCCGGGGGCGACCATGGATCCCAGTGTGATGGCGGGCGCCGAGTCGCCGCGGGTCAGCTATCTGCGGGATCTGTGGAACGCAGTGCAGAACCGCGAGATCAGCGGTAAGGAGGCCCTGGTGCTGGGCCTTGCACAGCGAGGCATGGACACCCCGAATCCGGCGCAGGCCCCGATGGCACCCCAGGGGACGCCGGCACTGATGGTGCCGCAGGCGGCACCGGCACCGGTAGTGCCGCAGGCGGCACCGGCACCGGTGGTGCCGCAGGCGGATTCGCCCGCTATACCGTGACCGGCTCGACGGCGGTGATCCGCGCCGGCACGTGTTTGTGCCATGGGGTGCCGGCGTAGGCGTCGCGCCAGTCGGTCGACGTCAACGCGTTCGGGGCGACCCCGGGCACCGTCGAGATGCCGTCGGTGTCCACGAAGTCCAGTCCGAAGCCGTTGGGCAGGGCCGCATGCCCGGGCATCATCGCCTCGCTGATCTCGACGGTCGCCTCCGCACTGCCTGCGGCCGTGCTGATCCGCGCGCGGCCGCCGTCCACCAGGCCCAACGTCTGCGCATCCTGCACGCTGACCCGCAGCGCCCCGTCGGCGTCACGCTTGCGCCAGGCAGGATCGCGGAAGATGTCATTGGCGGTGAACGCCCGGCGTTCCCCGGCCGAGAGCACGATGGGGAATTCGGCGCTGGTCAGCTGCGCCGGGCCGGCGGCCAGCGCGTCGAGATCGGCGAGCAGTTCCGGGATGGCGAGCGTGATCTTGCCGTGGTCATGGCTGATCAGGCTCCAGTCGTCGGCGTATTCGTGCTCGGTGAACGTCACCCCGGACGGGCTGGACAGGATCGCGGTGAACAACGCGTTGCCGTCGGCGTGGCCGGCCCGGCGCACCGCGTCCGGGTAGGTCAGCGCGGCCTTCTGGGCCAGCCCCCACAGCGCGGCGGCGCCGGCCAGTCCCTGCGGTAGCACCGGGCCGAGTGTCTCGTAGAGGACATAGGGCAGCACCTTGCCCAGGGCGGGCTTCGTGCTGACCGCGGCGAAGAAGGCCTGCGCGTAGGCATCCAGTCCGTCGGCCGCGGCCCGGCGAAGTGGTTGCAGTTCTGCGTCGTCGACGACACCGAGGGCGCGCACCAGCCGGGCCCAGATCTCGGGTTCGGGAAGGGTGCCCGGTGCCGGCGGCATGAGCGGGTGCCGGAGGTGAAAGGTGTTGTGCGGGAACTCCAGATTGAAGAAGGTGGCCTCGGCCTTCTCGAACTGGCTGGCCGCCGGTAACACGTAATGTGCCAGACGTGCCGTTTCGGTCATCGCGACGTCGACGACGACGAGCAGCTCGAGGGCGCCGAGTGCTTCGCGCACCGCGGCCGAGTCGGCGAGTGAATGCGCGGGATTGCTGCTCTCCACGATCATCGCGCGGAACCGGTCGGGGTGGTCGGTGAGGATCTCCTCGGCCACCGCGTTCGAGGGCACCAGCCCGGCGATGATGGGCGCTCCGGTGACTGGGGTACAGCCCACCCCCGCGGTGCCGAACAGCGGTGCGAACGTCGAATGTAGATGCTGCCCACCGCGTTTGGCGAAATTGCCGGTGAGGATCCACAGCATCTTGTTGAGATAGGAGCTCAGGGTGCTGTTGGGCGCCTGCTGGATGCCGAGGTCCTCGAACACCGAGACGCTGGACGCCGCGGCGATCCGGCGTGCCGCCGTGCGCACCAGCTCGGCGTCGATACCGCAGTGCGCGGCGTAGCCGTCGATGTCCACCGCCGCCAGGGCCGCGCGCACCGGCTCGGTTTGCGTGACGTGTTCGGTCAAAAATGCTTCGTCGCAGAGATTTTCCTGGACCAGGACGGCGGCCATGGCGGCCAGGCACCACGCGTCGGTGCCGGGACGCACCCGCAGGTGGAAGTCGGCGAGCTTGGCGGTGTCGGTGATCACCGGGTCGATGACGATCATCGAGCGATGCGGATCCTTGGCGATGTCCTGCAACACCGTGCGGGCCCGCGGGAAGCTCTGCGACATCCACGGGTTCTTCCCCACGAACACCGACACCTCGGCGTGCTCGAACTCGCCTCGGGTGTGCCCGCCGTAGAGTTGGCTGTCCACCCAGAACTCGCCGGTCTTCTCCTGTGCCAAGGCATTCGACCGGTACCGCGCGCCGAGCGCCTTGAGGAATGCCCCGCTGTAGGCGCCACCCAGGTGGTTACCCTGGCCCCCGCCGCCGTAGTAGAAGATCTTGTCCCCGCCGTAGGTGTCGCGCACGCGGGTGAATCCCTCGGCGATCTCGGTGATCGCGGTATCCCAGTCGACCTCGTCGTAGCCGCCATCGGGCCGTCGGCGCATCGGTGCGCGCAGCCGGCCCGGATTGTTCTGGTAATGGTCCAGGCGCAGCGCCTTGTTGCAGGTGTACCCCTTCGAGGCGGGATGCTCCTTGTCGCCTCGGATCTTGGCCAGGCTGCGGCCGTCGAGTTGCACCACGATGCCGCAGTTGCATTCGCAGAGGATGCAGGCGGTGGGCTGCCACTGCGCGGATGGTGTTGTCATATCACGCCTTTCGTTCCGCGATTTCGGCAGCCACGAGGGCGCGCAGCTGCCGGTGGACGAGAGTGAGAGCGGTGTCGTCACCGGCGGTGCGCGCCACCAGTACGGCACCCTCGATCGAGGTGGTGGCCAGTATCGCGAGCTCGGCGGCTCGGCCCGCGGTGATGCCGTCGGCGCGCATCAGCTCTTCGAGCTGCGTGATCCACCGGGTGAACGCGGCGGCGGCGCGCGCCATGACCTCGGCGTTATCGGCTTCGACGGCCACCGCCACGACCGGACAACCGGCCCGAAATCCGGTTTCTGACAGTTGATTGCGGAAGTGCTCGACGATGATGTCCAGCGCGTCGAGTGCCGAGGCTGCCGAGGAGATCTGGCTGGCGACATAGCCAGCGGCAAAATCGATTGCCTCGCAGAGCAGTTGCGTGCGGCCGCCGGGGAAGTGGTGATAGGCCGAGCCGCGTGGCGCGCCGCTGTGTTCGAGGACATCCGAGATGGCGGTCGCGTGTGCACCGCGCTCCCGGATCAGCAGTGCCGCCGAGACGATCATGCGGTCGCGCGGGCTGGCCATGGTGGTGGTGTCCTTTCGGCCGACCGATTATGTAGAGCATCATACATATTCGATGGGGCGCCGGGAACGGATGCGCGAACCCGGCCGTGAATGCACGAATCCCGCCGGTCCGGGAGAACGGAGGCCGGCGGGATTCGCGGTCTGGGGGCTACCTGATCAGACGGAGGCGGCCTCGTTGATCTGGTTCAGCGTGCTGGTCGCCTCGAGATATTCCTGCACCCAGCGTTCGATGACGGCCGAGGTCTTCTCGACCTTGGTGAACTGGCCCACCACCTGGCCGATGGGGTTGAACGCCACGTCGATGGTCTGGTCTGGGTACTTGTGCGTGGCGGCCACGGCCATGCCCGACACCATGTACTGCAAGGGCATGCCGAGCGGCTCGGGGTTGCCTGCGGTCTGCCAGGCATCCGTCCAGTCGTTGCGCAGCATCCGGCACGGTTTGCCGGTGAACGAGCGGCTGCGCACGGTGTCGCGGCTGGTCGCCTTGGCGTACGTCGCCTGTTGCACAGGGGTGTTCTCGGCTTCCTCGACCATCAGCCACTGCGACCCCGTCCAGGCGCCCTGCGCGCCCATGGCCAGTGCCGCGGCGATCTGGTAGCCGCTGCCGATACCGCCGGCGGCCAGCACCGGACGTGGCGCGACCTCCTTGACGACCTGCGGCCACAACACGATCGAACCGACCTCGCCACAGTGGCCGCCGCCCTCGCCACCCTGGGCGATGATGATGTCGACGTCGGCCTCGGCGTGCTTGCGGGCCTGGGCGGGCGACCCGCACAGCGCGGCGACCTTACGCCCGGACTCGTGGATGTGCTTGATCATGTCGGCCGGCGGAGTCCCCAGCGCGTTGGCGATCAAGGTGACCTTCGGGTGCTGCAGGGCGATTTCCACCTGGGGGGTGGCCGTCGCCTCGGTCCAGCCGAGCAACTGCAGCGCGTTGTCGTCGAGGTCTCCGGTGGGAACGCCGTGGTCGGCCAGCAGCTTCTTGGCGAAATCGAGGTGTTCCTGGGGGACCAGCGCGTTCAGCGTCGACTTCAGTTCGTCGGCCGACATGTTGGCGTCCATGCCCTCGTATTTGTTCGGGATCACGATGTCCACACCGTAGGGGTGGTCGCCGATGTGTTCGTCGATCCAGTTGAGCTCGATCTCGAGCTGTTCGGGGGTGAAGCCGACGGCTCCCAGCACGCCGAAGCCGCCGGCCCTGCTGACTGCGACGACGACGTCTCGGCAGTGCGTGAAGGCGAAGATCGGCACGTCGATGCCGAGTTGGTCACAGAGGGCGGTATGCATGCCTACTCCTTGGGGAACGAGCGCGGGCGGACGACTGAAACGTGTTCTAGTTTAGGCGATGCCCCGGGGTGTCGAGCAATGCCCCGCGCCACCCGAAATCGGGTTGAGCCTCGACAGGCGTGGAGAACGGCATTCTCAGATCGGCAAGTGGCATTAACAGTTCGCGAAGTCGGGTGCGCCCCTCGACGGCCGATGAATCCGGTGCGCGCGGTTATCGGGTCGCGCCGCGGCGCCGCAGTGCGACCCAGCGGCGACCCTCATCGGAGCTGACCCGCAGCACCGGCCAGCCGCGTTGCGCGGCGGCGGCGGCCAGGCCGGGCCGGGGATTGACCGCGTGCGGATGGCCGACGGCTTCCAGCACAGGCAGATCTTCGGTGCCGTCGGAGTAGCCGAAACTGCTGTTCAGGTCGATATCGTGGGTGGTGCTGAAGGCCAGGACCGCGCGGGCCTTGTTGCGGCCCCAGATGATCGGTCGCACGATCTGTCCGGTCAACCGGCCGTCGTCGTCGGTGGCGAAGTGATTGCACAGCACATCGGTGATGCCCAGGTGCCGGGCCACCGGCTCGGCGTGCATGGTCAGCGCCGACGAACTCATCACCACCGTGTGACCGCGGTCCTGATGGGCGGCCACCACCTGGCGCATGACCGGGAACAACCGCGCGACGGTGTGTCGCTGGAACAGCTCCTCGCCGAGTTCCTCGAGTTCGGCCAGCGAGTCGCCCATCAGATAGCCCGCGGCGCGCTGCAGCAGTCGCTCGAACTCCATCTTGCCCAGCTTGTAGCGCACCGAGGCCTCGATGATCCCGGTCAGCTCGCCGAACCTGGCCTGCCGGTTACGGAACCGATGCCCGGCATGAATGGTCGCGGTGAAACCGCGGACCAGAGTGCCGTCCAGATCGAAGAAGGCGCCGACCCGCGGTCCGGCAGGTGCGCTGTTGATCTGGGCTATCGCGTCGGCGGGCACGCCTCCTATTCTGCGTGTTGTGCCGCGTGGTGCGCGTACAGCAAGCCCTTGCCGGTGCCCAGCGGCAGGTCGACGGTGGTGCGGATACCCGGCGGCGCGGCCACCACGTCCGGGATGGCGTTGACGATCCGTCCGGCCGCGGCGAGGATCGCGGCGTAGTTGTGGTCGCCGCGGCTGCTGGTCGGGCAGATGTCGACGACATATGACGGTTCCCCGGTGATCTCCACCCGGTAGGACCCACCGGGCTGCGCGGGCTGGGCCCAGTCCGGGCGCAGGTCCGCACGCACCCGGGTGACGTGTTCGACGACGATCACCGGGCTGCCGCCGACCATGCCGTTGATCTGGAAACGCATCGCCGCCACCGTGCCCGCGGCGATCACGCCGGTGGCGACCTCGATATCTTCGGGTGCGGGGGCCAGCTCGTAGCTCTCGGTGATCTCGTCCACCTGTACGCCCAGGCCGGCAGCCAGCATGGTGATCGCGGTGCCCCACGCGGCGCTCAGGATGCCGGGATAGAACAGCAGGCCGGGCTGGTCCATCGGATTGCCGAACCCCATGACCACCGACATCACCTCCGCGCCGTCGTAGGTGGCGTAGTCCGCGATCTCCATCGTCTTGATCTGGTCGATCCGCTGGCAGGTGCTGGCAATGGCGAACGGCACCAGGTCGGTGGCGAAACCGGGGTCCACCCCGGTGATGAAGACACTTGAGTTGCCTTGGTGGGCAGCCTCTTGCACCCGGGCGATGGCCTTTTCCGGCATGGCGCCCCACGGGTATTGCAACCCGCCGGGTGCCGAGCCGACCACATTGACACCGGCGGACAGCGCGGCGGCGACATCGCGGGTGGCCTCGACCGGGCGGGTGTCGCCCATCGCGCAGTAGACCAGGCAGTCGGGCTTCGCTGCGAGGACGGCGTCGAGCCCTTCGGTCGCGGTGATGCCGGTGGTCACGTCGAGACCCGCCAGCTCGCCGGCATCGCGGCCCACCTTGTCCGCGTTCGACGTGCCGACCGCGACCAGCTCGAACCGGGGGTCCTCGATGAGCTGGATGAGGGCCAGCCTGCCGCAATTCCCGGTCCCGACGAGTGCCACGCGAATGGCCATACAAATCTCCTAAGGCTGTGTGGTCTGATCGCAGTATGGGCTGTCCGCGGCGAAATTGGAACAGGTTCTAATTCCGCTCCGAAGTGGGGTAGCCTCACGCCCCATGGGACGCGTGGACGGCAAGGTTGTACTGATCAGCGGCGGTGCCCAGGGCATGGGCGCCGCCCACGCACGGGCGCTGGTGGCCGAGGGCGGCAAGGTGGTCATCGGTGACATCCTCGACGAGCCGGGGCAGGCCCTGGCTGACGAACTAGGTGCGCAGTATCCCGGGTCGGCGCGCTACGTCCACCTCGACGTCACCCAGGCAGACCAGTGGGATGCCGCCGTCGCCACGGCCAACGAGGCCTTCGGCGGCCTGACCGGTTTGGTGAACAACGCCGGCATCGTCGCGCTGGGCAAGATCGGCAAATTCGACATGACGCAGTGGCAGAAGGTCATCGACGTCAACCTCACCGGAACCTTCCTGGGGATGCAGGCCGCGGTCGGCTCGATGAAGGCGGCAGGCAGCGGCTCGATCATCAACGTGTCCTCGGTCGAGGGGTTACGCGGTGCGCCGATGGTCCATCCCTACGTGGCGTCCAAGTGGGCGGTCCGCGGGCTGGCCAAGTCCGCCGCGCTGGAACTCGGCAGGCACAACATCCGGGTCAACTCCGTGCACCCCGGCTTCATCCGCACCCCGATGACCGAACACTTCCCCGAGGACATGGTCACCGCGCCGCTGGGCCGCCCCGGCCAGTCCGAGGAAGTTGCCGCTTTCGTGGTGTTCCTGATCAGCGACGAGTCGTCGTTCGCCACCGGCGCCGAGTTCGTCGTCGACGGCGGACTGGTCACCGATGTCAACCACAAGGACAACGTCTTCTGACGCGTTGAGGGTCGCTCCCCGGGCCGCCCGTTGACGGGGCCGCCAGGCACAATGTGGTGTCGGCCGATCGGCCGGCGCGACATCAGGCACCGAAGGGAGCGGCACCATCGGGGCATTGACGCGTCGCACCGCCCTGTTCAGCGTCGCCCTTCTGGTACTCGTGCTGCTGCTCGGCACTGCCGACTTCGCCTCCTTCGCGCGGCCCGAACCGGCGGCCACCACCACCGAACTGGCACAGGGCTGGAAACTGGTGTCGGCGCGGGGCCTGCCCGCCGACGGCCGCGTCATCTCGACGCCCGGCTACCGGGATGACGGCTGGCACACCGTGTCGCACATGCCGGCCACCGTCCTCGACGTGTTGCAACGCGACGGCACCTATCCGGACCTGTACTACGGGACCAACCTGGCCGACAAGGTGCCGCAGGATCTCTACCAGCAGGACTGGTGGTACCGCACCACCTTCGACGCCCCGGCCGGCCACAGCAACTATCAGCTCGATTTCCCCGGGATCAACTACCGCGCGGAGATCTGGCTCAACGGCCGGCTGATCGCCGACAGCAGTCAGATCGTCGGCATGTACAACGCACACCAGCTCGACGTCACCCGGTGGATTCGCAGCGGCCCGAACGTTCTTGCGGTGAAGGTGATTCCGGAACGCGCGCTGCAGGATGTCGACGGTGTCGAACTGGCCGACAGTTGGTATGACTGGATCAACTGGCGTTACCTGGGTTACCAGGGGCCTGGCAAGAACCCGGCCAACGGCAACTCGTTCGTCCCGGATCGCAACGCAGGCATCTTCAAACCCGTCTACCTGCGCGCCGCGGGTGCCGTGGAGATCGACGACGCCACGGTCAACACCGAACTTCCGCTCCCCAGAACGGATTCCGCGCGTCTGACGGTATACGCCAACGTCCACAACTCCTCGGACCGGCGGGTCAACGGCGCGCTGCGGGCCACCATCAGCCGGCCGGGCAAGCCCACGGTGACCGTCGAGCAGCCGGTCACGCTGTCGCCCGGCGAACGGCGCGAACTGACGTTCAGTCCGGCCCGTTTCGCCGAGCTGACCGTCGAGCACCCAGACCTGTGGTGGCCCTACACCATGGGTGACCCCAGCCTCTACGACCTGAAATTGGACTTCCGCCAATACAACCGGGTGGTCGATACCAGTTCCCAGCGGTTCGGCATCCGGACCATCACGCAGCACCGCGACACCGATGAGCAGTTCCCCGAACTGGGCTCGGGCGGCAGTTTCTACCTCACCGTCAACGGCAGGGACTACCTGATCCGCGGCGCGGTGTACACCCCGGATCTGCTGTTCGACGACAACCCGGACCGCGAGGACGCCATCCTGCGGTACGCCAAGGATCTCGGCCTGAACATGCTGCGGTTGGAGTCCAAGATCCCGGGGGAGCGGCTGGTCGAACGTGCCGACGAGCTGGGCATCCCGCTGATGGTCGGGTGGATGTGCTGCAACCAGTGGGAGAAGTGGGAACAGTGGGATGACGAGGACCGCGCCGTGGCCCTGGCCAGTCTGCGCTCACAGATCCTGATGCTGCGTTCGCACGCGTCGGTCGCGATCTGGGCCAACGGCAGCGACGGATTGCCGCCGGAACCGCTGCGCGGCCAATATCACGCGGTGCTGCGAGACCTGCACTGGCAGAACGCAGTCGTCGACACTGTCTCCTCGTTCGGGCACGACGACGATCAAGGTCAACCGCGGTGGGACGGTATCCACATGGCCGGGCCGTACAGTTGGCGACCGCCGAGCTACTGGTTCAGCGGCCGCTACGGTGCCACCCGGGGCTCCAACGCCGAACAAGGGGACAACGAGCACATCCCGCCACTGGCCAGCCTCAAGGAGTTCATCCCGCCCGACAAGCTGTGGCCCATCAACGACACCTGGTCCTTCCATGCCGGGTCCAACCCCGGCAACGCGTCGCTGACCAGCATCCAGCGCGCCATCAACCGTCGCTACGGACCATCCGCCGGCGCCGAGGAGTTCACCCGCAAAGCCCAACTGGCCCATTACGAATCGACCCGGGCGCAGTTCGAGGCGTTCGCGGCCAACGGGTGGGCCAACCACAAGATGACGATCTATTGGATGCTCAACAGCCACTGGCCGTCGTTCTTCGGCAACATCTTCGACTATTACCTGCGTCCCGGTGGCGCCTACTACGGGGCCAAGGCCGGGCTGCGGCCGCTGTCGCTGGTGTTCGACTCCTACGCCGTCGGCAACCACAGCACCGCCGACATCAAGGTGGTCAACCAGAGCCCGCAGGACGTATCGGGCCTGCGGGCCCGGGTGCGGGTCTACGACCTGGCCGGCCGGGTGCGTGACGACCGGACCGTCGACGGGGTGGCCGTCAGCTCCGGCGGGGCGCACACCGTGCTCACGCTCCCGCGCGAGGCCCGCGATTCACGGGTGTTCTTCGTCAGGGCCGAATTGCTCGACAGCGCAGGAAAAGTGCTGTCCCAGAACGTCTACTGGCAGTCCCAGCAGCCCGATGATGTCGGGGACCCGGCCAACGACACGGCCTTCGAACTCAGGCAGGTCAGCTGGGCCGATATGACACCGCTCAACTATCTGGCCAAGGCGCCGCTGCAGATGAGCGTCAAACGGACCGGTGACCGCGAGATCGCCATCAGACTGCACAACCCCGGCAAGCAGATCGCGTTCTTCGAACGCGCGGAGCTCACCGACACCCCGGACGGTGACGAGATCCTGCCGGTGCAGTACACCGACAACTATGTGACGGTGTTCCCCGGCGAGACCGTGGACCTGAGCGGCACGGTGCTCGCACCCGCTCAGCGGGCCAACTATGTGCGAGTCACGGGCTACAACACCGCTGCGGTGGTGGTGCCGGTCGGCTGAGCCGAGCCGGTGGGGCAGGATTGACGACAGCACGCAGGAAGAGGAGATCGAGACATGTCTGAGGCGAAGACCGAAGGTAATCAGCGCGAGCAACTCGCCGAGTTGACCGCGCAGCACGGGTGGACGCGGCACGTTGCCGACCGGGTGGACGTGTACATGCGCGGTGCGACCAGGATCCGGGTGATCTGGGCCGGGGACGATCTCAGCGGCGGTTCGCGGTACCAGGACGACCTCATGGAGCAGTACTCACGCGAGGCGGACACGGTCCAGGGCTGGCTGACCCGGTGACCGCGCGCGCCGGCATCGTCGTCACCGGCACCGAGGTGCTGACCGGGCGGATCCAGGATCTCAACGGCCCATGGCTGGCCGACCGACTGCTGGAACTCGGGGTCGAGCTGGCGCACATCACCATCTGCGGCGACCGCGCCGACGATGTGGAGGCCCAGCTGCGCTTCCTGGCCGCCGAGGGCGTCGACCTGATCATCACCAGCGGCGGCCTGGGGCCCACCGCCGACGACCTGACGGTCGCCACCGTGGCCCGGTTCTGCGGTGTCGAGCTGGTCCTCGACACCGAGCTGGAGGCCCGGATCGCGGCGATCCTGCGCACGCTGATGTCGCGGCGTGCCGCGGCGGACACGGACTTCGACGCGGTGCTGGCCGCCAATCGCAAACAGGCGCTGGTGCCCGTGGGAGCCGAGATCCTGGATCCGGAGGGCACCGCACCCGGTGTCGTGGTGGACGGACCCGACGACGGCAAACCCGTCGTCATTGTGCTGCCCGGTCCGCCGCGCGAATTGCAGCCGATGTGGTCGCGGGCCATCGCGACCGCGGCGGCCCAGCGTGCGATCGCCGGACGCACGGAGTACCGACAGGCCACCATGCGGATGTTCGGTCTGGCCGAGTCCGGCCTTGCCGAGGTCCTGCGGGAAGCCCAGACCCGCATCGACGGATTCGACGGCCTGGAGATCACCACCTGCCTGCGCCGCGGTGAGCTGGAAATCGTCACTCGCTACGAACCCGGGGACGACGACACCTACCGGGCCCTTGTCGATTTCCTGGCCGAGCGCTATCCCCAGGAATTGTTCTCTGCCGACGGTTCCCTGATCGACGAACAGATCGCGGCGCTGCTGACCGGGCGCACCATCGCCACGGCGGAATCGTGCACGGCGGGGATGCTGGCCGCGCGGCTGGCCGACCGGGCCGGCTCATCGGCGTATCTGGTGGGCGGGGTGGTGTCCTACTCCAACGAGGCCAAGGTCGAGATGCTGGGAGTGGACGCGACACTGATCGCCACGCATGGCGCGGTGTCCGAACCGGTGGCGATCGCGATGGCTCGAGGTGCCCTGCACCGGTTCGCCGCCGATACGGCCGTGGGCATCACCGGTATCGCCGGCCCCGGCGGCGGAACCGCCGAGAAACCGGTCGGCACGGTGTGTTTCAGCGTGGCGTTGGCCGGACGCGAACCGTTGGTCCGCACGCTGCGGTTGCCTGGCAATCGCAGCGACGTCCGGGAGCGCGCCACCACGGTGGCGATGCACCTGCTGCGCCGGGAACTGCTGGCGTATTCGGCCAGCGCGTGAGCGCGCCGGTCAGCCGCGGATAGCGGCCGCCAGCCTGCGCCACTGTTCCCGCGGGAACGCGCTCGGGTCGGCGTCGAGGAGCTGCAGGCAGACGTGGTCGGCGCCGGCGTCGCGGTGCTCGGCCACTCGGGCCAGCACCTTTTCCTCGTCGCCCCACACGATGATCGCATCGAACAAGCGGTCGCTGACCTGGGTGAGGTCCTCTTCGGAGAAGCCGGACCGGAGCAGGTTGTTCGCATAGTTGGGCATCGCGAGATAGGAGCGCAGCCAGTCGGTGCCGATCCGGCGCGCCTCGTCGCGGTCCTCGGTGAGGATCGCGGTCTGCTCGGGCAGCAGCAGCGGGCCAGTCCCCAAAGTGGCGCGGGCACTCGCGGTGTGTTGCGGGGTCACCAGGTAGGGGTGCGCCCCGCGGGACCGGGCCGCGGCCAGCTCGAGCATCTTGGGACCCAACGCCGCCAGCGCGCGCTGCTCCACCGGTACCGGCTGCTCGGCGGCATCCAGTGCGTCCAAGAAGGCCGCCGTGGCCGCCAGTGGTTTGCGGTACAGCCCTGGCTTTTTCGAGTCGATCAGCGGCGCGTGGCTGACGCCGATGCCGAGCAGCAGCCGGGGTCCGTACTCGGTGGTCAACCGGGCATGGGCGGCCGCGACGTCGGCCGGTTCGTGCATCCACAGGTTGAGGATGCCGGTCGCGATGACGGTGTTCGTGGTCGCGGCCAGCAGATTGGTGATCGAGTCGAACAACGCGCCGCCCACGTCGGGGATCCACAGCGCCGGGTAGCCCAGCTCGTCGAGCTCTGCGGCAGCGTCGGCGGCTTGTGCCGGGTCGCTGTAGCGCAGTTGGGCGCTCCAGATGCCGATTCCCGAAAGTTCCATCAGGGCAATCCTTTCCGTCACCGGTGACCGTCGCGGTCCCAGCTCTGCACCATCGTACGGAGGATCTCCTCGGCGCGGCCGAGGCCACCCAGATGGCTTTCGCCGGACAGTACCGTCATGGTGGCATCGGGCAGAAGGTTCACCGCATGCCGGCCGTGGTCGAACGGCACGATGTGGTCCTTGTCGCCGTGCCACCAGTGCACAGGGACCTTGACCTCGTCGAGCCGGAACCCCCAGTCCCGGACGAAGACCACGACGTCGGCGAACGGTGCGGCGAGCTGTTTGCGGCTGCCGTTGAGCAGGTCGTCGAGGAACATCGCCTTGAATTCGGGGCGGCTGAGCAGCCGGCGGTCACCTTCCGGGGACAGGCGTGCATAGAGGTCCAGTGCCGGGGAGGCCACCGGGCCGAGGACCCTGATCAGCGTGGCGGCCATCAACCGGATAGGCGTTCCGGCCACTTCGAGCACCGGGGCCACCCAGGAACCCAGATCCATCAGCCCACTGCCGATCGCATCCGGGCCCACATACGGTGCCACGCCACCCAGTACACCGGCCGCCACCACCCGGTCGGGCATCGCCGCGGCGGTCGCCAGGGTGTACGGGCCGCCGCCGGACAGGCCGACGACTGCGAAGTTGTCGATCCCCAAGGTGTCGGCGATGACACGGAGGTCCTGGGCGAACGCGAGCACGTTCGGATATTGGTGCGGCGTGGACGACCCGATGCCCGGACGGTCCAAGCCGATCAGCCTGATTCGTTCGAGTTCGGCGTAGGCGCGGGCCTCCGCGGGAATCTGCCTGCGCGCCCCGGGTGTGCCGTGCAACCAGAAGACGGCGCGGCCCTGGGGATCGCCGAATTCGGCAAACCCGATCTGGCGGTCTGCGCTGACCGCGATGTTGCCCTCGAGCTTGGGGCGCGCGATGGGAGGAACCATGCGCCGAGTGTGTCATGCGCCATCGACCCACCCGCTGCTGGTCGGCGGCGCGGTATCGGCGCGGTGGGGCACCGCGCCGCGTGACCGTTGCGTGACCGAATCAGCTACCGAACCGTTTTATACGTGGCGCATACCGGTCGCACAGCAAAAAACAATGTGCCCCTTCGACACTCGTAACCCGAGTGGCCCACGACCGTGGGCCTCGTCGAACAGGAGTGGCATGAATCTCAAGCGAATTGCCGGCGCGTCGGCACTGACCGTCGGGGTCGGCCTGACCGGATTGCTGGGCCTGGGTCTGGGCACCGCCGCCGCCGATCCTGGGCCCGGGCAGTGCGGCCCGCAGCCGGGGATGTGCGACAACCACGACGACCGCGGTCGCGACGACCGGGGGCCCGGCGGCGCGCCGCAGGACGACTGGGGGCATCGCGGTATCGACCAGGGCAGGCAGGATCACCAACCGTTCAACTGGAACGGTCAGCGGGTCAACCCGGTGTGGGACGACAACCACCACGGTTGGGGTTTCTGGTTCCTGGGCATGTGGATCCCGCTGTGACCGGTCGCCGCGGTCACCGACCGGCCCACACCTGCGGGCGCCGCCCGGCCCACGGCGTGGCCGCCTCGAGCTGGGCGGCCAGCTGCAGCAGGACCGTCTCGTCGGGTGCCATCAGCTGAACACCGATCGGCAGGCCGGTCGACGTGGTGGCCAAGGGCAGCGAGATCGCGGCCCATCCGGTCACATTCGCCAGAGACGTCCAGCCGGTGGTGGCGAACTCGACATCGAAGAAAGCACGTGTCGTGCCGCGCGGCTGGTCCAGCAAGCCGTACGGCGGCGGGCCGCTGACCAGCGTCGGTACCAACAGCACGTCGTGGCCGTCCAGGCCCGCCGCGAACCGGCGGGTCTGGGCGTGCACGGTGGCGATCGCGTCCGCGTAGTCGAGCCCGGACGTGGTGAATCCTTCCCGGACCATCACCCAGGTGCTCGGCTCGAACTCGTCCTCACGCGGCTCCCGGCCCAGATGCGTGCTGGCCAGCGCGTGCAGTTGCGCGTTGCTGACGGTGTGCAGCACCGCGATGGCATCGGCCACGGCATCGGAATCGATGGTGGGCGAGCCTGATTCGACGATATGGCCGAGGCCGGCCAGGGTCGCCGCGGCGGACTGGACCGCAGCGACGACGTCCGGATCGGTCGGCGGTCCCGGAAACGGGGACGCGGTGGCGACCATGATGCGCTGCGGCGCCGGAGTCTGGGTGATGGCGTGCAGATACGGCTGAGGCGGCGCAGGCGCACCGTAGGGGTCACCGATGGCTGCGCCGGCCACCACGTCGAGCAGCGCGGCGCTGTCGCGGACGGTGCGGGTCAGGGCGTGCTCGTTGACCAGGCCCTCCAGCCCGTGCCCGGCCGCAGGCGCGAACGAGGTGCGGCCGCGTCGCGGTTTCAGTCCGACCAGCCCGCAGCAGGAGGCCGGCACCCGGATGGACCCGGTGCCGTCCCCGCCCGAGGCGGCGGGGACCACCCCGGCGGCCACCGCGGCCGCCGATCCGCCGCTCGATCCGCCGGGGGTGATATCGGGTGCCCACGGGTTGGCGGTGCGCCCGAACAGGGATGGTTCGGTGGTGCAGTGGTTACCCCACTCGGGTGTGTTGGTCTTGCCGAAGACGACCAGTCCGGCCGCCAGGTAGCGCTGCACGATCCAGGCCGACTCGGTGGCGACGTGCGTGCGCAGCGCCCGCGACCCCATCGCTTCCGGGGCGCCGGCCAGCGAGGCACCGAGATCCTTGAGCAGGAAGGGAACTCCGGCCACCGGCCCGGCACCGCCGCCGCGTAGTACGCCGTCGGCGTCCAGCGCGGCGGCGTGGGCTCGGCCCCGCTCGAACAGGTCGGTGATCACGGCGTTGAGCTCGCGGGTGGCGTCCAGGCGCAGGATGGCGGCGTCGAGCAGATCGGTCGCCGAAAGCTGCCCGGAGGCCACCAGGGCCGCCTGGCCGACCGCATCGATCGCGGCCAGTTCCTCTGCGGTGCGTGCATCCATGGCCGTCCATCCTGCGGTGCCGCCCACCGGGTGGCAACTGGGCGCGGGACAGGATCGACGAGCGGGGGTTGGCTAGAAGGGGATGACGCTCTCACTGTTGAGCGCCTGCCAGGACCGTCGGCACATGCCGACGGCCCGCTTGCGCAACCGCCACTGCGCCGACTTGAGGTGATGCCCGGCCGCCTGGTCGATCATGTGGTCGATGAACTCGGAATCGAGTAGTGCGTAACCGCCGTCGATGCGTTCCCAGAGGCCGGCCAGCCACAGCTCGATCGCGGCCTGGGTCGCATCGGGCATGATGCGCTCCAAGGCGATATCGGCGAGGAATTCCGGATGTCTGGTGTGCACGCTGTGTGCCACTGCCAGCACGTGCAGGTGCAGGGCCGCGCGGGTGATGTGGGCGCCGTCCGGGCGGGCGCGCAAGGTCTCGACTTCGGCGTAGACCACTTTGTCTCGCATGCCCTGACTTTAGCGTTTACCTGGCTGAAACATGAATGGCGCGCGCAGGACGACCGGGACAGGACGGACCGGGTGGGTCGCCTGGGCCATCGCGCAGGGCGAGGCGCAGTGGACGGGGTTGGACGGGCGGAAGCCACCAGCCGACCGCCGATGCTGGTCTAGGCTTGCCGACATGACCGATATGGATCGAGCCGCAGCCCGTCGTGACATCGCCGATGCCTTGGTGAAGGCGCTCGATCGCCGGCACGAGGTGCTCGACATCATCGTCGACGCCGAGAACCGGGACGCCGCGGTGGATGCGATCGCCGCGCTGCTGGGCACTACCCGCGCCGGCGGTGAGGCGGTGATCGGCTTGTCGTTCGACCGGGTCACCAAGGAGTCCCGCCGGATCATCGCCGAGGAACTCGACGACCTCAACAGTCAGCTCACCTTCACCCTCAACGAGCGCCCGGCGTCGTCGGCGGAAACCCTGACGCTGCGCGCCTTTTCGGGTAGCGACGACCGGGACATCTTCGCGGCGCGGTTGCAGGATCAGGGCGCGGCCGGCGATGGTTCCGGTGCGCCGGCGGGCAACCTCGACGACGAGATCGGCGCCGCGCTGAGCCGGGTGGACGCCGAGGATGCCGCGTGGTTCGTCGCGATCGAGGGCGACCAGAAGGTCGGCCTGGTGTTCGGTGAGCTCAAGGGCCACGAGGTGGACGTGCGGATCTGGATTCACCCCGAGCACCGCAAGAAGGGTTACGGCACTGCGGCCCTTCGTAAATCGCGCTCGGAGATGGCGATCTACTTCCCTGCGGTTCCCGTCGTGGTCCGCGCCCCGGGAGTCTGACGCTCAGCCGTCCTGACGGCGGCCGTCTGTCCACCCGACGCGATCCGGGCTGACACCGCGATGACTGCCGTCGGCGCCCGCCGACCATGCCGTGCCGGCGCACACCAGATCGTGCGGCAGGGCCAGTTCGGTCGGCAGCACCGGCAGGCCGGGAACCGAGGGAATGGCGATCGGTGGTGGCGGCGTGGCCGCCACCACGGCCGGTGCCGACGCCAGCATCGGAAGCACGCTGCTGGCGGCGTCGATCGGTAGTCCGACGGCGACCGGCGGTGCCACGCCGGCCGGTACCGCGACGGCGGCGGCATCGATGGGTGCCGCGGCAGCGCTGTCGACCGGTGCTGCGGCTGAGGCAGCGGCATCGAGCGGTGTCGCGACGATGTCGGCCGGCGGTTGGAAGGGTGCTGCGACCGGGGGTGCCGGCGGCGGCGGTGCCGCGACCATGGGGGCGGCCTCTGCGGCCGGTGCCGGGGGAGTCGCGGCTTGCACTGGTGCAACGGGAGCAACCGCGGCCACGTTGGCCACCGGAAGCGCATCGGCGGCCGGGGCAACGTCGGCGACCAGTGCGACAGGGGCCGCGTCGGCGACCGGGGCGGCCGGTACCGCGTCGGTGACCGGGGCGGCCGCCTCGACCAGTGGAGCGGACATCGGAACAGACTGTGCCGCAAGCGGTAACGGCACGCCGAGTGGACCGGGTGGGACGGCAGCCGGTATGGCGGGCACCGCGATCGGGGCTGCCGCGGGCGCAGCAGCGGCTGCGGCAGCATCGGCTACCGGAGCGGCGTCGGCCGGCACCGCGGACACTTGGCTCGGCGCGGCCGCGACCGACACGGCCTCCGGCGCCGGTGGCGCCGCAGCCGCCGCGCTTCCCGTTGTCACAGAAGCGCTTTCGGCGGCCATGTCGAGTGTCGGTGCGGGTGGCGGCAGGGGCGCAGACTCCGGCGGACCCGTGGCGCCCAACGCGTCGGGGATGATCTCCGGGGAAGTCGCCAGCTGCTGAACCATATCCAGGCACGGCACGCCGGGGCTGGATTCCACCTCGGCGATGGCCGCCGGGCTGCCGATCAGCACCGCCCAGTACAGACCTGCCGTCGCCGCCGCGGTCAACGCGATGCGATTCGTGGCGTGCGTCATGGACTCCCGGTTCTCCTTGAGACGGCGACATGGGAGAACCTAGCGTGAAAACGCATTTGTACAAGCGGCCGCATTGCCGGATATCGATCCGATATGCGGCGGTATCAAAGTTGTGATGCTGCAATCGGTTCCACCGGACATGACCGACTGCCTCCGGGGATGTCGCGCATGGACGCGAGTGCGCGGCCGAGATGTCAGGCGCCGACCGCCTTCTCCATGGCAGCCAGAGAGTCTTCCAGGTGGCCCAGCAGGCGTTGCAGATGCGGCACGCTGCGCCGGCACCCCACCAGCCCGAAGTCGAGGTTGTCCGCATTGTTGGTGAGTGTGATGTTCAGCGCCTGGCCGTCCAGGGCGATCGACAGCGGATAGTTGCCGTCCAGTCGGGCGCCCTGCCAATACAGCGGCTCGCGGGCCCCGGGCACGTTCGAGATGACAATATTGAACGGCGGCGGCGTCGATGCCACCAAGCCGGGAACCATGCTCAGCGCCATCCCGGACATCAGGAATCCCGACAGGGCCAGTGCCTGCAGTCGCGGCAGCTCGGCGAACACCTTCTTGTTGTCGCGTGTCGACGCACTGATGGTTTCCAGTCGGGTGATCGGGTCGTCGATATCGGTCGCCAGGTTGCACAGGATGGTGCCCACCATGTTGCCGCCGGCATCCTGTTCGTGCTCGCCACGCAGGCTCACCGGAACCATTGCCACCAAAGGGGTCTCGGGCAAGGCTCCCTGCTCCTGCAAGTAGGCACGCAGGGCTCCGGCCGACATCGCCAGCACCACGTCGTTGACGGTGACGCTGTCGACCGCGGCCTTGACCGCCCTGATGCGCTCCAGCGGCCAGGACTGGGCTGCGCATCGGCGTGCCCCACCGATGGGCACGTTGAACATCGTCTTCGGGGCTCTGAACGGCAGGGTGAGTTGCTGTTCGATCAGGGCAGCCCTGGCCAGCGACACCGTCGACGGCGCGATGCCGGCGACCGCGCTCGCGGTGCCCGTCACCGTGCTCAGCAACCCCGATGTCGGGTTCGAAGCCCTGCGCGTCCGGGTGCGCGGCGGCAGCGCCCAGGGCACCCGGACTTCCCGGTCCTCGGCATCGGGCGACAGGGTTCGCATCATCAACCGCTGGGCCGACACCCCGTCGAGCAAGGAGTGATGGATCTTGGTGTAGACGCCGAAGCGCCCGTCGTGCAGACCTTCGACGAGATAGGCCTCCCACAGCGGACGGTGTCGGTCCAACAGTGTGCCGTGCAGGCGCGAGGTCAGCTCCAGCAGCTCACGCACGCGGCCCGGACGCGGCAGCGCCGATCGGCGCAAGTGGTAGTCGATATCCACGTCGTCGTCGAAAGCCCAACTCAGATTGGAGATTCCGCCGAGTACGCGCGCTGGGTGCTTACGGAAGGTGGGTTGGAACTCGGCACACCTGGCAATCGATTCGTACAGGTCGGTGACAAACTCGGGTCCCGAGCCCTCCGGCGGCCGGTACAACTGCAGCCCGGCGACGTGCATCGGGTGCTCGCGCGATTCACCGAGCAGGAACATCGCATCGGTCGGCGAGATGAGCTTCATACCGGTAGACGCTACCCATCCGGGGCAGCGCCCCGACGCGGTTTGGTCAGGCGGCCGGGACGGCGCCCAGCACCCGTTGCAGGGCGGGTTTCATCTCCTGTAGCTGCGCACCCCAGTAACCCCAGCTGTGTGTGCCGTCGGCGGGAAAGTTGAACACACCGTTGCGGCCCCCGGCGGCGATATAGCGCTTCTGGAACTCCTTGTTGGTGCTCAAGGTGATGTTCTCCAGGAATTGCGCGCTGTACAGACCGCCGAAGTCCGAGCCGGTGTCCAGGTCCGAGGGGGCGCCGTTGCCGCAGTAGACCCACACGGCGGTGCCGTTGGCGGCCAAGGTGGCGACGTTGACCATCGGGTCGTTGCGTCGCCAGGCCGGATCTGTGCTCTGGCCCCACATGTCGGTCGCCCGATATCCGCCGGCGTCACGCATCGCGACGCCGATCAGCGTGGGCCACAGTCCCAGTGACGGATTGACGAAACCGGACAACGAGCCGGCGAAGATGAACTGGGCCGGATGCCAGATCGCCAGCGTCAGCGCCGACCCACCCGACATGGACAGCCCGACGACCGCGTTGCCGACGTGGCTGATACCGCGGTTGGCGGCCAGCCAGGTGGGCAACTCCTGAGTCAGGAACGTCTCCCACTTGTAGGTGGTGGTGCCGGCGCTGCCCTTGGCGGGCTGATACCAATCGGTGTAGAAGCTCGACTGTCCGCCGACGGGCACCACGAGCGACAGTCCGGAATGGTTGAACCAGTCGAACACCGGGGTGTTGATATCCCAGCCGCTGAAGTCGTCCTGGGCCCGCAGCCCGTCGAGCAGGTACACCGCGTGCGGGCCGCCGCCCTGGAAACCCACCGGGATGTTGCGGCCCATCGACGGCGACGGGACCTGGAGCAGTTCGACGGGACCACCACCGCTGGAAAATGCGGCGGCATTGGGCGCGCCGACGGTCACGAATCCGGCCAGCAGCACTGCGGTGGCCAGCAGTCCTAGGACGCGGCGAAGCAGGGGCATGTACCGCAAGCTAGCAGCCGCACGGTGCACGGACATGCACCCACACGGGCCGTGATCACGTTGTGATGTAACGGTTTAACTCAGGCCGAGACCACGATCGTCAGATCGTTGCCCGCGCGTTCCACCTGCATACCGGTCCGGCGGGCGATGGCCGCGACCTTGCCGGCATCGTCAGGTTCGGCCCGGCTGGAGACCAGCGCCCGAGCCAGCCTGCCCTTGTGCGCCTTGTTGAAATGACTCACCACGGTCCGTTTGCCTGCGCTGTTTTCCGACACGACGTCGACGTTGACCGCCCCTGGGAGCCGGCCCAGCGCCGCATACGATCCCGAGCGCAGGTCGACCACGAGTTCGGTGTCGGCGATACCGGTCAACACGGGTTCGAGCACCGGGCGCCACCGGGCGGCCAGGGTGGGCCGGCCGGGCAGTTTGGACCCGGCCGAGAGGCGGTACGCCGGTATCGGATCGTCGGCGCGCAGCAGGCCGAACAGCGCTGATCCCACCGCCAGCCGCGCGGTGGCCCTGGCCGCTGCGGTCCCGCGGAGCGAGCCGACGTCCAGCGCGTCGTACAACACCCCGGTGTAGCGGTGGATGGCCGGCAGTGTCGGCGATGTCAAAAGTGCTGTATTGCGGTCGATCTCAGCATCCTGGGCAGCGGTGATGCCGAGCGCCCGGCGGCAGGCCGCCCGATCTGCCGAGGACAGGGTGACGAGCTCGTCGACCAGCTCGCGGCGCAATGGGTTCAATTCGGGGGAGTGCAGTGCCTCCAGCTGCAGCGGCGGCCCGTCGCCACCGGCTCGTTTGGTCTCCGACGGGGGCAGCAGCACGATCACCGGACAGAGGGTAGCCGAGCCAACTCGTGATGCGGCCGTGGGCGTAAGGCCCCGAGTGGCCGCCCCGAGCGGGACCCGATCAGCGTCCGTAGCGCACGGATCCGGAATCGTCCCATTGCTGTGACGCGAGCACGCATTTGATAAACACGTGCAAGCGCCGAAATGGTTAGCCGCACTCCGCTTCCTGGTCCGAATTCAAACGTCTCCGCGGTCTCCTATTCCCTTTGCTGTGCCGGTCGCCCCGTCACGATTAGGGATGTCGTTCGCCTTTTCGGGTGTGCCCTGCCATAGCTTGGGCCGGTCTCATCCGAGGTTGACACTTACCGGCCCGATGTCCAAAGATCGACGTGGGGGACGGGTTTCGATCAGGTCGAGGGGCTTGATCGAAATACGCAGGGGCCAGGTGTCGGCGGGGCGAACCGGGCGTCGGGTGGAATCGGAGCAATTGGCGGTGTGCATCGAGCCCGGGCCGAGGGATATGGTATTTAAATCGTTAACTGCCGTACATACCGGCGGCGAGCAGCGCAACACCGCAATATCCGATTCGGGGAAAGGCACTACAGGCCCGCGGCTGGCATTGCACAGCCGCCAGGAATGACAGGTGAACTCTGGTGACCGCTCAGGAAATCGTGGATGCCGACACCGCCGGCGACGACAACAACCGTGACGGGGGGCTCGCCGTCAATGTGCGGGTGCTGGTCCACCCGGACACCGACGAGGAGGCACGCGGCGTCGTCGTCGACGACTTCGGTGACGCCGCCGGTTACGCGGTGTCCGTCGGCGACGATCACATCGCCGATCCGGCCCGCCGCTGGGCCGTCCAGCTCGACAGCGGTTGGCTGACGTTCGTCGACAGCGCCGACCTGCGGCCCGAATAGCCGAACTAGGCGCGGTCGGGCAGCTCGCCCAGCAGTTCGTCCAGGAAACCGCCCGCCTCGCGCCCGGCCCGGTCGACATCCCTCGCATCGATCGCTTCCACCAGCCCCCGGTGCCTGATGTGGGCGGCCGCCGCGGTCTGATGGGTGGTGGTGGCCACGCTGGCGAGCACCACCTCGGTCAGGCCGCGATAGAGCTCGGTGAGCACGGTGTTGTGGGAACTGCGGACCACAGCGAAATGGAGCTCGGCGTCTGCACGCACGAATTCCTCCATGTCGTGCTCGTTCTGGAGGTCGTCGCGGCGCTGTAGCAGGTGCCATAGTTCCGCGAGATCGGCGTCGGTGCGGGCGGTGGCGGCGAGCCGGGCTCCCTCCACCTCAAGGCACCGGCGAACCTGCAGCACCTCGCGTAATTCAGATCCGCACAGTCGGCGCAGCGCCCCGGATACCTCACTGGTGGCGCGGACGTAGGTGCCGTCGCCCTGTCGAACCTCCAAGATGCCGCCGTGTGCCAGTGCGCGGACGGCTTCCCGCACGGTATTGCGGCCGACACCCAGCGTCTCGGCCAGGGTCGGCTCGGTGGGGATCTTCGTCCCGATGGGGTACTCCCCGGCTGTCACCGACGCGCGGAGCTGGTCGATGACCTGATCGACGAGTCCGGTTCGACGTGTCGTGGCTAAAGGCACGCAAAGACCTCTTTCATCCAATCATGGGATGTATGGCATGCTAACTCCAGTGACCGACTCTCGCCACAGCAACACCATCGACCTCCCGCCCGCCGCGGGCACCCTTGCGGCGCGACCGGCGACCAGCGGCCTGCTGTTGACGTTGGCTGTCGTACTCACTGCCCTCAATCTTCGCCCTGCGATCACCAGTGTGGGTCCGTTGTTGGGGGATATGCGCGATTCAATGGGTGCCTCCGCGATCTGGGCCGGGGTTTTGACCACTCTGCCCGGCCTGTGCTTCGCCGCCGCCGGTCTGGCCGCGCCGTGGTTGGCCGCCAGGGTCGGCGTCGACCGCGCGATCACCGTGGCCCTGGTCGTGCTCAGCATCGGGCTGGTGCTGCGGGTGGTGGACGGGCCCCTTGTCGTCATCGGCGGCACACTCGTCGCGACGGCCGGCATCGCGTTGATCAACGTGCTCATCCCCGTCGTCATCAAGCGGTCGTTTCCGGCCCGGATCGGCATGATGACCGGTATCTACACCGCCGCCCTGCAGGGTGGCGGTGCGCTCGGCTCGGCCGTGACACCGGCGATCGACGCGCTGTCCGGATGGCGCACCGCCCTCGGCGCGTGGGCGGCGCTGGCCGCGCTCGCGCTGGCGGCATGGCTGCTGGCAACCGGTCGCGGCGGTGTCACCTCGGTGGCCCCGCCCCGGGTCGACGCCGATGCGGTGCCGCCGCGTCGATCGATGCTGCGCAATCCGTTGGCGTGGACCATCACGCTGTTCTTCGGCTGCCAGGCGTTTCTCGCCTATGTCGTGATGGGATGGCTGCCCGCGGTCTTCATCGACGGCGGCATGAGCAAGGGCGCCGCCGGGCTGCTGCTCGGGCTGATCTCGGTGCTGGCCGTCCCGGTGAGCATCGTGATCGCACCGGCGGCCGCCCGGCAGTCCAGCCAGAGTGGCTGGATCGTGGGCCTCGGCGTACTCGGCTTCGCCGGGGTGATCGGCCTGGCCGCGGCACCCGATGCCGCGCCCCTGCTGTGGAGCGTGTTGCTCGGCCTCGGGATGAGCGTGTTCTCGCTGGCGCTCACGGTCATCGCGTTGCGTTCGCGCGATGCCGCCGACACCGCGCGGCTGTCGGGCATGGCGCAGGGTATCGGCTACCTGCTGGCCGGCGTCGGTCCGTTCCTGTTCGGCCTGTTGCACGAGGTCACGGGCGGCTGGACGGTGTCCTGGGGCCTGGTCCTTGCGGTCTACGCGATTCAGATGGTGACCGGCGCGCTGGCCGGCCGCAACCGTTACGTCTGACCGGTCAGACCGCTACGTCGGCAGGGGCAGGGGGCGCGTCGGCCGGGTCGGGCGGCAGATCGGCCGGGGCCGGCGAAACGAAGTCCGCGGGCGCAGGTGGCGGTACCTCGGCGGGGGCCGGCGGCAGGAACTCGACGGGAGCCGCCGGCGGGGCATCGGCCGGTGCGTTCGGATCCGGCGCGTCGGTCGGCATCGGCAGGTACATGTGGTGGGTGAACTGGGGCTGATAGGCGCCGCCACCGCCGATGCGGACGCCCCCGCCCTCACCTGAGGAGACGGGCGTGCCGTCTGGCAGTGTCACCGCGGTATGGCGGCCGTTCCAGCCGATCACCAGTGCGTTCGGTGCGGTGCCGTATTTGAAGCCGCGGGCCAGCAGGGCCCGTTCCTCGTTCCCGGTGTGGAAGCGGTCACCGAACACGGGCCGGTCGGTCGCGGCGTTGCTGACCCAGGATGCCAGGCCCGAGCAATCCGTTCCCGCCGGAGAGTCCCCACCGGGGATGTACGGCGTGCCCGAGACCTGGTTGACGAGCGCCAAGAGCGACGCAAGAGCAAACATGCGGACGGACACTAACAGAGCAATTTGTGAGGGAGCAAAAATCTGTGACTCCCTTCACAATTCATGAATTCAATTGATAGACTCACAAAACCGCAGGTGAACGCCATTGATGCGGGCCATAATTCACCATTGGTGACCATCTTCCTCGCCGTCGCGCAAACGTGTTGCCGCCCAGTGCCTCAGCGTTCACTCCCATTGATGCAGAACGCTACGGTGGTGAAACATGTTGCTGTTGAATTGAACTACGCACCAGACTTGAATGATGTTGACCAACAGCATCTTTCATCAATCTGATCCGATTCGCACAGTTCTGGCAACGGCGGGGCTGGATGGTCGGGCCAAGGTGTCGGATAACCGTCGCATTGCGGGGGTGGCGGCCAGTAGTGCCGCCACGGACTCGGCCGGCAACCCGGCGAGCAGCTCGGCGACGCTGTCGGTCAGCGCGTCGTCGATGGCATCTTTTTCGGTGCGGGCCTTATAGGTTGGATGTAGGACCGATACTCGGCGGTCATCTTCCCGTGGGGTTTTCGAGACCAAGCCGCGCTCCGTGAGGGTCCGGATCGCGGCGCTGACATTGCTCGGCTGCATGGAGACCGCCGCTGCGACCTCCGACACGCTGGAGCCCGGCTCGTCGACGATCGCGCGCAACACCGCCACCTCGGACGAGGGTAGGGGGTCGAGTCCGGCTCGAGCCGGGCCGATGCGCGCCAGTCGCCATGACACGTCATGCAATGCGAGGGCCAAATCCCGGATCCCCGCCTGCGGCGAGGCTGTGGTGGTCATCACCCCAGTTTACCTATGACTAGATACATATGATCAAATAGATATGTATCCATAATCAATGACCAGAGGTTTCCCCGTGACCCGACCCGTCCGCCACGCGGCGCCCGCGCCGCTGATCGCTGTCCTGGCCCTGCTGTCCGCCGTCCCGCCACTGTCCATCGACATGTACCTGTCGGCATTTCCCGAGATGGCCACGGAATTCGGCACGTCGGCGTCGCTGATCCAACTGACGCTGACCGCGCTGCTGATCGGGCTCGCCGTCGGTCAGTTGGTGATCGGGCCGTTGTCCGACCGGTACGGCCGGCGCACGCCATTGCTCGTCGGCACCGTGGTCTGCCTGCTGGCCAGCGTGTTGTGCATCATCAGCCCCTCGGTTGAGGTTCTGATCGCCTTGCGATTCGTCCAGGGTTTCGCGGGGGCGGCGGGTGTGGTGATCTCCCGCGCCATCGTCACCGACCGCATCGCCGGGGCCGAGGCCGCCCGGTTGTTCGGTGTGCTGATGGTCATCGGCGCACTGGCCCCGGTCCTCGCACCGGTGCTGGGCGGGTTCATCGTCGCCGACCTCGGGTGGCGCGCCGTGTTCGTCGCGCTGTCCGCCCTCAACGCTGTGATGTTGCTCGGCGTCGTCTTCTTCACCCCGGAGTCGCTACCCCGCGACCGACGCAGGCCCGGGGGACTGACGGCACTGTGGTCGAGCACCGCCACCGTGCTGTCCAACCGCCGGTTCGTCGGTTACGCGTTGGCGCTGGCCTTCGTCTTCACCGCACTGTTCTCCTATATCTCCGCCTCACCGTTCGTCCTGCAGAACATCGTCGGCTTGTCGCCGCGGGCGTACTCGTTGACGTTCGGCGGCTGCGCGGTGGTGATGGCCGCGATGAGCGCGCTGTCCGCCCGGCTGGTGGTCAGGATCGCGCCGCGCCGGCTGATGCTGGTCGGCATGACGGCAATGGTGATCGACACCGGCTTGCTGCTGCTCACCGTCACCGTCGGCGGTGTCGCGCCGGTGCCGACGATCGCGCTGATGGCTGGCTTCTCGGCCAGCATGGGCCTGGTCGTGGGAAACGCCATGGCATTGGCCACCGCCGAGGTCCGCTATGCGGCGGGCACCGGGTCGGCGGTGCTGGGATTCCTGCAATACGCGCTCGGCGCAGGTGCCTCGCCTCTGGTTGGGCTGGCCGGCGAACGCAGCGCCGTGCCCATGGGTATGGCCATGTTCGCGGCGGCCGTGCTGGCCGCTGCGGCGATCGCCGTCACCCGCAAGAGCCGGTCTGAAACAGACGACCCCGCCGAGCCGGCGATCACGGCCGCCACCCACTGAGTGGCGACGGGCCTAGTGCCAGTCCCAGACGGACATGTCGCCTGGTGGGTAGTTCTGGCAGATGTCGGTGGTGTGGGCGGCCACACCTTTGTTGTTGAAGAACAGTTTGGCCCAGTTGGGCCAGCGCCAGGACATTTGTTCGTAGAAGGCGTTGGTGGCGGTGTCTTCGGAGTATTGGCGCCGTCCGGCGTAGTCCAGGGAGAAGAACCAGTGGATGCGGTCTTGGGCGCCTTGTTGGTCGGCGGCGGGTTTGTTGTTGTAGTCGATCATGTAGCGCTCGTAGTAGACGGGTTCGACGTCGCGGGCGGCGGCCATGATCTGTTCGGCGGTGCAGGGGGTGCGCAGGATGCGGTTGGGGATGGGGTAGTCGTCGGTGGCATCGGCTGAGGCGATGCCGGAGGTGGCCAGGGCGCCGGCCAGGGCTGCGGCGGCGACACCGAATCGGATGGTCTTGTGCATCATGGGCGTTCCTTCCTAGTGCTGGGCGGCCGCGACCTGGTCGAGGATGACGCGTTTGTCGGGGCAGTAGTAGTTCAGGGCGGCGCCCAGGAACTGCCAGTTCTGTTCGGTGGTGTTGTGGCGGTCGAGATTGTCGCCGACGAATTTCGCTGAGGCGTAGGCGTCGTGGTCGACGTTGTTGGCCAGGCGTTTGCAGACCAGTTTGCCGATCCAGGCGTTGTAGTCCTTCTGGCCGTAGATGCCGTAGGTGTGCAATTCGTGGGCGAAGTTGGTGTCCGGATCCCGGTCGTAGGCCGGGTCGGCGGCCGCGGGTGCGGCCAATCCCACGGCGGCGCAGGCGATCACAGCGCCGACGACGAGTTTCATGACAGGGCCTCCTCGGACTCTTTCTGGATGGGTGCCGGCCACGGCTCGGGCACCGGGCGTTGCCGCACCCGTTGCGGCCACCAGAACCACTTACCCAGCAGCGCGGCGATCGCCGGGGTCATGAACGACCGGATGATCAAGGTGTCGAACAACAACCCCAGACCGATCGTCGTGCCGACCTGCCCGATCACGATCAGATCGCTGACCGCCATGGAGATCATGGTGAAGGCGAACACCAGGCCCGCGGAGGTGACCACCGAACCGGTCCCGCCCATGGAGCGGATGATGCCGGTGTTAAGCCCGGCATGGATCTCCTCCTTGAACCGGGACACCAACAGCAGGTTGTAGTCCGAACCGACGGCCAGCAGGATGATCACCGACATCGCCAGCACCAGCCAGTGCAGCGGCTGCCCGATGATGTGCTGCCAGATCAGCACCGACAGGCCGAACGACGTGCCCAGCGACAGCAGCACGGTACCGACGATGACGGCGGCGGCCACCACGGCCCTGGTGATGATCAGCATGATGATGAAGATCAGGCACAGCGAGGCGATACCGGCAATCATCAGGTCGTACTTGGACGCGTCGGCCATGTCTTTGAACACCGATGCGGTGCCGGCCAGGTAGATTCTGGAGCCCTCCAGCGGGGTGCCCTTGATCGCCTCCTTGGCGGCCTGCTTGATCGCCTCGATATGCGAGATGCCTTCGGCGCTCATCGGATCGCCGTCATGGCTGATGATGAAGCGCACCGACTTCCCGTCGGGGGAGATGAAGTTCTTCATGCCCCGCTTGAATTCGGGATTGTCGAACGTTTCCGGCGGCAGGTAGAAGGAGTCGTCATTGCGCGAGGCGTCGAAGGCTTCCCCCATCGCCGACGAGTTGTCCTGCATGGCCGACATCTGATCCTGTATGCCCTTTTGGGTCTGATACATGGTCAGCATGTAGGTCTTCATGTTCTTCATCGTGGCGATCATCGACGGCATCAACGCCACCATCTGGGGCATCAGGGTGTCCAGGCGCTCCATATCCGGCAGCAGCTGCTGGATGTCGTCGGTCATGGTGTCGATCCCGTCGAGGGTGTCGAAGATCGACCGGATCGCCCAGCACGACGGGATGTCGTAGCAGTGCGGTTCCCAGTACAGGTAGTTGCGGATGGGCCGGAAGAAATCGTCGAAATCGGCGATGTGGTCCCGCAATTCGGCCACATCGAGGGTCATGGTCTTCATCTTGGTGACCATCGAATGCGTGGTGGCCGCCATCTGCGCCGTGATGCTCTGCATCTTGGTCATGTTGTCGATGGTGGTCTGCATATCGTCGGCCTGCTTGAGCATGGTGGCCATCATGTCCTGCTGGTACTTCTCGTTCATTTTCTGAGAAGTGCCCTGCATGCTGATCTGGAACGGGATCGAGGTGTGCTCGATCGGGGTGCCCTGCGGCCGGGTGATGGCCTGCACCCGCCCGATGCCCGGGGTGCGGAACACCGCCTTGGCGATCTTGTCGATCACCAGGAAGTCCGCGGAATTGCGCAGATCGTGATCGCTTTCGATCATCAACAGCTCGGGGTTCATCCGGGCCTGATTGAAATGCCGGTCGGCGGCCGCGTATCCCACGTTGGCCGGGATGTCGGATGGCAGGTAGTTGCGGTCGTTGTAGCCGGCGCGGTACCCCGGCAGGGTCAACAGGCCGACCATCGACAGCGCGATGGTGGCGACCAACACCGGGCCCGGCCATCGCACGATCAGCGCGCCGATCTTGCGCCAGCCCCGGGTACGCATGGCCCGCTTGGGCTCGAGGGTCTTGCCGAACCGGGACGCCACGGTGATCACGGCGGGGCCCAAGGTCAGCGCGGCGAACACCGCGACCACCATGCCGATGGCCAGCGGGACGCCGAGGGAGACGAAATAGGGGAGTTTGGTGAAGTGCAGGCAGAACGTCGCACCGGCGATCGTGAGGCCGGAGCCCAGGATCACATGCGCGGTGCCGTGATACATCGTGTAGTAGGCGGCTTCACGGTCCTCGCCGACGCTGCGGGCCTCCTGATAGCGCCCGATCAGGAAGATCGCGTAGTCGGTCGACGCGGCGATCGCGAGCGTCACCAACAGGTTGGTGGCGAACGTCGATAACCCGATGATGTTGTGGTAGCCGAGGAAAGCGATGAATCCGCGGGTGATGCCGAGTTCGACGGCGACCATGGCCAGCACCAGGAAGACCGTGACCGCCGATCGGTAGATCAACAGCAGCATCAGGATGATCACGCCGAAGGTCAGCATCGTGATCATCTGCATGCTGCGGTCACCCGCGATGTGCTGATCGGCCATCAGCGCCGACGGGCCGGTCACGAACACCTTCAACCCCGGCGGTGGGGTCATGCCGTCGATGATCTTCTGGGTCGCCTCGACCGACTCGTTGGCCAGCGACTCACCCTGGTTACCGGCCAGATACACCTGGACATAGGTGGCCTTGCCGTCAGCACTCTGGGCGCCGGCCGCCGTCAGCGGATCGCCCCACATGTCCTGGATGTGCTCGACGTGTTTGGTGTCGGCTTCCAGCTTCTTGATCATCTCGTCGTAGAACTTGTGCTCGGCGTCGCCGAGCTGATGATCGGCCTCGAGCACCACCATCGCCGAGCTGTCCGACTTGAACTCGCCGAAGTTCGCGCCGACACGCTTCATCGAGATCATCGACGGCGCGGTATCGGGACTCATCGACACCGAACGGAGTTTGCCCACCTCTTCGAGCTGGGGAACGATCGCGTTCAGAACTACCATGATCGCGATCCAGCCGATGATGATGGGCAGGGCCAGCGTCCGGATGGTGCGCGGGATGAAGGTGCGGTTCGGGTGCGTCACCGTCGGGATGGCGTCGGTGGGCGGATCGGCAGGGCTGGCAGCCGGGGGCGTGGTCATGCCGACTTCACCAGGCAGTACGTGTGCGCCCCGACGCCGTTCACGGTTCGCTCGTCCTTGACCTCGTCGTCCACGGTGATCCGGCAGGACAGGCTGTCGCCGTCACCCTGTGCGGAGATGGTGGGGAACACCGACGGGGCGGTGGTGCTCAGCGTCAACGTCCACGGCAGCGGGGCATTGTCGGCCCGCTGCGGTTTGGCGTCGAGGTCCATATAGTTGATGTTGGCAGTCGCCCCCGGCTCGCCCCAGATCTCGTATTTGACGACCTTCGGGTCGAACGGCTCACTCTCGTCGGAGGCACTGTTCTCGGTCGACACGTAGCCGGGGCCGGTACCGAAGAACGTCCGCACCCGCATCACCGTGAACGTGGCGACGCCGACCACGACCAGGATGACCAGCGGAATCCAGATGCGTTTGAGCACGTTCATCGAGTTCGATTTCCCCCGTTGGGTCTGTTTCGTCGCGCGCACCAGGCGTCTTATGGTCGCCACAGGTTAGCTCGTGTAACGGAGAGCTTAGCTCACTTAATAGAGTGACGTGCCGTACATATTTTGCAACGTCACCACCCCCACCGACACCGCCTTGTCCGACCCTGGCCCGGCCCGTCTACCTGCGCATACGCCCCTAAGAGCGGCATTCCGCGCCGCCCCGCACCGGGGCCGTTGCACCACAGCGTGCGCCGCTCGGCTCATCCTCAGGGTGCCGGATCTGCCCGGAGCGGGCCTACCCTGAGGTATATGAGGTCGAAACTGGTGGCGGTCCCCAGCCTGGCCGGTGCGGCGCTGGCCACGTTCTCGCTGCTCGGTTGGGGCGGTGCCGCGACCGCGGTGGCTGATCCGGCAGTGCCGGCGCCGACTCCGGCGCCCGCACCGCCGGCCGCGCCGAAGAATGTCATCGACCATGACGGCTCGTTCGTGGTGGGTACCGATATCGTGCCCGGCGTATACGCCTCGGCCGGACCCGTCGGCGACGGCACGTGTTCCTGGCGCCGGATCGCCGCCGCGCCGGCCGGCCAGACCGGCGACACGATCGACCGGGCCTTCACGCACGAGGCACAGGTCGTCGAGATCGACGCCACCGACGGCACGTTCAAGACCACGGGTTGCCAGACTTGGCAGCTGACCGACCAGGCGCCACCGGGTCCCGGGCTGCCGCCGGTGTTGCAGGGCTTGAAGCTCAAGGCCTATCTCGACGGTCTCAATCGCAACGCCGCGCAGTACAACGCCACGCATCCCGATGACCCGGCGCCACCCAGCTCACCGGACCCCGCACCCGCGCCCGCTCCGGCTCCCTGACCCCGTTCACCGCGTCGCTGACAGGAATCGCGCAGGTTTCACTTCGCGGCCCTCGACCCGGTGCGCTGATACCCTTTGCACGGAATCGGCCACGGAAAGAGTGTTGTGCGTAGCGGAGAGATCAAGGCCCTGACCGGCCTTCGCATCTTCGCCGCCGTCTGGGTGGTGCTCTTCCACTTCCGGCCGCTGCTGCATGAAGCCGCCCCCGATCTCAGCGAGGCGCTGGCCCCGATCCTCAACTGCGGCGCTCAGGGCGTCGACCTGTTCTTCATCCTCAGTGGGTTCGTGCTGACCTGGACCTACATCGACAAGATGGGCAAGAACTGGTCGACCCGGGCCACCTTGCATTTCCTCTGGATGCGGCTGGCCCGGGTCTGGCCGGTCTATCTGGTCACCCTGCACCTGGCCGCGCTGTGGATCATCTTCACCCTCTACGTCGGGCACGTGCCGTCGGAGAACGTGCACACCCTCACCGCGGTGAGTTACCTCCGCCAGCTCTTCCTGGTGCAGTTGTGGTTCCAACCCTTCTTCGACGGCTCCAGCTGGGACGGGCCGGCATGGTCGATCAGCGCCGAATGGCTGGCGTATCTGCTGTTCGGCGGGTTGGTGCTGGTCATCTTCCGGCTGGCCAGAGCGACGCGGGCCCGCACCCTGCTGTGGCTGGCCTTCGCGGTGACGCTGCCGCCGGTGATGTTCCTGCTGGCCAGCGGCCACTTCTACACCCCGTGGAGCTGGTTGCCGCGGATCATCATGCAGTTCACCGCGGGAGCCATCGCGTGTGCCGCGGTCCGCAGGCTCAATCCGTCCGACCGTGCCCGCACCCTTGCCGGGCTGGCGGCGGTGCTCCTGGTGGCGGTGCTCGTCGGCGCCCTCTACTGGTTCGACGCGCACCCGATCCCGGACGTGATCGACAGTGGCGGCGTGCTGGACCTGCTGTTCGTGCCGCTGGTGGTGACGCTGGCCATCGGTAGCGGCACCCTGCCCAGCCTGCTTTCCCTCCGGGTGTTGACCTACGGGGGCCAGATATCGTTCAGCCTGTACATGGTCCATGAGATCGTGCACACCGCGTGGAACTGGGCGGTGCTGCAGTTCGAGCTGACGCTGGCCGGACCTGCCGGCAAATGGATCCTGGCGGGTCTTTTCGCCGTCGCGTTTGCCGCGGCGGCCGCGCTGTACCACTTCGTCGAAGAACCGGCCCGCCGGTGGATGCGCCGGATGGTCGACGTCAAAGACGCCGCGCCCGCGGTCCAGTCGGTCGGGAGGGACGACCGCAAGTTGTCCGCCTGAACGTTCGCTGTGCGTCCGAACGTGACGAATAGCACTGCGCGGCAAACCAACTGACGGTAGCCAGTAGGCTGTCGGCGGAGTTGATCTTGCTCGTGCTCGAATCATCTCGGACCTTGGGAGGGGAGACCGTTGCGCCGCTTTGCCATGCTTGCGACCTCGGTGGCGGTGGTGGCCGGACTGGTCAGCACGCGCCCGGTTCAGGTGATGACCGTCAGCCGGGACGCGCCGGTCAGCCACATCGCCGTGATCGGCGATTCCTACACCACCGGAACCAATATCGGTGGGTTGGGCAACAAGGGGTGGCCGACCCAAGCCTGGCGAGACCTGGCTCGGCAGGGAAAGCCGGTGGCTGCGGATGTGGCCTCCGAGGGCCGGGCCGGATACGCGGTACGCGGTGACCACGGCAGCCTGTTCGTCGACCTCACCGCCCGAGCTGTCCGTCCCGACGACGTCCTGGTGGTGTTCTTCGGTTCCCGCAACGACGAGCCGGCCGATCCGCTGGCGCTGAGCGGAATGGCCTGGAGTGCTTTCGATTCCGCCCGACGTACGGCGCCGGCGGCCAAGCTGCTGGTGATCGGTCCGCCCTGGCCGACCGCTGACGTACCCGACAAGGTGCTGCAGATCCGCGACGCCCTGGCCAATGTTGCCCGCGCGTTCGGCGCGGTGTTCATCGACCCGATCGCCGAACGCTGGTTCGTCGGGCGTCCGGACCTGATCGGCTCCGACGGTGTGCACCCCACCGACGCCGGACACACCTACCTGGCGGATCGGATTGCGTCGCTGGTGGGCGATCAGCTGCCCGCAGCGCCCTGAACTCGCGTCGCCCGGCGCCTGGCCTTGTCCTTGATGTCCTCGGGTAGTGCGTCGGCGGCCAGCACCGACGGCAGCAGGGCGCCCTCCAAGGTGAGGGCCCGGAACACCACACCGACGGTGATGCCATGGTCGGGTCGGTGGATCACCTCGATCGCGTCACCCGCGCGTACCGCACCTGGGGTGATCACCCGCAGATAGGCGCCTGGGATGGCAGACGTCGTGAACGTCTTGACCCACCCGTTGATCTCCAACCACAGCGCGAAGGTCCGGCACGGAATCCGCGGGCGGGATACCTCCAGTTCCAGACCGCCCGTGCCCACCCGCCACCGTTCGCCCACGACGGCGTTGGTGACGTCGACCCCCGCGGTGGTGAAATTCTCCCCGAACACCCCGTTGGCGATATCGCGGTTCAACTCCGACTCCCAGGCGTCGAGATCCTCTCTCGCGTAGGCGTACACCGCCTGGTCGTCACCACCGTGAAAGGCTCGATCGCCGATCAGGTCGCCCACCAAACCGCTGCCCAGCCCGCCCTGCATCGGTCCGGGGGAGCGCACCTCGACGGCTCCGGCGACGGGGCGCTTGTCGATCCCGGTCTGCAGACGGCCGTCATCGGGGCTGGTGCGCGGTTCGGCGATATTCACCGTCAGCACGTGCGACATGACCACCAGCCTAGAGGTTCGGAAAGAATCGGGTGGGTTTGACGCCGCCCGCATCGGAACCGACTTGTCGGCCGTGTGACCTGTCGTGGTGAGGGCTCGGTTCTGTTGGCGGAGTGAGCCTTTCGTCCGCCTACCGGTTATCGGGTCGCGCGGTGAACCGTCGAGCCGTTCAGAACACCCGCTGCGCCACGAAGTCGGCCGCTTCGGCGGGCGCCTCGGTGCGGGCGTAGTTGCCGTGCACCAGGCTGATCCCGCCACCACCGGCACAGATCAGATCGCCGGGCAGGCAGATGTTGATGGTCTTGTCCGCGACCAGTGGGCCGATCACCACCGGCGGCGCGCCGAGCGTGCTGACCACACCGTCCGACGGTGTACCGAACAATGCCACCGCGGCGATATGTCCGGCCGTCTGCGCCGACATCGGCCCGTTGATGCCCTCGGGCACGATATAACCGGGCGGGATGGCGGGGCCGGTGACATACCCGATCACGGCCGCGCCCTGGGAACTGCCGCCGAGCACCAACTTCGTGTTCGGGCAGTTCGCCACCATCGCGTTGACGTGGTTCATCGCGTCGATGACACCGTCGGAGGCCGTCGGGAAGTCGTTGCTGGCGGGGTAGTTCACCGGGTAGTCGGTCACCGTGCGGGACCCGGCGCGGGCCCGAACCTCGTTCACGAAGGCCTGCCCGACGGAGCCCAACCCGGGTGGCTCCGTCGTCCCGCGGGCAAAGGTCACGTCCACGTCGGGGCAGGGGTCAGCCGCCGCGCTCGGGGCGCCGGGGAAGACGGCCAGTGCCGGGCCCAGTATCAAGCCCAGCGCGCCCATCAGCGCCCCACTCGCCGACCGGCCCCGTCGGGTTCGGGCCGCTCCACCGTTGCTCGTGTTCATCCGGTTGCTCCCAAATTCTCGCCCAGGGGCCATGGTAGTGGGGTGGCCAGGCACGGCTCGCCGCCTACCCTGACCTCATGTTCATCACCCCCCGCTACGGCGACGGTGCCCTGGCCGACCTGTTGCCGTCGGTGCTCGGCGCGCTCGGCGTGCCGGGCGAGCACGACCGGATCGGTCTCGGGTTGGGCGACGTCCGCCGGGTCGCGGTGCTGCTCGTCGACGGAATGGGCGCCGAATTGGTGGCGGCGCGGCGGGCGGCCGCCCCGTTTCTGGACAGTGTCGCGGGCCGGACGCTGACCGCGGGATTCCCCAGCACCACGGCGGCCAGCCTGGCGTCGCTGGGCACCGGTGTTCCGGCCGGGGAGCACGGACTTGTCGGTTATCTGCTCGCCGTGCCGGGCCACGAGCGGATGATGAACCCTCTCAAATGGCGGCTGATGGGTGCGGGTCCGCGCGTCGACCTGCTCAAAGAGCTTGTCCCCGAACAGTTTCAACCGTTGCCGACGACTTTCGAGCGCGCGGCGGCCGCTGGCGTCACCGTCACGCAGGTGGCGCCGATGTATCAGGCCGACTCGGGGCTGACGCGGGCAGCGTTGCGGGGCGCCGAGTTTCGGCCGAACTTCTCGGCGGGTGACCTGGTCGACGGTGTCCTGACGGCGTTGCGGGGCAGTGCACGTGTCCTGGTCTACGCCTACCACGGTGACCTGGACATGACCGGGCACGTGCGCGGACCGGCCTCGGAGGCCTGGGCGCAGGAATTGGCCCATATCGACCTGACGATCCGCGCCATCGCCGAGCGGCTACCCGCCGATTCCGCCCTGCTGGTCACCGCCGACCACGGTATGGTGCACGTCGAATCGCCAGTGGACTTCGACCGGGAACCACCGCTGCGCAACGGTGTTCGCGGCCTCGGCGGCGAGCCGCGAGCGCGGCACGTCTATGCCGAGCCGGGGGCCGGACCCGACGTGGCCGCCGCCTGGCGCGAGCTTCTCGGCGCCGATTTCACGGTGCTCACCCGCCAGGAAGTGATCACGGCCGGTTGGTTCGGTCCGGCGGTCGGCGCACACGTGGCGCCCCGCATCGGCGACGTCGTGGCAGTGGCCCGCGGCAACCGTGCGGTGATCCGATCCGGGGTCGAACCGCTGCAGTCGAACCTCGTCGGCCACCACGGCTCGCTGACCGCGGCGGAGATGCTGGTCCCGCTGTACGTGATTCGATAACGCCCGTGCAGACGCTCATCGACCTCGACAACGCGCGGCCCTTCGCCCTCCCGGTCCTCGACCCGGGGCGGGGTGTGACGATGGTCGAGGGTCTGCTCATCGAGGGGCCCCAAGGCTGGGGGGAGTTCAGCCCACCACCGGACGCCGGCGCCGTCGAACTCGGTCGTTGGCTGACCGCGGCCACCGAGCCGGGCACCATCGGCTGGCCCGATGCCGTCCGGGGTCGAGTGCCGGTGGCCGTCAGCGTGCCGGCCGTCGGCGCGGCCCGGGCGCGCGCGATCGTGCGGGCAGCCGGCTGCCGGACCGCCGACATCGAGGTGGCGGACCCCGCCCGCGGGCTTGCCGGGGATATGGCGAGGGTGGCCGCGGTACGCGCCGAACTGGGCACGTCGGGGCTCATCCGCTGTGACGCCCGGGGTCGGTGGGAGCCCGCCGAAGCGGTGGCCGCGATCGCGGTGCTGGACGAGGCGGCCGGCGGCCTCGAATTCGTGGCCCAGCCGTGCCGCGACCTGAACCAGGTGGCCTGGGTTCGGGCCAGGGTGGCGGTCCGGATCGCCGCCGCCGCCGAGGACGCCGATGATCCGCGCGCTGTGCGAGATGCCGCCGATATCGCCGTGCTGCGCTGCGGCCGTCTCGGCGGCGCGCGCCGGGCCCTGCGGGTTGCCGAGCTTGCCGATGTGCCGTGCGTCGTCGTCTCCGACGCCTGGACGGGGATCGGCGTGGCAACCGGAGTTGCCCTGGCCGGTGCCCTACCCGAGTTCGGTTATGCCGCCGCCCTGGGCACCCGGTTGCTGCTGGGCGGGGATGTGGTGGCCGATCGACGGTCGCTGGTGCCGGTGGACGGCACCCTGCCGGTGGCGCCCATGCCGCCGGGTCCGGATCCTGACTTGCTGGGGCGGTTCACGCTGACCGACGCCGCCCGAATCGAACGCCTGCGTCACCAGTTGCGCGCGGCAACTGCACAATAGTGGCCATGACGCGACCGCCGTCGGGGGCCGCCCCGCACATGTTGCTGGCACAGGCGCTGGCCCCGGCAGATCGGGCGGACCCATATCCGGTGTACCGGCAACTGCGTGAGTACGGTCCGCTGCACCTGCCGGAAGTCAATCTCATGGTGCTGTCCTCGTACGCCCATTGCGATGCCGTGCTGCGGCATCCGCACGCGGCCAGCGACCGGAGAGGTACCGGGGGTTAGGCCGGCTGCTGGACCGGGGTGGCCCGCAGCGTCATCGCGAGGGCGCCCGAAACGACGGCCAGGCCGATGACGGTCCCGGCCACGGCGGGCCAGCCGGCCGCGTCGAAAGCCACGCCGCCGAACCAGCCGACGACGCTGGACCCCGCGTAGTAGCAGAGGTTGTAGAGCGACGACGCCTGCGCCTTACTGTCGGCCGCCGCGACGCCCACCCAGCCCGAGGCAATCGAATGCGCGCCGAAGAATCCGGCGGTGGCCAGTATCAGTCCGGCCAGCACGGCGAAAACGTTGTCGCTGAGGGTTATTGCGGTGCCGACGATCATCGTCGCGGTCGACGCCAGCAGCACGCGGCGGCGCCCGAACCGCCCGGCTTCGGCGCCGGCACGCGCCGAAGCCCAGGTGCCGGCCAGATAGGCCAGGAAGGCCAGGCTGACCACGGTCTGCGGAAGGTGAAACGGTGCTGCCGTCAGCCGGAAGCCGAGGAAGTTGTACATCGCGACGAACCCGCCCATCAGCAGGAAGCCCTGGGCGAACAACACCAGCTGCCGGGGTGAGCGCACGTTCGTCAGCAGCTTGCGGCCCAGATCGCTGCCACGGGACGGGGCGAAGCCGCGGGCGCGTGGCGCCAACTTGACGAAAGCCGTTGCGGCCAGGGCGCACAGCACCGCCACCGTGAGGACACCGACCCGCCAGTCGGTGTATTGGGCGATCGGTCCGGTGATCAGTCGTCCGCTCAACCCGCCGATCGTGGTGCCGGCCACATAGGTGCCCGCGGCGCGGGCCGCATGGCCGGCCGCGATCTCTTCGGTCAGGTACGCGATGGCCACGGCCGGCACACCGCCGAGCATCAGCCCCTCGATCAGCCGGCCGCCCAACAGCAGGGCCGCGGTCGGGGCGAACGGCACCAGCAACCCGAGAATCGTTGCCGCCGTGACCGATATGGTCATCGCCTGCACCCGGCCGATCCGGTCGGCGAGCACCGACCACGGGATCACACCGAGGGCTAGGCCCACCGTGGCTGCCGAGACGGTCAGTGCGGCGTGGGCGGCGCCGGTGCCGAGGTCGGCGGCGATCAATGGCAGCACGGCTTGTGGTGAGTACAGCTGGGCGAAGGTCGCGACGCCCGCGCAGAACAGGGCGACGAGCAGGCGGCGATAGTCCGCCGATCCACGTGGATGCCCCTGCCAGCCGGTCGAGGTCAGGGATGCGGTCACTCAGCCGACGGTAGGACGGCGGTTTCTATGTGTCCAATGCATAGGTTTCGGCAAGGTCATGACGATTATGAATGATGAACTCGATGACCCGCGCCGCCGCGGGCGGCAGCTCACGGGCGTCGTTCCACGCCAGCCCGATCTGCCGCTTGGCGGCGGCCGCGGTGAGCGGAATGTACGCCGCGCCCGGCTCGGCGCGCTGCGGTCGAGGCACCGGGACGACGGCCACCCCGAACCCGGCGGCCACCAACCCCTCCATCGTCGGGATCTCCATGGCCTCGAAGACGATGGGCGGATCGATCCCGGCTTCGGCGCACAGTTCGTCGGTGAGCTGGCGCAATCCGAAGCCCGGGGCCAGCCCGACGAACGGCTCGTCGCCGGCATCGGACAGCCGGATGCGGGTCCGTCGCGCGAACGGGTGGGCGCGCGGCACCGCCAGGCACAGCCGCTCCACGTAGAGCCCGCGCCAGGCCAGCCCCGGTGGGCGCGGTGCGGTGATCGCCAGGTCGGACGCGCCGTCGGCCAGCCGTTCGGCGATATCGTGCGCCGCACCCTGGAACAGTTCGAAGCGCACCCGGGGTGCGGTGATCCGAAACAGCTGTAACAGGTCCGGCACGAATCCACTGGCTTGCGAATGCAGGAACGCCAGCCGCACCAGGCCGGTCTCCGGATCACGCAGCGCGGCGATATGCTCGGTGGCCGAACGTATTTCGGCGATGGCGCGGCGAGCATGCTCGAGCAGAATGCGACCGTAGGCGTTGAGCTGCAGCCGGCGGTTGACCCGGTCGAACAGCGGCGCACCCACCTGGGTCTCCAGCCGGGCCAGCGCACGGGACAACGTCGGCTGGCTGATGCCGAGCTCGGCTGCCGCGTCGGTGACATGTTCGGTCTCGGCCAGCACCACGAACCAGTGCAGGTCGTCAACGTCCATACCGGTGACTCTTCCGGTCCGGGCACCGCAAACAGGCATTTTGGTTCGGCGTGTCGGGACCGGCCCGCTGTGACAAGCTGACGCGCATGCAGGACTCGGCCCAGAAGGTGCGCGTGGTGGTCGGTGACGACCATCCGATGTTTCGCGACGGCGTGGTGCGCGCGCTGGTGGCCAGCGGCTCGATCGACGTGGTGGCCGAGGCCGAGGACGGGGCGGCGGCACTGGAGGCGATTCGCACCCACCACCCGGCCGTGGCGCTGCTCGACTACCGGATGCCGAACATGGACGGTTCGGAGGTGGCCGCCGCGGTGACCCGCGACGGGTTGCCCACCCGGGTGCTGCTGATCTCGGCACACGATGAATCGGCCATCGTCTACAAGGCCTTACAGGACGGCGCGGCCGGGTTCTTGTCCAAGGAGTCCACCCGCGGCGAGTTGGTCAGTGCGGTGCTCGACTGTGCCCGCGGCCGTGATGTCATCGCGCCCGCGCTGGCCGCATCGTTGGCCGGTGAGATCCGCCGCCGCAACGAGCCCGATGTGCCGGCCCTGTCCGCCCGCGAGCGGGAGGTGCTCGCGATGATCGCGCGCGGGTTGAGCATTCCGGCGATGGCCAAGGAGCTGTACCTGGCCCCGTCGACGGTGAAGACACATGTGCAGCGGCTCTACGAAAAGCTGGGCGTGGGCGACCGGGCCGCCGCGGTGGCCGAAGCGATGCGCCGCAAGCTGCTGGACTGACATGGCGGGCGTCGTCGCCTTCTTCTCGGCCGAACCGGTGCGGGTCTCCGCGGCGCTGCGGCTGCCGCTGATCGCGTTGATCGCGGTGCTGGTGTGGATCTGGGAGGTCGACCACTGGCTGCCGGGCCTCTACGCGGTGGTACTGGGCGGCTACGCCGTCGCGGCCGTGGTGTGGTTGATCGTGGCGTTGCGCGGACCGCTGCCGCGGTGGGCGGACTGGGCCTCCACCGGTGTGGACGTACTCGTCATCGTGGTGCTGTGTGTGGTGTCCGGTGGTGCGACGGCGGCGCTGCTGCCGGTGTTCTTCCTGCTGCCGATCTCGGTGGCGTTCCAGGACCGCCCGTGGATGACCGGGATCATCGGAACCCTCACGGCCGCTGCGTATCTGTCGGTCTGGATCGTCTACTCCAAGCGCGACGACCGCATCGGGCTACCGAACATGGTGTACACCCACTTCGGGTTCCTGCTGTGGTTGGCGGTGGCCACCACCGCGTTATGCCTTGTGCTGTCCCGCCGTTCGGCGCGGGTCAAGACCCTGTTGGAGGTCCGTCGCCAACTGGTGTCGGAGGCGATGCAGGCCGACGAACAGCACAACCGCGAGGTCGCCGAGACCCTGCACGACGGGCCGCTGCAGACGCTGCTGGCCGCCCGGATGGAACTCGACGAGGTGCGGGAGCGGATGCCCGATCCCGCGCTGGATGCGGTGCACGCCGCCCTGCAGGACACCGCCAAACAGTTGCGTTCCACCGTTACCGAACTGCATCCGCAGGTGCTGGCGCAGCTGGGTCTGACGGCCGGTGTGCAGGAGTTGGTGCGCCAGTTCGAGTCTCGTTACCAGTGCGAGGTGCACACCGAGCTGCAAGAGGTGGGCAAGCCGGAGTCCGAGGCGCTGATGTACCGGGCCGCGCGTGAGTTGTTGGTCAATATCGGCAAGCACGCGCACGCCACGACGGCGTCGGTTGGCCTGGTGCGGGTGGGTGACCGGGTGGTGCTCACGGTGTCCGACGACGGTGTCGGGTTCGACCCGTCCCTGGTGGCCGAACGGCTGGCCGCCGGTCATATCGGGCTGGGCTCGCTGTTGGTCCGGGTGGACGCGATGGGTGGGGCCATGGACGTCGGCTCGGCGCCCGGCCGGGGGACCACGGTCACGGTGACCTCCCCGCCGGAATCCGCCGAGCAGTTGGGTCAGAGCCCCCGGGCGATCACCAGCCGCTGAATCTGGTTGGTGCCCTCGAAGATCTGGGTGATCTTGGCTTCGCGCATATAGCGCTCCACCCGGAAGTCGCGGGTGTAGCCGACGCCGCCGAACACCTGCACGGCGTCGGTGGTCACCTTCATCGCGGCATCGGTCGCGAGCAGCTTGGCCACGCTGGCTTGTGCGGAGTAGGGCAATCCGAGATCGCGGCGCCGTGCCGCGTCCAGGTAGGTGGCCCGCGCCCCGGCCACCGCGGCAGCCATATCGGCCAGCAGAAAACCCAAGCCCTGGTGGTCGATGATCTTGCGGCCGAACGTCGTTCGCTCCTTGGCGTAGCGCACCGCCTCGTCCAGTGCGGCCTGGGCGATGCCGACGGCCACCGCGGCGATGCCGAGCCGGCCCGAGTCGAGTGCGGAGAACGCGATCGGCAGACCCTGACCCTCGACGCCGATCAGCCGGTCGGCGTCGAGGCGGACGTTGTCGTAGAACGCCGAGGTGGTCGGGACGGCATGCAGGCCCATCTTCTCCTCCGGCTTGCCGAAGGACAGACCCTCGGCATCGCCGGGGATCAAAAAGCAGGAGACGCCTTTGGATCCCTCGCCGGTGCGGGCGAACAGGGTGTAGAAATCGGCCTTGCCGCCGTGGGTGATCCACGCCTTGGAGCCGTTGATGACATAACCGTCACCTTCTCGCGCCGCGGCGCAGCGCAGCGCGGCGGCGTCGGAGCCCGCCTGGGGTTCGGACAGGCTGTAGGCGCCGATCTGCTCGCCGGACAGCATGCCCGGCAGCCAGCGGTTCTTCTGTTCGTCGGTGCCGAAGGACAGCAGCGCGTGCGAGGACAGGCTGTGCACACTGACGGCGACGCCGATGGCCGCCCACCGCGCGGCGATCTCCTCGAGCACCTGCAGGTACACCTCGTAGGGCTGGCCGCCGCCGCCCCATTGCTCGGGCTGGGGAAGGCTGAGCAGTCCGGCCGCGCCCAATTGCGCGAATACGCCCTCGGGGTAGGTTTCGGCCTTCTCGTGGGCATCGACGATCGGGTCGAGCACCTTGTCGGCGATATCGCGGGTCAGTGCGATGAGCTCGTGGGCTTCGTCGGTGGGGAGCAGGCGGTCTACGGGCATATCAAAACAGTACTAAATGATCGTCTCCAGTACTATTAGGGGATGTTCGAGCAGCTAGACCCCCGTTTCGCGACGCGTCGGCAAACCGCGCTGTTCGACGATCTGTTGGGCCTGTTCCTGGCCGAGGGCTTCGGTCACCTCACGCTCGATCAGATCGCGGCGCGGCTGCGGTGCTCCAAGTCGACGCTCTACTCGCTGGCCGCGAGCAAGGACGAACTGGTCCGCCGGGTCACCGTGCACTTCTTCAAACGGGCCACCGTGGCCGTCGAGGCCCGGCTGCACCACGCGGACACCGACCGCGTCGCGGCCTATCTCACCGCGGTCGGCGCCGAGTTGTCCGTCGCCTCCGAGGCGTTCATGACCGACCTCAACGGATTCGCCCCCGCGCGTGAGGTGTACCAGGCCAACACCGAGGCCGCGGCCCGGCGGGTACGCGAACTGATCGAGGAAGGGGTGCACGACGGGACGTACCGCGCCGTGCACGCGTCGTTTGCGGCCGACCTGATCGCCACCATGATGGTCCGCATCCAACAGCGCGGCGTCCGCGCGGCGACCGGCCTGAGCGATGCCGCCGCCTACGGCGAACTGGCGGCACTGCTCACCTACGGTCTGACCAAAGATGGCCGCCACCCGAAGGGGTGACGGCCATCTTCGCGAAAAGCGTTACAACGCGGCAAGAATGTCGTTGACCCGGTCGCGCGCATCGCCGAAGAGCATCTGCGTGTTCTCCCGGAAGAACAGCGGATTCTGCACGCCGGCATACCCGGATGCCATCGACCGTTTGAACACGATGACGTTCTCGGCGTTCCACACCGTCAGCACCGGCATGCCGGCGATGGGTGAACCGGGATCCTCCGACGCCGCCGGGTTGACGGTGTCGTTGGCGCCGATGACGAGTACCACCGATGTCTCGGGGAAGTCGTCGTTGATCTCGTCCATCTCCAGCACGATGTCGTAGGGCACCTTGGCCTCGGCCAGCAACACGTTCATGTGGCCGGGCAGCCGGCCGGCGACGGGGTGGATACCGAACCGGACGTTGATCCCGCGCTCACGCAGCTTGCGGGTCAGATCGGCGACGCCGTACTGCGCCTGGGCCACGGCCATGCCGTACCCGGGCGTGATGATCACCGAGCTGGCGGATGTCAGCAGCTCGGCCGCGCCCTCGGCGGTGATCTCCCGGTGCTCGCCGTAGTCCTTGTCGTCGGCCGGGCCCGCCTCGATCCCGAAACCGCCGGCGATCACGGAGATGAACGACCGGTTCATCGCCTTACACATGATGTAGGACAGGTAGGCACCCGAGGAGCCGACCAGCGCGCCGGTGATGATCAGCAGATCGTTGGACAGCAGAAAGCCCGACGCCGCGGCGGCCCAACCGGAGTAGCTGTTGAGCATCGACACCACCACCGGCATATCGCCGCCGCCGATGGAGGCCACCAGATGCCAGCCCAGCAGCAGCGCCAGCACGGTGACGACGACGAGCAGCCACAGTGCCGGCGCGATGACGAACCACACCGTCAGTGCGAAGAACAGCACCAGCGCGCCGACGTTGAGGAAGTTCTTGCCGGGCAACATCAGTGGGGCGGACTTGATCCGCGCCGACAGCTTGAGATTGGCGACGATCGACCCGGTGAAGGTGACCGCACCGATGAACACACCGACGAACACCTCGGCCGAGTGGATGCCGAGCATGCCCTCGCCGGCCAGGTGCGCGGCCTCGGCGCCGGCGGCGTTCGCCTCGACGTGCAGGTAACCGTTCCAGCCGACCAGCACCGCGGCCAGACCGACGAAGCTGTGCAGCAGCGCGATCAGCTCCGGCATCCCGGTCATCTCGACCACCCGGGCCCGCCACAGACCGATCGCCGCGCCGATCGCCATCGCACCGACCAGCAGTCCGAGCCCGAGTGGCTCGATGCGCCGGTCCAGCGCGAGGGCGATGGTCGCGATCAGTGCGACGGCCATCCCGGCCATGCCGAAAGTGTTTCCGGCCTTTGATGTTTCGTGCTTGGACAGTCCGGCCAGTGCCAGGATGAACAGCAGGGCGGCGACGACGTACGCCGCCGTGGCGGCGGTTTCAACGGAGAACACGGATTTAGCTCCTCGAGAACATTCCGAGCATGCGACGCGTCACCGCGAAGCCACCGAACACATTGATGCTGGCGAGCAGGATCGCCACCGCGGCCAACACGGTGATGGGCAGGTTGCCGTGGCCGATCTGCAGCAGCGCGCCGACGACGATGATGCCGGAGATGGCGTTGGTCACCGACATCAGCGGGGTGTGCAGCGCGTGGTGCACGTGGCCGATCACGTAATAGCCGATCACGATCGCCAGCGCGAAGACCGTCAGGTGCACCTGCAGCGCCACCGGCGAGATCGCGATCAACACGAACAGCGCCGCGGCCGCGGCAAAGGTCAGACCCAGCCGGCGGCCGGTCGACATCGGCTCCTTGGCCTTCGCCGCCTCGACCGGGGCGGCCGACGCGGCGGCAGCGGGGGCGGCCGAGACCTGCACCGGTGGTGGGGGCCAGGTGGTTTCCCCGTCGCGCACGACGGTCACCGAGCGCTGCACGACGTCGTCGAAGTCGAGCACCAGCTGCCCGTCCTTCTCCGGCGTCAGCAGCTTGAGCAGGTTGACCAGGTTGGTCCCGTACAGCTGGGAGGCCTGGGCGGGCAGCCGGCCGGCGAGGTCGGTGTAGCCGATGATCGTCACGCCGTTGGCGGTGACGACGGCCTGGTCTTTCACGGTGCCCTCGACATTGCCGCCGTTGGCCGCCGCCATGTCGACGATCACGCTGCCGGGTTTCATCGAAGCCACCATCTCGGCGGTGATGATCCGCGGTGCGGGACGGCCGGGGATCAGCGCGGTGGTGATGATGATGTCGACGTCCTTGCACTGCTCGGCGTACAGCGCCTCCTCACGCGCCTTGTAGTCGTCGTCCATCTCCTTGGCGTAGCCGGTGGCCGACACCTCGGCTTTCTCGTTCGCCACGGACAGGTACTCCCCGCCGAGCGAAGCGACCTGATCGGCGACCTCCGGCCGCGGGTCGGTGGCCCGCACGATGGCGCCCAGGCTGCCCGCGGCGCCGATCGCGGCCAGGCCGGCCACCCCGGCGCCCACCACCAACACCTTGGCCGGCGGCACCTTGCCCGCGGCGGTCACCTGACCGGTGAAGAACCGGCCGAAGGCGTGTGCCGCTTCGACCACGGCGCGGTAGCCGGCGATATTGGCCATCGAGGACAGCACGTCCAGCGACTGTGCCCGCGAGATGCGCGGCACCGCGTCCATGGCCAGCACGGTGATGGGCCGCGCGGACAGCTTCTCGACCAACTCGGGATTCAGCGCCGGCGAGAGGAGACTGACCAGCGTCGCGCCGTCGCGCAGCGCGGCGATCTCTGCGTCGGTCGGTGCGTTCACCTTCAGCACCACATCGGCCTGCCAGGGGTCGCCGATATCGGCGCCGGCGTCGGTGTACGCCGCGTCGGAGAAGCTGGAGGCTGCACCGGCGCCGGGCTCTACCACTACCGAATAGCCCAGCTTGATGATCTGCCCGACGGTTTGCGGTGTGGCGGCGACGCGCGTCTCACCCGGTTGAGACTCGCGCGGTATCGCGATGATCATCGGAAGAGTCTCGCATCCGTATGCCGGGTCGGCGTCGGCCACCCCTGAAACGGTGAACGAATGTTCACAACCAGTCGCGGCGTTTGAACATCACGTAGAGCACCACGACGAGCACCACGATCAACGTCGAGCTGGCGATGAAGCCGACGACGGTGTTGATGCCGGGGTAGTTGACGTTCTGCCCGTAGAAGCCGGTGATGGCCGTCGGCACCGCGATGATGGCCGCCCAGCTGGTGAGTTTCTTCATCACCGTGTTGAGCCGGGCGTCCTGCAGGGACAGGTTGGTCTCGAAGACGGTGGTGACCATGTCCCGCAGCGATTCGGTCCATTCCGAGGCACGCAGCACGTGGTCGTACAGGTCGGCGTACAAGGGATCCAGCTCGGGCGCCGTCTTGGAGTCCAACCGGCGGTGCTGGATGGTGCTGACGACCTCGCGCATCGGCAGCACCACCCGGCGCAGCTGAACCAGGTCCTTGCGCATGCGGAAGGTTCGTCGCTGCAGCCCGTGTCGCGGCCCGCGTTCGTCGAACAATTCGTCCTCGAGCGACTCGATCGCGTCATCGAGGCTCTGCACCGCCTCGAAATGACCGTCGACCACCACGTCCAGCAGGCCGTGCACCAGGGCGCCGACGCCGTGCTCCTGTCCGCCGAGTTCGTCGAACCGCTGCGACACCTGCGCCATGTCGAGATCATCGGCGCCGTCGGCACCGATGGGCGGCAGCCGTACGGTGATCAGACCGCGCGGCAGCACGAACGCCGAGATCCGGTGTTTGACCAGGGTGGCGGTGGTGTCGTCATCGGGATCGACGGTGTCCACCGCGTACACCGTGAAGAAGGTGTGGGTGTGGTACACCGACGCCTTGGTGCGTTCCATCGGTGCGATGGCGTCCTCCACGGCCCACACGTTGAGCCTGAGTTCCTGGGCAAGCCGACGCAGGGACTCGTGATCGGGGTTGTAGATGTCGGCCCACACCAGGGTGTCCTCGGCGGCCAGGCAGTCCGAGATGGCTGAGAACGTGAACCCGTCGACGGGGGTGCCGTCGCGCCAGATCCGGCCGTGCACCTCGGTCACGGCGGTCCCACCAGATTCCCGCGCCGGATGTTCTCGCGGCAGGTCGCGCGGTCCTGATGGGTCTCGGTGACACACACCTGGACCTGCTGCTCGATCCCCGGCGGGTAGACCTGGTCGGTGGCGGCGGGCGGAGCGGCCGGGACCGGAACCGTGCCCGAGTACAGCGACCACATGATGTCCCCGGTGCTCGGCAGCCGGGCGCAATAGGCCTTCTCCCCGGAGCTGCTCTGACCGGCCGCGCCGAGGGTGGCGCAGTCCGCGCCGATGAGGACGACCGGCACATTGGGTGCGGCGGTGTGGTGGGTGTCGGGTTCGCGCTCGCCGACCAAGTAGGCGGCCAGCGCCACGCCGGCCGCGGCCAGCACGGCCACCGCCGCCAGGACCAGTCGCCCGCGGCGGCTCCGGGGCGGCTTCTCGGGGGTGCGGAACACGTGGGCCGGCATCGTGAGATCGGCGGGTGCGCCGATGCTCGCCCGCAGGGCCGCCGCGAACTCCGCGCAGCTGTCGAAGCGGTCGGCCGGTGCCTTGGCCAGCGCCCGTGACAGCACCGGATCCAGCCCGGCGAGGTCTGGTCGGCGGCCGGCGATCGCCGGCGGAGGGGCGGTGATGTGCTGGCTGATCACCGCGGCCGGGTTGTCGTGCAGGTAGGGCGGCGAACCGGTCAACAGCTCGAAAGCTGTTGCCGCCAAGGAGTATTGGTCGGCTCGGCCGTCGACGTCGCCACCCATCAGCTGCTCCGGCGCGGCGTAGGCCACGGTGCCGACGGTCATGCTGGTCGCGGTCAGTCGGCTGGCCTCGCCCATCCGGCGAGCAATGCCGAAATCGGCCAGCAGCACTCGCGGCCACTCGGCGCCGATATCGGTGAGCAAGATGTTGGCGGGCTTGATATCGCGATGCAGCAGCTTGCGCTGGTGCGCGTAGTCCAGGGCGTCGGCCACCGCGCCGACGATGTGCAGCGCCTCGCCGGCGGATAGGGCACCGTGCTCGCGCAGCAGCTGGCCGGCGTCGGTGCCCTCGACGTACTCCATCGAGATCCACAGCTGGCCCTCGTACTCACCGCGGTCGTACACCCGCACGATGCTGGGGTGCATGAGGTCGGCGGCGAAGTCGGCTTCCCGGTCGAAGCGGGCCTGGTACTCGGTGTCGGCGCTGACATCCTTGCGCAGCACCTTGATGGCGTCCTGGCGCGGCAGCCGCGGGTGCTGGGCCAGATAGACCTCGCCCATGCCGCCGGAGCCCAGGAGGCGCACGACGGTGTAACCGGCAAACCGCTCACCGGGCGCAATCGACAAAGGTCGCCTCCTACCGTCGCTCACCTCATTGTTGCCGAATTGTCCCAGGACAAAACCCAGACCCGCGCAACGACGGGCGGATCCGGGAGTCTGTGAACGCCGCCGGGTTTGATGCGCCCGCTTAAAGCTCGCTGTGAGCGCAGCTATTCACCTCGCGTTCACGTCGCCATATAAAAGGGCGGCGTGACCTCGACACCACCGCACTGCTGTCGTACGAGCGCGTCGTCCATTCGGTTCGGTGCACAGAGAGCCAGGTAGAACGTGTCGGTCTTCGTCGATATCACCTCGGGTATCACCCCGGACGAGGAGGTCGGTGCCGCGCCGCCTCCCGTCGCCGGCTCCGGCCGGTGGCGGGCCGTGCTGACCCGCGCTGGGCTGCCGCTGCTGTCGGTGCTCGTCTTCTTCGTGGTGTGGCAGCTGGTGGCCGCCGCCGGAATCTGGAACCAGACCTTCGTGCCCTACCCCGCCACGGTGTGGCGCGCCTTCGTCGACATCTCGACCACCCACGACGGCACCCGCGGCTATGCGGGCTACCTGTTGTGGGAGCACCTGTACATGACATTGCGCCGGGTGTTCGCCGGCGTCGCCATCGGTGTGGTGCTGGGCGTGCTGCTGGGCCTGCTGATGGGTTCGGTCGGCTGGTTGCGCAGCGTGCTGGAGCCGTGGCTGACCTTCCTGCGCGCACTGCCGCCGCTGGCCTATTTCTTCCTGTTGGTCATCTGGCTGGGTATCGACGAGGCACCGAAGATCACCCTGCTGGCACTGGCCGCCCTGCCCCCGGCGGCGGTGGCCACCACGGCGGCGGTGGTGGCCGCGCCCGTCGGCCTGCAGGAGGCGGCCCGCGCGCTGGGCGCCACGCGTGCCCAGGTGATCCGGGATGTCGTGGTGCCCTCGGCGCTGCCGGAGACGTTCACCGGAATCCGGCTGGCGGTCGGGATGGCCTACTCCTCGGTGGTGGCCGCCGAACTGTTCAACGGTATCCCCGGTATCGGCGGATTGGTCAAGGACGCAAGCAATTACAACAACACACCGGTCGTGCTGGTCGGGATCTTTGCCATCGGCATCTCCGGTCTGGTGATCGACGGTGTACTGCGGGCTGCCGAGCGGCGGGCCGTTCCGTGGAGAGGGAAGATATGAGAATCAAGGCGTTACTCGCCGCTGCCGCGGTCTCGATGCTGGCACTGGCCGGCTGCGCGGTGGACCATTCCGGGCAGGACGCGCAGAAGCCCACCATTCGCATCGGCTACCAGTCCTTTCCGAGCGGTGACCTGATCGTCAAGAACAGCAAGTGGCTGGAACAGGCACTGCCGGACTACAACATCAAATGGACCAAGTTCGACTCCGGGGCCGACGTGAACACCGCATTCATCGCCAAGGAACTCGACTTCGGTGCGCTCGGTTCCAGCCCGGTGGCCCGTGGCTTGTCCGCGCCGCTGAACATCCCGTACCAGGTGGCCTTCGTGCTGGACGTCGCCGGTGACAACGAGGCCCTGGTCGCCCGCAACGGCACCGGTATCACCACGATCGCCGACCTCAAAGGCAAGCGGGTGGCCACCCCGTTCGCCTCCACCGCGCACTACAGCCTGCTGGCCGCGCTGGCGCAGAATGGGTTGAGCCCGGCCGATGTTCAGCTCATCGACCTGCAGCCGCAGGCGATCCTGGCGGCGTGGGATCGCGGTGACATCGCGGCGGCCTACACCTGGCTGCCCACCCTGGACCAACTGCGCAAGACCGGGAAAGACCTGATCACCAGCCGCCAGCTGGCCACCGACGGCAAGCCCACTCTCGATCTCGGCGTGGTCTCGAGCGAATTCGCCTCGGCGCACCCGGATGTGGTGGATGTGTGGCGGCAGCAGGAGGCCAGGGCGCTGCGACTGATCCACGATGACCCCACCGCGGCCGCCAAGGCGATCGCCGGGGAGATCGGGCTGACTCCGGAAGACGTTGCGGGACAGCTCAAGCAGGGGGTCTACCTGACCCCGGAGCAGGTGTCGTCCGCGCAGTGGCTGGGCGCCGACGGCAAGCCGGGCAATATTGCGACCAACCTGGAGAGCGCGTCGCAGTTCCTGGCCGCCCAGTTGCAGATCCCGGCCGCGGCACCGCTGAAGACGTTCCAGGATGCCGTTTACACCAAGGGATTACCCGATGTCCTCACCAAACAGTGAGCCGGCCGGCCGGCTGCTGATCAGCAACGTCGCGCATCGGTACGGCAAGGGTTCCGGCGCAGTGACCGCGCTGGGCCCGGTCGACCTGGACGTCGAGCCGGGCGCCTTCCTGGTGCTGGTGGGCGCGTCCGGGTGCGGCAAGAGCACGCTGTTGCGGTTGATCGCCGGCTTCGAGTCTCCCAGCGAGGGCGCCGTGCAGGTGTCCGGGACGGCGCCCACCCCCGGCGTCACCTCGGGTGTGGTGTTCCAACAGCCGCGGTTGTTCCCGTGGCGCACCGTCGCCGGGAATATCGACCTGGCGCTCAAGTACGCCAAGGTGCCGCGCGAGCGCCGGGCCGAGCGGCGCGCGCAGCTGCTCGAGCGGGTCGGGCTGGAGGGTACCGGCGACCGCAAGATCTGGGAGATCAGCGGTGGTCAGCAGCAGCGGGTCGCGATCGCGCGCGCACTGGCCGCCGAGGCCCCGCTGTTCCTGCTCGACGAACCTTTCGCGGCGCTGGACGCGCTGACCCGGGAGCGGCTGCAGGAGGACGTTCGGCAGGTCAGCGCGGAGTCGGGTCGCACCACGGTGTTCGTCACGCACAGCGCCGACGAGGCGGCGTTCCTGGGCTCGCGGATCGTGGTGCTGACCCGTCGTCCCGGCAAGGTGGCGCTGGACCTGTCATCGGAGTTGCCCCGCTCCGGCGTCGACGCGGGCGAGTTGCGGCGGTCCCCGGAGTTCCTGCGGCTCAAGGACGAGGTGGGCGAGGCCGTCAAGGCAGCCGCGGCCTAGCGATTTGTGGAGCCGTAGCCGTACCCATTACGGGTGCGGCTCCACAAATCGCAGCAAAAAGGCACCCGCCGCGGCGGGTGCCTTTTGTGGTGATCGGCCTAGACCGGTGGGTACGCCGGCGGCGGGTACACGCCGCGCAGACCCCAGGCCAGCCAGCTGAAGAAGAACTCACCCTCGTCGCTGATGTCGTAATCCGGATTCGGATCCATTAGGTGCCTCCCCAGCCTGGCCTCGTTTGGTCGAGTCTAACGCGATCGGGCCCGGGTCTGACATCCGAACCGCCCGATTGCCTAGACTGGCCAACCAGTTGATTGGTCACCGGTCGCCCGGTCTGCAGATAGCGAGTTGTCATGTCCACCGAACCCACCAATGGGTCGTCCCGGCGGGAAGAATTGCTGGCCGTCGCCGCCAAGCTCTTCGCAGCTCGCGGATATCACGGCACCCGGATGGATGACGTCGCCGACGCCGTCGGGCTGAACAAGGCCACTGTCTACCACTACTACGCGAGCAAGTCGCTGATCCTCTGGGACATCTACAAGGCCACCGCCGACTTCACCGTCGACGCGCTGCACGACGACCCGACCGCATCGGCCCGCGAGACCATCTACCACTTCACCCGGCGGCTGCTGACCGGCATTGCCAACGATCTGGAGGCGGCCGCCGTCTACTTCCAGGAGGGCCCCTACATCACCGAGTGGTTCACCGAGGAACAGGTCGAATACATCCGCAAGGCCGAGGCCACCGTTTACGAGCACGTTCGCGACGTGATCGACCGGGGCATCGCCAGCGGCGAGTTCTACGACTGCGATTCCCATGTGCTGGCCCTCGGCTATATCGGCATGACGCTGGGCGCCTACCGCTGGCTGCGCCCGCACGGCCGCCGCACGGCCCAGGAGATCGCGGTGGAGTTCAGCACCGCCCTGTTGCGCGGATTGATCCGCGACGAGGCGGTTCGCACCGCGGAACCGCTCGGCGGCGCCAGCCATGAGTGACCTGTTCCGGCTCGACGGCAAGGTCGCCGTGGTCACCGGCGGTGGTCGTGGGATCGGCGTGATGATCGCGCGCGGGCTGCTGCAGGCCGGGGCGGCCAAGGTGTACCTGGCGGCCCGCAAGGCGGACGAACTGGACGCGGTGGTGGCCGAATTGGCGCCGTTGGGTGCCGTCGAGGGCATCCCCGCGGACCTGGGCACCGCGGCGGGGGTGGACGCACTGACCGCCGCGGTGGCGGCGAAAGAGGACGCCGTGCACCTGCTGTTCAACAATGCCGGGGCGGCCTGGGGTGCACCGTTCGACGAGTTCCCGGAATCCGGGTTCGACAAGGTCTTCGATATCAACGTCAAGGGCGTCTTCCTGCTGACCCGTGCGCTGGTGCCGCTGCTGACCGCTGCCGCCACCGATGAGGACCCCGCCCGGGTGATCAACACCGGCAGCATCGACGGCTTCCTGGTGCCGGAGAAGGGCAGGGGCAACTTCTCCTACAGTGCCAGTAAGGCTGCCGTGCACATGCTGACCAAGCATCTGGCCGGTGAGTTGGCGCCCAAGATTCTGGTGAATGCCATTGCCCCGGGGCTGTTTCCGTCCCGGATGACGAAGGTGATGCTGGCGGCCGGGGAAGAAGCGGTTGGCTCGCTGCTGCCGCTGGGCCGGGTCGGGCAGCCCGACGACATGGCCGGTATCGCGGTATTTCTGGCCAGCCGGGCCAGCAGTTACATCACCGGCGCGGTGATCCCCGTCGACGGCGGTGTGAGCACCGTCCGATGAAGTCGACCATCCTGTCCCGGCGTGACCTCGATTTCCTGCTCTACGAATGGCTTCGGGTCGACGAGCTGACGGCGCGGCCCCGGTTCGCCGAGCATTCCCGCGAAACCTTCGACGGGGTGCTCGATCTCTGCGAGCAGCTGGCCGAACGCTACTTCGCCCCGCACAACAAGCTCAGCGACGCCAACGAACCCACCTTCGACGGCACCACGGTGACGGTCATCCCGGAGGTCAAGGAAGCGCTGCAGGCGTTCGCCAAGGCGGACCTGGTCGGGATGGGCTTCGACGCCGAACTCGGCGGCGCACAACTGCCCGCAACGGTGGCCCAAGCCGGGTTCGCCTGGATCTCGGCGGCCAACGTCAGCACCTCCGGATATCTGATGCTGACCATCGCCAACGCCAACCTGATCGCCAAATTCGGTACACCCGAACAGGTTTCGACATGGGTGCAGCCGATGCTGGCCGGCCGTTTCACCGGCACCATGGCGCTGTCGGAGGCCGGATCGTCGCTGGCCGATATCACCACCCGCGCCGAACCCCAGCCCGACGGCACCTATCGGCTGCACGGCACCAAGATGTGGATCTCCGGTGCCGAGCACGAACTCACCGACAACATCGTCAATCTCGTACTGGCCAAGATCCCCGGCGGGCCGGCGGGCACCAAGGGCATCTCGCTGTTCATCGTGCCCAAGTTCCTGGTCAATGCGGACGGGTCGATCGGGGCCCGCAACACCGTCGCCATCTCCGGACTGAACCACAAGATGGGCCAGCGCGGCATCACCAACACCGTGCTGAACTTCGACGGCGCCGAAGGCTACCTGGTCGGCGAACCGCATCGCGGCATCGTCTACATGTTCCACATGATGAACGAGGCGCGGCTGGCCGTCGGCATGGGCGCGGTGTCACTCGGCTACACCGGCTACCTGAAATCGCTGGAGTACGCCAGGGAACGCCCGCAGGGCCGGCTGGTCAAGGATCCGTCCAGCCCGCAGGTACCGATCATCGCGCATGCCGACGTGAGGCGGATGCTGTTGGCGCAGAAGGCCTATGTGGAAGGTGCGCTAGGGCTGGCGCTGTACTGCGCGCGCCTGGTCGACACCGGAGAAACCGACCTGCTGGACATCCTGACCCCGGTGGCCAAGAGCTGGCCGTCGCAGTGGTGCCTGGAGGCCAACAACCTGGCCATCCAGGTGCTCGGCGGCTACGGCTACACCCGCGAGTACGACGTCGAACAGCACTACCGGGACAACCGGCTGAACCCCATCCATGAGGGAACGCACGGTATCCAAAGTCTGGACCTGCTGGGCCGCAAGGTGACTCAGCGCGGTGGGGCCAGCATGGCGGCCCTGTCCGAGCGCATCGCGGCGACGGTGGCCGCCGCCGGTGATCACGAGTTCGGTGCTCAGCTCGACGCGGCGTGGCAGCGGCTGGTCGAGGTGACCGGCGGCCTGTTCGCCTCCGGTGACCTCGAGGCCGCGATGGCCAACAGCGCCGTCTATCTGGAGGCCTTCGGACACATCGTCATCGCCTGGATCTGGCTGGAACAGGTGCTGGCGGCGGCAGGTAAGGACGGCGACTTCTACGACGGGAAACGCCAAGCCGCCCAGTACTTCTACCGCTACGAACTACCCAAGACGGCACCGCAGCTGGATCTGCTGGCCAGCCTGGACCGCACCACTCTGGACATGCGCGACAGCTGGTTCTGACACCTCTCCTGCGCCCAAACTCACCTTTGGGACAAGAAGTGCGAGGCGGAGGCATTTCGTCGATCTCGGTGGGGTCGTCGATTCTGTGGGCTTGTCGATCTCGGTGAGCTCAGTCGCGTCCGTGTAACAGACTGGGGGTATGCCCGCAGAGATCGCGATCCACTTCTTCCTCACCCTGGCGGTCATCCTCGGCGCGTGCCGGCTGGTCGGCGCTGCCGCCGAGCGGATCTGCCAGCCCCGCGTGGTGGGGGAGATGATCGCGGGGGTGGTGCTGGGCCCCTCACTGCTGGGCCGGTTCGCGCCAGGCCTGCAGCACGAGCTGTTCCCGGCCGGCACCTCCAACGTCGTGCTCTACACGGTGGCCCAGGTCGGGCTGGTGCTGTACATGTTCGTGATCGGGCTGAACTTCGATGTCAACCACGTCAAGGAGCGGTCCGGCACGGCGACAGCGGTGTCGGTCGCCGGTATCGTCGCGCCGCTGGCGCTCGGTGCGCTCACCGCCCTACCCCTGCTCGGCAACGGGGGCTTCTTCGGGTCAGGCGTCACCCCCGCCATGGCGATGATGTTCCTCGGGGCGTCGATCGCCATCACGGCCTTCCCCATGCTGGCCCGCATCATCTTCGAGAAAGGGCTGTCCGGTACACCTTTGGGTACCCTGGCGCTGGCCTGCGGTGCGGCGGCCGACGCGATCTCCTGGTGCATCCTGGCGGTGGTCCTCGCGGTGCACCGCGGAAATGCCGCCACGGCCGTCGTCGCGATCGGCGGCGGCGTGCTCTACACCATCGTGGTGCTGACAGTGGGCCGGCGCGGCTTCGGTGTGCTCGGCCGGGCGGCCGAGCAGCGCCGCAGTGTCCCGCCCGCCATGCTCAGCACGGTTCTGATCGCCCTGATGGGCTGCGCGTGGCTGACCGACGTCGTGGGCATCTACGCGATTTTCGGGGCCTTCATCCTCGGCGCCGCCGTGCCGTCGGGGTTCTTGGCCCAACGCCTCACCGACATCATCGAACCGCTCACCACGACGCTGTTGTTGCCGATGTTCTTCGTCTACTCCGGCCTGAACACACAGATCGGCCTGGTGAACAGTGCGCAGCTGTGGGCGATCACGCTCGCCCTGCTCGTGGTGGCGATCGCAGGTAAAGGGTTGGCGTGCACCGCCGCCGCCCGACTGTGCCGGGTACCCGCACGTGAGGCGTTGGCGCTGGGATCGTTGATGAACGCGCGCGGGCTCATCGAACTCATCCTGCTCAACATCGGGCTGCAGGCCGGCATCATCACGCCGACCCTGTTCACCATGCTGGTGCTGGTCGCCATCGTCACGACGCTGATGTGCTCGCCGATCTTCGAATTCGTCTACGGCCGGCACCGGGCTGCCGATCTTTCGGCGTTGGAGCCCGGCCCGCGCGTGTAGCGTGGCGGAAAGTGCGACACAACCTTGTGCCCGGTGCAGGGAGGAGAAACGCGTGGACGTTCGAGCGGAGATCGCACAACTGAGTCCGGCGGCACGCGCAGCGCTGGCCGAGAAGATACGTAACCGGCTGTACCGCAACGACAGTCGTTCGATCGACTATGACGTCGTCATCGCCGGTGGCGGGGTGGCTGCCCTGACTCTCGGGTTGGAACTGCGCGCATCCCGCCCGGACACCCGCATCGCGGTGGTCGAACCGCGCACGCATCCGGTTCCCGAGATCACCCACACCGTCGGGGAGTCCACTGTCGAGATCTCGGCGCACTACCTGAGGGATCGGCTCGGTCTGGGGGACCACCTCAGCACCGCCCAACTGCGCAAGATGGGCTTGCGGATGTTCTTCACCAAGGGCGACAACTCCGATATCGCCGCCCGCATGGAGCTGGGGAGTTCGTGCTTCGTCCCGCAGGTGACCTATCAGGTCGACCGCGGCAGGCTGGAGAACGAACTGCACCGGCGCTGTCTGGCCGCGGGTGTCGACATCGTCCGTGGCCGGGTGCGGTCCGTCCAGTTGAGCACCGCAGGCCCGCACACCGTCACCTGCCAGGACACCGGCACCAGCACCGAGATCACCGCCCGCTGGGTCGTCGACGCCTCCGGCAGGAATCGTGCGTTGGCCCGGCAGCTGGATCTCAAGCGTGCCAACGAGCATCGTTGCAACGCCGTGTGGTTCCGCGTCGCCACGGAAATCGACGTCGGCCGATGGAGTGACGATCCGAGCTGGCAGGCCCGCCTCGTCGAGGGGGACCGCGCGATGTCGACCAATCATCTGATGGGAGATGGTTACTGGGTGTGGCTGATCCGGCTGGCGTCCGGCGCGACCAGCGTGGGGATCGTCGCCGACCCGGACTTCCACCGGTTCGACGAGTTCAACACGCTGCCCAAGGCCATGGCCTGGTTGCGGGTCCACGAACCGCAGTGTGCCGCCGTGCTCGCCGCCGACGACGCCCTCATCAGGGACTTCCGGGTGATGAAGAAGTACAGCCACGGCGTCGCCAAGGCCTTCGACGGCACGCAGCGCTGGGCGATCACCGGCGACGCCGGAATCTTCCTGGATCCGCTGTACTCGTCGGGGCTCGATCTCGTGGCCGTGGGCAACGGACTCATCACCGATATGGTCACCCGCGACCTCGACGGTGAGGACGTGACCGCCCGCGCGCAGATCAGCGACACCCTGTTCCGCTCACTCACCGATATGTGGCTGGCGGTGTACCAGGGGCAGTACACCCTGATGGGCACCCCCGTGGTGATGTCGGCGAAGATCATCTGGGATGTGGCCTTCTACTGGGGATTCATCGGGCTGCTGTACGCGAACGACCGGTTCACCCGGGTGGCCGACGAACCGGACTTCGTACCGCAGCTCGAAGGTCTCATCGCGCTGAGCAACCGGATGCAGCGGTTCTTTCGGGAGTGGGCGCGTATCGAGCACCGCGACGCACCGGCCGACTTCGTCGACCTGTACGCCCCACTGAACTTCATGGTGACCCTGCACGCCGCGATGATGGACGAGCCGGCGAGCTTCCTGGACCGGTTCGAGACCAACGCACTGTTGCTCCGGCAGGTGGCGGGTCAGCTCGTCGACACCGTGATCACGGACAAATCGAGCTCGTTCGACGACGACGAAACCCCGCTTCAGCTGCAGGTTTGGCAGCGCGACGCGCTGCTGCGCGAGCTGCGCGAGATCTATCGCCGCGAGCAACACCAGCACTCGGTGAGCCCCGATTGGATCGTCACGGCCGCACCCGTCATGCAGGCAAGCTGATCCGCCGGCGGCACCCATCCGTCGGTGACCCGGCGACGAATGACTGCTGGACCGGCAAGTCGACGGGGGTCAGATGGCGATGATGGGTGCAATCGGCGGTGGTCGCTGCGGACGCCGGACGGTGACGGTTTGACGGCGCCGGACACCCCGCCCCAGCCGCTGGCGATCGTCGGTATCGGCTGCCGGTTCCCCGGCGACGGCGATACGCCGGAGAGATTCTGGGATCTGCTCTGCCGCGGTGTCGACGCCACCGGTGTCGTACCGCAGACCCGATGGAACGCCATGCGCTTCTGGGATCCGCACCCGGGCAAGGTCGGCAAGATCGTGACCCTCCGCGGTGGATTCCTGCGCGAGATCGATCGGTTCGACCCACAGTTCTTCGGGATCTCGCCACGCGAGGCACATTCGATGGACCCGCAGCAGAGGTTGTTGCTCGAGGTGACTTGGGAGGCCTTGGAGGACGGCGGCGTGCCCGCCGACCGGCTGGCCGGCACCGACGTGGGCGTGTTCGTCGGCGGGTTCACCCTCGACTATCAGCTGTTGCAGAACCAAGGGCGGGCCAGCCGATACCGGTTCAAGGCGCACTCGGCCACCGGGATGATGATGACGATGTTGGCCAACCGCATCTCGTTCGCCTTCGACTTTCGTGGCCCGAGCATGGCGGTGGACACGGCATGTTCGAGTTCGCTGGTGGCGGTTCACCTTGCCGCCCAAAGCATCTGGAACGGTGAATGTGGTGCGGCGCTGGCAGGCGGAGTCAACGTCATGGTCGGGCCCAACACCGCGATCGCCGAATCCCGCAGCGGTTTCCTCAGCCCGGAAGGGCGGTCCAAGGCGTTCGACGACGCGGCCGACGGGTACGCCCGCGGTGAGGGCGCCGCCGTGGTCCTCATCAAACCGCTGGCTGCGGCGCTCGCCGACGGCGACGACATCTACGCCCAGATCCTCGGGACGGCCGTCTCTCAGGACGGTCGCACCGACGGTATCACCGTCCCCCGCGAGGAAGCCCAACAGGCAGCCATCACCTCGGCGCTGCGGCGGGCCGGGGTGCACCCAGGCGACGTCGGATACGTCGAGGCGCACGGAACCGGCACCCCGGTGGGCGATCCCATCGAGATGCGGGCCTTGTCGCGGGCGCTCGCCCACGACCGTCCGGCACAGCGGCCCCTGCTGATCGGCTCGGTCAAGACCAACATCGGCCACCTGGAAGCCGGTGCCGGTGTCGCCGGTCTGATCAAGGCGGCCATGGTGCTCAAACACGGGCACATTCCGGCCACGCTGCACTTCCGCAACCCCAACCGGGCGGTGTCGCTGTCCGACCTGGGCCTCGAGGTGCCGGCATCCGGCCGGCCGTTCCCCGCGGGACAGCCGCGCATTGCCGGGGTCAACTCGTTCGGCTTCGGGGGCACCAACGCCCATGTCGTGCTGGCCGGTCCGCCCGAACTCTCGGCGCGGCCCGATGCGCCGCCCCTGCGGTCGGCACGGCCCGATGCGCCGCCCCTGCGGTCGGCGACGTTGTTACCGCTGTCAGCTCGCAGCGAGGGTGCGCTGGTGGCCATGGCCGGCCGGCTGGCCGATCACCTGGCCGCCGATCCCACGGTCCGACTGCCCGATCTCGCCTACACCCTCGGTCAGCGGCGCAGCCACCTCAACCACCGGCACACTTTTCTCGTCGGGAGTATCGGCGACGCGCGCCGGCAACTGCGCGAGCTGGCCGACGGCGGACAGATTGCCGCCGAACGACTTTCGGCCGATCGGCCGAAGCTGGCCTTCGTGTGCTCGGGTATGGGACCGCAGTGGTGGGGGATGTGCCGCGGACTGCTCGATACCCTGCCGGTCTTCGCCGACAGCATCGCCCGCACCGACCGTGAACTGTCCCGATACGTGGAATGGTCGCTTTCGGAGGAATTGCGGCGTGACGAGCAGACCTCGCGGATGTCCGAAACACAGTTCGCCCAGCCGGCGAACTTCGCCGTGCAGGTCGCCCTCGCTGAACAACTGGCGCACTGGGGGATCACGCCGGACGCCGTCATCGGTCACAGCGCCGGCGAGGTCGCCGCCCATTACCTCGCCGGGTTGCTCGGCTTCGAGCAGGCCGTCCGGGTGGTCTACCACCGCAGCCGTCTGCAACAACGCACCAGCGGACGGGGCCGCATGCTGGCCGTGGGCGTCGACGCCGAGACACTGATGCAGACACTCGACGATGCCACCCGTGCCGAATTCGGAGCGCGGGTTTCGGTGGCCGCCATCAACAGTCCATCCGCGGTCACGGTCGCCGGAGACGACGCGGTGCTCGACGACATCGTCGGTCAACTCGACCACGCCCAGATCTTCCACCGCCGTCTGCCGGGTGCCGTGCCCTATCACACGCACTACATGGACGCGATCAAAGACGATCTCTTCGCCGCGTTGGAGGATCTGGAATCCCGGCCAGCAGCGGTGCCGCTGTATTCGACGGTCACCGGTGAGCGGTTGGACGGCTACCGGGCGGGGGCGGCGTACTGGTGGCAGAACACCCGCGCCACCGTCGTGTTCGAACCGGCCGTTCGCCGCATGCTCGACGACGGGTTCACTCATTTCGTCGAACTGGCTCCGCACCCGGTGCTCGCGTCATCCGTCGCCGAAACTGCTGGTCGGCTGCGTGTTTCGGTGTTCGCCACCCAGCGTCGCCGTGAAGACGACCTGCCCGCCCTGATGAATTGTGCCGGTTCGTTGTATTGCCTGGGCCACGACCTGGACTGGTCGGCGCTCAATCCGGCAGAGGGGGCGCGGCTGCTCAAACTGCCGACCTACCCATGGCAGTCCAAACGGTTCTGGACCGACACCGCCGATGTCTCGGAGGCCCTGTTCTACGACCCGGTACACCCGCTGCTGGGTCAGCCGATCAGTGCGGTGCACCCCACGTGGGAGGCCGAGTTCTCGGTGCTGACCAACCCGTTCCTCGCCGATCATCGGGTGCAGGGCGCCGTGGTGGTGCCGGGCGCAGTCTATGTCGAGATGGCGCTGGCGGCGGCACGGCACACATACGGCTCGAACCTCAGCGTGGACAATCTCGTGCTGCGCCGCGCCGTGATCCTCGACGACACGTGCGATCCCGTCGTGCGCACCACGGTCAACCAGGACGACGGCACGGTGGAGTTCTCGGCCTTCACCGCGTCCGCGGACGGTGAGGGCAAGTGGGTGATCACCGCCACCGCCGAACTGAACGCCTTGCCCGCGGCGCCCCGTGCGGCAGAACAGCCCACGCTCGATCAGGTGAGCACACTGACCGGCGACGAGTTCTACACGCACACCACAAGCTTGGGCTTCGACTACGGGCAGCGCTTCCGCTCGGTCACCGCGGTGACCGCCGGTCACGACTGGGCGCGCGCGGACCTGGCCGTCCCGGCGGGTATCGGCGACGAACTCGACTGGTATGCCTTCCATCCGGCGTTGATCGACGGCGCCTTCCAAACGCTGTTCGGCGCCCCCTTCGGCGGCCAGGCCGACGGTGACGAACCTTTCCTGCCCACCCGGATCCGGCGCTGCGCCGTCTACGGCGCCCCCGAGTCGGCGATGACGGTGCACGTCGACGTGCTGTCGGCGACCAGGGACGCCATCGAGAGCAACATCACGATCAGCGGGGCGGACGGTGCGACCCTCGCCGTCTTCACCGGATTCACCGTGCAGTCGCTGAGTGCTTCCTCACGCATGTCGGTCGACCGGATCGACAAGGGGCTCTACGAACTGCGCTGGTGCCAGACCGACCTGTCGCCGAACGACGCCAGGGCGGATGTGGCCGCCGAGTCGTCATGGCTGGTGCTCTGTGACACAGCCGGTTTCGGCGCGGCGGCGGCCGACTGCCTGCGGTCGCGCGGCCACCGTGTTCGTACGGTGTGCCACGCCGACGTCCGAGCCGTCACAGACACCGACGAGGGTTGGCTGGTCGATTCCCGGAACCCCGATCACCCGCGGGAGCTGGTGCAAGCGCACCTGCACCGCGACGGTGACCTGGCCGGGATCCTGGACTTCTGGCCGATCGATATCCCCGACCGTGCGGAATCCGGCGGGCTCAAGGATGATTCGGATATCGGTGCGCTGACCGTCGTGCGGCTGGTGAAGTCGCTTGCCGAGCATGACACCGTGAAGCCGCGGCTACATCTCATCACCGCGAACGCCCAGCCGGTTCCCGGTACGGAAAACCTTGCCGTGCAGCAGTCTCCGATCTGGGGCCTGGGCAGGGTCATCGGGCATCAGGAGTTCGCCGAGCATTGGGGTGGGCTGGTCGATATCGACATCCGCGACGACCCTGCGATGGTGGCGGCCCGAATCTGCGATCAGGTGCTCACCGCCCAGACCGATGACCAGATCGCCCTGCGCGGTGAGCACGCCTACGTGCCCCGCCTGCAGCCGTGTAGCGGACTGACCAAACCGTTTCCCACCAAGCTCAATCCCGATGCCACCTACGTCATCACGGGGGGAGCCGGAGCCCTGGGCCGGGTGGTGGCGACGTACCTGGCCGACCGCGGGGCCCGGCACATCACCCTGTTGGGGCGAAGTGCCGTCCCGCCCAGGGCCAGCTGGGCAAGCCTGGGAGACGGCAATCCGTACCGCGCGACCGTCGATGCGATCAGGGCCGTCGAACGGCTCGGGGCGCAGGTCGACACCGCTTGTGTGGACGTCACCGACGCGCACCAGGTCCGGGACTGGCTGCACCGGCACCTCCGGTCCGGCGGCCGACCGGTGCGGGGCATCATCCACGCCGCGGGTGTCGTCGACGATCAGCTGCTGATCAACATGAGTGATGACGACTTCCTGAAAGTGCTGTCTCCCAAGATCTCCGGCACCTGGGCATTGCACGACGCGTTCATCGAAGAGAATCTCGACTTTTTCGTCCTGTTCGGCTCGGCCGGCTCGGCGATCGCGGCGCCCGGTCAGGCCAACTACGCGGCCGCGAACGCCTTCTTGGATGCGTTCGCCCACTATCGGCGGTCGCTGGGGTTGCCGGCACTGACCATCGGCTGGGGGCCGTGGTCGGTCGGCATGGTCGAGGAACTCAAGCTTGAGAAGATCTACGCGCAACGCGGTATCGAGCTGATCACCCCTGCCGTGGGAGTGCGGATCCTGGACAGGCTGATCAACCAGGCTGTGCCCCACGCCATCGCCATCAGTGCGGACTGGGGTCGGGCTCGGGAGGTGGGGTTGGGTGGCCGGCTACCCGCCATGTTCTCGGCGTTGGAGACCGTCGACGCGGATGCCTCCCAAGGCGACGCGCACGGGATCCTCGACGTTCTGGCTTCGACACCCGAAGGCGAGCGCCACGCGGTGGTCGCCGAGCACGTCCAACGCATTGTGGCGACGGTCTTCGATTGCGGTATCGACGATTTCGGGCTCGATGACATGCTCGACGACATCGGACTGGATTCCATGATGGCGATGGAATTCCGGATCAGGGTGAACACCTTGTTCTCCATCGACCTTTCGGTGCTGGAGATCCTGCGGGGCGTCAGTGTGAACTCGCTGGCCGCAAGGGTGCTGGCCGAATTGCACCACCGGCACGGCCCGGCCGAGACGCCGACGGCAGTCGGCGGGGAATCCGACGGCGAGGTCGACGCGCTGCTCGGCGGGCTGTCCGATGACGAACTGCGTGAGTTGCTCTCCGAACTCGAGGATCCGACTGCCGGAGTGGGTGAGTCGTGAGCGCGGTTCACGCGCGAGGATTGTGCAAAGCCTACGGACGCCGCCAAGCCGTGCACGACCTCGACCTCGACGTGCTGGCGGGCGAGATCTTCGCCATCCTGGGTCCCAACGGCGCGGGGAAATCCACCACCATCGAGATCCTGGAAGGTAATCGCCGGCGCGATGCCGGCGAGGTACGGGTGCTCGGTGAAGACCCGGGCACGGCGGGGCGGCGGTGGCGGGCCCGGATCGGCATCGTGCTGCAGGAAGTCAGTGATGCCGGGATGCTCACGGTCGACGAAACCCTGCGGATGTTCGGCAGTTGCTACGGCCATTCCCGCGCCCCCGCCGAGGTGCTGAACCTCGTCGGGCTCAGCGCGGTATCGGGAGCCCGGGTTCGCACGCTGTCCGGCGGCCAGCGCCGGCGACTGGACGTCGCGCTGGGTATCGTCGGCAACCCGGAGTTGTTGTTCCTTGATGAGCCGACCACCGGATTCGATCCCGAGGCCAGGCGCCAGTTCTGGGAGCTCATCAGGGCGCTGGCCGCCGACGGCACCACCATCCTGCTGACCACCCACTACTTGGAAGAGGCTGCCGCACTGGCGGATCGGGTGGCAGTGATCGCCGCCGGCCGAGTGGTGGCGGTCGATCCGCCGGCCAAGCTCATCGAACACGTCGGTCTGTCCGCCACGGTCCGGTGGGTGCAGGATGGCAGCGTGCATGTCGAGACCACCGACCGCCCCACCCAGTTGATCAGGCAGCTCAGCGCTGACGGCCGGGAGCTGGCAGATCTGACGGTCACCCGTCCGACCCTCGAGGAGGCCTACCTTCATCTGGTCGGGTTGGCGTGACGACCAGAGCGCTCCCGTCACCGGTGCGTATCGGGTTCTCCCGTGTGATACCGGAATTGAAGATGTTCTATCGCAGGCCCGAGCAGGTGGCACTGACGTTCTCGATGCCTGCGGTGATCTGCGTCCTGCTCGGCTCCATCTTCTCGGATCGGTTGCCCAACAGTGCGGTCACCACCGGGTCGGTGATCGCGGCCAGCATGCTCGCCTACGGCATCTTGTCGACGTCGTTCATCAATCTCGGGATCAGCATCGCCGCAGACCGCGACACCGGCGCATTGCGCCGGCTGCGCGGCACCCCCACCACGGCGATGTCGTACTTCATCGGCAAGGTGATGCTGGTGGGGATCGTCAGCCTGGCCGAGGCGGTGATCCTGCTGCTGGTGGGCGTTCTCGTCTTCGGGCTGCGGCTGCCGACGACGGTGTCCGGCTGGTTCACGCTGGGCTGGGTGTTCGTGCTCGGCATCGTCAGCTGCTCCCTGGTGGGCATCTTCATCAGCAACTTCGCCAGTAATGCGGTATCAGCTGCGGTGATCACCAACGGCCCCGCCGTCGGATTGCAGTTTCTGTCCGGGACATACGTGCCGCTGATGGCGTTACCGACCTGGATGCTGATCGTCGGCTCGGTGTTTCCGGTCAAATGGATGGCGCAGGGCTTCCGCTCGGTACTGCTTCCGCCGGAGATGGTGATCTTCGAGCCGGCGGGCAGTTGGGAGCACGGACGCATCTTCCTGGTGTTGACGGCTTGGAGCGTCGGTGCGCTGATCGGCTGCCTCGCCGTGTTCCGCTGGTCGGACACCACGTGAAGCCGAGACCGTTGCGGGCGACTAGAACTCGATGATCTGTCGTACGGCAGTCCCGTCGGCCAGCGCGTCCATCGCGGCGTTGATCTGATCGAGGGTGATCGTCGAGGACACCAGCGTCTCCACCGGGAGCCGGCCGGCCCGCCACAGTTCGACGAACCGCGGAATGTCGCGGGCGGGCACCGCCGACCCCAGATAGCTACCGATCAGCGACCGGCCCTCGGCCACCAGCGCCAACGGCGAGACGCTGATGCGCGCGTCCGGGTGCGGCAGTCCGACGGTGATGGTCTTGCCGCCCGGTGCGGTCAGCCCGATGGCAGTCTCCAGCGCCGCGGGATGTCCGACGGCCTCGATCACCACCTCTGCCTTCACGCCGGCTGCCTCCTCGGGCGTGTATGTCTCGTGTGCACCGAGTTCGCGTGCCCGGGAGAGCTTCTCGGGCAACCGGTCCACCGCGACCACCCGCACGTCGTCGTGCGCCAACGCGGTGAGCATCGCCGCCATCCCGACACCGCCCATCCCGACGACGGCCACCGTCTGGCCCGGCGTGGGATGCCCGGCGTTGAGCACCGCACCGCCACCGGTCAGCACCGCGCAGCCCAGCAGCGACGCCACTACCGGTGGAACGTCGGAGTCCACCGGCACCACCGACCGCCTGTCCACCACGGCATGGGTGGCGAACCCGGACACGCCCAGGTGGTGCAGCACACCGTCGCCGAGCCGAACCGCCCCGGACAGCAGCGTGCCGGCGCCATTGGCAGCGCTGCCGGGGATACACGGCGCCAACCCATCCGTCGCGCAGGCGCTGCACTGCCCGCAGCGCGGCAGGAACGTCATCACCACCCGTTGACCGACGCTCAGATCCGATGTGCCGCCGACCTTCTCGATGACACCCGCAGCCTCGTGCCCCAGCAGCATCGGTACCGGCCGCACTCGGTTACCGTCCACCACCGAAAGGTCGGAATGGCACAGCCCGGCCGCCTCGATCCGCACCAACAGCTCCCCATCGCCGGGGTCGGCCAGGTCCAGTTCGGTGACCCGCAGCGGTCGCGACTCGGCGTAGGGGGCGGGCGCCCCGATGGTCTCCAGCACGGCACCACGAATCCTCATCACTCCAGCCTGACAGACTGGCCGCCATGGATCTGACGAGTGCCGACTTTCCGGTGCACTGGCCGGTGCAGACCCGCTGGACCGACAACGACATGTTCGGGCACCTCAACAACGCGGTGTACTACGAACTGTTCGACACCGCGATCAACGCCTGGATCGGCGCGGGCACCGGCATCGACGCGATGACGGCCCCGTGGCTGGGTGTGGTCGCCGAATCGGGATGCCGGTACTTCGCCGAGCTGAAGTTCCCGGCGAACCTGGTGGTCGGGCTGGCCGTCACCCGACTGGGTACCAGCAGCGTCACCTACCGCACCGCGTTGTTCGAAGACGGCCAGCCGCTCGCCGCGCGACCTGATTCGCGGCTCGCCGCGGTCGGCTCCTGGGTGCACGTCTACGTCGACCGCGACACCCGCAGACCGGTGCCCATCCCCGACGCCATTCGCGAGCTACTCACCGGCGCGGTGGTCTGACAGCCACCGTGCGATCGCCGCGACGCCGTCGCGGAAGAAGATCCGGTACGGCCGGTCGGCCACGTACCCCAGATGCGGGGTGGTGACCACACCCGGCATGTCCCGCAACGGGTGCCCGAGCGGCAGCGGTTCGGTGTCGAACACGTCCAGCCCCGCCCCGGCGATCGAACCGGAGCGCAGCGCATCGATGAGCGCCACCTCGTCGACGATCGGGCCGCGGGAGGTGTTGACCAGCAACGCGGTCGGTTTCATGGCCGCGAATTCAGCGGCTCCGATCAGGCCCCGGGACCGGTCACCGAGTTTCAGGTGCACCGTCAGCACGTCCACGGTGCCGAAGAATTCGTCGCGCGGCAGGTACCGGGCTCCGGCCGCGGCCGCGGTCTCGGGCGTCATGTTGGTGCTCCATGCCACCACCTCCATGCCGAAGGCCGCGCCGATCCGCGCCACCCGCGGCCCGATCCGGCCCAGGCCCAGTACGCCGAGGACCCGTCTTTCGAGTTCGCGACCCACCCCGAGCTGCCAACGACCCTCGGCGACCGCGCGGCTCTCGGCGACCAGGTTGCGGGCCGTCGCCAGGATCAGCGCCCAGGTCAGTTCCACCGTCGACGCCACGGATCCACCGGTGTGACTGACCTCGATGCCGAGCTCGGCGGCCGCGGCCATGTCGATCGAGGCATTCGCGTTGCCGGTCGAGGCGATCATCCGCAACCGCGGCAGCCGGGTGAGAACGCTGCGCGGCAACGGCGTTCGCTCGCGCATCACGAACACGACATCGAACGGTGCCAACCGGGTGATCAGCGCCGCCTCGTCGGCCAGATGATCGTCGAAGACCGTCACCTCGGCGCGTGCGGTGACGGGCGACCAGTCGGTCATCTGCAGGGCGACGTTCTGATAGTCGTCGAGGACGGCGACCCGGATCGGTGTGCTCACGGCCCTTATAGAATCGCCCGATGCCCATCGTGAGCAAGACCGAAGAGGTCACCGCCTCTGCCGCGGCGATCATGGCGATCGTCGCCGACTTCGAGGCGTACCCGCAGTGGAACGAAGAGATCACCGGTCTCTGGATCCTCGCGCGGTACCACGACGGGCGGCCCAGTCAGCTCCGGCTGGACACCAAGATCCAGGGCATGGACAGCACCTTCATCCAGGCCGTGTACTACCCCGCCGAGTTTCAGATCCAGACCGTGCTGCAGCAGGGAGACATCTTCTCCAAGCAGGAGCAGCTGTTCTCGGTCGTCGAGATGGGGGCGACGTCGCTGCTCACCGTCGACATGGACGTCGAGGTGTCGATGCCCGGTGTCCCGTCGATGATGGTGAAGAAGATCGCCAACGACGCGCTGGAGCACCTGGCGGGCAACCTCAAGAAGCGCGCCGAGGAACTGGGCGCCTGACGCGCCGAGATCGACGTTTCGCCGATTTCTTCTCGCACTTTCGCGCCCGTTTGATCAATTGGGCGGTTAGGTCCAGAGGCCGAGTTCGTCCAGCCGGCGGGTGAGCCGACGGGCGCCGTCGGCGAACTGGCTGCGGGTCAGCTGCACCACCTCGTCCACGTCGCGGCGGCGCAGCGCGGCCACCAGCTGGCGATGGTTGGCCACCGCGTCCGCACCCCACGACGGGTCGGCGGCGTACAGATTGGGCGGTAGGTACCGCGCGGCGTGCAGCAGGAACCAGGCCAGCTTGATGCGTCCGGCGGACCGGTTGAACGCTCGGTGAAAGCTGAACTCCGCCATGGCGATCGACTCGAGGTCACCGGAGTCGACGGCCTCGGCCAGCGCGTCGGTCAGCCGGGAGAGTTCGTCGATCCCGTCTTCGGTGATCCGGGTGGCGGCCGACGCCGAGATCTCGGTCGCGATGGTCGTCTGCAACCAGAAGATGTCGGCGATGTCGTCGCGGGTGAACGGCGCCACCACGTGCCCGCGGTGCGGCTCCAACTGCACCATGCCCTCGCCACGCAGGGTGCGTAACGCCTCGCGCACCGGTGTGATGCTGACGCCCAGCCGGGCCGCCGTCTCGTCCAGGCGCACGAAGGTGCCCGGCGGCAAGGTGCCCGACATGATGGCGGCCCGCAGATGGGCGGCCACTTCGTCGGACAGCTGTTCACGCCGGCTGATCGGCGCGGGCGTGGCGGGTGCGTTCACGGTGGGGGCGCGCTGCCTTTCACAAAGTCGGAAGTTTGTCCGCACGCCATTCTCGTCATAGTGTGACCGCGGCAACACAAGATTTGATCAAATATCAAGGACGCGCAACTCCACGACCGGAAAAGGCTCCCGTTGACCACTCAGCCGCTGCCCACCGATCAGCCGTATCTCGCCCGTCGGCAGAACTGGACCAACCAGTTGGCCCGGCACGCTCTCATGCAGCCGGATCAGACGGCATTGCGCTACCTCGGCCACACCACCACCTGGGGTGAGCTGGATCGACGGGTGACGGCGCTGGCGGGGGCGCTGCAGCGGCGAGGCGTGCAGCTCGGCGATCGGGTCTTGGTGCTGATGCTCAACCGCACCGAGTTCATCGAATCCGTCCTGGCTGCCAACCGGCTGGGCGCCATCGCGGTGCCGGTGAACTTCCGGATGACCCCGCCGGAGATCGCCTTCCTGGTGGGTGATTGCGAAGCCCGGGTGGTCATCACCGAATCGGTGCTCGCGCCCGTCGCGGTGGCGGTACGTGCGCTCGACCCGACGCTGACCACGGTCATCGTCGCCGGCGCGACGGACGATCTTCCCGACCTCGAAGGCTATGAGGACCTGGTCGCCGAGCCGGGTCCGGCGCCGGTGCCGGTGGACATCCCCGACGATTCCCCGGCGCTGATCATGTACACCTCGGGCACCACCGGACGACCCAAGGGCGCGGTGCTCACCCACACCAATCTCTCCGGGCAAGCCCTGACCCATCTGTTCACCAGCGGCGCCGACCTCAACAACGACATCGGCTTCATCGGTGTCCCGCTGTTCCACATCGCCGGGATCGGCAACATGATCACCGGCCTGCTGCTCGGCTTGCCCACGGTGCTCTATCCGCTCGGCGCGTTCGATCCCGGAGCGCTGCTCGATGTCCTCGAAGCCGAGAAGGTCACCGGGATCTTTCTGGTTCCCGCGCAGTGGCAGGCCGTCTGTACCGCGCAGCGGGCCGCGCCACGCAACCTCCGGCTGCGGGTGCTGTCCTGGGGTGCGGCGCCGGCATCCGATACGTTGCTGCGCGACATGGCCGAGACGTTCCCCGGCGCGAATATCCTGGCCGCGTTCGGACAGACCGAGATGTCACCCGTCACCTGTATGTTGTTGGGGCAGGATGCAATTCGTAAACTCGGCTCGGTCGGTCGAGTGATCCCGACGGTCTCCGCGCGGGTGGTCGACGAGAATATGAACGACGTGCCGCGCGGGCAGGTCGGCGAGATCGTCTACCGCGCACCCACCCTCATGGCGGGCTATTGGAACAACCCCGCGGCCACCGCAGAGGCGTTCGCCGGCGGCTGGTTCCACTCCGGCGACCTGGTGCGCCAGGACGACGAGGGTTACGTATGGGTCGTCGATCGTAAGAAGGACATGATCATCTCCGGTGGTGAGAACATCTACTGCGCCGAGGTGGAGAACGTTTTGGCCGGTCATCCGGCCATCGCCGAGGTCGCGGTGATCGGCAGACCGCATCCCAAATGGGGCGAGGTCCCCGTCGCCGTGGTGGCCCTCGGCGCGGCCACCGCGGCCCGGTTGACGCTGGCCGAACTCGACGAATACCTCGGCGGGCGGTTAGCCCGCTACAAGCATCCGAAGGCCCTGGAGATCGTCGACGCACTGCCGCGCAACCCTTCGGGCAAAGTACTCAAAACCGAACTGCGAAACCGGTTTGCCGAAGAAATTGCCGCGGGCGTCGATCAAATATCCTCTGCGGCAACGAATTCTGCCCCGGTGCCCAATTGATCGCTGGTCAGGATATGTTTGCTATCAACTCGGGTGTCAATACCGCGGATGCGATGTGCCGCTCGTGACGGATCGGGTACAGTCCTGTGGTCCGTCTTACTACCCGTCAGTAGGGAGATGGATATCACAGCAACGGGGATGGGCCGCAATCGGCAGGGAGGGGATGTGCGCCACGTGATTGCACTCCGCGACCGTGACAGGAGCACGCGACGGTGACGGCGAGCAACGGACTGGTCGACTACGTCCGTGATCAGTTGGAGAAGCCCCTGACCATGGTCGGTGGCTTCTTCAAGATGTGCGTGCTCACCGGCAAAGCACTGCTGACACGGCCGTTCCAGTGGAAGGAGTTCGTCCTTCAGAGCTGGTTCCTGATCCGGGTGGCCTTCCTGCCCACCCTGGCGGTCTCGATCCCGTTGACCGTGCTCATCATCTTCACCCTCAACATCCTGCTGGCCGAGTTCGGCGCCGCCGACGTGTCCGGCGCGGGTGCGGCTCTCGGCGCCGTCACCCAGCTCGGTCCCCTGGTGACGGTGCTCGTCGTCGCCGGCGCCGGGTCGACCGCCATCTGTGCCGATCTGGGCGCCCGCACCGTCCGCGAAGAAATCGATGCCATGGAGGTGCTCGGCATCGACCCGATCGAGCGCCTGGTGGCCCCGCGGGTGGTCGCCTCGACCTTCGTGGCGTTCCTGCTCAACGGCGCGGTGATCACCATCGGTCTGGTCGGCGGGTACTTCTTCGGCGTCTACATCCAGAACGTCAATGCCGGCGCCTACGTCTCGACGCTGACGCTGCTCACCGGGTTCCCCGAGGTGATGATCTCGGTTATCAAGGCCACCCTGTTCGGTTTGATCGCCGGTCTGGTCGGCTGCTACCGCGGGCTGACGGTCGCCGGTGGTTCCAAAGGTGTGGGCACCGCGGTGAACGAGACCCTGGTGCTGTGCGTGGTCGCGCTGTTCGCGGTGAACGTCGTGCTGACCACCATCGGCGTGCGGTTCGGGACGACGACATGAGGGCCCTCCAGTGAGCACAGCAGCGGTTCTTCGCACCCGGTTCCCCCGCGCCTTCGGCCGCGCCAGCGGTTACGCGGGTGCGCCGGGCCGATTCCTGGACAGCATCGGGCATGTCGCCTGGTTCGTGGTCACCGCGGTGGGTCACCTCCCGCACGCATTCAAGAACTATCGGCGCGAAGCGCTGCGGCTGGTGGCCGAGATCGGTATGGGTACCGGTGCCATGGCGGTCATCGGCGGCACCGTGGCGATCATCGGCTTCGTCACCCTGTCGGCCGGCTCGCTGATCGCCATCCAGGGTTTCGCGTCGCTGGGCAATATCGGCGTCGAGGCCTTCACCGGATTCTTCGCCGCGCTGGCCAACATCCGCGTCGTCGCCCCGGTGGTCACCGGCCAGGCGATGGCCGCCACCGTCGGCGCCGGCGCCACCGCCGAGCTCGGCGCCATGCGCATCAGTGAGGAGATCGACGCGCTGGAGGTCATGGGCATCAAGTCCATCTCGTACTTGGTGTCGACCCGCCTGATCGCCGGCTCGATCGTGATCATCCCGCTCTACGCGATGGCGATCCTGCTCTCGTTCCTGTCGGCGCAGCTGGTGACCACGTTCTTCTACGGACAGTCGGTCGGCACCTACGAGCACTACTTCCACACATTCCTGCGGGTCGACGACGTCATGTGGTCGTTCCTCGAGGTCATCATCATGTCGGTCATCGTCATGCTCAACCACTGCTACTTCGGCTACTACGCCAGTGGCGGCGCGGTGGGCGTCGGTGAAGCCGTGGGGAGGTCGATGCGTACATCACTGATCGCCATCGTGCTGGTGGTGCTGCTGGCCTCGCTGGCCCTGTACGGCACCGACCCGAACTTCAACCTGACGGTGTAGCCAGATGACCGCGCCGGCAACATCAGTGAACAAACCCAAGACGCCGCCCTACAAGCTGGCGGGCCTCGTGCTGCTGCTCGTGGTGGCCGTGGTGCTCGGGCTGACCTGGGCGCAGTTCCGCGGGTACTTCGAGAAAAAGGCCACCCTGGTGGTGATGGCCGAACGGGCCGGGTTGTCGATGGATCCCGGGTCGAAGGTGACGTTCAACGGGGTGCCGATCGGGCGGTTGAAGTCGGCCGATGCGATCACCGACGGTGAGGAGTCGCGGGCCAAGCTGACGCTGGATGTGCAGCCGCAGTATCTGAAGATCATCCCGGCGAATGTGGATGCGCAGTTGCGGGCGACGACGGTGTTCGGCAACAAGTACATCTCGTTTCTGTCGCCGCCGGATCCGTCGGCGGACAGGCTGAAGCCGGGTGCGGTGATCACTGCGGGCAGTACGACGACTGAGTTCAATACGTTGTTCGAGACGATCATGGGGATCGCCCAGCAGGTGGATCCGGTGAAGCTGAATCAGACGTTGACCGCGGCGGCGCAGGCGCTGGATGGGTTGGGCGACAAGTTCGGTCAGTCGTTGGTCAACGGTAACGACATCTTGGGTGAGCTGAACGCCCGGATGCCGCAGATCCGTCGGGATACCAAGGGGTTGGCGGATGTGTCGACGGTGTATGCCGATGCCGCGCCGGATTTGTTCGACGGGCTCAAGAGTGCGGTGGTGACGGCGCGCACGCTCAATGCTGAGCGGGGGACCATCGATGCGGCGTTGATGTCGGCGGTGGGGTTCGGTAACAATGCCGGGGATGTGTTCGAGCGGGGTGGACCGTATCTGGCGCGTGGCGCCCAGGATTTGTTGCCGACGTCCAAGTTGTTGGATTACTACAGCCCCGAATTGCTGTGCACCATCCGCAATTACCACGATGCCGGTCCGAAACTGGCTGCGGCGCTTGGCGGCAACGGATACTCACTGCAGACCAATACCGAGCTGATCGGCGCTGGCAACCCGTACGTGTACCCAGACAATCTGCCGCGGATCAACGCCCGCGGTGGCCCGGAGGGACGGCCGGGTTGCTGGCAGCCGATCACCCGGGATCTGTGGCCGGCACCGTATCTGGTGATGGACACCGGTGCCAGCATCGCCCCGTACAACCACTTCGAGCTCGGTCAGCCGCTGGCCGCCGAGTACGTCTGGGGCCGCCAAGTGGGGGAGAACACGATCAACCCATGAGCGCAGCGAATCGACACATGGCATGCGGGACCCGAGCCTGCGAGGGAGCCGCATGAGTATTAGAGGCACGCTCTTCAAACTCGGTGCGATCTCGGCGGTGCTGCTCGTCTTCACCGCCATCATCTTCGTGGTGTTCGCACAGGTCCGCTTCGACAAGACCACCGGCTACTCGGCGATATTCGACAATGCCAGCGGCTTGCGCAGCGGTCAGTTCGTGCGTGCCTACGGCGTCGAGGTCGGCAAGGTGAAGGACGTCACGCTGATCGACGGCGGTCAGCACGTCCGCGTCGATTTCGAGGTGCAGAACGATCTGCAGCTGTTCCAACAGACCACCGCAGCCATCCGATACCTGGACCTGATCGGCAACCGCTACCTGGAACTGCGTCGCGGCGACAGCGACAAGATCCTGCCGCCGGGCGGCACCATCCCGCGTGAGCGGACCCAGCCTGCCCTGGATCTGGACGCATTGGTCGGCGGGTTCCGTCCACTGTTCAAATCGCTGGACCCGGACAAGGTCAACAACATCGCCAACTCGCTGATCACGATCTTCCAGGGTCAGGGCGGCACCATCAGCGACATCCTGGACCAGACCGCCGAACTGACCTCGGCGCTGGCCTCGCGGGACCAGGCCATCGGCGAGGTGATCACCAACCTCAACACCGTGCTGGACACCACCGTCAAACACCAGCAGCAGTTCGACGACACGCTGAAGAACTTCGAGGCCCTGATCACCGGCTTGAAGAACCGGGCGGACCCGATCGCCTCGTCCGTCGCCGACATCAGCAATGCCGCAGGTTCGTTGGGCGACCTGCTCTCCGATAACCGGCCGCTGCTGCGCGACACGCTGGGCTATCTGGAGACCACCCAGCAACCGTTGGTCGACCAGAAGGACGAGGTGAACAACATCCTGCAGCAGATCCCGGCGTCGCTGAAGATCATCGGTCGCGCAGGTGGTATCTACGGTGACTTCTTCAACTTCTACGTGTGCGATCTGTCGCTGAAGCTCAACGGGCTGCAGCCGGGCGGACCGGTCCGCACCGTCAAGGTGGTCACCCAGCCGTCGGGCAGGTGCACGCCGAAATGAGGACGATCCAAGGTTCTGACCGCGCCCGCAAGGGCGTGATGGGTGTGATCACCGTGGCGCTGGTCATCGGTGTCGGCTCCAGCCTCACCAGCGTGCCGATGCTGTTTGCCGTTCCCACCTATTACGCGCAGTTCAACGACACCGGCGGGCTGAACGTCGGCGACAAGGTGCGCATCGCCGGTGTCGACGTCGGCGATGTGACGAGCATGGACATCAAGGGCGACAAGGTCGAGATCGGCTACACCCTTGGTGGCCGGGAGATCGGCACCGAAAGCCGGGCCGCTATTCGCACCGACACCATCTTGGGACGCAAGAACATTCAGGTGGAGCCGCGCGGCAACACGATCCTCAAACCCCGCGGATCGCTTCCGGTCGAGCAGACCCAGACGCCGTACCAGATCTACGATGCGTTCCTCGACGTCACCCGCGCCTCGCAGGGCTGGGACACCCAGGCCGTCAAGCAATCGCTCAACGTGCTGTCCGAGACGGTCGACCAGACCTCGCCGCACCTGAGCGCCGCGCTCAAAGGCGTGCAGGAATTCTCCGATTCCCTCGGCAAGCGCGACGAGCAGCTCAAGCAGTTGCTGGCCAACGCGGGCAAGATCGCGACGGTCCTCGGTGACCGTAGCGGCCAGGTGAACGCCCTGCTGGTCAACTCGCAGACGCTGCTGGCCGCGATCAACGAGCGCCGGCAGGCCGTCAGCATGCTGCTGGAGCGGATTTCGTCGGTCTCCCAGCAGATCACCGGATTCATCAACGAGAACCCGAATCTCAACCGTGTGCTGACCCAGTTGCAGACCGTCAGCGGTGTCCTCAACGAGCGCAAGAACGATCTCGCCGACACCCTGAGCCTGGCCGGCAAGTTCATCACCGCGCTGGCCGAGGCGCTGGCCTCGGGCCCGTACTTCAAGGTGCTGTTGGCCAACCTGCTGCCGCCGACCCTGTTGCAGCCGTTCGTGGACGCAGCCTTCAAGAAACGCGGCATCGACCCCGAACAGTTCTGGCGCAACTCGGGTCTGCCCGCCTTCCGGTTCCCGGATCCGAATGGAACCCGGTTCGAGAACGGCGCGCCGCCGCCGGCGCCGACGCCGATCGAGGGCACTCCGGAGAATCCCGGACCCGCGGTGCCGCCAGGGTCGCCGTGCTCGTACACACCGCCGGCCGACGGTCTGCCCCGGCCCGGTGACCCGCTGCCGTGTGCACACCTGGACCAGGGTCCCTACGGTCCGGTCCCCGGAGGCTACCCGCCACCCAATGTGGCTACCTCGCAACCCAATCCGGACGGAATCGGTCCGAACCCCGGTGTACCTTCGGCGGCCATCCCCGGTCAGGTGGCGCCCGATGTGCCGGGCACCCCGGTGCCGATCGCGCCCGGTCCGCCCGGTGCGCGGACGGTTCCGGTCGGTCCGCCCGGGCTACCCACGCCGCCCGGGGACATCCCCGGCCGCGCGGTCCCCGCACCGCTGCTGCCGCCAGGACCGCCGGCGCCGCCCGGACCTGGCCCGCAGATCTCCCCGGTGGGCACCGAGCCGCTGCCGGGTAACCCGCCGTTCCTTCCGCCCGGATCTCAGGGAGGGGCCCCGTAAATGTCGAGCGTCTTCAACATCCGAAACATCAAGCTGCCGCACTTCTCCCGTACCGCGGTGATCCTCACCGCGATCGTGGTGGCGGTGGCCATCGGCGCGGGCGTGGTGGGCTGGAACGTCTACAAGAAGCTGACCACCACCACGGTCACCGCGTACTTCCCCGAGGTGCTTGCGCTGTATCCCGGGGACAAGGTGCTGATCATGGGTGTGCAGGTCGGCAAGATCGACTCGATCTCCACCGACGGCGACAAGATGAAGGTCGTCTTCCACTGGAGCAGCAAGTACAAGGTGCCCGAGAACGCGTCGGCGTCGGTGCTCAACCCCAGCCTGGTGTCCTCCCGGGTGATCCAGCTTTCGCCGCCTTACACTGGCGGGCCGGCGATGGCCGACGGCGCGGTGATCCCGTTGGAGCGCACCCAGATTCCGGTCGAGTACGACGAGTTGCGGGACCAGGTGACCCGGCTGCTGGCTGATCTGGGTCCGTCGAAGGAACAGCCCAAAGGACCGTTCGGTGATGTCATCGAGTCCTTCGCGGACGGGTTCGCCGGCAAGGGCGAGCAGTTCAACAAGACGATCCAGGGTCTGTCCGAGGCGCTCGACGCCTTGCACCAGGGTCGCGGCGATATCGTCGCGGTGATCAAGAGCCTCGCCACGTTCGTCAACGCGCTCTACAAGAACGACCAGCAGTTCGTGGCGCTGAACAACGATCTGGCCCAGTTCACCAATTCGTTCACCAACACCGACCGTGAGGTGGCCACCGCGCTGCAGCAACTCAACCAGGTGCTCGGCACCACCCGAAAGTTCCTGGACGAGAATCAGAAACCGCTGACCACCGACATCAAGAACCTGTCGGACGTGACCACCGCGATCCTGCAGCCGGAGCCGCGCAACGGCTTGGAGACCGGCCTGCACGCCTATCCGAACTTGGCGGCCAACGTCGTCAACATCGCGTCGTCCAACCAGGGTGGCCTCGTGGCGCTGCCGGTGCTGCCGGGCGTCACCAACTTCTCCAACCCGCTGAACTTCATCTGCAGCACCATCCAGGCCGGTAGCCGATTGGGCTACCAGGAATCCGCCGAGTTGTGTGCCCAGTACCTTGCGCCGATCCTGGACGCGATCAAGTTCAACTACCTGCCGTTCGGGATGAACCTGGCCAGCACCGCGATGACGCTGCCCAAGCAGATTGCCTACTCCGAGCCGCGACTGCAGCCGCCGCCGGGTTACAAGGACACCACGGTGCCGGGTATCTGGTCGCGTGACACGTTGTTCTCGCACGGCAACCACGAGCCGGGCTGGATCGTGGCCCCCGGTATGCAAGGCGTCGAGGTGCAGCCGTTCACGCAGAACATGCTGACCCCGGAATCGTTGGCGGAGTTGATGGGTGGGCCCGATATCGTCCCGCCGGCCGCGCCACCGGCTTTCGGGGTGCCGCCCGGTGGCAACCTACCCGGTCCGCCGAACGCCTACGACGAGTCCAATCCGCTGCCACCGCCGTGGTATCCGCAGCCCGGCCCGCCGCCGGCACCGGCTCCCGGCGTGCTGCCCGGCGACCCGCTGGGAGCCATCGCCCCGGCACCGCCGGCCGCACCCGCGGCCGGCCCGGCGCCCGCGGGACCACCACTGCCCGCCGAGGCCGGAGGGGGTAACTAGTGCTGACACGTAACTGGAAGCGCGCCGGCCGGCGCACGGCCGCGCTCGCGGTGGCCGCGCTGGCCCTGAGCTCGTGCTCGCAGTGGCGCGGTGTGGCCAATGTGACGCTGCCCGGTGGTCCCGGCACTCAGGACGGACACTCCACCATCTACATCCAGATGCCGGAGACATTGGCGCTCAACGCCAACAGCCGGGTCCGGGTGGCCGACGTGTTCGTCGGCAGGGTCAAGGCCATCCAGTTGAAGAACTGGGTGCCGACGCTGACGGTCGACCTGGATCCGGGTATCACGTTGCCGTCGAACGTGCTGGCCAAGATCGGCCAGACCAGCCTGCTGGGTTCGCAGCACGTCGAATTGGACAGCCCGCCGGACCCGTCGCCGGTACCGCTGCGCAGCGGTGACACCATCCCGCTGAAGAACTCGTCGGCGTATCCGACCATCGAGCGCACGTTGGCCAGTATTTCGGGCATCCTCACCGGCGGCGGCATCCCCAATATCGAGGTGATCCAGAACGAGGTCAACAACATCCTGACCGGCCGGGCCGATCAGATCAGGGAGTTCCTGAACCGACTGGACACCTTCACTGCGGAGATGAACAAGCAGCGCGACGACATCACCCGGGCCATCGATTCCACCAACCGGCTGCTGGCCGTGGTGGCGCAGCGCAACGACACGCTGGATCAGGTGCTCACCGAGTTCCCGCCGCTGATCCAGCATTTCGCGGACACCCGCGACCTGTTCGCCGATGCGGTGACGGCCCTGGGACGGGTGTCGGCAGCCGCCGACGACACGTTGAGCAACACCAACGCCAACCTGCACACCAACTTGGTGAACCTGCAGCGCCCGCTCAAGCAGCTGTCCAAGGCCTCGCCGTACCTGGTGGGTGCGTTGAAGCTGCTGCTGACAGTGCCGTTCAACATCGAGAACGTACCGAAAGCCGTTCGCGGTGACTACATCAACACGTCGGCGACCATCGACCTGACGCTGTCCGCGGTGGACAACTCGCTGTTGTCGGGCACCGGTGTCTCGGGCATGTTGAGGGCGCTGGAACAGGCCTGGGGCCGTGACCCGGCGACGATGATCCCCGACATCCGCTACACCCCGAACCCGCATGACGCGCCGGGTGGACCGCTCGTCGAACGGGGGGAGTGAGACATGTTGCTGACCAGATTCATCAAGGGGCAGCTGCTCGTCTTCGCCATCGTGACGGTCATCGCGCTGGTGGTGCTCTCGCTGTTCTACTTGCGACTGCCCACCGCCGCCGGCATCGGGATGTACCGCCTGTACGCGGATCTGCCGAACTCCGCGGGCCTGTACGAGACGGCCAACGTCACCTACCGGGGCACCACAATCGGCAAGGTGCGCGACGTGCAGCCGACCGCGACCGGCGCCCGGGTGACCATGGACATCGACGACGACGCCAAGGTTCCGGTCGACGCGTCGGCCAACGTGCATTCGGTCTCGGCGGTCGGCGAGCAGTTCCTGGACCTGGTGTCGGAGAAGGACGAAGGCAAGTACTTCAGCTCCGGGCAGACCATCACGAAGGGATCGGTGCCTGCCGAGGTGGGCCCGGCACTCGATGCCGCCGAGCGCGGCCTGGCTGCGCTGCCCAAGGAGAAGATCGGTCAGCTGCTCGACGAGACGGCGAAAGCCGTTGGGGGACTGGGGCCGGCCCTGCAGCGGGTGGTGGATTCCACCCAGGCGCTGGCGGGTGACTTCAAGGACAACCTGCCGTCGGTCAACGACATCGTCGAGCATTCCGGACCGATCATCGACAGCCAGGTGAGCTCCGGCGACGCCATCAAGCAGTGGGCGGCCAATCTCAACACCATCGCCGGGCAGACCGCCGAACAGGACGGCACGCTGCGTAGCAGCCTTCAGCAGGCAGCGCCGACGACCGATCAGCTCAACGCCGTCTTCGGCGATGTGCGCGACGCCCTGCCGCAGACCTTGGCGAACCTCGAGGTCGTCATCGACATGCTCAAGCGGTACAACAAGAACGTCGAGCAGGTGCTGGTGGTGCTGCCGCAGGGTGGGGCCATCGCGCAGACGGCGACGATCTTCGCCCCCAAGGGTCTGCTGCACTTCGGCCTGGGCATCAACTCACCCCCGCCGTGCCTGACCGGCTTCCTGCCTGCCTCGCAGTGGCGGTCACCGGCCGACACCAGCACCCAGCCGATCCCGTCGGGCCTGTACTGCAAGATCCCCAAGGATGCGCCCAACGCGGTCCGTGGTGCGCGCAACTATCCGTGCGCCGACTTCCCGGGTAAGCGGGCGGCCAGCCCGGCCGAATGCCGCAGCAACGAGCCCTATGTGCCGCTGGGCACCAACCCGTGGTACGGCGATCCCAATCAGGTCGTGGACTGCCCGGCCCCGGCCGCACGCTGCACCCATCCGGTGGACCCGGGCCGGGTGATCCCGGCGCCGTCGATCAACAACGGACTCAACCCGCTGGGCGCCAGCCAGCTGCCGCCGCCAGAGTCGACCGCGCCGACCAGTGACCCGCTGACCCCGCCCGGCCAGGGCACCGTCAGCTGCAGTGGACAGCAACCCAACCCATGCATCTACACTCCGGCAGCAGGCCCCTCCGCGGTGTACAGCCCCCAGAGCGGCGAGGTGGTCGGACCCGACGGCGTCAAGTACACCGTCAACAACTCGATGAAGCCAGGAGATAGTGGATGGAAGGAGATGCTGGCACCAGCCGGCTGAACCCCACCCCGGACGCCGAGCAATCGGACGATTCAGAAGAACCCATAGCGCACACTTCCGAGGAACAGCCCGAGCCGGCGGTCCCGGTCAGCGCTGCTCGGCCGGAGCGGCTCGGTTCGGGCTGGGTGGCCGCCATCTGCGCCGGCCTGCTGCTCCTCACCGCCGGGCTGGCCGTGGTCGGCTACCTGGCTGTGCAAGCCAACGCTCGTAGCGCTGCGATCGGGCGCGACGACGCCATTGCCCTGCAGGCGGCCAAGGACTGCGTGACCGCGACCCAGGCCCCGGACACCGCGTCGATGGGCGCCAGCCAGGCCAAGATCATCGCGTGCTCGACCGGTGACTTCGGCGCCCAGGCCGGTTTCTTCAGCGGCATGATGGTCGAGGCCTATCAGGCGGCCAACGTCACCGTGCAGGTGTCGGATCTGCGTGCCGCCGTCGAACGGCACAACGACGACGGATCGGTCGACATCCTGGTGGCCGTGCGCACCAAGGTGACCAACTCGCAAACCGCCGGTCAGGAACAGGGCTACCGGCTGCGGGTGACGATGCAACGCGACGAGGGCACCTACAAGATCGCGAATCTGGTCCAGGTGACGACGTGACGGCGGTGCTGGACGTGAACTCAGACGTGAACCCCGGCGCAGAACCGGTGTCGGCAGACGGCGCGGTTACCGAGGTGCCGGTGGCGTCCTGGGCGGCGCGGGCCGGGGCGCTGGCGGTCGACGTGCTGTTCGGGGTGGCCGCCGTAGCGGTGCTGGGGCTGCTGGTCTGGATCTCGCCGTGGCAGGGCTGGCAGTGGTGGCTGTATGTGGTAGTGCTCGTGCTGTTCGGCGGGGCGGTCGTGGTGAACCGCTGGCTGCTGCCGGCCTGGACGGGCTGGACGCTGGGCCGAGCGGTTGCCGGCATCCGGGTGGTCGGGCGCACCGGCGCGCGGGTAGGTGTCATCCGGTTGATCGCGCGCGATGCCGCACACCTGCTCGACACGGCGCCGCTGCTCGTCGGGTGGCTGTGGCCGCTGTGGGACCGGCGCGGGCGGACCTTCGCGGATTTCCTGTTGCGCACCGAGGTTCACCGGGTCGACGCGCCGCAACGTGATATGCGCAGGCCGGTTGCGGCGGCCATGGTGGCCACCGTCGTGGTGTGCGGTGCCGCCGCGGGACTGGGATATGCCGTGGTGTACCGGCACGACCGCGCGGTGGACCAGGCCAGGACCGAGATCTCTGCGCAGGGTCCGCGCATCGTCGAGCAGATGCTCAGCTACAGCCCGCAGACCGTGCAGGACGATTTCGCCAAGGCGCAGTCGCTGGCTACCGACAGCTACCGGCCTCAGCTTGTCGCCCAACAGAATTCGGTGCAGAAGGCGCCGATCGTGGACAACGAGTATTGGACCGTCAACAGCGCGGTCACCGCGGTGGCGCCCACGACGGCCACCATGTTGATGGCCATGCAGGGACAGCGCGGCGCCGATCCGGCCACCCTGAAGTTCATCACCGCGACAGTGCAGGTCGACTTCGTCAAGGCCGGCGGGCAGTGGCGGGTGCAGAACCTGACGGTGATCACCCGCCCGCAACCGGGCGGAGGGCCCCGATGAGCCCGCGCCGGCAGATCGATCCTGCCGCGCCCGAACTCTTTGTGACCGTGCACAAGCGGCCGAAGCGATGGGGTCTACCGCTGGTCGGGGGTGTCTGCGCGGTGGTGCTGGCCGCCCTCATCACGGCGTGCACGCTCATGGCGATGGCGCACGAATCGGACCGCCGCACCGAGCGTCGGGATGCCTCGGCGTTGGCCTACGTGCGTGACTTCATGACGGTGTACACCACGATGGATCCGTTCCACGCCAACGACTACGCCGACCGGATCAAGGCGCAGGGCACCGGCGAGTTCGTCAAACAGTTCACCGAGAAGCAGAACGAGATTGTCATCCAGGTGGCTCGCGCCGAGCCGACGACCGGTACCGTGCTGGCTGCGGGCGTGCAGCGCTGGAACGACAACGGCAGCGCCGACGTCCTGGTGGCGACGAAGATGACCTCCAAGACACCCGACGGGAAGCAGACTATCGAGACCGGGAGCCGTTGGCTGGCAACGACTATTCAGGAAGGGCGACAGTGGAAGATCAGCCGGCTGATCCAGGTGATCTGACCACCGGGTCCCCCGACGAGCAGGCCGAGGCCCAGCCGACCGGCAAGGCGGCGCGGGCGGCGGTCGCGGCCGCCGAGTCGGACAGCAGCCGCACCGACCCGCAATCCGAGCCGGACGCGGTGGCGGCCGAGCCGGTGCTGGTGGCGCACCGAACCGCGGGCCGCCCGTTGAAGATTGCGGCGGTGGTGGCGGCGGTACTCTTCGTCGCGGCCGGCGCCTTCGCCGGCTCCACGGCTGCCCGGTATCTGTCCGACCGGGCGCTGGTGCACACCAAAATGGAGATCGCCCGCACCGCGACCGATGCCATCACGACGCTGTGGACGTACACGCCAGAAGACATGGAGTCCCTGCCCGACCGGGCCGAGAAGTACCTCGGTGGCGACTTCGCGGCGCAGTACCGTCAGTACATCGACGCGATCGTGGCGCCCAACAAGCAAGCCCAGGTCTCCAACAGCACGCAGGTGCTCGGCGCGGCCATCGAGACGATCAGCCCCGGACAGGCCACGGCCCTGGTGTACACCAACTCGGTGGCGACCAGTCCGGTCACCAAGAACATCCCGTCGCTGCGGTACCTGTCCTACCGGCTGACGCTGGAACGCCGTAACTCCACCTGGCTGATCACCGAGATGACGCCGGTCACCTCTCTGGATCTCACCCCGCGGCTGTAGGCGCGAGATGCGCTCACCAGTGTCCCGGCGGCTGACCGTCACGGCGCTGCTGCTGTTGACCTTCGCCACCGGCGTGGTGGATGCGGTGAGCGTGCTAGTACTCGGCCACGTCTTCGTGGCCAATATGACCGGCAACGTGATCTTCTTGGGATTCTGGTTCGTCCCATGGTCCGGGGTGGACCTCACGGCCGCAGCCGTGGCCTTCGCCGGCTTCGTCGCCGGAACCGTGCTCGGTGGCCGGTTGGCGCGGCATCTCGATGCGAGGGTGCGTCGCTGGTTGGTGGTGACGCTGGTTGTCGAAGCGACGATCATCGCCACCATGGCCGGGCTCGCCGGGGCCGGCGTGCTGGACTACCGCGACGACAGCAAGCTGATATTGATCGCCGGGCTCGCGGTGAGCTTCGGCTGTCAGAACGCCACCGCACGGCAATTCGGCATCCAGGAGCTGAGCACCACGGTGCTCACCTCCACCATCGTCGGGATCGGGTTCGACAGCCGCCTGGCCGGCGGAACCGGGCAGGGCGAGAAGCTGCGCTACACCGTCGTACTGACCATGTGCGCCGGTGCGGTGCTCGGGGCGACGCTGAGCCGCTACACCGTCGCCCCGGTGATTGGTCTGGCCGCCGCGATCGTCGCGAGTTCCGCGGCCATCTTCGCGTTCGGGCCCGAGAACGCCGACTAGCCTGGCCCCATGCCATCGGTACTTGTCACCGGCGCCGGACGGGGAATCGGGCGAGCGATCGCCGAGCAGTTGGCCGGTCGCGGTTGGGATGTCGTCGCGGGGGTGCGCTCGGCTGCCGACGCCGAGGCGCTGCGCGCCGTGGATCCGAAGCGCATCTCGACGGTGAGTCTGGACATCACCGCCGACACCGACCTGCAGGCGCTCAGCGACGCACTGCCCGCCCGGTTGGACGCGGTGGTCAACAACGCCGGCATCGTGGTGGCCGGGCCGATGGAGGCGGTGAGCACCGAGCAGTGGCGAAAGCAGTTGGACGTCAACGTGATCGGCCAACTTGCCGTGACCAGGGCGGTGTTGCCGCGGTTACGGGAATCGCATGGGCGGGTGGTGTTCATCTCGAGCATCAACGGCCGGCTCTCCACCCCGCTGATCGGTCCGTATGCGGCGTCGAAGTTCGCGTTGGAGGCAGCCGCCGACGCGTTGCGGATGGAGCTGGCGCCCTGGGGGATCGCGGTGGTGCTGGTCGAGCCCGCCCAGACCGACACCGATATGTGGCGCACCGCGGACACCATGGTCGACGATATCGAGGCCGAGTTGACTCCACAGCACCGCGAACTGTACGCCCGCCACGTTGCTGGAATGCGCAAGTCGGTGCCGATTTCGCAGCGGCTCGCGGTTCCGCCCACCGCGGTGGCCGCGGTGGTGTATGCGGCGCTGACCTCGCGTCGGCCCCGTCCGCGCTACCTCGTCGGCATCGGTCCCAAGGTTCAGGTGGCCTTGATGGCGAACATCCCGTCATCTTTGCGGGACCGGATCCAGCGCCTGGTGATGCGCCAACCCTGACCAAAACCCAACGCGCACAAGCCATCGGCGGCGCCGGTCGGTTCACGCAAAACCATGGATCACGTGTGATCCGGATGTTACCGTCCTGGGGATCGGCTGACAGCCTACGGGGAGGCGTGTGCGTCATGGGGAATCATCGTGCGGTGACGGAGCGGACCAGACGGCTCGCCGTGGTGGGAGCAGCGACCGTCACCGCCACCGCGTTGACGGTCGGGGCGACCGCGCCGCAGCCGCTGGTGCCGCGTCCCGAGCTGCGGCTGGTGCACGACCAGCCGGTGGGCCTCGCGGCAACCACCAGCCTGTTCCCGCCGCCCGGCGTGCTGCCGGATATCACTGGGGGGCGCGGTAATACGGCATACAATGCTGCGCAAGACCTCTACGCCGCCATTGCCAGAGCGCTGGTCGACCGGGTGAGCATCCCCGCACTCACCGGCGGGGCGAACATCAACATCGGCGACATTCTCGACAAGATTCCGCTGAACCTACTCGACCAGGTGTTGGGCGCGGTCAAGATCAACCTGGGCTCCCTGATCGACGGCGCGCTCGGGTCGGCGGTCACCGGAGCGCTGATCCCGGTGCTGGATGCGATCGGCCTCACCGACTCCGCGGGCAACGTGTCGCTGAGCGCCCTGCTCAGGCTGGTCGGCCTGGACCTGTCCAACATCGTCGATCTCGCCCAGCAGAACATCCCTGGCGTCAACATCATCACCCCGGGCCCGACCTTCGGTCTGCTGAAGATGCTCGGCTTGGATATTGGCTGGACCCCGGGAACGCCGAATGCCGTTGCCCAGGCGATCAATTCAACCCCATACCTAGACATCAGCGGCGACGGTCTCTTCGATATCGTCTTCGAGCGGGCCGGTGACGTCATCGACAATCTGGGGCCCGTCCTCGGCTTACCGCTGCAATTGCTGGTTAACACCCTGCATGCGGTCACCGATGCGTTGCCGCTGGAACTGCTCAACATCACCGATGTGCGGATCCCCATCGTGGCCGGAATCGGGTTGGGCGCCTTTTCCACCGGCGCGGCCCTGCCCAAGATCCTCGCCGAACTGGCCAAGCAGCCCGGCGGTACGCAGTCCGGCGACCATCCGCTCGTCGGCAATTTCACCGTGCTGCCGATGGTGCTGCTGAACAATCTCGGGCGCGCCAACGGCGGTATGCTGTCGCGCTTCTATCCACTCGGCGACCTGCTCGGCATCGATCTGCTGACACCGGACACCGCGGCCACGCACAGTGGCGGCCTGCCGTTGCTCAATACCGGTCTGGCCGTGGGCGGAGCAAACGTGCTGCCGGTCAAGATCGATGCGACCGCCCAGTACCAGCCGTTCTCCGACTTCGCCGCCTGGCCGAATCCCTTCACGTTGGCCAACAACCTGATAGCCGGCACGGTGGGTGCCAGCTACATTCTGCGCGGTCTGACGTTGGACAACATCCTGGAACAGGTGGGTGATGCGGTCGGCGATGCGGTGGGCAACGTCACCGCCGGAAAGCCGTTGGCGCTCAACATCTATCTCACCTTGCCAGCGGCGACGCTGCCGCTGCTGGAACCGCTCTACCTGGCGGGCGACGTGCTCAATACGGTGAGTTTCGGCACGCTCGGGACATTCCCGATTCGGCTGGCGAACGCCCTGGCGCCGGCACTGACCAGCATGGTGAACCTGGGCTACACCGATGTGGTGCGCAACCCCGACGGCACGTACACCAGGACGCTGACCGACGCCGCCACCCCGACGCCGTTCTTCTCGTTCCCGCACGTCAACCCGGGCCAGGTGGTCAACGACGTGATCAAGTCGTTGATGAACGGGTTGCACAAGGAGTTCTTCAGCGGCCACCCGACCGCGGCGCCGCCCAACGTGATCAACGAGCTGGTGAAGCTGGTGAAGAGCATCACCAGTGGCACCCTCGGCAAGGAATTGACCAAGGCCGCCACCGACGCCGCCGATGCCGGACTGGCGAAGGCCGATGCTCTCCCGGCCGCCGGCGCTCATACCGTGACCTTGGCGGCGAGCACCGCCCACGAGGTCACCTCGTCCGGCAAGCATGCGGCGCCGGAAGGGACACCGGTTCCGGAAGATTCGGGAAATCAGCCCCGGCATGCGGCCGCGGAGGAGAGCTCCGCCACCTCGGGTACCGAGGATGCCGGTAAGTCCGACACCGAGAAGACGGACACCGAGAAGGTAGACACCGACAAGACCGATACCGACAAGACCGATACCGACAAGACCGATACCGACAAGACCGATACCGACAAGACCGATACCGACAAAGCGGATACGGCCAAGGCTGGCACCACCGATAAGACCGACACCGACAAGAGCGATACCAAAAAGACCGACACCAAGAAGAGCGACACGACAAAGAGCGATACCGAGAAGAAGGACCCGCCCAAGGCCGGCGCTTCTGCGGCACAGGCGAATCCGAAGCCCAAGACCACGAAGCAGGATCCGCTGAGCGCCGCCGTTCGTGATATCACCCGGGCGTTGCACCCGAAGAAGAAACCGGCCGCCGCCGATTCGGCCACCAAGGCCGGTGCCGGGTCGACGACGGCGAAGAAAGCGGAATCCGGATCGAAGGGTGAGGCTGCCTGAAAGGCGCCATCTTTCAGTTGAACGCCAGCCAGGCCGGCAACGCGCGTTCGCGGGAGTCACACAGCACCTGGAAGGTGTCGCAGGATCCCTTGGGTACACCGGCGCCGGCCCACATGCCGCCGCTGTCGCGTCGCAGCACGATGGCCGATGATCCACCGCCGTCGAGCAGGATGGCGGTGTTACTGCCCAACCCGCGGAACAGATCCTGGATCTGGTCAGGGGTGTAACTACCGCCCTGGAAGACGTACATCTCGTCGCGCTGACGGGCATAGGCCAGCGCGGTGCGGGCCGCCGACGGGCCGGGGTCGTTCATCTGTCCGGTGTCGCCGGGTGCCAGCAGGCCCAGGCCGCTGACCGCGACGAAGCGGGTGCCCTTATTCATCAGATCGGTGATGACCGGCGTCGCGGCATCGAAATCGTCTGCGCCGCGGGGATTTATCACGAAGGGCGCGCCCGAGACGGGCAGGATCATGGTGGACAGGGGTGTCCAGATCTCGTTGCCGCCGGACAGCCCCTGCTTCCCCGCGTACGCAAGGGTGCCCGTCACCGCCGCGTTGGCCTTGCCCTGTCCGCGGGTGTTGTCCACGTACGCGCCCAGCGGGGAGCTGCAGCCCGTCGTCTTCCACGACCCGCTGCGTTGTCCGCGGATGTCGAAGAAATTGGCGTTGACGGCAATGGTCGGGCGGCCCAACGCCTGCCAGGCAGCGATAGGCGTGTAGATCTCCGAGGCCTGGAGTAGTCCTTCGGCGGTGCGGGCACCGGGAGTGCGTTCGCAGCGCGCTTGATAGCCGGTGTGCGAGTCGACGAGCAATCGCGGGGTCAACCGACCCGCGGCGCCCTTGATGACCATCAGGTGGCCGCCGTTGTTCATCTCATACCACTGCCCGGCGGCATTGAGCATCGGCGCCGGAAACCCCGGCCCGAAGTTGTACACCAGGTAGGAACCACGAGTGTTGGCCACCGCGTTCGCCAGCAGGGTGCGGCCGTCGGCCGCGGCGGCGACGGGTGCTCCGATGCCCGTGGCAACTGCCGAGGTGACGGTGAGCACCGCGATGCCGATGGTAAGACGCAGGAGGCATGCGGCAGCGCTCGGCACGGCGTTCCCCTTCTGGCAAACTTTTCGAGAAGCTCAGGATAGTCACAGCTGACTCACTGTCAACTTTCATCACGGGTGGATAACGCTTATGCCACAACGCAATTGCTGAATGAGCGGCTGTGGTTCGGTGGGATTGTGCAGCGGTGACCGGTGTGCTGACGGAAGTCCCTCGATGCGGGTGCCTGGGCGCTACCGACCCGGCGGCGCCAGTCGATACACCGCGTCGGCATAGTCATCGGTGACGTACACTGCGCCGTCTGGCCCCACCACCGCCGAAACCGGACGGCCCCAACGGGTTCCATCGGCCGACTGGAAGCCGCCGACCAGGGTCTGCGCGGCGCCCAGGGTGCCGGACCGCCATGGCAGAAACGTCACCTCGGGGGCGCGCGGCGGCTGGCGATTCCATGATCCGTGCACTCCGAGCAACGCGCCGGTGGTGTAAGGCGCCGGCAGCGCCCCGGCGGTGAAACTCATGCCCAGCGGCGCGGCATGGGCGCCGATGGTCTGCTCGACGGGCGGCAACGCCGCGCAATCCAGCGCACCCCCGTCGGCGTTGGTCTGGACATCGCGGATGAACGGGGCGCCGGACGGTCCACCGACCGGATGGCAGAACGGCCAGCCCAGTTCGCGGCCGGGAGTGAGTCGGGCGATGGCCTCCGGCGGGTTCTCCGCGACATAGTCCGCGTCGACCTGCCCGGTGGCGGGGTCGGCGATGTTGTCCCGGTTGTTCACCGCCGTCCAGATCGACCCGTCCGGCGCGGTCGCCAGTCCGGTACCGTTGCGGACCCCGGTGGCGTATACCGTGGCCGGGCCACCACCGGGCGGCACCCGCATGATGGTGGCGCGCGGCGGGTTGGCCGTGCGGTCGTGGGCCGAGATGTTGCCGGTCGATCCGATCGAGAAGTACACGGCCCCATCGGGTCCCACGGTGACACTCTTGAGGGCGTGCGAATAGGCGCCGCGCAGATCCGGGCTTCGGGCGTCGGGCAGGCCGACGGCGACCGGCCGTGGGTTGGTTGCCGCACCGTCCCGGTAATCGTAGGCGGTGACCCTATTGCTCTCGGCGACCAGCAGCGTAGAGCCGGTGAAGGCGAGGCCGTGCGGCTGGGTGAGCCCGTCCAGCAGTGGTGTGCCTGCCCCGTTGGTCACCGTGACGATCTGGCCGGTGCTGGGCAGCGACACCAGCAGCCGGCCGTCGGGTGTCCAGGCGGCCAGCCGGGCCTTGGGCACCCTGGCCCATACCGATATCGTCCACCCCGGCGGCACCAGTGCCTGCCGGGCGGTGTCGAACGGCCGCTGGTCCATTCCGGCAGGGACGGTGACGGTGACCGGAACGAGGCCGGCCGGTACCACCACCGGCGCGTCGGGACTGCCCAGCGCCGGTACACCCGCACCGGGGCGGCCCTCGCCACAGCCGGTGAGCAGCCCCGTTACGGCGAGGCTGCACAACAGCTTTCGACTATGCCGCCAGACCGGCATGCATCTCCCACACCAGGATCTCGGCGTCGGTGGTGGCGGTGACGCGTTGGCCGCCGGTGGCCGTCAGCCGCGCGGCGTCGCCCTCCTGCAGGCCGCCCGCGCCTTCGAGGACAACCTCGCCCCGTGGCACGAACAGGTGCAGATACTGCGCTTCGGGCAACTGCACCGAATCGCCGGGTTGCAGCCGGGCCCCGTGTAGGGCGGCGAACCGGTTGGCGATGCTGATGGCGGTGTTGTTGCGATGCTCGGGCATCCCGGAGGCGATGGTCACCAGGCCGCCGCGCAACAGCTCGTCGTCGATCTCCAGCTGCTGGTAGCCGGGGGTGATGCCGGCCTGATCGGGAAGAACCCACATCTGTACGAAATGCACTGGCTCGGAATGTGTTTCGCCGCCTGTCAAATTCCAGGAGTCGTTTTTCTCCGAGTGCAGGATGCCGCGGCCGGCCGACATGCGCTGAGCCAAGCCGGGATAGATCACCCCGGAGTGGCCGGTGGAATCCTGGTGCACCAGCGACCCACGCAGGACCCAGGTGACGATCTCCATATCGCGGTGTGGGTGGGTCTCGAACCCCGCGCCGGGCTTGACGATGTCGTCGTTGTTGACCAGCAGCAGGCCGTGATGCGTATTGGTGGGGTCGTAGTGGTCGCTGAAGGAGAACGAGTGCTTGGAGTCCAGCCACGAGATCTTGGTGGCCGCCCGGTCGCCGGCGCGCCGGATGTCGATGGTTGCGGTGCTGCTCATGGTTCTCCTTGCGGTTCGATGCCAGCCTAGGTGTCAGTGCTGGACACCACAACATAGATGATGTGTCATGTATTCCGTGTGGCTGAACGAGGAACAACAGCGCGTCTGGCGCGACTACCTGACCATGACGTCCCGGCTACAGGCCGCGATGAACCGGCAGCTGCAGGCGGACTGCGGACTCTCGCTGGCCGACTACGAGGTACTGGTCGCGCTGGAGGAACGCCCGGGTTGCCGGATGAACGAGCTGGGTGACCGCCTCGGCTGGGAGCAGAGTCGGGTCTCGCATCAGCTGCGCCGGATGACCGACCGCGCCCTGGTGGCCCGCCATGGAGCCGAGGGCGATCGCCGCGGGGTGACGGTGGAGATCACCGCCTCCGGCCGACAAGCCCTGACCGCCGCGGCGCCCGGACATGTCGCCCTGGTGCGCGCGGTGCTGTTCGATGACGTGAGCGCGGGCCAGACCGCCGCAGTCGGGCGGTGGCTGGCCCGCGCACTGGACCGTCTCGATGAGACAGACTGAGCGGCGTCAACCCAGTTTCAGCTCGGCCAGCCGTTGCGCCAGGGTGCGCACGTGCTCGGTGACCACGTCGCGGGTGCCCGCCCCCGCGGCCAGCAGCGCCGCGATCAGCTGGTCGTCATCGCGGCTGCCGTCGAGCAGTGGCAGCAGGTGTCGATCCAGCGGCTCCAGCGGTACCGTTTCGTGCCAGCGGTTGAAAGTGGCAGCGTCATCGGAGTCAGCGGTCAATTCTGCTGCGCGCCTAGCATATTCGTCGATGCGCGGGCTGGTGCCCATCGGTTCGGGGCGCACCGGGTGCAGCCGGTAGTTGGCTTGGCCCTGCATCACCAGCACACGGGTCAGGTCGTCGATATGAACGGGCAGGTCGGTGCTCGGCTGCGCACCCGCGTCGAGCAGCCGCTCGCGGGTGGCAACCACCAGCTCATCGTGCGACATCGTCCACGGCCAGCATTCGGTGAGCGCGTCGAGGGCCGCTTTGATGGCGGGCGCGTTGGTGAACAGCGTGGCACCGTCGGTCTGCCGGAATTCCTGGCGGGAGTGATCCAACCGGACCGGCCCGTCGATCGGCGGCACCAGCGCCGCCAGGTGCAACCGGCGCAACCGTTCGGCGGTGGGGCTGTACTCGATCTGTGGGGCGCGTTCGGCGGGCACGAACAGCGACTGCCGGAAGGTGCGGTTGGTGACGAAATCCAGGTACTGCTCCACCAGTACCTGGGCGGTGACACCGTTGGCGGCCAGATACTCGGCGACTCGGGGGCCGTGGTTGGCGGGAACCATCACCTCCGGGCGTGCCTCGCCCAGATAGGCCAGTCCGTGCGCATTCGCCCGGGCGAGCACTTCGTAGAAGTAGCGCGGCGTGTTGAACGTCTCGAGCTCGTCGTGCAGCAGATAGGAGTCGCCGAAACCCTCGTCGGCGGACTGCCACTCGGCCATGATGGCCGCCAGCACGCCGCCGGCCGGTGCCACCTCCGACAGGAAGTCCGCCATGCCGCGGGCGTGGCGCACCTTGTCCTCCGGTGTCTGGCTGCTGCCGGCGGCCAGCATCATGGCGTCGCGTACGACCTCCTTGGCCTTCCAGCCCGGATACACGTTGTAGCTGAGGTAGCCGACGCCGTCGGTGCTCAGGCCGGCGCGCATCGCGGCCAGCAGGGATTCGGCGACGTCGTCGGGCACCCAGCTGTATACGCCGTGGGCGACGATGTAGTCGAACGCGCCCAGCGCGGCCACGTCCATCGCGGCGATATCGCCGGCGATCAAGCGCAGGTTATCGATACCCAGCGCCTGCACCCGGGCGCGTCCGGCCGCGATCTGGACCTCGGACAGGTCGATGCCCACCACCTCGGCGTCCGGGTGGGCCGCGGCGAACGGCACGATGTTGCCGCCTGCGGCGCAACCGATCTCGAGCACTCGGGCGTGCCCGACGTCGGGCGGGTGCAACCCGAACAGATGCGCCACCGCGGCCAGCGTGCCCGGCGCCGACTGCGGAAACGAATTCGACACGTACGGGGTGGCGTCGTAGTCGGAACGAAGATTGTCGATGGCGGTCAAAAGCCACAACTCCTGTCTGTGCCCACGCAAAACTGCGCGGCACGGTACGCGCCTGAGGTGAACTCTCCGTGCCGTGCCCGACCCACCGGTGGATAGGGCTTACTCTGTCGACGTGGATATCAATGGAGCTAGTGCAATCGTCACCGGTGGCGCGTCGGGTATCGGCGCGGCCAGCGCACGCCAGCTGGCGGCCAAGGGCGCCAGAGTTGTCGTCGCGGACCTGAATGCCGAAAAAGGGCAGGAACTCGCGCACGAGATCGGCGGCGTCTTCGTCACTGTCGACGTCACCAACACCGATCAGATTCTCGACGCCGTGAACACCGCCACCGACCTCGGACCGCTGCGCGCCCTGGTCAACTCCGCGGGCATCGGCTGGGCTCAGCGCACCATCGGCAAGGACGGCCAGTTCGAGTCGGCGCACAACCTGGACGTCTACAAGAAGGTGCTGGCCATCAACCTGGTCGGCACCTTCGACTGCATCCGGCTCGCCGCCACCGCGATGAGCCGCAACGAGCTCACCGATACCGGTGAACGCGGTGCGATCGTCAACCTGACCAGTGTCGCGGCGTTCGACGGGCAGATCGGCCAGGCCGCCTACAGCTCGTCCAAGGGCGGCGTCGTGGGCCTGACGCTGCCGGTTGCCCGCGACCTGTCCGCCGTCGGCATCCGGGTGAATACCGTGGCGCCCGGCCTGATCGACACCCCGATCTACGGCGAGGGCGAGGCGTCGGAGGCGTTCAAGGCCAAGCTGGGCGAGTCGGTGTTGTTCCCGCACCGCCTCGGCAAGCCCGAAGAGCTGGCCTCGATGGTCATCGAGCTGATCACCAACTCCTACATGAACGCCGAAGTGGTCCGCGTCGACGGTGGCATCCGGATGCCACCGAAGTAACCTTCACCTCGACACGCAAGCCCCCGCACCACTGTTATTCGGTGCGGGGGCTTCGTGCGTCCGAGGTGGGCGGCCGGTGTGGCGCCCCCTCAGCCGATCATGTCGATGGCGGACTGGAACACCAGCCGGGCATGCAGTTCGAACAGCTCGACGAAGCGTTGCGGGTTCTCGTCGATCTCGTTGGCGATGAACAGGCCGTCGGCACCGGCGATGAGATAGGTGGTCAGTGACTCGACCTTGTCGTCGGCCAGCCCGGGCGCGACGGCGCGGATGACGTCGGCGAACTGTTCGAAGGTGGCGGTGCGACTCTGGAGGAACTTCGTCCTGGCGTGCCGTTCGGCCGGGCGGCGGTCGAGCGCGAGTTTGAGACCGAGTCGCAGGAAGTCCGGTGCCTCTTGGAGGGCCTTCGCGACTTGGGTGCCGACATGGCCCGCCCAACTGTCGGCATCACCGTCGGTAGGCAGGCTGAGGGCGCCCGACCAACGCTGGTAGCTGCGATCGATCACGGCGGCGATCAGATCGTCCTTGTCGGTGAAGTGCCAGTAGATGGATGTCGGTGGTAACCCGCTGCGCTTGCTGACCGCCGAGATCGTGGTCCCGTCGTATCCGCGTTCGGTGGCGACCTCGGTGGCGGCGTCCAGGATGCGTTCGCGGGAGCGGTCGCCGTTCGCGCGGGTACGTCGCGGTCGGTGCCGGGAGGTCGGCTCCGGGAGATGGTCGGTCATCACTTCACGATCTCACGTAGTCAAACGGGTGTATAGCCATTACTGTACAGAGCGCTACATTAAAGGAAAGGCGGAACGCGATGACCACCAACTCGGGTCCCAGCCGGAGGGCATTTCTGGCTATGGCGGGCGTGTCGGTCGCCGCGGCCGCCGCCGCGTGTACCGCGGAATCCGCCCACACACCGTCGGCGCCCAAGGCCGGGTTGCCCTCGGCGGCCAAACACAACATCCTGTTCGTCTTCACCGACCAGGAGCGCCACTTCTCGGCTTGGCCCTCCGGTATGGCGCTGCCCGGCCGCGAGCGGCTGCGTGACGACGGCGTCACGTTCACCAACCACTACTGCCCCGCGGTCATGTGCACGAGTTCGCGGTCGGTGATCCTGACCGGGCTGCAAACCCCGGACAACGGCATGTTCGAAAACGTCGACATGCCCTACGTGACCTCGATGAATCCCGATATCCCGACGGTGGGCGACATGCTGCGCAAGGCCGGCTACTACACGGCCTACAAGGGCAAGTGGCATCTCAACAGTGCGTTCGAAACCGAGCAGCCCGATCATCTGTTCACCAAGGAGATGGGGGCCTACGGCTTCTCCGACTACGTCTGGCCGGGCGACGTCCTGACCCACACCCTGGGCGGCTACCACTACGACAACATGATCGGTGGCAGTGCCGTGTCCTGGCTGCGCGATCAGGGCCGGACGCTGGCCGACGAGAACAAGCCGTGGGCACTGTTCGTCAGCCTGGTCAACCCGCACGACATCATGTACTTCAACACCGACGCACCCGGACAGAACGTCCAGGACAACGGCAGGCTGCTGATGGAGGCTGCCCGGGCACCGGAGAACGAGCTCTACGCCAAGACCTGGGACGCCGCGCTGCCCAAGAGCCTCACCCAGCCGATGGACGAGCCCGGCCGGCCCGCCGCACACGGCGAATACCTCAAGGCGTGGGGGTACACGCTGGGCACCGTCCCGCCCGAGGAAGAGCGCTGGCGCCGCTTCTCGGACTTCTATCTCAACAGCATCCGCAGCGTTGACCAGCAACTGGCGCAACTGCTCGGTGAACTCGACAACCTGAAACTGACCGACAACACCATCGTGGTGTTCACCAGCGACCACGGTGAGATGGGCGGTGCGCATGGGCTGCGCGGTAAGGGGCCGTTCGCTTACCAGGAGGCCATCCATCTGCCGATGCACATCGTGCATCCGGATGTGGCCGGCGGACAGGATGTTTCGTCACTGACCGGGCACATCGATCTGGTGCCGAGTCTGCTGGCGTTCGCCGGCGTGAAGGCGGGCAACGAGGGCGAGGTGGCAGGCCGGGACCTGCCTGGCCGGGATTTCAGTGCGGCACTGGGTAACCCGCGGGGCGCCGACGAACACACGGTGCGTGACGCGGTGCTGTTCACCTACAGCGGACTGGCCACCAACGACAGCGAGGTCATCCGGATCGTTGCCGACGCCAAGGCGGCCCACAAAGACCCCAAGAAGGCGATGGCCGAGGCGGGGTACCGACCGGATCTGAACAAGCGCGGCAGCCTGCGCACCATGTTCGACGGCCGGTTCAAGTTCACCCGCTATTTCGCACCGACGCAGCGCAACTTACCCCGCGACCTCGACGAGCTCTACCGGTACAACGACGTCGAACTGTTCGATCTGCAGAACGACCCGGCCGAGATGACGAATCTGGCTGCCACCCAGGGGGAGAACGCGGAGCTGGTCCTCGCGTCCAGCGCCAAGCTGGAGTCCCTGATCAAAGCCGAGATCGGCGTCGACGACGGCCGCGAGATGCCACACTTCGACGACATCGACTGGACGATCGATCGCCTGGACCTCTAGCGACTCACCAGTCCGACTCGTCGAAGCGGATCACGCCACGAATGTTGTTGCCGTCCAGCATGTCCTGGTAGCCGGTGTTGATGTCCTCGAGCTTGTAGGTGCGGGTGATCATATCGTCGATGTTGAGCAGGCCCGACTTGTACAGCGCCACCAGCCGCGGCGTCTCGACGTGACTGCTGCCGCCGCCGAAGATGTTGCCCTTCAACGTCTTCTGCAACATGGTGAACAGGAACAGGTTCAGCTTGACGTCGGCGTCGAGCATCGATCCCATGCCCGTCACCACGCAGGTGCCCGTCTTGGCGGTCAGGATCATCGCCTCTTCGATGTACTCGCCCTTCATCTCGCCGACGGCGATGATCACCTTGTCGGCCATCAGGCCGTAGGTGGTGTCGATGACGGGCGCGATGGCTTCGGCCATCGACGGGTAGACGTGGGTGGCGCCGAACTTGATGGCCTGTTCGCGTTTCCATTCGTTCGGGTCGATGGCGATGACATGCTTGGCGCCCGAGATCACCGCGCCCTGCAGGGCGCTCATCCCGATACCGCCCACACCGACGACGATGACCGTCTCACCCGGCTTCACCTCGGCGACATTGGTGGCCGAGCCGAACCCGGTGGGCACCGCGCAGCCCATGATGGCGGCCGTCTCGAACGGGACGTCCTTGTCGATCTTGACGACCGAATCCTTGTGCACCGTCATATACGGGGCGAACGTGCCCAGCAGGTTCATCGGAGACACCTCGTGGGAGCCCGCGTGGATGCGGCTGGTGCCGTCGGCGATGGCCTTCCCGCCGAGCAGCACGGCGCCACGGTCACACAGCGAGCGGAAGCCCTTCAGGCACGGCGGACACTGCCCGCATGCGGGGATGAACGCGAGGATGACGTGGTCGCCCTCCTCGATGCCGGTGACGTTCTTGCCGACCTTGGTGACCACGCCCGCGCCCTCGTGGCCGCCGAGGGCGGGCAGGCCGATCGGGGTGGCGCCGGTGGTGATGTGGTAGTCGGAATGGCACATGCCGGCGGCGTGCATGCGGATCTGAACCTCGTCGGCGACGGGGTCACCGAGCTCGATCTCGTCGACTTTGAACGGCGAATTGAGTTCCCACAGCAGGGCGCCCTTGGTCTTCATGGCTTGCGATCATAGAACAGGTTTCAGATTTTGTGTTAGCACCCTAGTTGAACTGGGAGTTCAATGGCTTCGATGATTCGACGGCCAGGGCTCGGTCTATACCGGTGACCCGCTATTTCGCCGACGAGGAGTGACTCTCATGACGAAGATCGACGCGCGCATCGTCCCCAATCTGTGGTTCGACCGGGAGGCCGAGGAAGCCGCCGCGCACTACATCGCCGCCTTCGGAGGCAACGGCCGGATCGTCACCACTATCGCCGCGCACCCGGCCGCGCCGTCACCCCAGGATGTCCCATTGGTGGTCGAATTCGAACTCGCCGGCCAGCGCTTCGTCGGGATCAACGGCGGTCCGCAGTTCAGTTTCACCGAGGCGGTGTCATTGGAGGTGCGTGTCACCGGGCAGGACGAGCTCGACCGGATCTGGGCTGCCCTGGTGGAGGGCGGGGCCGAGCTGCCCTGCGGGTGGCTCAAGGACAAGTACGGGCTGGCCTGGCAGATCACCCCGACCGAGTACTACGACCTGCTCGACGCGGGTGACGCCGCGGCCAAGGACCGGCTGATGAACGCGGTGATGGCCACCGTCGGGAAGTTCGATATCGCGGCGCTGCGGGCGGCGGGACGGGGCCAGGGCTGAGTGTCGGGTTGAGTCACGCGGCGTGGCCGTCGTCGTGTCCCAAACCGACATTCGGTTTATCCCCAGTCACGGATTCATCCACACGGACCGACTTCTGGCGCGGCGGGCAGGACTGCTCGGTCGGTCCCGGCGGCGACATTGTTGCCATGGACGCCGGCATCGACCCCGCATTGCCCTTCCTCGGAACCGAGGCTCGTTCGGCTGGACTCGTCACCAAGCGCACACTGCGCAGTCGGCATCGGCTGGTGTATCGCAACGTCTATCTGCCCAGCGACGTAGAACTGACGCCGGTGCGCCGTGCGGTCGCGGCGTGGCTCTGGTCGGATCGTCGGGCGGTCGTGTCAGGGATGTCGGCCGCGGCACTGCTCGGATCCAAGTGGATCGACCACGACGCCCCCGCGGAGTTGGCCCGGCGAGCAGCGGCCGCCGTCGACGGCATCATCGTCCACCGTGAGGTCTTGCGCCGCGACGAGGTGATGAGGGTTCGCGGAATCCCGGTGACGACGCCGGCCCGAACCGCCTTTGATCTGGGGCGCCGCCTCGACCGCGTCCCTGCCGTGACGGCCCTGGATGCGCTTGCGCAGGCTTCGGGTGTGCGAGCACGTGATGTCGCTGCGCTCGTGGACAGACACCGCGGGATGCGCGGAATCCTGGGGCTGCGTGCGGCGCTGTCGCTGATGGACGGTGGCGCGGAATCACCCCAGGAGACCAAGACCAGGCTGGTACTACTCGACGCGGGTCTGCGACGTCCGCGAACGCAGATCGTGGTGCGGAACGCTTACGGCGCATTCGTGGCACGCCTGGACATGGGATGGGACGAGTTCAAGGTCGGTGTCGAATACGACGGCGCCCAGCACTGGACCGACCCTGCGCAGCGCACCAGGGACATCGACCGATCAGCCGAGCTTGCGGCGCTGAAGTGGACGATCGTTCGCGTCAGCGCGGAGCTGCTGCGTCGCCGTCCGCACGTCCTGGTGGCTCGGATCGGCTCCGCACTGAGCAACGCCGGTTGTCCGTGGATCAATGAGCCACCCGAGTGTCGGCCTGGGGCACGCTGAGGGGAAGCAAGCGTGCCCGAACCCGACACTCAAAGTGCTGCGGGCAGCCCGAACGTCTCGAACAGGCGGGGATCCATGAACGCCACCACGTGGGCGATACCGCCGGGCGTGATGTCCAGGACGTGCAGCTGGAACGCCTCGTGCACGCCGGTCTGCGGATTGCGCATGTACATTGCGGCCGCGGACTGGCCGTTGGCGGTGGTGGCGATGAACCGCATATCGCCGGGACGCTCGGCCGGGCACTTGTGCTTGGACAGCAGACCGATGGCCTCCGGGCCGCGGTACCAGGTGTCGAACGGCGGCATCTCCCAGATGGCCTCATCGGTGAACAGGGTCACCAGCTTGTCGATGTCATAGGCCTCGAACGCCGCGATGTAGTGGCGCAGCTGTTCCTGCGCTTCTGCGGACTCCGGTGCCGACAGGGTGTCGTCCCGGCTGGGGCCCACCTCGTCGAGCTGGGCGCGGGCCCGCTGCAACAGGCTGTTCACCGCGGCCGTCGACGAACCGACCGCCTCGGCGACTTCGGCTGCCCGCCACTGCAATACGTCGCGCAGCACCAGCACCGCCCGCTGCCGCGGAGACAGATGCTGCAACGCCGCGACGAAGGCCAGGCGCACCGACTCCCTGGACTCCACCACCTCGGCGGTGTCCGGGAGCGGCTCCAGCCAGGGCACCTCGTGATGTTCGAGAATCTCGGTGGTCGGGTCGGCGCTGTCGGTCCCCAGGCCCGACGGCAACGGCCGGCGCTGCTTGTTCTCGATGGCCGTGAGGCAGGTGTTGGTGGCGATGCGGTACAGCCAGGTGCGCGCCGATGCTTTGCCCTCGAACCCGGCGTAGGACTTCCAAGCCCGCAGGAATGTTTCCTGCACCAGATCCTCGGCGTCGTGTACGGAGCCGGTCATCCGGTAGCAGTGCGCGAGCAGCTCGCGGCGGTACTGCTGGGCGTCGGCGAGGAACGCGTCAGGGGAATCCGCCTTCGCGGGGGGACGGTCAGCCATTTCTGTGAGGACGCTCACGCCACCGAGCTTACGCAACGGGACCGACAAGAGTGCTCCCGTTAGGCTCATCGGGTGGCCACCACACGCACTGAACGCAGCTTCGACGGTGTCGGAGGCACCCGCATCGTCTACGACGCCTGGACCCCGGGCACGGATCCGAACGGCGTCATCGTGCTCTGCCACGGCTATGCCGAGCATGCCCGCCGCTACGACCACGTCGCGCAGCGGTTCGGCGAGGCCGGACTGCTCACCTACGCCCTCGACCTGCGCGGGCACGGCCGATCCGGCGGCAAGCGTGTCTACCTCAAGGACATCTCCGAATACACCGAGGATTTCCACCATCTCGTCGGCATTGCGACCGCAGCGCACCCGGAACTCAAGCGCGTGGTGCTCGGGCACAGCATGGGCGGCGGTGTGGTGTTCTCCTACGGCGTCGAACATCCCGACGACTACGCGGCGATGGTGCTGTCCGGGCCCGCGGTGTACGCGCAGGACGCGGTATCCCCGGTGATGGTCGCGGTGGCCAAGGTGGTCGGCAGCCTGCTGCCGGGCCTGCCCGTGGAGGACCTGCCCGCCGACGCCGTGTCGCGGGACCCGCAGGTGGTGGCCGCCTACGAGGCCGATCCGTTGGTGCATCACGGCAAGCTGCCCGCCGGCATCGCCAAGGCGCTCATCGGCATCGGCGAGACCATGCCGCAACGGGCATCGGCGCTGACCGCCCCGTTACTGGTGGTGCACGGCGGTCAGGACAAGCTCATCCCGGTGGCCGGCAGCGAACGGCTGGTGGAATGCGTGGCGTCCCAGGACGTCAATCTCAAGGTCTACCCCGAGCTGTACCACGAGGTGTTCAACGAACCCGAGCGCGCGCTGGTGCTCGACGACGTGACCACCTGGATCGAGACCCGGTTGTGAGGCAGATCCTGCTGGCGCTGCTGGCCCTGGCGGCTACCGCGCTACTGCTCGGCGGCTGCTCGGCGGACAAGAACACCGCGCCCACCGGCTGGGTGGACGAGGATGTCAGCTTCGACGCCGACGGCCTGACGATCCACGGCACGTTCCGGCATCAGAGCGCGCCGGGTCCGGCCGCCCTGCTGATCTCCGAGAGCGGCCAGACCGATCGCAACGGGGACAACGCGGTCGCCGGCCCGGTCGGCAATATGCGTCAGCTGGCCGAGTATCTGTCCGAGCACGGTATTGCGACGCTGCGCTACGACAAGGTCGGCACCGGCCGCACCGGCCTCGGCAAGTTCAAGGACCACCCCACCGAGGTGGGCAGCGCGGTGTACACCGCCGGTGCCCGCGCGGCGATCCGTTTCCTGGCCGGCCGGCCGGGCGTCGATCCCACAAAGCTGTCGGTCTATGCCTTGGGCGAGGGCACGATTCATGCGATGACCTTGGCTGCCGATGGCGCTGCCGCCGGTACCGGCGCACCCAAGATCCACGCGCTCGGGCTCTTCCAGCCGTTGTCGGGCCGCTACCTGGACATCATCACCGGGCGCGTGCACGCCGATGTGGATGCCGCGGTCAGCTCCGGCGCCAAGACCCGCGCGCAGGCCGACGCCGTCGTCGCAGCCTGGAACGCCGCGGTGGCCCAGGCCAGGACGCAGGGCACCGCCCCGGACAAGCTGCCGGAGGGCTTGTCGGCAATCCTCAACGCGCAGAACGTCAAAGCCGTCGTCGAGGCCGACGCCATCGATCCGGTGGCCTTGGCCGCCAAGGTTCCGGCCGCCACACCGGTGCTGCTGACCTGCTCGGACGCCGACAATCAGGCCAGCTGTCCGGCCGAGCAGTCGCTGATCGGCGCGTTGGCCCGGACCGCGCTGACCGTGGTCCGGCTCACGGGCGTCAACCACGTACTGCGCGACGATCCCAGTGACAACGTGGCCAACTACGCGAAGCAGGCGCCATTATCCCCGCAGTTGACCGATGCGCTGAACACTTTTGTAACGAAATAGGTTGTCGGACTGAGCGGTTAGCCTGAGGAACATGAGCGACAAGATGCTGGCCCGGATCGCGGCCCTGCTGCGCCAGGCCGAGGGCACCGACAACGCGCACGAGGCGGAGGCCTTCATGGCGGCCGCGCAGCGGCTGGCCACCGCGACGGCCATCGACCTGGCGGTCGCCAGGGCGCATTCGGCGCAGCGCACCAAGGCCCAGCTGCCCGAGCAGCGCATCATCACCATCGGGCCGGCCGGCACCAAGGGCCTGCGCACCTACGTACAGCTGTTCGTGGTCATCGGGCTGGCCAACGACCTCACCTGCGATGTGGCGACCAATTCCACGTATGTGCAGGCCTATGGGTTCGCCGAGGACATCGACGCCACGCACGCGCTGTACGCCAGTCTGGTCACTCAGATGGTCAAGGCATCCGAGGCGTACATCGACTCCGGCGCGCACCGGCCGACACCGACCATCACCGCGCGGTTGAACTTCCAGCTGGCTTTCGGGGCCAGGGTGGGGCAGCGGCTGGCCGAGGCCAAGGCGGAGGCCGAACGCGAAGCGGACCGCCAGGACCGGCCCGGAACGGCGCTGGCCTTGCGCAACAAGGATCTTGAGCTCAAGTCGTTCTACCGGCAAACCTCGTCGGCGCGGGGGACCTGGCGGGCCAGCAGTGCATCGGCTGGCTACTCGTCGGCCGCCCGGCGGGCCGGTGACCGGGCCGGCAAGCACGCCAGACTCGGACCCAGCCAGGAGCTCCCCGGCGCCCGCACCCCCCTGCGACCATAATGCGATCGTGACCGACCGCGACGCCCAGCGCGCGAAAGTGTATGCCGCCGAAGGGTTCGTCCGGACGATGTTCGACCGCGCGGCCCGGCGTGGCAACGGCGCAGTGGACTTCTTCGGCACCCAGCTGACGCTGCCGCCGGAGGCCCGGTTCGCGTCGCTGGATGCCGTGCGCCGCTACGTCGAGGAGGTGCTGGCCCTGCCCGCCGTGCGCGAGCGCTGGCCGGCTGCGGGGCCGGTGGTGGTCCGGGCCCGCCGGGGACTGACGGCCGCACATTACGAGGCCGACTCCGCGACCATGGCGGTGCCGGACCGGCGCACCACTTGGGCGCTGCGGGAACTCGTTGTGCTGCACGAACTTGCGCATCATCTGTGTGCCGACGGCGCACCGCACGGGCCGGAATTCGTGGCCACGTTCGGTGAGCTGGCCGGTGCCGTGATGGGGCCCGAGGTGGCGCACGTGTTGCGGGTGGTTTATGCCAAGGAAGGGGTGCACTGATGGCCGATCCGGTAGCGGTGGACGCGTTGTTCGGGGAACTGTTGGTAACAGAGGACGACGCGCTGCGCGCGGCGCGCGAGTCCACGGTGGCCGAATCCATGCCCGCCATCGAGGTGTCGGCTCAGCACGGCCGCCTGTTGCAACTGCTGGCCGGCATCCGCGGTGCCCGCCGGATCCTCGAAATCGGCACGCTGGCCGGTTATTCCACCATCTGCCTGGCCCGGGGCGCCGGACCCGACGGGCGGGTGGTGTCGCTGGAGTTCGACCCCCGGCATGCCGCCGTCGCCCGTCGGAACCTGGAGCGCGCGGCAGTTTCTGACCGGGTCGAGGTGATCGTCGGTGCGGCACTGGACACCTTGCCGACGCTGTCGGGCCCGTTCGACTTCTTCTTCATCGACGCCGACAAGGAGAACAACAGCGCTTACGTCGAATGGGCGATCCGGCTCGCCGAGCCCGGCGCGGTGCTCGTCGTCGACAATGTCACCCGGATGGGCCGGGTGCTGGAGCCGGCCGCGGATGACCAACAGGCCCGCGGGGTCCGCGACATGCTGGCCATGATGGGCCGGCACCCCCGGCTGGACACCGCCGCCATCCAGACCGTCGGGACCAAGGGTTGGGACGGGTTCGCCATCGCCGTCCTGAGATAGCTACTTGGCGCGCTGGGCCAACCGGGCCGAGTCGTAGATCAGGATCGTCTTGCCCTGCAACTTGATCCAGCCGCGCTGCGCGAAATCCGACAACGCCTTGTTCACCGTCTCCCGGGACGCGCCGACCAGTTGGGCCAGCTCCTCCTGGGTGAGCTCGTGCGTGACGTGCAGGACGTTGCCTTCCTGCTTGCCGAACCGCATGGCGATATCGAGCAGCTGTTTGGCCACCCGGCCCGGCACGTCGGTGAAGATCAGATCCGACAGGGCGCTGTTGGTGCGGCGAAGGCGACGGGCCAACACCCGCAGCAACTGCTCGGCGATCTCTGGGCGGCCCATCACCCAGGCATGTAGCGCTTCGCGGTCCATGCTGACCGCCTTCACCTCGGTCAGCGCGGTGACCGTCGAGGTGCGCGGGCCTGGATCGAACAGCGCGAGTTCGCCGAACATGTCCGACGGGCCCATCACGGTGATCAGGCTTTCCCGGCCGTCGGCGGTGCGGCGCCCGATCTTCACCTTGCCCTCGATGATGATGTAGAGCCGGTCGCCGGGCTCACCTTCGACGAAGACGGTGTGCCCGCGAGGGAACGAGATCTGCTGCAGTTGCGCGATCAGGGCGGCGGCAGCATCGGGCGTCACGCCCTGGAAGATGCCGGACCGCGCGAGAACGTCGTTCACTCAAGACTCTTTCCGTGCATCTCAATGCTGTGTTGTGGGCCACTGCCCGGATTCACATTACAGGCCTGGTATTTGACGGTGCAGCGCGTGAGACCGGTGCGCGTCGCGGTCGCCGATCGGCTGCCCGGTCACGGTGTGAACGGCGCACCGGCAGACAACAGCGCCGCGACGATCACGCTCCGGTTGGCGTTGAACCTCTCGCTGGGGGCGGGCACCGAGATCGCCACGATCTGGCCGCCGGGTGTCCGGCCGGCAATCCCCGCCGCGGAGATGCCCGGCGTGTGCTCGTCCAGGTCGAACGCCACCTCGTTGCCGGACCCGGCCAGGACGGCGATCGCCGCCTTACCGTTGGCGGTACCACCTACCGGAAAGCGCACGCCGACGGCCGAGACCGCACGTAATCGATGCCTGGACTCGACCTGGTCGATGAACCACATCTCGCGGCCGTGCAGCACCGACAGGTCGACCGTCTCGCCGGTGGCGTCGGCGATGCGCTGCAGGGTGGGGCGGAACGCGGCGACCAGGTGGGCGTTGTCGGAACCGGTGAGGCCGAGAAGTCGGTCGCCCAGGCCGAAGCGGCCGGCTTCGTCGACCGCGGCGTATCCGATATCGGTCAACGCCAACAGGATCCGCCGCACCGTGGATTTGGCCAATCCCAACCGGTTCTCCAGGTCGACCTGACGTAGCCGGCCGGGTTCGGCGGCGATCTCGTCCAACGCTGCGGCCGCCCGCCGCAGCACCTGGATACCGTCTTCGCGATTCGTGTCCGCAGCAGGCATCCGCTCACTATAGTGACCCGCATTGTGGATCACAATGATCCGCACAGTGAATCTTAGGAGTCACCGTGGGTGCTCTCGATACAGCGCGGAGTTTTGTCCGAGGTACTGACGGCTACGAAGCCGCCCGGCGAGCGACGGTGTGGAATGCGCGCCTTCCGCAGCGCTTTCCGGACCTCATCGTGCAAGCCGCCGACGTCGGCGATGTCGTGGCAGCGGTCCGGCACGCCGCCGAGCGCGACCTCACGATCGGGATCCGGTCGGGCGGCCACAGCTGGGCGGCCAACCATGTACGCGACGGCGGATTGCTCCTCGACGTCAGCCGGCTCGACTCGTGCACCATCGACAGGCAAGCCATGACGGCCGTCGTCGGTCCCGGGAAAGGGGGCAGTTCACTGGCCGTCGAACTGGCCGAGCAGGGATTGTTCTTCCCCGCCGGGCATTGCCGCGGGGTGGCGATCGGCGGTTATTTGCTGCAGGGCGGCTACGGTTGGAACAGCCGGGTGCTGGGGCCGGCGTGCGAGAGTGTCCTTGGCCTGGACGTGGTGACCGCCGACGGGGCGCAGGTGTACTGCGACAGCGAGCATCACCCCGAGCTGTACTGGGCGGCAAGGGGTTCCGGTCCAGGATTCTTCGGCGTGGTGACCGCCTTCCATCTGCGGCTGTACCCCAAGCCGCCGGTATGCGGCAGTAGTCTGTACGTGTACCCCATCGAGTCGGCGGACGCGGTGTTCGGCTGGGCGCGCGAGATCAGCGCCGAAGTGGACCGCCGGGTGGAGCTGCAGATCGTCACCTCGACCGAGATTCCCGGCGTCGGTCTGCGCACTCCGGGGATCGTGCTGGCCTCACCGGTGTTCGCCGACACCGAGGATCAAGCCAAAGCCGCACTGGCACTTCTCGATACCTGCCCGGCGCGCGCAGACGCCCTGATCGCCGTGCCGTTCGCCCCCGCGGACCTGCCCAGCTGGTTCGACGCGGTGATGAGCAACTATCCATCCGGGTACCGCTACGCCACCGACAACATGTGGACATCGGCCCCGGCTGCGGATCTGCTCCCGGGCGTCCGCCGGATCATCGAGACCATGCCACCGCACCCGTCGCACTTCCTGTGGCTGAACTGGGGTCCGTCACCGGCGCGCCAGGACATGGCGTACAGCCTGGAGGACGAGATCTATCTGGCGTTGTACACCGCCTGGTCCGATCCGGCCGACGACGCGCGGTACGGCGACTGGGCGCGCACGAACATGGCGGAGATGGCGCCCCTGGCCACCGGTGTGCAACTGGCCGACGAGAACCTGGGGCAACGGCCGGCCAGGTTCGCCACCGATGCCAGCATGGCGCGTCTTGATGCCGTTCGCGCGCAATATGATCCGCACGGCCGGTTCCACAGCTGGATGGGGCGGGTCTGAGATGAGCTATCTGGGTTACCGCGGCGACGACGCCGATACGGACTTCGGGTCGTTCTTCCGGGAGGAGATGGCGCCGCTGCCCCGCCATGTCGTGCAGGCCCTGGAGCACGGGCCGCAGGCGGGGCCCGTGCTGCCCGACTTCGAGGACCGGCTGGCAGAGCAGGGTTACCAGCAGACCGAAAACGGTTACGGCTCGCTGGCAGACGGTGGTTTCACGGTGGCGGTGCGCACCGATATGCCCGGTGTGACGCCGCAGATGTGGCAATGGTGGTTCGGCTGGCACGGCTGCGATTCGCGGCGTTACAAGCTGTGGCATCCGCGGGCCCACGTCTCGGCACGCTGGCGCGATGGCCGTGACGAGCAGGCATTCGTCGGACGCACCTCAGTGGTCCATGAGTACCTCGGATCGCAATTGACTTCGGCTGCCATCCAATTCGTGGAGCCGTCGGTGCTCGGGCATGCCGGCGTGGCGATCACCGCGCGGCTGGGCTCGCCCGACCTACCGGTGGACATCGGCTGGCTGGTGCACCAGGTGCGGCCGACGGCCGATGGCGCGGAGATGCGCTCCCGGTTCTGGATGGGCGGACGGCACGTGGCGTTACGCGCCGCACCGTCACCTGCCGACCGGGCATTGCGGCCGGTAGCCGCCCGTCGGCTACCCGATCCGCGGGACCTGCTGGTGCACTGTGCGCAGGAGATGAACCATCTGGCCGGCTTTCTGCCCGAGCTCCACGCGCGGTGTGGATAGCCCACGAGCGTGCGCGAAATGCCACGGTTTGCGGCGCGTCGCTGTGCAGGCGCGCACGCTCGCGTGAATCAGGTGCAGACGGCGCCGGTGGCGGCCGAGCCGACCAACTTGGTGTACTTGGCCAGCACACCGGTCTTGTACACCGGCGGCAGCGGCTCGAAACCGGCTTTGCGGGCCTCGAATTCGGCCTCGTCGACCAGCACGTCCAGCGTGCCGTTGGCCACGTCGAGCCGGATCCGGTCACCGTCGCGGACGAAGGCGATCGGCCCGCCGTCGACGGCCTCGGGGGCGATATGCCCGACGCACAGACCCGTCGTGCCGCCGGAGAACCGACCGTCGGTCATCAGCAGCACATCCTTGCCAAGGCCGGCGCCCTTGATGGCGCCGGTGATCGCGAGCATCTCGCGCATGCCCGGGCCGCCCTTGGGGCCCTCGTAGCGGATGACCACGACGTCACCATGCGTGATGGTGCCGTCCTCGAGCGCGTCCAGCGCGGCCCGCTCCCGCTCGAAAACCCTTGCCGTGCCCTCGAACACGTCGGAGTCGAACCCGGCGGACTTCACCACCGCGCCCTCCGGGGCGAGCGAGCCGTGCAGGATGGTGATACCACCGGTCGGATGGATCGGGTTGCCCATCGCGCGCAGCACCTTGCCATCCGGATCCGGTGGCTCGATGTGGGCGAGGTTCTCCGCCATGGTCTTACCGGTGATCGTCAGGCAATCCCCGTGCAGCAGGCCGGCATCCAGCAGCGCCTTCATCACCACGGGCACCCCGCCGATCTCGTCGACGTCCTTCATCACGTGCCGGCCGAACGGCTTCACGTCGGCCAGGTGCGGCACCTTCTGGCCGATGCGTGTGAAATCCGCCAGGGTCAGGTCGACCTGGGCCTCCCAGGCGATGGCCAGCAGGTGCAGCACCGCGTTGGTGGAGCCGCCGAACGCCATCACCACGGCGATCGCGTTCTCGAACGCCTCCTTGGTCAAGATGTCGCGGGCGGTGATGCCGCGGCGCAACATCTCGACGACGGCCTCACCGGAGCGGCGGGCGAACTCGTCGCGCCGCTTGTCGATGGCGACGGGGGAGGCGCTGCCTGGCAACGACATACCGAGTGCCTCGGCGGCGGAGGCCATGGTGTTGGCGGTGTACATGCCGCCACAGGCACCCTCGCCCGGACAGATCGCGCGTTCGATGATGTCGACATCCTCGCGGGACATCAGCCCGCGTGCGCAGGCCCCGACCGCCTCGAAGGCGTCGATGATGGTGACTTCCTTCTCGGTACCGTCGGTCAGCTTGGCGACGCCGGGCATGATCGAGCCGTTGTAGAAGAACACGCTGGCAAGATTCAGCCGGGCCGCGGCCATCAGCATGCCCGGAATCGACTTGTCGCAGCCGGCGAGCAGCACCGTGCCGTCGAGGCGCTCGGCCTGCACGACGGTCTCGACGCTGTCGGCGATGACCTCTCGCGACACCAGCGAGAAGTGCATGCCCTCGTGCCCCATGGAGATGCCGTCGGACACCGAGATGGTGCCGAACTCCAACGGGTAGCCGCCGGCGCCGTGCACGCCGGACTTGACCGCCTGCGCCAGCCGCTGCAACGACATGTTGCAGGGGGTGATCTCGTTCCACGACGAGCCGACGCCGATCTGCGGCTTGGCCCAGTCGTCGTCGCCCATCCCGACCGCGCGCAACATGCCGCGGGCGGCCGTCTTCTCCAGGCCGTCGGTGACGTCGCGGCTGCGGGGCTTGATGTCGGGGGAACCGGAAGGAGCGTCAGAGGGCATTGCGTAAGTATGCCTTCGGGTCGTTACCGGCCCAAACCACAATCGCATACCCCGCAGGGGTACCCGGTACGCTGGTGGAGTGCGTGTTCTGGTGTCGGTAACCCTGCTCGGCGGTGCCCTGCTGCTGGCGGGTTGCTCGGCGGGATCCGAGCCGGCGCGGCCCGCGTCCAGTTCCGCTCCGGTGATCACCGACGCACCCGCGGGCAGCAATGCGCAGGACAGCGCATTCGGTGCCGCCCTGCTGCAGCTGCTGCAGCAGGGCATCGGACTGGCCGGCCTGGCCAAGGAACGCGCGGCCAACCCCGCGCTCGTCACCCTCGCCGACACCATCGCCGCCGGTCAACAGGGCGAGAGCGACACCATCAAGGCGCTGATGGTGCAGTGGAGCGGCGGCGCGAGCCCGCCGGCCGCACCCGGCGCCGCGACGCCGGGTGCGCTGGACCCGGCCATCCTGACCCGGCTGGAGTCGCTGCGGGGACCGCAGTTCGACACACTGTGGTTGCAGTCGATGACGAGCCTGCACCGCGGCACGATCGGCCTGGCCGAGGCGGAGATCGGCGGCGGGCAGAACAGCGACGCGAAAACGCTGGCCAAATCGGTCCTGACCACGCGTCAGGCGCAGTTGCAACAGATGCAGCAGATGGTGGGGTGAGGCATGGACGATTCGAACGCCGGCGAACACGGCTATTCGCCGCAGAAAGAGAACTACGCCAAGCGGCTGCGGCGCATCGAAGGCCAGGTCCGGGGGATCGCCAGGATGATCGAGGACGACAAGTACTGCATCGACATCCTCACCCAGATCAGCGCGGTCAACAGCGCCCTGCAGTCCGTGGCGCTGGGTCTGCTCGACGAGCATCTGGGGCACTGTGTCACCCAGGCGGTGGCCGAGGGGGGCCAGGAGGCCGACGCCAAACTGGCCGAGGCGTCGGCGGCCATCGCCCGCCTGGTTCGGTCCTGAATCCGCCCTTACCGGCCGCTGCAAACAAACTCGGCGTGTAACGGCGCGGGCCCCGGCCACGATCAAATACCAGGTCAGTGGCGTCGGTCGGGCGGCGATGAGGGGTCTGCCCGGCCTCGCCAGGGTTAATGGGGGTTCGCCGCTGTGCCAGACTGGACTGCAGAAATGTACTGGAGGTGACGGATGTCGCAGCGGACGGGGCGCAGACTCGCCAGCGCGATTCTCGCGGCCGGAGTGGTCGCTGGATGCACGATCGGCAGCCCGGCTGCCTGGGCCGATCCCGAGGTCGCCCCCGATCCGGGAGTCGTCGACGCGCCGCCCGCGCCGGCACCGCCGCCCCCGCCGGACCCGTTCGCCTTCCCACCGCCGGCGGATCCGTTCGCACCGCCGCCACCGCCACCCGGTGATCCGCTGGACCCGCCGCCGGCCGATCCGCTGGCTGCCCCGCCGCAGCCGTTCAACCCGTTCGCCCCGCCGGCGGTCATCCCCGAGGGCACCCCGGCCGGGCAGAACCCGCTGCCGTACACCGGCGAACCGGTGTTCGCGCCGCCGTCATTCAACCCGACCAACGGGGCGATCGCCGGTGCTGCCAAGCCGATCTACATCAACTTCGCCCGGCCGATCGCCAACCGGCAGTTGGCCCAGGACGCGGTGCACATCTCGTCGGTACCGCCGGTGCCGGGCCGGTTCTACTGGACGACTGACACCCAGCTGCGCTGGCGCCCGCTGGCCTTCTGGCCGGCAGGCACCGTGGTAAACATCGACGCCGGTGGCACCAAGTCCAGCTTCCGGGTGCCCGAGCAGCTGATCGCGACCGTCGACGACACCACCCACACCATGACGGTGACCCGCAACGGCAAGGTGGAGAAGACGTTCCCGGTGTCGATGGGCCGGCCCGACGGCAAGCACGAGACCAAGAACGGCACCTACTACGTGCTGGAGAAGTTCCCGGACATCATCATGGACTCGTCCACCTACGGTGTGCCGGTCGATTCCGCCGAGGGGTACAAGCTCAAGGTGCAAGACGCGGTGCGCATCGACAACAGCGGCATCTTCGTGCACAGCGCGCCGTGGTCGGTGGGCGACCAGGGCAAGCGCAACGTCAGCCACGGCTGCATCAACCTCAGCCCGGCCAACGCCCAGTGGTTCTACGACAACTTCGGCAGCGGCGACGCCGTCGTGGTGAAGAACTCCAAGGGCACCTACAACGCGCCCGACGGGGCGTCGGACTGGCAGATGTTCTAGCCCCAGACCCTGTTCTGGGCCAGACACAAGACTCCCCGTAGTTCCGGTGCGGAACTACGGGGAGTCTGTGTTTCACAGGGTGACTAGTTCCAGATGCGCACGCGCTGATCCGGATCCAGGTACAACTCGTCGGACTCGGTCACCTCGAACGCGTCATAGAACGCGTCGATATTGCGCACCACGCCGTTGCAGCGGAATTCCGGCGGTGAGTGCGGGTCGGTGGCCAGCCGGCGGATCGCCTCGGCCTCACGGGATTTCGTGCGCCACACCTGCGCCCAGCCGAACAGCACCCGCTGCACTCCGGTCAGGCCGTCGATCACCGGAGCTTGCTTACCCTCCAGGGACAGCTCATAGGCCAGCAAGGCGATGGACAGCCCACCCAGATCGCCGATGTTCTCACCGACGGTGAACGCCCCGTTGACATGATGACGCCGGTCCAGCGCGCGGGGCGTGAATGCCTCGTACTGCTCGATCAACGTCTTTGTGCGCAGGCCGAACTCGGCCCGGTCGGCATCGGTCCACCAGTCCACCAGGTTGCCGTCACCGTCGTACTTGGCGCCCTGATCGTCGAAACCGTGCCCGATCTCGTGCCCGATGACCGCGCCGATCCCGCCGTAGTTCGCGGCGTCGTCGGCTTCGGCATCGAAGAACGGCGGCTGCAGGATGGCCGCGGGGAACACGATCTCGTTCATGCCGGGGTTGTAGTAGGCGTTCACCGTCTGCGGGGTCATGAACCACTCGTCCCGGTCCACGGGACCGCCCAGCTTGGCCAATTCGCGGTCGTATTCGACGGCGTAGCCACGCTGGTAGTTGCCGTACAGGTCGGCCCGGTCGATCACCAGCGCCGAGTAGTCGCGCCAGCGGGCCGGGTAGCCGATCTTCGGGGTGAACTTGTCCAGCTTGGCCAGGGCGCGCTGGCGGGTCTCCGGGGTCATCCAGTCCAGGTTGGTGATGCTGACCCGGTAGGCCTCCCGCAGGTTGGCCACCAACTCGTCCATGCGTGCCTTGGCGGCCGGCGGAAAGTGCTTCTGCACGTACAGCTTTCCGACGGCGTCACCCATCAGGTTCTCCACCAGGGCCACACCGCGCTTCCACCGGTCGCGAATGGCCTCGGTGCCCGACAGGGTGCGTCCGTAGAAATCGAAGTTCTCGGCCACCAGGTCGTCGGTCAGCAGCGACGCACGCGAGCTGATGACGCGCCAACGCAGCCAGGCCTTCCAGTCCTCCAGCGGCTCGCCCGCCCACAGCGCGGCGAACGCGGTCAGGTAATCCGGCTGGCGCACCACCACCTGGGCCGGTGCGGCGCCCAGCGCGCCCACCCAGCCCGACCAGTCGAATCCCGGTGCCTCCCCCGGCAATTCGGCGAAGGTGCGCAGGTTGTAGGTCAGGTCCGCGTCGCGGCGTTTGACCACATCCCAGTGCGCGGCGGCCAGTTTGGTCTCCAGCGCCACGATGCGGGCGGCGGTGTCGGCGTGGTCGCCCTCGCCCCCGTGCACCAGGGTCAGCATCCGCGCGATGTGTTCGGGGTAGGCCGCCAGGATCGCGGCGTGCTGCGGATCCCGATAGTAGGACTCGTCGGGCAGGCCGAGCCCGGACTGCGACAGATGCAGCAGGTACCGCGTCGAATCCTTGGAATCGGTGTCGACGTAGACACCGGTGCCACCGCTGACCCCGGTGCGCTGCAATCCGGCCAGCACCACGGCCAGCGCGTCCGCGTCGGCGGCGGCATCGATGACGGCCAGCTCCTCGAGCAGGGGAGCCAGCCCACGGCGGGCCACCGTGTCGGTGTCCATGAAGCTGGCGTAGAGGTCACCGATGCGTTGGGCATCGCCGGCCCCGTCGGCCCCGCCGGACTCGGCGGCCTCGGTGATCAGGTCACGCACCTGCTCTTCGGCGCGGTCGGCCAGGGTGCGGAAGGCGCCGTCGGTGGCACGGTCGGCGGGGATCTCGTAGTCGGCCAGCCAACGCCCGTTGACATGTCCGAACAGGTCGTCCTGGGGGCGGACCTCGGCGTCGACGAAGGTGAGGTCGATACCGGAAGCAATAGTTGAACTCACTCTCGCATCCTGCCAGAAGACCGTCGGCAGCGGCCTCAGCAACGGGCCGGGTAGCCTCACGGCCATGCCAGATCAGCTCACCGAAGAGCCGCCTGCGCCGGCCCTCAGTCGCTACGGCATCGCCTCGGCGGTGCTGGCCGTGGTGGCTGTCGCGGCCGCGGTGCTGGCCGCGATGATCTGGTCGGGACACCGGGACGAGGCCGGTGACCTGGCCTACCGCACCCGCGTGCTGCAGACCGCCGCGGAGTGGACCGGCGGGCTGGTCAACATGAACAAGGACAACGTCGCGGGCAATCTGCAGAAGCTGCGCGACGGCACCGTCGGGCAGCTCAACGTGGAGTTCGACCAGACGGTCGAGCCGTTCAAGGCGATCGTGGCCAAGCTGCAGGCCCAGACCGTCGGTCAGGTGGAATCGGTGTCCCTGGAGTCGCTGCGGCACCAGTCCGGGGATGGGGACAAGCCGCCGGCCGATCAGCCCGAGTTGGCGGCGGTGGCGTCGCGCACCGACACCGTGCTGGTGGTCGCGACCTCGGTCAGCCAGAACGCCGGTGGCAAACCCCAGACGGTGCGCTGGAATCTGCGCCTCGGTGTCTCCGATGTGGACGGCAAGCTGCTGATCTCGCGGCTGGAGGCGATCCGATGAGTAATCGGCTGCGCGTTCTGCTCTTCGACGTCCTGGCGCCCGTGGCCGCAATCGTCGCGCTGGTGTACATCGGCGCCGCGCTGGCCTGGCCGCTGTGGTGGGTGTCGGTGTGTTCGGTGCTGTGCGTGCTGATCTTCGAGGGCGTGGTGATCAACGCGGTGCTGTTCCGCCGCGACCGTGTCACGTTGGGCACCGACGACGACGGGCCCGCACTGCGGCTGGCCGTCGCTGCCGGCGCGGCCCTCACGCTGGGCGCGGCGGTCGTCGTCGGCTACACCAGCTGGACGGTGCCCGAGCGCGACCTGCACAACGACAGCGCCGAGGTGGTCGGCATCGCCAGCAGTGTCGCCGAGGCATCCGCGACGTTCACGCCCAGCAGCCCGAATGCGTCCATCGACCGGGCGACCGCACTGATGACACCGGACCGGGCCGACTCCTATCGAGCCGAATTCGGTTCGGTGGCAAAGGATTTGACGAGTCGCAACGTCTCGGGTCAGGCGCAGACCATCTCGGCCGGCGTGGAGGCCATCGGCCCGACCGATGCCAGCGTGGCCGTGGTGTTGCGTGGCACCCAGAACGCGCCAGGCAAACCGGCCGACGTGGCGGTGCTGGCCCTGCGGGTCCTGCTGACCAAAGAGGGCGACAAGTGGCTGGTGGCCGACGTGACGCCGATCAACGCCCGTTAGCGGCGTCGCGCTGCGCGCGGATCTTGGCGAACCGGTCCGACAGCCGGCGCATCCGGACCATCATCGACGCCGACGGGCAGTCGGCGCCGTCGAGCCAGCCGGTGAATTCGTCCAGCGGCACCCCGACCCGGGAGGCGAACTCGTGCGGTTTCAGGCCGGAGCGTTCCAGCAGCAGCCGGACGTGGTGGGTCACCTCGGCGCGTTCGGTGGCCTCCAGATGTGCCCGCGCCTTGTCCAACACCTCGGCCAGCGCCGCTGAAACACCGTAGGGCTGGGCGGTTTCGAGCACCTCTTCGACCTGACGGGCGGTCCGGCCGAACGGGTCGCGCTTGATGGCGGTCGCGATGCGCTGCCACACCGACAGGTCGTCGTTGTCCAGGGCCGCGCGGATCGCCGACGTCGGCCAGAACTCGACCGGCCGGTCCCCGGAGGGCACCGAGGTCTGCGCGGGCTTCGCGGCCACCCTCACCTCGTTTCCTCAAGCATCGCCACGGCGACGGACAAGCAGCGCTTGCGGACCGTGGCCCAATCGATGTCGGTCGACGACAGCGCCTCGGCCGGGTCGTCCTCCGGGCGCGGGTCGGCCAACCGCCTGATCAGTTGGGAGGCCACCCACTGCGACCGCGAGCGTGTTCCACAGTAATACCGGTCCATCCCGGTCAGGACCTCGGCCGCGGTCTCGGTTTCCATCGATTCGGCCCAGCGGGCCAGATCGGCGTAGTCGCGGGCGTGGTTGCGGGTCAGGACGAGGTAGCCCGCCAGCCGCAGGGTTTCCGCCCCGGTCGGGATCAGCAGCCGGTCCCCGGTCGGCAGCGCCACGTTGGTGGTTTCCATCGGACTGCTGCGTTCCACCGTCGAGTTGTCCGACGCCGCTGTGTCCAGCGCGTCCAGCGCCACCGCCAGCCGTCCCCGCCACATGGTGACCGGATGCACCGGCTTGGACCCCGTGGACAGTCGTGCCGTGGGCCCGGCCGTCATGCTGCCCGCAGCTCCGCCCCCGCGGCCCGATCCGACCCCGGCGAACCGGCGAGCGCCTGCCGTCGCGTCGGCGAGCTGCGTGACACGGGGCCGGCACCCGCTGAACACCAGTGGATCGGCGACGATGATCGACTGCGGCGCAAGGGTTTTGAGCTTGGCCGACGATTTCATCACCACCCGCAGATCGGCGCCGGGGGTGACCAGGCCGGAGATGTCGTCGGGAATGAGGACCAGATCGCCGATATCGATCTTGGGCAGCGGCTTCTCGAAATCCACCGACGGCAGGATGCGGTCCAGCCAGCGCGGCAGCCACCAGTTCCACTGGTCGAACATCGCCATCAGCGCCGGTACCAGGACCAGACGGACCACGGTGGCGTCGACCGCGATCGCCGTCGCACACGCCACCCCGATCTGCGCGACCAGGGGCATCCCCGCGAACGCGAAACCGATGAAGACCGCGATCATGATCAGCGCCGCGCTGGTGATCGTGCGGGCGCTGGTGCTCACGCCGTAGGCGACCGCGTCGCGGGTGTTGTTGGTCTGCAGGAACCGTTCCCGAATCCGGGTGAGCAGAAAAATCTCGTAGTCCATCGACAGGCCGAAGGTCATGGCCAGCACCAGTGGCGGGACGGTGCTGTCCAGGGACGCCAGCGGGGCGAACCCGAGGTCCTCCAGCCAGCCCCATTCGAAGACCACCACCAGACTGCCGTAGGCCGCCGCCACCGACAGCACCGTCATCAGCACGCCCTTGAGGGCCAGGAACACCGACCGGATCGAGATCAGCAGCATCACGAACGCGATGACGCAGACGAACAGGAAGACCCACGGCTGCATGGCCGAGACCCGGTCGTCGAAGTCCTTGATCAGCGCGGTCGGGCCGCCGACGTCGATCCGCGCGCCGTCGGTCGGCAGTTTCGGCAGTTCGGCGCGCAGCCAGTCCACCGTCTTACGGGCGCCCAGATCCTCCGGGTCGACCGACAGCACCGCCGAGAACAGCGCGCTGCGGTTGTCCTTGCCGAACACCGGCGGCGAAACCGAGGCCACGTCGGGGGCCTGGGAGATCCGGGTGCGGATGGACTCGAGTACCGGTGCCACCTGCGTGCTGTCGGCGTTCCCGTTCGGGAAGCCCACCATGATGCGTACCGGTCCCAGCGCGCCGGGGCCGAGCGCCTCGGCCGCGGCGTTCACGCCGCCCCGGATCTCGTGACTCGGGTCGAACTGGCGCAGCATGCTGTTGCCCAGTGACATCGCGAACACGGGTGCGGCCATGGCGAGCAGCAGCAGCGAGGCCAGCAGGGCCGACAGCCACGGTCGGTGCATGACCCAGCCGGTCCACCGGGTCCAGAACCGCGACTGCGTGGTGACCGGTCGTCGCGACCAGTGCAGCAGCGCCGACCGTTTGGCCGCCGCCCGGCCGAAGGTGGCCAGGACCGCGGGCGTGAGTGTCGTCGAGGTGAGTACCGCGATGGCCACCGCGAGGATGGCGCCGGTGGCCATCGACCGCAGGATCGGGGTGTTGATCAGGTAGATGCCCGTCACCGAGGCGATCACGGTGAGCCCGGACAACACCACCGCCAGCCCGGAGGTGGCCATCGCGGCATCGGTGGCCTGGGCCGGATCCCGGCCGGACCGCAGCTCCTCCCGGAATCGCATCAGGATGAACAGCGAGTAGTCGACCGCCAGCGCGATACCGAACATCGACACCGTCGACGTCACGAACACCGACATCGTCGTCACCGTCGACAGCAGGAAGACCACACCCATGGTCACCACGACGGTGCACACCGCCAGCAGCATCGGCATCGCCGCGGCCGCCAACGACCCGAACACCGCCAGCAGCACGATCAGCACCACCGGCAGGTTCCACTGCTCGGCCTGGGCGATGTCGTGCTTGGTGGCGGTCTGGGCGGCCGCGCCCAGCGCTCCTTGGCCGATGACGTACAGCCGAACCTTGCCGTCCCGGGTCTGGCCGGCCTGGTCGCCCTCGATGCCGACCTTGGCACGCAACTGCTTGGCGATATCGACGGCGCCGCTGTTGTGGAAGTCCAGTTGCAGGGTGACGACGTACGGCCGGTCCGGGGCGGGCGGGCGTTGTTGCGGACCGCCGGCGGGATTCGGGACGGGCGGGGCGACCTTCACCCCGGGTACCTCACCGGCGATGCGCTCCAGCTCGGCCACGGCGGCGTTCATATCCTCGAACGACGCGTCCGCCCTCGGCACGGCGACGAGCGCCAGCGGCGACGCCCCCTGCTCGGGAAACTGCTGCTCGAGCTGGCGCTGGACGTACAGCGACTGGGAGCCGGACACCTCGAAGCCGCCGCCGGTGAGGTTGTCCGACTGGCTCATCGCGAGGTAGACCGAGGGCGCGAGCAGCAGCAGCCACGCGACGAACACTGCCCAGCGATGCCTGCGCAGGCCGCCGCTCAAGCGCATCATGAACTGCTGGATGGCGAGCCTCCGCCTCTCTCCCCGCTCGGCTGGTAAGCCCGGAGCCTACCGCAGCCGGCTGTGTCCTGACCTGCCGTGAACCGTCTCGCCCTGGCAGATGGGCGGGCGCACGCCCGTGCGCCTGGCTCCGGCCGCCGGTCCCCGCCGCACGATCAGGCGCTGCCTGAGCTGGAAGTTTGCTGCGTCGATTTCCCCGGCCCCGGTGGGGATGGCATCATGGACAACGCTGTTTGCGGGTCGGGGTTTCCACAAGCCGCTACACGCGGCCACAACGAAGGTGTAGGTGCCGGTCACAACGGTGTGCCGACCGGTACTGCCTCCGTCCCGGTGAAGGAGTGACCCATGTCGACCATGTCCAATGCCCCGCGCTCGGTGCGCCGTGCCCTGTTCGGGACATTCGCTGTGAGTGCATTCGGCGGTGTGCTGGCGGCAGGATTGCTCACCCCGGCCGCCACCCCGACGGCCAGCGGGGCCACCGACCCCTGCGCCGCCAGCCAGATCGCCAAGACGATCGGCTCGGTGGCGACCTCCACCGGCAGCTATCTGGATGCGCACCCGGAGACCAACCAGGCGCTGACGACGATCGCGCAGATGCCCGCCGGGGCGCAGTCGCTGGCCGCGACGAAGTCGTACTTCGACGCCAACCCGCAGGCCGGTAAGGACATGCAGCAGTTGCAGCAGCCCCTCGTGTCGCTGTCCACGCAATGCCGGCTGCCGATCACGCTGCCCCAGCTGCTGGGGTTGATGCAGGCCGCGCAGAACCAAGGGGCAGGTTTGCCGGCCGCCCTCGCCCCGGCCCAGTCGCTGGGCGCCGCGAGCACCTCGGGCACCGGCGCAACGGCGGCCACCGCCCCCGGCGCGGCGGGTGTCACCGCCACCGGGCCGCTGCCCGGGCCGGCCACGGTCACCCCGCGGTAGCCCGAACAGGCCTGCCGAGCCTCCTCGGCACGCCGCGCAACCTGCATATTTCAGGTTTCTGAGGATTCGTTGTCAGCAAGCCGCGAAAGTCCATGGGGATTCTGCTTAGCTTCTTGGTGTCGATAACCGCCCGTGGTTACCGGCCTGGTGAACCTGGATGAATTCGGTAAGGAGCTTGACCATGATGCTCTCGGCTCGTGCTGCGCGGCGTGCGGTTGCTGGCGCGGTGGGCACCGGCGCACTCGCCGGCGCGATGTTGTTCGGTGCCATCCCCTCGGCACTTGCCGACGACCCGGCCAACAACCCCCCCAACTGCACCGCGGCCGATCTGGCCGGTGTGGCGTCCGGTGTCTCCGCGGCGACGTCCGCATACCTGTTCACCCATCCCGACGTGAACTGGTTCTTCACCAGCCTCGAGGGTCTGCCCCGCGATGAGGTCCGCAAGCAGGTGGCCGACTACCTCGACAAGAACCCGCAGACGAAGGCGGAGCTGACGGGTATCCGGCAGCCGCTGGTGGATCTGAAGAACCGCTGCGGCGCCGCGCCTGCGCCTGCCATACCGTAGGTAGCGTGCCGGGCACGCCAGACTCCTCTTCTCCGGAAAGCACCGGTCGCATGGTGCTGATGGTCGACGACGACCCGGACGTGCGAACGTCGGTGGCCCGCGGGCTACGGCATTCGGGGTTCGACGTCCGGGTCGCGGCCAACGGCAAGGAGGCGCTGCGCCTACTGGCCACCGAGGCACACGACGCCCTGGTGCTGGATGTGCAGATGCCCGAACTCGACGGGGTGGCCGTGGTGACGGCGCTGCGCGCACTGGGCAACGACATCCCGATCTGTGTGCTGTCGGCCCGCGACACGGTCAACGACCGCATCGCCGGCCTGGAGGCCGGCGCCGACGACTACCTGACCAAACCGTTCGATCTCGGTGAGCTGGTGGCCCGGCTGCATGCCCTGCTGCGCCGCGCCGGTCACTCCGAGCGGCTCTCGGACGTCATGTCGGTGGGGCCGCTGACCATCGATACCGCACGCCGGCTGGTCTTCGTCGACGGCGACCGGGCTGATCTGACCAAACGGGAGTTCGACCTGCTGGCCGCGCTTGCCGAGAACGCCGGCGTGGTGCTGTCGCGGCAGCGCTTGCTGGAGTTGGTGTGGGGATACGACTTCGACGTCGACACCAACGTCGCCGACGTGTTCGTCTCCTATCTGCGGCGCAAGCTCGAGCGGGACGGCCATCCGCGGGTCATCCACACGGTGCGCGGTATCGGCTACGTTCTGCGGGAGGAGGCGTAGCGCGTGCGGCTGTCCCGGTTCGGTCGGTCGGCATCGCTGCGCACCCGGGTGGCGGTGGCCTCCGCCGTCGCAGCCGCGGCCGTCGTCGCCGGATTCACCATCCTGACCTCGGTGGTGTTGGCCAGTAACGACGACGCGCAGTTGGATCGGCGGCTCGACTCGATCGTCGAGGCCAGCATGTTCCCTGAACAGCTGTCCGACCCCAAACGGGGGGTGCTCACCACCGGGCGGTCCATGTCCACCGGGCAGGTGATCTTCCAGCGCGGTTTCCAGCTGCCGTCGTTGCCGCCGGGCACGGTCACCGTCACCGTCAACGGCGTCGACTACCGGGTGCGCACCATCAGGATGACTCAGCAGGCCGGAAATGTGTTGGTATCCATCGGGATCCGGGCCGACAGCATTCTGCTGAACCGGGCCAGGATCCCGGTCTACACCGCCGTCGGGGTGTTCACCGTGATCGTCGCCGGTGGGCTGGGCTGGTTGTTGGCCGGGCCTGCCGTGCGACCGCTGCGCAGGCTCACCGAACAGACCAGCCGGCTGAGCGGAGGCACCGAACAGATGCCCGCGGTGACCGGAGCGCGGGAGGCCGAGGAACTCTCCGAAGCGATGGCAGGGATGCTGCACCGGCTGGCCGCCGCTCAGCAGGCCACCTCGAATTCGCTACAGGCGGCCCAGGATTTCGCGGCGAATGCCGCCCACGAGCTGCGTACCCCGTTGACCGCCATGCGGGCGGATCTGGACACCCTGCGGATCCACGACCTGCCCGCCGAGGAACGCGACGAGGTGATCGCCGACCTACTGCGGGCCCAGCTGCGGGTCGAGGCCACCATCACCGCGCTGGGTCAGCTGGCCTCGGGTCAGCTGGCCCAGGCCAAGGACCGCGAGCCCATCGATGTGACCGATCTGCTGGACCGGGTGGCGCGGGAGAATCTGCGCGCCGGCCGCGCGGTGGACATCAGCGTGGAGGCCGACGACGACCTGGGCACCGTGTGGGGCTGGCCTGGTGGACTGCGGCTGGCGGTGGACAACCTGGTGCGTAACGCCGCGACCCACGGCGGCGCCGAACGTGTTGTGCTGTCCGGGCATCGGCGTCCCAGCACGATCGACATCGTCGTCGACGACGACGGGGTGGGGGTGCCCGTGGCGGAACGCGATATCGTGCTGGGCCGGTTCGCGCGCGGCAGCACCGCCGCGCCCGGCGGCTCCGGTCTGGGGCTGGCGCTGGTGACTCAGCAGGCCGAACTGCACGGCGGGGAACTGGTGCTGGCGGACAGCCCGCTGGGCGGCCTGCGCGCCACGCTGACGATCGCGATATCGGCACCGGTGGACCCCGATGCCACCGTCCCGGTCAAGACCGGGATGCAGCCTTGGCTGCGGCGCGCCAACCGAGTAGCAGGATGGCGGTCGTCAGGGTTGCAACCACCACAAAACTGAACGCGGTACCCGCCGAGGTGGCCTTGCGTAACAGCATCCCGACCGCCACCGTGCATACCCAGACGATCAGCCCGGTCGGGGTGATCGAGGTGGGCCGCCGCCAGCCGCGGGCGATCAGCCAGCCGACCAGGGTGCCGGTCAGGAACGGCCAGGCGGTCTCGGCGACCCCGGTCAGCGTCACCCCCTCGGCGTGGCTGCGCCGCCCGACGGTACAGAAGATGACGACGGCCACCGCGTCGGCGACCGCGGCGGCCAGGACGGTATTGCGCTTACTCACCGGGATAGTCCATCACATCGGAAACCAATGGCATGACCCCCGATTCGTCGCGGGCTTGACCACCTGGCCGCAGCGGGGCCGGTCGGCCGGCGATGAGGGTGTCGAAGACGTCGACGCTTGCGGTCTGGGCGTCCAACCGGAAGGACCGGAACACGAACGGCAGTCCGTCCGAACGCAGCGGGTCGGGGCCGTCCATCACATGGAAGTGCAGGTGCGGTGCATCCGAATTGCCGGTGTTGCCGAGGTTTCCCAACACGTCACCAGCCTTGAGCCGTTGTCCCGGCTGGACTTTCACGCTTCCGGTTTTCAGATGGGCGTACAGCGCAAAGTTGCCGCCGCCGAGGTCCTGTACGACGTGGTTGCCCGCGTACTGGTCCAGCGCCAGTCCGGCGGGGGTCTGGCCGGGTGTCTGCTCGGGCAGACCGTCGAGTACCGCCACCACCGGGCCGTCGGCGACGGCGTGCACGTCGGCACCGAAATACCGGTAGCTGGTCAGCTTGCCGGGGGCGCCGGCGAGCAACCGATAACTCGGATCGAGCTGTACATAGTCGATGGCGAACCGCTCCGCGGCCCACAGTTGCCCGTCGAGCGGGTTGAGGGCCATCCGGTGCGGGGTCATCGCACAACACCCGTTGCCGTCCAACCATTTCGGCCCGCGCAGCGGGGGATCGATGGACACCGGGGTGCGGGTCTGTACCGGCACCGCGGCCACCGTCTCGGTCATGATCGCGGGCAACAGCGGGGGAGCGGGCCGGCTGATCGCCACCGTGACGGCGTGCTCCAGCCGGTCGGGCACATTACCGGGAGCCACCGTGGCGTCCAGCCAGACCGCGGCGGTCTGGGCGGGACCGATGGTGGTGGTCGGTGTGCCGGCCTCCCCCAGTAGCCGGGTCCACTGTGCCAGCGGCGCACCGGACAACGACAGCAGCGATGCGTCGCCGCCGCGCACGGTGACCGTCAGCAGCGTGACGTCCTGATTCAGCACGTTGGTCAACAACAGCTCGTAGGCCAGATGGGTGCGGCCGTCGGTGGCCGGGACCGCGACGGGTGCGGCCACCACCCTGGCCAGTACCGGGGTGGCCGCGGGCTTGCCTGCAGCAGTGGGTGACGTGGACGTGGTGGCCGGAGCGGGGGCCTCACCCGGTGTGCCCGCGCATCCGGCCGTCACCGCGACGATGCTGAAAAGTGCTGCTGCCGAACGCCTTCCGCGCATCAGGACTCCGGGCGCCGCGGGTTGTCGGCGTCGGGTGTGATGGTCAGCGGCTCGACGTCGGGGTCGATGTCCACCTCGGTGCGGAACATGAAGAAGAACACCACCCACCCGATCGCCGAGATGAAGATCCAGCTGACCAGGCGATAGATCAACATGGCCGAAATCGCTTGGGCCAGTGTCATTCCGCTGGAGACCAGGCCGGGAACCAGAACTGCCTCCACCACCAGCAGGCCACCCGGCATCAGCGGGATGGAGCCGACGGCGCGCGCTGCCGCGTAGGCCACCGTCAGGCCGGCCAGCGACGGGTGACCGCCGGCGGCGTAGGCGGCGAAGGCCAGGCACGCGACGTCGGCGATCCAGTTGAACATCGACCAGCTGAAGGCGTTGCTCAGCGCCCGGCGGCTCAAACTCACCGACTCGAGCTGCGCGAGCATCCTGCGCCACTTCGCCAGCCCGGTGTCGGCCGGGCGGCCGCGCACCGAATTGACCCAGGACAGCAGCCGCACCCCGATCCCGTCGATCTGCTGCGGGTTGGCCGCGACCGTCTGCGCCAACAGCAGCAGGGCGACGAATCCGCCAAGGGTGAAGATCAACGACAGCGGGTTCTTGCTGGCACCCAGCAGGAACGCTCCGCCCAGTCCGAGCAGGGCCAGGCCGACCACCTGCAGCACACCGGACATCACCAGCTGCCAGGACGCCACCACCGGCGACGCGCCCCAGATGCGCTGCTGGCGGTAGACGAAGGTGGCCGAGAGCACCGGGCCGCCGGGCAGGGTCGTCGACAACGCGTTGCCCGCGTAGAACGCCGCCTCCGAACGCCACTGCCGCACCTGCACCCCGGCCGAGCGCAACAGCGTGCGCTGGATCTGGGCGAAGCTGTGCATCGAGGCCATCGCGGCGACCACCGCCGCCAGCACCCACCACCAGTCGGCCGAAAGCAGGCTCTTCCACGCCTTGGCCAGCTGATCCCAGACCAGGGCCAGTTCGACGGTGAGCACCACGACGGCGATCGCGATGACGGCCCAGCGCACCCACCAGTACTTGCCGCGGGGGCGGCCGTCCTGGGGGCGGGCCTCGTCGTGGTCGCGGCTCGTCGGCGCGTCGTCGTGCGACACGCCTTTCAGGGTAACGGCCCAGGTCGTGCCGAAACGTACGTTGGACGGGCGCGGCGCGCCGTTACGCTCATCCGCATGAGCCTGTTACCCAGCGTCGACCCCATGGCCGACGAGTCGGTCAGCCCCCTGGTCCGTAAGGCGGCCGCCTGGTCGTGGCGGCTGCTCGTCATCGGTGCGGCGCTGGTCTCGCTGCTGTGGGTGATCACCCACCTGGAACTGATCTTCGTGCCGGTGGCGCTGGCCGCCATGATGGCCGCACTGCTGATGCCGGCGGTGGATCTGCTGGTCGCACGTCGGGTGCCGCGCGGCGCCGCGGTGGCGTCGGTGATCCTCGGTGCGATCGCCGTGGTGGGCGGCATCATGACCTTCGTTGTGAGTCAATTCATCAGTGGCGCACCAGATCTCGTCGAGCAGGTGACGCGCAGTATCGACGGCTTGCGGGTCTGGTTGATCGAGGGCCCTGCCCATCTGAGCAAGGACCAGATCGACCACGCCGGCGACTCGGTGATCACCGCGCTGCGGGAGAACCAGGCCAAATTGACCAGCGGCGCGCTGTCCACCGCGGGCACTATCACCGAGATCGTCACCGGCGCCCTGCTGGTGCTGTTCACGCTGATCTTCCTGCTCAACGGCGGTCGCGACATCTTCGCCTTCGTCACCAAGGTGTTCCCGGTAACGGTGCGCGACCGGGTCCGCGATGCCGGGCGGGCGGGATTCCGCTCCCTGATCGGCTACGTGCGGGCCACCTGCCTGGTGGCACTGGTGGACGCCGTCGGGATCGGCACCGGGCTGGCCATCATGGGGGTGCCGCTCGCGCTACCCCTGGCGTCGCTGGTGTTCCTCGGCGCGTTCATACCCTTGGTAGGTGCGGTGCTGACCGGTGGTATCGCGGTGATCGTCGCGTTGATCGCCAAGGGCTGGGTGTACGCCCTGATCACCCTGGGCCTCATCATCGCGGTGCAGCAGCTGGAAGCCCATGTGCTGCAACCGATCGTGATGGGCCGCGCGGTCTCGGTGCACCCGCTGGCCGTGGTGCTGGCCATCGCCGGCGGTGGTGTGCTGGCCGGTATCGTCGGTGCGCTGCTGGCGGTGCCGATCGTCGCGGTGCTCAACAGCGCCGTGCGGGTGCTGCTGGCGACCGACCCGGACACCGAAGCCGCCGCGATCGCGGCGCAAACTCCCGCCGTACCGTCCGATCCCGATCCCGATGCCGGGACCGGCTCCGGTTAGAGCCGGCCCTCCCGGCGCAACAGATCGGCCGCGCTGAGCCCGCCGCTGCGGCGCGTCGGCGCGTCGTCACCGGCCTCGGTGTCGCGGATCTTGGAGGTGTCCAGCTTCTCGGTGGCATCCGCGTCCCGCTGCGTCGGGATGGCGGTGGTCGGCGCGTTACCTGCCGGGTCACCCATCGCGACCGTGGGCTGCGCCGACGGCCGCGGCGGCTGCGCGCTGCTACCGCTGCTGCGCAGGTCACCGAGCCACGACTCGATCTCCCGCTTGTCCCGACTGGGCTCGCCGCGGCGGGTCCGCTCGGTACCGGCGGCGTTGACCGCGTTGCGGGCCGCGTCGATGGCCACGGTCGCCGGGGAGTCCGGCTGCGCGGCGAACCGGGTGGTGGGCGGCTCGGGCGCGGGGCTCCCGGTGGTCGGGATCCGCGTCGTGCCCGCCGCCGACGGTCCGGCCGGGCGCACCGGCGGGGCCGGGGGACGGCCACCGGCCGGCGCTGCCGGCGCGGGGTGGGTGGGATCGTGGGCGGGCAGGGCCTGCATCGGGGCGCCGGCGCCGACCAGTGCGGCGGGGTCCGGAGCCGGCTCGTTCGGGTCGCGCACGGTGGGCCGTTTGCGCTCGTCGGGCAGTTCCACCTCGCCGAGCCCGATACGTTCCTGCACCCGCTTCATCCACTGCGGTGCCCACCAGCAGTCGTCGCCCAGCAGCTTCATGATCGCCGGCACCAGGAACATCCGGATGACGGTGGCGTCCAGCAGCAGCGCGATGAGCAGGCCGAAGGCCAGGTACTTCATCACCACCAGGTCGGAGAACGCGAACGCCGCGACCACCACGGCCAGCACCAACGCGGCGCCGGTGATGAGCCGGCCGGTGGTGGCGGTGCCGATGCGGATGGCCTCGGCGGTGGACAGGCCACGCTCGCGGGCCTCCACCATCCGGGACACCAGGAACACCTCGTAGTCGGTGGACAGACCCCAGATCACGGCGATGATCAGGCCGATCATCGGGGCGAACAGCGGCTGCGGGGTGTAGTTGAACAACCCGGAACCATGGCCGCCCTCGACGAACATCCACGTCAGGATGCCCATCGTCGATCCGAGCGTGAGCGCGCTCATCAATGCCGCCTTGATCGGCAGCACCAACGAGCCGAACGCCAGGAACATCAGGATCGTCGTGGTGATCACCAGGATCACCACCATCAGCGGCAGCTTGTCGAACAGCGTCAGGATGCTGTCCTGGGCCAGCGCCTGGGTGCCGCCGACCATGATGGTGGTGCCCCGGGGCGGGGTCAGCGCCCGCAGCTCCTGGATCTTCTTGGGTGCGGTGGAGCTGTTGACCAGGCCGTTCTGGATCACCCGGACCGACGGATCCTTGGACCCGCTCTCCTGCGCGGAGCGCTCCTGCCACATCTTCGACGGGTTGTCGCTGCCGGCGAACCCGGAGATGGCCTGCGCCTCGGCGCGCACCGCGGCCAGCTGCTGATCGGTGATCGGCTCGCCGTTGTCGGACTTGATCACCAACGTCAGCGGCTCGGTGCGGAAGCTGGAGAATTCCTTGTCGAACTGCTCCTGGGCCATCCGGACCGGGTTGTCCGGCGGCAGGTACTTCTCGCTCAGGCCGCCTAGCGCCAACTGGCCGATCGGGATGACCAGCAGCGTCATGATGATCAGGATCGGCGCCGCGAAGGCGATGGGCCGCTTCATCACGATGTTGACCAGTCGGCCCCAGAAGCCCTTCTCGACCTCTTCGCGGGTCTTGGTCTTCTGGGTCTTCTCGATGAACCAGTCGATGATCTTGCGGGAGAACGGCCAGTTGGCCAGGAACGGGATCCGCAGCAGGGTACGCACCCCGAGCGCGTCGACATTGGTGCCGAGGATGGCAAGGGTCGCCGGCAATACCGTGATGGACAGGAATGCCGCCAGCAGCACCGAGGCGATGATCGCGTAGGTGATCGACTTCAGGAAGCCCAGCGGGATCAGCAGCAACGGCAACGAGGACGCCACGATGATCACCGAGGAGAACGCCACCGTGCGTCCGGCGGTCATCACCGACCGGCGGACCGAAGCCTCGATGTCGTAGCCCTCGGCCAGTTCCTCTCGGAACCGGCTCACCACGAACAACCCGTAGTCGATGGCGATACCGAAGCCCATCATGGTGACCACCGGCTGGGCGAAGAAGTGCACCGGCCCGAACTCGGCGGTCAACCGCAAGATGCCGAGCGCACCGGCGATGGTCAGGCCGCCGATGATGGCGGGCAGCGCGGCCGCGACGGCGCCGCCGAAGACGAAGAACAGCACCACCGCCACCAGCGGGACGATCGCGATCTCCGCGCGGGCCTGGTCGGTGCCGATGGTTCCGGTCAACTCGCTGGCCAGCGGGTTCAGGCCGGCGAGTTTGATATCACCGCCGTTGACCTTCTTCAGGTCGGGTTCGATGGCTTGGTAGTTCTTCAGGATCGTGTCGTCGTCGTCGCCCTTGAGCGGGACGCTGATGAAGGTGTGCCGAAGATCTTGGGTCTTCATCTGGCTGACCGTGGGATCGGTGGTGTCCGGGGCCTTGAGCCAGCCGACCCAGCCGACGATCTGATCCGGGTGGTCCTTGACCACCTGGTCCAGTTCCCCGACGACCTTCTTCTGCCAATCCTTGTCGGTGACCAACTTGTCATCCGGCGGCGTCAGGATGGCGACGACGTGGCTGGTGCGGTCGCGGCCGTATACCTCGTCGGCCAGTGTGGATGCCCGGACCGACTCACTGCCGTTGTCGTAGAAACCACTCTGCGTGACGTGCTGCCCGAGGCTCGCCCCGAACAAGCCGCCACCAAGGCACAGTGCGACCAGGACACCGATCACTATGTATCGGAATCGGTACACCGTTCGACCCCACCAGGCGAACACGTCAACTCCTTAATATGTTCTGGTCACGCTGCGCGCGCGTATCACTTCTATTGTCTATAAGCGCGAGGTCAAAAGCGCGGACAGCGGCCGGAAGGGCTGCAGCCAAGCGCCCTGCTCGGGCAGCGAATCAAGGCCGATTCGCGGTAGCGGCTCCCGGAAGACACCTGCGATGTCCTCCAGGTCGACAAACTCCAAGGTATCCGACGCTAACGCCCAACTGGCATGTTCGCGAAATCCGAGCACCTGCACGGGAACGCCGTCGTGAGCAATCTCTTCCAGCGGCGCCCGGAACGCCTGACCGTCGGCCGATGCCACCACCAGCCCGGCCAGGCCCTCGCTGCGGCGCAGCGCGATATGGCTGAGCATGTCGCTGTCGACGTCGCTGTCTTCGTCGACCTTGGGTTTGGCGAAAACCGCGAACCCCACGTTACGCAGTGCCTCCACCCAGGGGCGGACGACATCGGCGCTACCAGGGGCGATGTTGGTGAAGACGGTGGCTTCGGGTTCGACCAGCACGTCGGGCTGGGCTTCTGCCCCGGAGTCCGGCGCGGGCGCGGCGGTGGCCGAGATGTCGGCGGTGCGCTGCAGCAACCAGCGGCCGAGGGCGTCGAACCGCGGACGGTGCGCGGCCGTCGGCCGGCCACCGAGGATGGAACCCAATCCCATGTCCAGATTGGGCGCATCCCAGACCAGCAGCACCTTCCGGATCACCGGGGTGGGCACCTCCTCGGCGGGTGCCGAGATCTCTGGTGCCGCCGGAATGTCGGTTGCGATGCTCATCGGCCGGTCACCTCTGCTCACTCCGTCATTCCATGGGTACGTACCCACACCAGCTCGGCGATATCGCGCCCGGCCCGCAAACCCTTGCCCTCGTACTTGGTCTCGGGTCGCTGGACGGAGATGGGCAACGCGGCCAGGTCGGCGTCGTGGGCACGGCGCAGCCTCGGTTCGGCGTCACCCACCTCGGCGATCTGCTCGGCGTACTCGGCGTGGTCGGTGGCGGCGTGCAGCACGCCGCCCGGCGCCAACCGGTCGGCGATCAGTGCCACCGTCTCGGGTTGCAGCAGCCGCCGCTTGTGATGACGCGCCTTCGGCCACGGGTCCGGGAAGAAGATCCGCACACCGGTCAACGACGCCGTACCGAAAATGTGCTCCAGTACGTCGACACCGTCGCCGCGGATCAGCCGGATGTTGGTGAGGTCATTGCGGTCGATGGCACCGAGCAGCTGGGCCAGCCCGCGCCGGTAGACCTCTACCGCCACCACGTCCAGGTGCGGCTCCTCGATCGCCATGGCCAGCGTCGAGATGCCGGTACCGCAGCCGATCTCCAACACCACCGGGGCGGTGCGCCCGAACCACTGGGCGATATCGCGGGTCAGCGGGCGACCGGCGGCGTCGCGGGCCTCGGCCCCGAGCTCGGGCCAGCGCTGCTCCCACAGCTCCTGCTGGTTACCGCTGAGGGTGGAGCGCCGGTTGCGGAAGCTGCTGACGCGCCGATGGTGATGTTTCTGCTCGGAGCTGTGGTGCGGACCGTCGGTGGTGTTCCGGCTCGAGGTGCCCGAATCCGACAGCTCGTGGCCGGCTTCCTCGCGCTGGGCATGCATCGGTCCATCGTCGCTCATCCAGGCCGATCTACCTGCATCGTGGTGCAGATTGATACCCAACAGTTGCCGAGGGTGGCCTGTGCGGGAAAACACCGTTCGCGGGGAGGTCGGCGCGGTGTCACCATGTGAAGTGGGAATTGGTGTCAGTGCGACTCATGAGGTAAGGAGCCGGTCATTCTCGCCGACGTCTTGGCGGCCTTCGCCGCGGAAACCGGCGAATCCCGGCTTGACCCGATTCTGCACCGGTTGAACCGACCGATCCGGGTCGGCGTGACCGGCCGCCGCGGCACCGGATGTGCCACGGTGACCGCCGCACTGGGGCACGCGGGCCGCACCGTCGTCAGCGGCCCGGCCGACGCCGCCGTGCTGGTGGTGGCCGAGACCGTCAAACCCGAGGATCTGGCCCGGTGCGGCCCGAACACCCTGGTGGTGCTCAACAAGCAGGATCTGCTCGGCGTGGCGCTGACAGGTCAGGTCGCCGCGGTGCGGGCCCGCACCGGACGGCCGACGGTACCGATGAATGCCCTGCTGGCGGTCGCCGCGGCGACCGTGCCGGCGGGCGGGGAGCTGGTCGGCGCGCTGCGGGCGATGGCCGACGACCCACCGGAGCTGTCCTCGACCGACGCGGTGACCGCCGCGGCGCACCCCGTCGACGCCGTGACCCGCGGTCGGCTCCTGGCGGTGCTGGACCGGTTCGGCATCACCGCGCTCACCGCGGCGCTGCGGGCCGGCGCGGACCCGGCGTCGCTGCCGGACCTGATGCGCGAGCTCAGCGGCCTCGACGACGTGCTCGCAGCGCTCGATGCGGTGACGGCCGCGCAGCGCTACCGGCGCCTGCACGCCGCGCTCACCGAGGTGCGGACGCTGGCGGTGCGATCCGGCAGCGCCGCGCTATGGGAACTGCTGGCCTCGGACCCGGTGGTGCTGGCGGAGATGACAGCGGCGGCCGAGGTGCTGCGTGCCGACGGGTTGACGGTCACTTCGAACACCGACCCGCAGCACTGGAGCCGGTACGGCCGCGGGCCGCTGAACTCGCTGCACCGACGTTGTGCCAGCGCGCTGACCAGGGGATCGCTGCGGCTGGCGGCGCGCAGATGACCGCCAAGGAGGCGGCGCAGACGACCGCCGAGGAGGCGGAGCAGGAACCCATGCCGAAGCTGACCGGCATCCCTGAGGGCATCGATCCGCCGACGATGGTGCACCGCGACGTCGTGCTGGTCGCGGGCCCGTGGCTGGCCGGTGTGTCGGCGTTGGCCGCGGCGCTGCGGGACCGGATGCCCCACCGGACCTTCGTCGAGAGCGGTGAGCTGCCGCCGGGCCAGGCGCCGTCGGCTGTCGTTTTCGCGGTGTCCGCGGTGGCCCCGCTGACCGACTCGGATGCGGTGTTGCTGGACGCCGCGGCCCGGCATACCGATGTGGTGGTCGGGGTGGTGACCAAGACCGACGTCCATCGCGACTGGCGTGCGGTGCTGGCCGCCGATCGTGATGCGGTGGCCGCCCGGTCGCACCGTTATACCGGCATGCCGTGGGTCGGTGCCGCCGCGGCACCCGAGGCGGGTGAACCGTCGCTCGACGAGCTGGTGGAGGTGTTGTCCGGGTGTCTCGCCGACACCGCAGGACCGCATCGAAACCGGTTGCGGGCGTGGGAAACCCACCTCACCACGCGGATCGACGAGCTGTCCTGCGTGCAACCGCGGGAGGGTCGGGCGGTGCAGTTGCGGGCCGAGCGGGACGAGCTGCTGCGGGACAGGCGGCTGCAGCGGTCACAGCGCAATATCGCCCTGCGCAGCCAGGTGCAGCAGGCTCGGGTCCAGTTGGGCTATTTCGCCAGGAACCGCTGTGCCTCGGTGCGCACCGAGCTGTCCGAGGATGTGGCCGACTGGAACGGCCGGCGCACCGAGCGGCTGGTGTCCTATGTGCACCGGCGCTGCGCCGAGGTGGTCGCCGAGGTGGACGACGGCATCACCGAGCACCTGACCGATGTCGCCGGCGAACTCGGCCTGTCCGTACCGGAAGTGCCGCAGGCCGCGCCGGTACCGGCGGCCGGCGCTCCGGCGCTGCGGTCCAGGGCGTTGGAGACCCGGTTGATGATGGTGCTCGGCGCGGGTTTCGGCCTGGGTGCCGCCTTCGCCGTCAGCCGGCTGTTCGCCGGTCTGGCGCCGGGGTTCACCGCGCTGGGGGTGGGGGTCGGCGCGGTCGCTGGTCTGCTGCTGACGGTCTGGGTGATCGGGATCCGCAGTGTGCTGCACGACCGCGCCGTGGTGGATCGCTGGATCGGAGAGGTCACCGCACGGTTGCGGGATGCCACCGAGCAGCGCGTCGCGCACCGGGTGTTGACGGCCGAGGTGGCGTTCACGGGGCAGGCCGCCGCTCAAGACGAACGTGCGGCGGCGGAACTGGCGCGCCGTATCGAGCGGATCGACGCCGAACTCGGCGATATCGCGGCGTGCAGCGCGCGGTCGGCGGCCGCGGGTCAGCGCGAACTGCCACGGCTGCGCACCGCGCTGGCCACGGTTTGTGCCGGGTTGGAAAGTGGGTAATACAGAACAGCGGTTCAGGGGCGTATCTGAATCGTTCTTGTGAGTGATCGGACATTGTTCCGATTCACCACGGGTATGTCACGGGCGTTAACCTCTCCATAGGGACGACCGTGACCTATCAGTTATCGCCGATGCTACCGGCGCGTAACCTACGCAGGAGATATTAGATGACCTCAGCGACCATTCCCGGTCTCGACAGTGCACCGACCAAACATCAGGGGCTGTTGGCCTGGGTCCAGGAGGTTGCGGAGCTGACGCAGCCGGACCGGGTGGTTTTCGCCGATGGCTCCGACGAGGAATACGAGCGCTTGGCGGCGCAGCTGGTCGAGGTCGGCACGTTCCAGAAGCTGAACCCGGAGAAGCAGCCGAACTCCTACCTGGCGCTGTCCGACCCGTCCGATGTGGCCCGGGTGGAGTCGCGCACCTTCATCTGTTCCGAGCGTGAGGTCGACGCCGGCCCCACCAACAACTGGATGGCGCCCGCCGAGATGCGCGGCATCATGACCGAGCTGTACCGCGGCAGCATGCGCGGTCGCACGATGTGGGTCGTGCCGTTCTGCATGGGCCCGCTGGACGCCGAGGACCCCAAGCTCGGCGTCGAGATCACCGACTCCGAGTACGTCGTCGTCTCGATGCGCACCATGACCCGGATGGGTGCGGCGGCGCTGGCGAAGATCGGCGACGACGGCTTCTTCGTCAAGGCACTGCACTCCATCGGCGCCCCGCTGGAGCCCGGTCAGCAGGACGTGCCGTGGCCGTGCAACGACACCAAGTACATCAGCCACTTCCCGGAGACCCGGGAGATCTGGAGCTTCGGGTCCGGCTATGGCGGTAACGCCCTGCTCGGCAAGAAGTGCTACTCGCTGCGGATCGCGTCGGCCATGGCCCACGACGAGGGCTGGCTCGCCGAGCACATGCTGATCCTCAAGCTGATCTCGCCGGAGAACAAGGCGTACTACATCGCCGCCGCGTTCCCGTCCGCATGCGGGAAGACCAACCTCGCCATGCTGCAGCCCACCATCCCCGGCTGGCGCGCCGAGACCGTCGGCGACGACATCGCCTGGATGCGGTTCGGCAAGGACGGCCGGCTGTACGCCGTCAACCCGGAGTTCGGCTTCTTCGGCGTCGCGCCGGGCACCAACTGGTCGTCCAACCCGAACGCCATGAAGACCATCGCCGCGGGCAACACCGTCTTCACCAACGTCGCCAAGACCGACGACGGTGACGTCTGGTGGGAGGGGCTGGAGGGCGATCCCGACCACCTGATCGACTGGAAGGGCCAGGACTGGTACCGGGAGTCCGAAGACAAGGCGGCGCACCCGAACTCGCGTTACTGCACCCCCATCTCGCAGTGCCCGTCGGTGGCCCCGGAGTGGGACGACCCGCAGGGTGTGCCGATCTCGGCGATCCTGTTCGGCGGTCGCCGCAAGACCACGGTGCCCCTGATCACCCAGGCCCGCGACTGGCAGCACGGCGTGTTCATCGGCGCCACCCTCGGCTCGGAGCAGACCGCCGCGGCCGAGGGCAAGGTCGGCACCGTCCGGCGCGACCCGATGGCCATGTTGCCGTTCCTCGGCTACAACGTCGGCGACTACTTCCAGCACTGGATCAACATCGGCAAGAACGCCGACGAATCCAAGATGCCGAAGATCTTCTTCGTGAACTGGTTCCGCCGCGGGGACGACGGCCGCTTCCTGTGGCCGGGCTTCGGCGAGAACAGCCGCGTGCTCAAGTGGGCCGTCGAACGCATCGAGCACAAGGCCGACGGCAAGTCGACCCCGATCGGCATCGTGCCCACCGCGGCCGACCTCGATCTGGCCGGCCTGGACGTGGATGCCGCCGATGTCGACGAGGCGCTGGCCGTCAATGCCGACGAATGGCGGGCCGAGGTGCCGCTGATCGACGAATGGTTCGAGTTCGTCGGCGAGAAGCTCCCCACGGGCATCAAGGACGAGTTCGACGCGCTGAAGACCCGGCTGGCCGAGTCCGACTGATCGGACGCACAGCTCACCAAACCGCCCCCGACACCGTCGGGGGCGGTTTTTTTGTTGCTCGCACCGGTTAGCCGTAAGAATTAGTTCGCAGACACGAACTCAGGGTTACAGGGTCTGTGAGCAGCAAATTCAGGATCGTTGACGCCGTAAATTTGTAGCCTCGCTAAGTTGCTGGACGATCGCGGGAGCGGGTAGGGTCTCGGTCAGCGAAGGGGAGTAGTTCCTGACCGCCGGCAGGTCCGGCGCGATGCGGACGGGTCGACACACCGGCAGCGCGAGCAGCCCGGCCCGCCACCGGATCCCATATCCGGCGAGCGAGACCTTCGGCCGACATGACCGTTGTCGGCCCGAGGTTTCGTCGCCGTCGATGTCAACCCGGGCCGCGCACAGATCGAGGACTCGCCCACGTGACCACACCCCGCGCCCGGACGCTCATCACGTCGTCCGCCGCCACTCTCGTGTTCATCATTCCCGCCCTGGTGGTGCGGATCGCCGGTCTGCACCCGAATCCGATTGTGGCGCTGGTGATCTACGGTGCCGCCGTGGTGGCCGCCAGCTTCCTGCTGGCCTGGGCCGCCGAAGCCGCCCAGATCGACGTGTCCGGCGGGCTTGCCATCGCCGTGCTGGCGCTCATTGCGGTGCTGCCGGAATATGCGGTGGACCTGTACTACGCCTACACCGCGGGCAGCAATCCCGAATACGTGCAGTACGCGGCGGCGAATATGACCGGCTCGAACCGGTTGCTGATGGGTGTCGGTTGGCCGGTGGTGGTGCTCGTCGGGCTCTGGGTGGCCCGGCGCGTCGCCGCACCCGGCTCGACGGGGCGGCAGACCAGGAGCATGGCACTCGAGCCGGGAAACCGTGTCGAACTCGGGTTTCTGCTGATCGCGGGTGTGGTGGCCTTCGTCATCCCGGCCACCGGGCGGATTCACCTGGTGCTGGGCGTTGCCCTGCTGGCCTGGTTCGGGTTCTACCTCTACAAGCTCACCCGTGGTGATGTGGAAGAGCCCGACCTGATCGGCACCGCCGCGGCCATCGGGGCGCTGTCCACACGCGCCCGCCGGCGCACCGTCGTCGCACTGTTCGTCATCGCCGGCGCGGTGATCCTGGCCTGTGCGGAGCCTTTCGCCGAGAGCCTGATCGGCGCGGGTACCGAGCTGGGCATCGACCGGTTCCTGCTGGTGCAGTGGCTGGCGCCGCTGGCGTCGGAGGCGCCGGAGTTCATCATCGCGATCATCTTCGCCGCCCGTGGCAAGGGCACCGCGGCAATCGCGACCCTCATCTCGTCGAAGGTGAACCAGTGGACGCTGCTGATGGGCTCGCTCCCCATCGCCTACCTCGCCGGTGGCGGCGGATCCGCTCTGGTGCTGGACGGCCGCCAGATCGAAGAGGTGCTGCTGACCGCCACGCAGACCATGATGGGTATCGCCTTGATTCTGTCGCTGCGCTTCCACCGGAACACGGCGTGGCTGCTGCTGGCGTTGTTCCTGGTGCAGTTCCCGATCACCTCGACCGGGGGACGGCTGGTGTTGTGCGGGGTGTACGCCGCGCTGGCGGTGGCGGCAATGGCCGTCAATCGGCGCGCCCTGTTGGCCGCCGCGCGGGCGCCCTTCGTCGGCGTGACCGATGAGCCGAACGAGCCGGATTCCGTTGGGCGGCAGGCTGTTTCGAGCCTGCCGCGATAGTGCAAGCGGTGGCCGGTCAGGTGGTGAGCAGCCGGTGTAACTCGGTTTCCAGCGCTTTTTGCTGCAGTTTGCGCGTCGCATACCAATATGCCTGGCCGGCAAGACCTTTGGGAAAGTAGATGGCTCGCTGGCGAACCGTGGTGCGGTCGTCACCGGCGGGTTGCAATGTCCATTCCAGCCAGGCCCCGCCGGGGGCGCGGCCGGCTATCCGTACCCGCAGCACGCGGTTGTCGGTGCTCCGGTCGATGTGCCGGTGGTTGCGGCCAGGGCCGACCGCGAAGGTGCCCGGGGTGGCGGCGGCGACACGGGAGTGCAGTCTGGCCCAGGTCTGTTCGACGGTGCCGGCGCACTGCGCCGTGCGGTCGTCCGTGTAGACGATCTCGCCCGCCCAGTCCGGATCCGACGGCAACGGGTCCGACGGCGCCACGGTAGCCGGGATGGTCGTCCACGTCGGCTCCACCTCGCCGTCGGCGGCGTGGCGCAGCGCGAGCGCGACGGCCTGGCGGTAGTCGGTCGGTCCGCCCGGCGGCGGTGGGATGACGGCGTCGATGTCGTGTTCCTTGGCGACGGCATCGGTGCTCAGCGATTCGATCAGAGCCCGGCCGATGCTGCCCGGAACGGGTGTCACCAGATCGATCCACAGCCCGGCCAGCTTGGGAGTGAGGACCGGCAGCACCAAGATGCGGCGCCGGGCCAGGCCGGCCACTTCGGCATAGATCTGCATCATCTCGCCGTACCGGAGCACGTCGGGGCCGCCGATGTCGTAGGTACGGCTGCCGGCCAGGTCCGCATCGGCCGCGGCGATCAGGTAGTACAGCACGTCGCGGACCGCGATCGGCTGGATGTGGTTGTTCACCCAGCGTGGTGTGGTCATCACCGGGAGCCGGTTGGTCAGGTGCCGGATCATCTCGAAAGAGGCCGAGCCCGAGCCGATCACCACGCCGGCCTGGAGCACCATGGTGGGCACGCCGGAATCGATGAGGATCTGGCCCACCTGCGTGCGCGAGCGCAGATGCGTCGACAACTGACCCGAGTCGGCGTGCAGGCCGCCGAGGTAGACGATGCGGCGCACGCCGGCCCGCTTGGCCGCCTCGGCGACGTTGGTGGCGCTGCGGGTTTCCTTGTCCAGGAACCCGCCGTGGCTGTTCATCGAATGCACCAGGTAGTAGACGACGTCGACGTCGGCGAGAGCGTCGTCCAGCGTGTCCGGCTGCAGCAGATCGCCGCGGAACACCTGCACATCGGCAACCCACGGCACGTTCCTGATCTTGTCGGGGTCGCGGACCAGCACCCTGACCTGATGACCGGCGTCCACCAGCCGCGGCACCAGGCGCGCACCGATATACCCGGTGGCACCGGTGACCAGCACTCGAAGCGGCCTGTCGTCCGTCACTGGTCTCCTTGCGGGCCTCGGGTGGGGCAGAGCATCGAGCAAGCAGATCGGTATTCCACCACATCGGCACGCCCAAACCCGCGCATCCACAGAAGGTGGTCGGATGTGGCGGGGGCCACCTCTTGACAGGTGTCAAACGCGGCATCGTAGAGTCAGCCCATGCAGATCCGTGAAACCGCGCTCGCGACACCCGACAAGCCGGCCGTCATCCTCTACCCGGCCGGCACCGTGGTCACGTTCGGTCAGATGGAAGCCCGGGCGAATCAGCTCGCGCACTATTTCCGCAGCCGCGGCCTGCAGGAGGGTGACGCGGTCGCGATCCTCATGGAGAACACCGAACACATGCACACGATCATGTGGGCGGCGCGCCGATGCGGTCTGTACTACGTACCCCTCAATACGCACCTGACCGCTGCCGAAGCGGCCTACATCATCGACAACAGCGCGGCCAAGGCGATCGTCGCGTCGGCGGCACTACGGGACACCTGTGCCGCCCTGGCCGAGCACCTGCCGGCCGGACTGCCCGACGTCCTGCTGACCACCGCCGACGATCTGGACGGCTGGGCGAACTACCCGCAAGCCGTGCAGGATCTGCCCGAGACGCCGATCGCCGACGAGATCGAGGGTGATCTGCTGCAGTACTCATCGGGCACCACCGGCCGGCCGAAGGGCATCAAGCGCGCGTTGCCGCACCTGCCCCCGTCGGAGGTGCCGGGCATGATGGCCATGCTCGTCGAGTACTGGATGGGGCCCGACGCCGTCTACCTCAGCCCCGCGCCGCTGTATCACACCGCCCCGTCGGTGTGGTCGCTCAACGCCCTCGCCGGTGGGTTGACCGTGGTGGTGATGGAGAAGTTCGATCCCGAGGGCACGCTCGAGGCCATCGCGAAACACGGTGTCACACATGGGCAATTCGTGCCGGTGATGTTCACCAGGATGCTCAAGCTGCCGGCATCGGTGCGCGAGTCCTATGACATCTCGTCCCTCAAGCGGGTCATGCACGCCGCCGCCCCGTGTCCGGTGGAGATCAAGAAGCAGATGATCGATTGGTGGGGGCCCATCGTCGACGAGTACTACGCCTCATCGGAAGCCATCGGCTCGACTCTGATCAGCGCCGAGGAGTGGTTGACCCACCCCGGTTCGGTGGGCAAGCCGATGGTCGGCGCCATCCACATCCTGGACGAGGACGGCAACGAGTTGCCGCCGGGACAGCCGGGTGAGATCTACTTCGAAGGCGGCAACGACTTCGAGTATCTCAACGACCCCGGCAAGACGGCGTCCTCGCGCAACACGCACGGCTGGCTGACCGTCGGCGACATCGGCTACCTGGACGACGACGGTTACCTCTACCTCACCGACCGGCGGCACCACATGATCATCTCCGGCGGCGTGAACATCTATCCGCAGGAAGCCGAGAACATGCTCGTCACCCATCCCAAGGTGATGGACGCCGCGGTGTTCGGCATCCCCGACGAGGAGATGGGCCAGGCCGTCAAGGGTGTGGTGCAGACCGTCGACCCGGCGGACGCCACCGAGGAATTCGGCCGGGAGTTGCTCGGCTGGCTGCGGGACAAGCTGGCGCACTACAAGTGCCCGCGGTCCATCTCGTTCGAGGCGCAACTGCCGCGCACCGATACCGGCAAGCTCTACAAGCAGGAGCTGATCAGCAAGTACTCGTGACGCCACGTATATGTGCGCAATTGCGCACATATACGGCATACTGGGCGCATGATCCTGCGCCACCGCGTCTTCCGGCGGCTTTACACCGCGCAGGTGACGGCCCTGGCCGGAACCGGGCTGCTCACCGTTGCGCTCGGTCTGCTCGCCTTCGACCTGGCCGGCGGGGCGGCTGGTGCGGTCCTGAGTACCGCGCTGGCCATCAAGATGATCGCGTACGTGTTCGTCGCCCCCGTCATGTCGGGTCTGACGGTGCGGCTGCCCCGCAAGACCGTGCTGGCCGGGGCAGATATCGTGCGTGCGCTGGTGGCCTTGGCACTGCCCTGGGTAGACCAGGTGTGGCAGATCTATCTGCTGGTGTTCGTCCTGCAAGCCGCGTCCGCGACGTTCACCCCGACGTTCCAATCCGTCATCGCCGACGTGCTGCCCGACGAACGCCAGTACACCCGCGCCCTGGCGTTGTCCCGGCTGGCCTATGACCTGGAGGCGGTGCTCAGCCCGCTGCTGGCGGCGGCACTGCTCACCGTCGTCAGCTATCACGGTCTGTTCGCGGGCACCGGCGCCGGATTCCTGGTGTCACTGACATTGGTGCTGGGCACCGCGATTCCACGCCGGCCGGCCACCGGACCCTGCGCACCGCTGCTGTCGCGGATCACCGTCGGCGCCCGGATCATGGTGCGCAGCCGCGAACTTCGGGCCCTACTGGCGATGAACGTGGTGGTGGCCGCGGCCACCGGACTGGTGGTGGTCAACACCGTGGTGTACGTGCGCGGCCTGCTCGGCGGTGCAAACTCCGACGTGGCATTGCTGCTGGCCTGCTACGGGGCCGGGTCGATGGCGCTGGCCCTGCTGATCCCGGTCGTGCTGGGCCGGGTGGCCGATCGCGCCGTGATGCTCGGCGGTGCGGCGCTGGCGGCGGCGGGACTGGTCGCGACGGCCGTGCTGCTGGCGATCGGGTCGGTGGGCTGGGCCGCGTTGATGGTGCTGTGGATCGCGCTGGGCGCGGCGACGTCGATGATCAACACGCCGGCCGGGCGACTGTTGCGCCGCCATGCCGGTGAACAGTCCACGGCGGTGTTCACCGCGCAATTCTCGCTCTCGCATGCCGGGTTCCTGATCACCTATCCGGTGGCCGGGTGGGTCGGCGCGGAGGCGGATCAAGCGGTGGCCGCCGGAATTCTCGCTATTCTCGCTACATTCGCGGCGATCGCCGCGACGCGGATGGTGCGGAGAGGCGGGACGGCCGATGAGCAGGGATCCACTCCCGCGCGGGCCGCAGCCCTCGCTGGTCCATGAGGTCGCGCCGGACGGGCAGCGGCTCGATATCGCCAGCGAGACCTTCCGCATGCTGGCCGACCGCACCCGCCTGCACCTGCTGTGGCTGCTGGCCCAGGGCGAAGCCGATGTCACCGCGCTGGCCGAGGCAACCGGCGCGTCGCGCACCTCGATCAGCCAACACCTGGCCAAACTGCGGTTCGCCCGACTGGTCGAGACGCGTAAGGACGGCCGGCGGGTGTTCTACCGGCTGCGCGACGGCCACCTGAGCCGGCTGGTTCAGGAGGGCCTCAACCATGCCGACCATCAGGTGACGGGGGAGCCTGCGCATCCCTGAGATACAACTGTGCCGACCGCCGATGGTCCTGGCAGTAGTGGTCCTGGCACCAGTGGTCGAGGAAAGGTGGTCCGTGTCATGCTGATTCGGCGTGCAAGCCTGCTGGACGGCAGCGTCGTCGACATCCGGGTCGGAGCCCGGATCGACGAGGTGGCCCCCACACTGGCGCCCGTCGCGGGGGAACAGGTGCTCGACGCCGCGCTGGGGCTGGTGCTCCCCGGCCTGCACGATCACCACGTGCACGTGCATTCGGCGGCGGCCGCAGCGGACTCGGTGCGGGTCGGCGTCGGCGAGGTGCACGACCATGACGACCTGGCGCAGGTTCTGGGCAATGCCGCGGTCGGCGACGACGGCTGGATCAGGGCCGTCGGCTATCACGAGGCGGTGGCCGGACCACTGGACCGGCGCGTACTCGACACGCTGGCACCGGAGGTGCCGGTGCGCGTCCAGCATCGCAGCGGCGTGCTGTGGACGCTCAATTCGGCCGGCCTGGCGGCCGTCGGTCTGGCCGATCACCCCGACGGGCGGCTGCGCAGCGCCGACCGGTCCTGGTCGGACGCCCTCAAGCGGCGTGACACGTCCGTCGACGCCCTCAGCGCTCGGCTGACCAGTTACGGCGTCACCGGAATCACCGATGCCACACCGGATCTCGATGTCACCGACATGGTCCTGCTGACCGAGGTGCACCGCCGCGGCGGGCTGCGCCAGCACGTGCACCATCTCGCGCCGGGCAAGCGCATCCTGCATGACGACGATCTGGACCTGGGCGCGTTGACCGCCTGGATCGGGCGCAGGCACGACGAAGAAGCTCCGGTGGCGCTGCACTGTGTGACCGCAGCACAGCTGGTGGTGAGCCTGGCCGCCCTCGGCGACGCCGGCGTGCACCCCGGTGATCGCATCGAGCATGCCGCGGTGGTGCCCGACGATCAGCTCGAGGTGCTGGCCGCTCTCGGCGTCACCGTGGTGACCCAGCCGAACTTCGTCGCCGAGCGCGGTGACCAGTATCTGGCCGACGTACCCGTCGACGAGCATCACCAGTTGTGGCGACTGGCTTCCTTGCTGGAAGCCGGTGTGCCGGTGGCGCTTTCCACCGATATGCCGTTCGGGGACGGCGACCCGTGGGCGGCGGTGCGGGCCGCCGTGCACCGCAGCACCGCATCCGGAGCGGTGCTGGGTCCCGACGAGCGCATCGATGCCCGCACGGCGCTTGAGCTTTTCCTCGGCACGGCGACAGAGCCCACCTCGGCGCGTGCGGTCGCGCCCGGTCAGCCGGCCGATCTGTGCGTGCTCAGCGCTGCGCCCGCCGATGTGTTGCGTGACCTGGATGCAAAACTGGTGGCTGCCACCGTGATCGACGGTGAGGTGATCAGCCCGTCTGGCGTTGCAGCGTGATCGACGCCGGCTCGGCGTCGGCCCCGGTCAGTCCGCGGCCCTGCGCGGTGACCGACAGCGCGGTGCGGTCGCCGCGGAACAGGTCACGGGAGTACTCGTAGGGGGTGCCGTTCTGGTCGTGTGTCACGCGGGTGATGAGCAGCAGCGCCGCCTTCGATTTGATGCCCAGCAGCGCTGCCTCGTCATCGGTGGCGCTCACCGCCTCGATGCGTTCGACGGCCCGGCCCGCGGTCAGGCCGTACTCGGACTCTAGGATCTCGTAAAGGGAGCCGCGCAGCGGTTGCTCGAGCAGGCCGGGCACGGTGTCGGCAGGAAATTGGGCGTGCTCCAAGGAGATCGGTGACCCGTCGGCCAACCGGACACGTTGCACTTCGACGACGTAATCGGTGGGACCGAGCTTCAGGGCGTGCTGGGTGGCGTGGTCGGGAATTCCGATCTTGGTGGACAGCACTCGCGTGCCGGCGATATAGCCCTGATGGGCGAGGAACGCCGGTACACCCACCACATCGGCCAGATTGCGTTCCACCTGCCCGTGGCTGATGAAGATGCCACCGGCCCGGCCGATCACCCGGTGCACCAGGCCGGCCTCCTCCAGCGCGGCGAGCACCTGGCGCAGGCTGGACCGGCTGGTTCCGTAGCGTTCGGCCAGATCGCGCTCGCTGCCCAGTTTGGAGCCGGGGGTGCCGGCATTGACGTCTCCGACGATCCGGCGCCGCAACTCTTCGCTGTGAGTTGCCACCGTGCCCCCTTGCTCAGCCGTGATATCCCGACGGTCGTATTGGTATATCCAATTCTAACCGTACGTGTATCAGAGTTCGGCGATAGCCAGGTGCGATTCGGGCAAGATCTGGCCACCATCGACCACCAGCGACTGACCGGTGATGTAGGCGGCCTCGTCGGTGGCGAAGAAGAGTGCTGCGTTGCCGATGTCGGCCACCGAACCCAGCCGGCCGGCCGGTACCGCGGAGGCCATTTGGTCGAGATATTCCTGGCCCATTTCACCGAGCCCCTCGGTGACGATGTTGCCCGGCAGCACCGCGTTGACGGTGATGCGCTTGGGTGCCAGCTCCATCGCCGCGGTGCGCAGGAAGCCCAGCTGTGCGGCCTTACTGGCACCGTAATGCGACCAGCCGGGGTAACCGGTGATCGGTCCGGTGATCGAAGAGGTGATGATCACCCGGCCGTGGCCACTGGCGGCGAGGGCGGCCAGGGCCGCTTGCACGATGTACACGGTGCCCTTGAAGTTCACCGCAAGCACGGCCTCGATATCGTCGGGGGTGAGATCCTCCAGCCGGCCGGACGGGAAGATACCCGCGTTGGCGCACACAATGTCGACGCCGCCGTGGCGCTGCGCTGCCTCGGTCACCACGCGGCGGGAGTCGGCGGGATCGGACACGTCGGCGCTGATGGCGCTGACCGTGCCGGGAGCGCCGGCCAGGGCCGCGACGGTGCGGTCCAGATCGTCGGAATTGCGGCCGGTGATGACGACGTTGACCCCGGCGTTGGCGAAGGTTTCGGCGATACCTCGGCCGATGCCCTTGCTACCTCCGGTGACGACGGCGGTGCGGCCCTGCAGTGAGGTGAACATGGTTGGTGCCCTTCAGATGTGGTGCCAGCTCGGCAGTCGGTCAGTGCAATGTGCGGCCGGCGGAACTCAGGTAGCGTTCGGCCAGCGTGCAGCTGCCCGCGGTGTAGCTGACCGCCTTGGTGGCGGATTCCCTGGAGTGGCTGTGGCTGCCCATCCAGGCCAGCAGCAGCAGCCGGCGCAGCAGCACGAACGAGGCCAGCATGTCCTCGTCGGCGGTCGACAGCTCGCGGCGCGTGCCGGAGCGACGGGAGAAGTCGCGGTACCCGGCGACCCACGCGGCCTGCCATTCCGGTAGCGCCGGATCGTCCTCGATGAACGACACCGCGGTGCCGAAATCGTAGAAATACCAGCCGAATCCGCAGTCGTCGAAGTCGATGACGGTGATCTGGTCTCCGGCGGCGGTGTCCACCAGCAGGTTGGCCAGCCGCAGGTCGGCATGGATCAGCCCGTACACGTCCGGCCCGGTGCCGTACGCCGACAGCCGGTCCAGTAGCAGGGCCTGGGCCTGCTCCAGCACGGACCGCTCGGCCGGCCCCACCCCGTGGGCGTCCTCCCACCGGCCCCACCGCGGGGTACCGCCCAGACTGTGTTCCCAATCCCAGGCGAACCGGCCGAAACCGGCCGGCCGCTGCCAGCCCCTGGCGTGGTCGTGCAGCGCCGCGGTGATGCGGCCCAGGGTGTGGAAATCCTGCGCCGTGAGGGCGTTCTCGTCCGGCTCGACCCCGCCGACCATGCCGAAATGGACGACGTGGCGTGGTGTCCCGTGGGCGGCAGGGTCGTCCACGGTGACCACTCGGCGGCCGTCCTTGGCCGGGAGCACGGTGGGGACCGTGACATCGCTGTCGGCCTGCAGCGCGGCCAGCCAGTCCAGCTCCGATTCGATCTCGTGCGGCAGATGGTAGTCCTGCCGGTGCACCCGCAGGATCGACTGGGCCTCGCCGTCGGTGACCAGATAGGTGGCGTTCTCGGACAGGTTGAGCAACCGCAGTTCGGCATCGGCGGAGATGTCGTACTGCGCCATGGCCTGTTCGGCCACCGCCCGGTCGTCGGTGATGCTCACGACTGCTCCTGCCCGTCGATCCCGGCCAGTACCTCGGTGATGTGATCGCGGGCGACCGTCACATCGGCGGTGCTGCCGCCGATGTAGAGCCGGCCGGCCGCCCCGATCATCTGCACATCCACCACGGTAAGTCCGGGCGCCACGCGTTCGGCCTCGTTCGCCGCGACAGCGGCGAACAGCGCCGGGGTCATCTCGTACACCAACAGCGACTGGCCGGGCAGGATCATCGATGCCTGCCGGTTGCGGTTCAGGATCACCGCGTGCTGGTCGGTGATATCGGTGATGATGTCGTGATAGAGCACCCGGGGGCGGAGCTGGTCGGAGGCCTTGTTACCGGTGCCCGCCAGGATCGCCGCCCCGGCCCGGCGTACCTCGTCGAGATCGGCCGAGTGGATCTCCAGCACACCGAACTGCCGCTCCACGTAGAGGATTCCCGGTTGGATGCCGGGCACCTCACGCAGCGCCAGGTCGATCACCCGCTCGATCGCCAGCGCCGGCGACACCTCCACGATGAGGGCGTGGTCGCCCGCGTAGGGGGGATACCCCCTGGCCCGGGTCGGGGTGCCCAGATAGGCGGCGAACTGTCGCTGCAGATCCTGCACCAGCAGGTAGACGCGGATCTGGGTGCGGATCCGCGTGCTCTCCTGTGCTTCGGTCGGCATGGCTACTTGCTGGCGAGCGAGAAGTGGGCGCCGAGCTCACCGTGCGGGCGCGGGATGACGTGCACGCTGACCAGTTCGCCCACCTGCGAGGCGGTTTCGGCGCCGGCCTCGGTGGCGGCCTTCACCGCACCCACCTCACCGGTGACGATGACGGCGACCAGACCGTCACCCACCTGCTGGCGGTCGGTGATAGTCACGTTGGCGGCCTTGACCATGGCGTCGGCAGCGGCGAGCGCGGCCACGTAGCCCTTGGTTTCGATGAGGCCGATTGCGTTGCTGGACATGAACTTATCTCCTTATTTGTTGGGATTGGTATCGATGGATCCGATGATGAGGGCATCCACTGGTGGCGGGGTGCCGGTGAACCAGCTCGATGCCACCGAGCCCTGGGCGATCAGCACCCGCTCGCCGACACCGGTGCCCAGCACGTCGAAGGCGATCAGGCTGGCGCCGCCGTCGACCTGGACCTCCAGGAACGCGCCGGCCGGGATACCGTCGACGCGGCGAGTGGACCAGACGTTGCCGGTCACGGTCGCTGATATCATTTCCGCTCCTCTGTCGCCGGGGCGATCATTTCCCCTCCTTCGTGATGGTGATGCCGAGCGTTCTGGCCTTCTCCCGCGCCAGCGGCGTGAGCACCGCACGCGGTCCGAGAAGCAGTGTGCCGCCGGCCAGATCGGCGATCTGGCGTTCGGTGACCGCACCGCTGTCGATGCGGTGTACCGGGCCGCCCGGCCCCGACCGGCCGGCACCGCCGAGCCGGAAGCGCAGCCGACCGGCCCTGATATCGGCCCGGTTCTTGGGATTGTCGAACAACCGCAGCAACTTCCGGACGAAACCGTCAAGATCCGCATCGGTGGCCAGCCGCACCTCCTCGGTACGCACCCGGCCGTCCGCCGCGCGCGGACCGCTGGGATCCAGTCCCATTTGCTCCGCGACGCTCGCGGGCTGAACCGGTGGCGCGGGGGGTTGCGGTGCCGGCGCCTTGAGGCCGGTGACGGCTTCCCGCAACACCTCCCGTACCAGCGCACGCAGCTCCTCGGACGAGATGCTCATGCGCGGGCCAGCGCATCCCGCGCCGCGTCGGCGGCCTGGCGCACATCGGCCTCGGTGCCGGACAGGTATACCCGGCCGGTCGCGCCGATCATCCGGAAGTCGACGACCTTGATATCGGCGGCCTTCTCGGCCTCGTTGGTCGCCAGGATCGCGTAGGACGCCGGTTGCACCTCGAGTACGAACAGCGATTCCCCGGCGAGCACCATCGAACCGATCTTGTTGCGGTTGATCAGGAAGGCGTGCTGATGGTCGACGCTGGAGATGATCCGGGACGCCAGGATGGTCGGGCGCACCGCCGCGTGGGAATCGCCGCCGAGCGAATCCAGTGCCGCGTCGGCGGCGGCCTTCACCGCGCCGGTCTCGCCGTGGAACTCAAGGTAACCGAATTGCCGTTCCACCAACAGGATTCCGGCCTTGACTTCGGCGTGCTTGAGCGCAACGTCGGTGACCCCCTCGATGTCCAGGCCGGGGGCGACCTCGATGATCTGCGCGGCCTGGTTCGCCCGCGGTAACGCACCCTTGATCCAGGTACCCAGATACGACATCGTCTGCGGCTGCAGGCGATCGATGAAGATGAAGGAACGCAGTTCAGCCACGGATCTACCTCTTGATCAGTTGAGCGAGTTCTTCGACGACAAGGGCACGCAGCTCGGCGCGCAGGGCGTCGAGATTCGGATCGGCGGACCGGGCCGGGGCCTGATACGGGCGCCGCGCAGGCCGCGTTGCGCCGCCGGGATCGTTGGACGCCCGCGGATACGCAGGTACCGCACCGGTCGGTGCCTGCCAGGGTGTGATCGCGCCGAAATCACCCATCGTTATCCCTGATTCGGCGTTGTACGCGATCCGTGCCCAGTTGACCAGATGGTGCGGCGCCAGGTTCTCCCCGATGGAGCTGCGGCCCACAAAACCGGTGCCGATGGTCATCGACGGCGCCAGGTTGGTGTCCAGACCCGAGCTGCCGGTGCTGTTGCCGACGTTCACCGACACCCGTAGGACCGGCACCTGTGCCGCGAAATCGGCGATCACCGAGGTGTTCTCACTGTGGATGGCGGCCGAGTGCCCGGCACCGCCGATCCGCACCACCGCCCGGGCGGCGCGGATACCGCGCGCCGCGTCGGCGGCGGTGGTCATGCCGAGCACCGGGGACAGCTTCTCGTGCGCCAGCATCTCTTCGGCGACGACGTCGCCGAACGGGGCGATCAACACCCGGGTCTTGGGTGTGACGCGTAGACCGGCCTGTCCGGCGATCCATGCCGCGTCCCGGCCGACCACCTCGGTGTTGAGGTGACCGTCGGCGAACATGTAGGCGCGCAGCCGTCGCGCGCCGTCCTCGTCGAGGATATGGGCGCCGGCCCTGGTGAGTGCGCCGCTCAACTTGTCGGCGATCGCCGCCTCGGCGATCAGCACCGATTCGTTGGTGCACAGCACCGAATTGTCAAAAGCCTTGCTGTCCACGATGCGTTTGGCCGCGGCAGTGATGTCGGCGCTGGCGTCGACGAACACCGGAACATTACCGGGACCGACACCGAGGGCCGGATTGCCCGACGAGTAGGCCGAGCGCACCACGCCGGTGCCGCCGGTGGCGACGATGACGTCGGTGCGGTCATCGGCCATCAGGGTCTGCACCAGCGGGATGGACGGCTCGTCGACCACAGCCACGATGCCGTCCGGGGCACCCGCGGCGGCCGCCGCCTCGGCCAATAGCCGGGCCGCGTCGGCCGAGCATCGTTTGGCCCGTGGATGCGGGGCGATGACGACGGCGTTGCGGGTCATCAACGCCAGGATGGTCTTGAAGTACACCGTGGCAACGGGATTGGTGGTCGGTGTCAGCGCCAGCACCACCCCAGCGGGGCGGGGGAGTTCGACGATCTTACGGGCATGGTCGATGCGCGGGGACACGAAATCCTGGCCGGCGTAATAGTCGACGATGCCGCGCGAGCAGGCCCGGTTCTTGGTCACCTTGTCGGCGACCACACCCATGCCGGTCTCGGCGACCGCCTCGGCGGCGAACCGTTCGGCGGCGGCATAACCGGCCTCGGCCACCGCGGACACGATCGCCGACACGGTGCCCGCGTCGTACTCGGCATAGGCTGCGGCGGCCCACCGAGCCCGCTCCAGCAGGTGGCCGGCTTGTGCGGTCGTTGTCATGATTTCCTTCCCCGCGCAGCGATTTCGGCCCGATCGACCGCCACCGACAGGCGGTCCAGCACGTCCTCACAGAGGTCGCGGGACAGCAGCAGACCGGGTTTGAACTGCAGAACCCGCGGATCCAGGGTGGAGAAGATGGCCCACACCCCGTTCTCGTACAGTTCGCGCATCACGAACTTGGCGCCTTCGGGATGATCGAATTCGAGTCCGATCACCACGCCGTTCTGCCGGATACCGACGAACCAGTCCGGATGATCGGCCTGGATGCGGCGCAGGCCATGGTCGAAAAGGTCGGCGATGTAGTGCACCATCGATCGCACCTCGGGCCGGGTGCAGATCTCCAGCGTCTTGATCGCGGCCACACAGCCGAGCTCGGCCCCGCCGAAGGTGGAGATGTGGCCGAAACCGTCCTGGTCCAGCCATTGGGCTGCCCGGTCACCCAGCAGGGCCGCGGTGATCGGGTACATGCCGCCGGACAACCCTTTTCCGGTGACCAGGATGTCGGGCTCGATCCCGTGTTTGGTGATGCCCCAGAGTTCGCCCGTGCGCATCAGGCCGGTTTGTACCTCGTCGGCGATGTAGAGCGTGCCGTGCCGCTCGGTGGCCGCCTTGACCGCCTCGAGGTAACCGGGTGCGGGAAGGGGGAATCCGTAGGTCGCCGGGATGGTCTCCATGATGACCGCGGCGATGTCACCGGCGGCCAGCACCCGCTCCATGGCGTCGATGTCGTTGAACGGCACCTGGAGGAACTCGTCGGGATTGTCGGACAGGAACAGTTTGGCGAAACGGTCGTCGCCGGTGGCCACCGCCAGACCGGTGTGGCCGTGATAGGCCTTGACGATCGAGACGATCTTGCGGCGCTGCGTGGCATGCCGGGCGCTCTTGAGTGCGATATCGATGGCCTCACCGCCGCCCGAGCCGAAGGCCACCTTCGTGATGGACGCCGGGGCGGTCTCGACCAGGCGCTGCGCCAGTGCGGTACGGGCCACCGAGGGGAAGTGGTGGTTACCGACGTCGAAATGTGCCATGCCCTCGGAAAGAGCTTGCAGCACTTCTGGATTGCGGTGCCCGATGTTGTAGGTACCACCGTTGAGGTGCATGTCGATGAGCCGGCGCCCACCCATGTCCCACAGGAAGTACCCCTCGCGGCGATCGATCACCAGATCGACGCCGGCATCGGTCCAGAACTGGGTCTTGTCCGGGTTCCAGAACGTTTTCGCGCGCTCCAGCACCTCGGTCTTCGATTCGAACGAGAACGTGCCGTAGTCGTACATGCGGCTCCTCTGCCGTCACTGGGAAGCTGTGACGGCGCCCACCGTAAAACGGTACGACCAAATATGTCAATGGCTCAAATTGGGTCTTGCATCCCCGTTTTGGTAGTGCCAATATACGAGGGGTTCGGGCTGTGGCGTGCGCCACACCGGCCCTCCTATCCAGCGTGGAAGGTATGTCCCACCGATGACCGAGAACATCGCACCACCCACCAAAGCCGCAGGTGGCGGCGCTAGCGACGTCCAACGACTGAAGCGCAACGCCGTCGGCACGATCGGCGTCATCTTCATGGCGGTGGCCACCGCCGCTCCGATCACCGCGATGGTCGGCAACGTCCCGATCGCCGTCGGCTTCGGAAACGGTTCACACGCCCCGGCGGGCTACATCGTCGCGACCGTGGTGCTGGGCCTGTTCGCCATCGGGTACGCCACCATGGCCAAGCACATCACCGCCACCGGCGCGTTCTACGGCTACATCTCCCACGGGTTGGGCCGGGTGATCGGCATGGCCAGCGGGTTGCTGATCACCATGGCCTACATCGTGTTCGAGGCCTCGTTGATCGGCATCTTCGCGTTCTTCTTCCAGAACCTGTTCGCCTCGCAGCTGGGTCTGCACGTGCACTGGCTGATCCCCGCCTTGCTGATGATGACGTTGAACTGCATCCTGACCTACTTCGATGTCAACCTGACGGCGAAGGTGCTGGGTGTGTTCCTGGTGACCGAGATCGTCATGTTGGCCCTCGGGGCGCTGGCGGTGCTGTTCTCCGGCGGCGGCCCGGACGGTTTCGCGGTGGCCCAGACACTCAACCCGATCGGTGCCTTCACCCCCGCCGCGGTCGCCGGTGCCAGCGCAGGTCTGGGATTGTTCTTCGCCTTCTGGTCCTGGGTCGGTTTCGAGTCGACCGCCATGTACGGCGAGGAGTCCAAGGATCCCAAGCGAATCATCCCGCGGGCCACCATGATCAGCGTCATCGGTGTCGGCCTGTTCTACGTGTTCGTGTCGTGGATGGCCATCGCAGGGACGGGCCCGCAGAAGGCCGTCGAGTTGGCGCAGAGCGCGGACACCTCCTCGGAGATCTTCTTCGGTCCGGTGCGCGGCACCTACGGCGAATGGGCCATCACGGTGTTCAACATCCTGCTGGTGACCGGGTCGTTCGCGTGCGGCATGGCCTTCCACAACTGTGCTTCCCGGTACATCTACGCGCTCGGCCGGGAGGGTTTGTCCAAGAGCCTGCAGAAGACCATCGGCGCCACCCATCCGACGCACGGGTCACCGCATATCGCGTCCTTCGTCCAGACCGGCATCTCCCTGGTGCTCATCCTGGCGTTCTTCTTCGCCGGTATGGATCCCTACGTGCACATGTACACCCTGTTGGCGATCCTGGGCACCATGGCCATCATGATCGTGCAGTCGCTGTGCGCGTTCTCGGTGATCTCCTACTTCCATTTCCACAAGAACCACCCGTCTAGCGCGCACTGGTTCAAGACGTTCACCGCACCGCTGCTCGGCGGCATCGGCATGCTGTACGTGGTGTATCTGCTGTGGGAGCACAAGGACGCGGCTGCGGGGGCCGCATCAGGCACCCTGCTGTTCAAGCTGACACCGTGGATCGTGGTCACGCTGTTCGTGCTCGGTGCGGCAATCGCGCTGTACTTCAAGTTCCGCGACCAGCGCCGCTATGAACTGATCGGTCGGATCGTGTTCGAGGACAGCGAAGTTCGCGACTAGTCCGAGCAACCGGTCAACCCGGCCGCAGTGTCGTCGCCCAGCCTTACGGCAATGGCTGCGACACTGCGGTTTTGGGTTCGGTACCGATCACTTGAGCAGCGGATCGCGCGGCAGGCCGAGGATACGTTCGGCGATGGTGTTGCGGGTGATCTCCGAGGTCCCGCCCGCGATCGTCATGGCCCGATTGCCCAGATAGGCCCGGGCCAGCTTCGTCTGGGAACCCACCACCGCGGCCGGTCCGGCCAATGCCATGCCGAGCTCGGTCAGCCGCTGGGTGTGCTCGGCCAGCAGCAGTTTGGTGACATTGCCTTCCGGCCCCGGATCGGCGCCGACGATGGCGCGGCTGACCCGGCGCAGATTCAGCAACGGTAGGGTGTGCGCCTCGGCGATCACCGCACCGACCTGGCGCACATACTCGGCAGTGACCAACGGCGTTGCAGAATCCAGCAATTCGATCAGATCGTCGGGCGTGAAGCCGGTCGGCGCGGACGAACCACCGCCGATCGAGATGCGTTCGTTGCCCAGCGTGGCCCGCGCCACCAGCCAGCCCTTGTTCACCTCACCGACCACATCGGCGTCCGGGACGAAGACGTCGTCGAAGAACACCTCGTTGAAATGCGCGTCACCGGTCAGACCGCGCAGCGGATTGACCTTCACCCCAGGAGATGTCATGTCGATCGCCATCATGGTGACACCGGCGTGCTTGGCTGCGGCCGGATCGGTACGCACCGTCGCCAGACCCCACTGGCAGTGCTGGGCCAGGCTGGTCCAGACCTTCTGACCGGTGACCCGCCAGCCGCCGTCCACCTTCTTGGCGGAGGTGCGTACGGCGGCGGCATCGGAGCCGGCTCCGGGCTCGGAGAAGAGCTGGCACCACATCACCTCGCCGCGCAACACCGGCTCGACCCAGCGTTGCCGCTGGTCGTCGGTGCCGGCCTGGGCGATGGTCAGCGTCACCCAGCCCGTGATGCCCATATCCGGGATGTCGATATCGCGGAACTCTTCCTCGATCACGAGCTGTTCCAGAACGTCAGCCGCCCGGCCCCACGGTTTCGGCCAGTGCGCCACCAGGTAGCCGGAGTCGACGAGGAAGTCGCGCTGCTGTTGCGCCGGCAGCGCGCGCACGGTGGCGGCGGCGTCGGCGGCCGCCGGGCGGAACCGTTCTGCCTCGGGTGGCACGCGCAACGTCGCCGCGCGGGCGGCACCGCTGCGCTGGGCATCGACGATGTCCAGGAGGGGGTCGGCGCCGTCGCCGAGCAAGGTGGCCATGGTGCGAGCCCGCCGCAGATACAGGTGTGCGTCGTGTTCCCAGGTGAAACCGATTCCGCCGTGCAGCTGAATATTGTTCTGCGCGTTGAACACCTGCGCCCGGATGGCATGGGAGGCCGCGATGGCCGCGGGGAACCACGCGGCGTCCAGGTCATCGCTGTCCGCAGCCGCCCAGGTGGCCGCCGTGGTCTGCTCGGCCTCGACGAGCATGTTCGCCGCGTGATGTTTGACGGCCTGGAAGGTGCCGATGGTCCGGCCGAACTGTTCGCGGACCTTCGCGTACTCGACCGCCATGTCCAGCGTCGCCCAGCTGAGCCCGACCGCCTCGGCTGCCGCCAGGACCCGGAACACCGTGCGGGCCCGGCGGCCGGCCCCGCGCAGCACCCGGTCGGCCGGAATCTCGGCCCCGCGCATCGTCACCGCACCCACCGTGCGGGTGGTGTCCATCGGATCGAGTGGGGTGACGGTGACACCGGCGGCGTCGGCGCGCACGATGACCAGGTCCGCGCCGGCCGCCAACACCAGGATGTCGGCATCGGGGGCGCCCAGCACGGCGGGCCATTCCGCGGTGGCGGTGTGGTCCCCGCTCATCGACACCTTGATGTTCAGTCCGAGTGCGGCCTTCAGGGACCCCTCGGCGAGTTTCGGGACTAATTGCGCGCGAACGGAATCCGGCGCGCATCGATCGATGACGACGGCCGCGGCGACGGTGGGCAGGAACGGCCCGGGCAGCAGCGCGCGGCCGGCCATCTCGGCGACCACCGCCAGTTCGGCCAGCCCGTAACCCGAACCGCCGAACTCCTCGGACAGGGCCAGCCCGTTCCAGCCCAGATCGACCCCGGCCGCCCAGATGGCAGCGGGGTGCGTGCCAGGGGCCGCCAGGGTCGCGCGGGCCGCCGCGAGGCTGTGCGAGCGCGCCAGCTGCCCCGCAGCCGCATCGGCGAGTTCGCGGTGCTCCTCGGTGATGGCCAGCGCAGATCTGCTCATGACCAGCGAAGTTACCTCGGCCGCTGAACCCGATGAAAGTGACACACGTCACAATCGGGTAGCGCGGTAGACAAGTCTGGCAAGTTGTCGCTTGGGCGCGGTGGCGCGGGGGTACTCTCGCGCCATGACGGCACCTTCCGGTCCACAGCGCCCCGCTCTCAGCATGTGGAGCCGCGCGCGGTGGATGATGTCCGCCAGCCCCGCCGATCACGTGTTGGCGCTCACCGTCGCCTCGGCCTCGCTCCCGCTGGTCGGCAAGCGCCTGGAGCCGCTCGGCGCAGTCGCCGCGATGGGGGTGTGGGGGTTTCGGCACATGCCGGATTTCTTCGCGTCGTCGGCCAGATCGTGGATGGCCCCCGGCGGAGCCGGGATCCGTAAGGCGCAGCGCGACCAGACCAACGCCGTCGTCCGCGACGGGCTGCGCGATGTGGTGCCCGCCGCCGACTTGGCCGCCGTCGATTTTCCCGCCCCGGAACAGCTGCCGCCGCTGTGGAACACCGTCGCCTACCGGCGCAGTGTTTACCGCACGTCGGTGCGGTACGGCGACAGCCCGACCCAGCTGATGGACGTGTGGCGGCCCAAGGACATGCCGTCCCAGCCTGCCCCGGTGTTGTTGTTCGTGCCGGGCGGGGCGTGGGTGCACGGCAGCCGGATGCTGCAGGGCTATGCGTTGATGGCGCATCTGGCCGCGCAGGGCTGGGTGTGCCTGTCCATCGATTACCGGGTGGCCCCGCACCACCGGTGGCCCCGCCACATCCACGACGTCAAGGCGGCGATCGCGTGGGCCAGGGCCAATGTGGACAAATTCGGCGGTGATCGGGACTTCGTTGCCATCGCGGGCTGCTCGGCGGGCGGGCATCTGGCGGCACTGGCCGGGCTGACCGCCGGCGACCCCGAGTTGCAGGGCGACCTACCCGAAGGGTCGGACACGTCGGTCGACGCGGTGATCGGGATCTACGGACGCTACGACTGGGAAGACCGCTCCACCGTGGAACGGATGCGCTTCGTGGACTTCCTGGAACGTGTCGTGGTCAAGCGCAAGATCGATCGGCATCCGGAGATCTTCCGCGCGGCCTCGCCCATCGCCCAGATCCACCGTGATGCGCCGCCGTTTCTGGTGATCCACGGCAGCGGCGACACGGTCATCCCGGTGGAGCAGGCCCGCAGCTTCGTGGAGCGGCTGCGCGGGGCATCACGGGCCGCGGTCGCCTATATCGAGCTGCCAGGGGCCGGCCATGCCTTCGATATGACCGACGGCACCCGCACGGGACCCATCGCCACGGCCATCGGGGTGTTCCTCGACCAGATACACCGAAACTCCCCGGCAAGGCAGGCCAAAGCGGTTATATAGACGCCTCACGCGGGAGGACGTCGGTGAAGAGGCTCAGCGGGTGGGATGCGTTCCTGCTCTACACAGAAGCGCCGAATGTGCACATGCACACCCTGAAGATCGCGGTGATTGCGCTCGAAGGTCTCGGCGACCGCACGTTCGGCGTGCAGGAATTTCGCCAGGTGCTGCACGGCAGGCTCTACAAGCTGGACCCGTTCCGGTACCAGCTGGTGGATATCCCGTTCAAATTCCACCACCCGATGTGGCGGGAGAACTGCGATGTCGACCTCGAGTACCACGTCCGGCCCTGGCGCGTGGCCGCTCCCGGTGGGCGGCGCGAGCTCGACGAGGCGATAGGTCAGATCGCGAGCACCCCGCTGGACCGCAGTCGCCCGCTGTGGGAGATGTACTTCGTCGAAGGGCTCGCCCCCGGAGGCGACGCCGACAATCCGGTCCCGCGCATCGCGGTGGTCGGCAAGATCCATCACGCGCTGGCCGACGGTGTCGCCTCGGCGAATCTGCTGGCCCGCGGCATGGATCTGCAGGACGGACCGCAGCGGGACCGCGATTCGTATGCCACCGATCCCGCTCCGTCGCGATCCGAGTTGGTGCGCTCGGCGTTCACCGATCATCTCCGTCAGATCGGCCGGCTGCCGGGGCTGATGAAGTACACCGCCGACGGCGTGGGCCGGGTCCGGCGCAGCAACCGCACGTTGGGGCCGAAGTTGACCCGCCCGTTCACACCGCCGCCGAGTTTCATCAACCACGTGCTGACCCCCGAGCGTCGCTTCGCCACCGCGACGCTCGCCCTCGCCGACGTCAAGACGACCGGAAAGATGTTGGGCGCCACCATCAACGACATGGTGCTGGCGATGTCGTCGGGAGCGCTGCGGACCTTGCAACTGCGCTACGAGGGCAAGGCCGATCATCCGCTGCTGGCCTCGGTACCGATGAGTTTCGACTTCTCCCCGGAGCGTATTTCGGGCAACCGGTTCACCGGTGTGCTGATGGCGCTGCCGGTCGACGTCGACGATCCGCTGGAGCGGGTGCGCCGGGCCAGCGCCGACGCCGCGCTGGCGAAAGAGAGTAATCAGCTGATCGGTCCCGAACTGGTGGCGCGGTGGGCCTCGTACGTGCCGCCGGCCGCGGTCGAGGCGCTGTTCCGGCGGCTGTCCGACAAGGACGGCCAGAACAAGGTGCTCAACCTGAACATCTCGAACGTGCCGGGACCACGCCAGCAGGGCAAGGTGGGTGGCGCCACCGTCACCGAGATCTATTCGGTCGGGCCGCTGACGGCGGCCAGCGGGCTGAACATCACCGTGTGGAGCTATGTGGATCAGCTGAACATCTCGGTACTGTCGGACACCGCGACGGTGGACGATCCGCACGAGGTCACCGACGCGATGGTGCAGGAGTTCCGCGAGATACGCCGAGCGGCAGGGATTTCCGAAGAGCTGACGGTCATCGAGACCGCCATGGCGTGAGCCCGCGCCACGCATACGCCAGAATGACAGCCATGGAACGGCTGACAATGCTGCGCGCCGGCGCCGCGACCGCGGTGATCACGGCGTCGATGGTGGCCGGCTGTTCGTACGGGCCGGCCAGTCCACCGATGGCCGAGAGTAGGCCGGCCAACGCCAGCACCGGCCCGGCAATGGTCTCCATTTTTCCCGGCACCGCGGCGCTGGGCACCCCGCTGACCGCGAAAGGGGCCACCGTCACCCCGAAGGCCGACAACATGGCGGTGCTGCGGCCGGACGGCAGCGACGATCTGGAGCTCGGGATCGAGGTGTCGGTCACCGGCGTCACCGCGCCGATCGACGTCACCGGCCCCGACGGCGGGTTCCGGCTGTACGTCAGCAGTGGTGAGCAGATTCCGGCGACGCCGGCCACCGCCCTCAAACAACCGCCGCTGGCCTCGCCGGTCACCGCCGACGCGGATGGCTGGGTGTTCTTCCATATCAAAGCAGGCATGCACGCCACTCAGCTGCAACTGCTGGCCGCGCCCGCCGGGTACGGTTTGGCCCCGCAGTCGATCGCGGTATGGCTGATGCCCGACACGTTGCCCGGTGTCGCGGCGCCTGTCTCACCGCCGCCACCACCGGGCGCACCGGCGCCCGCCCCACCACCGGCTGTCTCCCCGGGCGGCGGCTTCCAGCCGCCCCGGCTTCCCCCGCCACCGCGGCTGCCGCCCCCACCGCGGATGCCCGCGCCGCCGCCGATACCCGCCCCGCCGGCCGTGGTCTGCCAACACACGTCGTTGTGCTGAACGCCGAGCGGGCGAACACGTCGTCGTAGCCGCGGGATGGGCCGCGGTGGCGGCGGCGTTGGTGCTGTCGGTGGTCAGGTGCACGTGCACCGGACCGACGTCACCACGAGAGAAACAGAGACGACCACAACAGTGACGACAGAAACAGTGCCGACTACGTCGAACGTGAATCGCCCGGCCATCCTCGTCATCGGCACCGGGGAGCTCGGCGCCAGCGTGCTCGCCGCACTCAACCGTCATATCACCGAGAACTCCGGTGTCGCATCGATTGCTGTGCTGCTGCGTCCGTCGACGGCAACGCCGGACCCGCGCATCGAGGAGATGACCAAGCAGGGCATCACCGTCGAGCACGCGGACGTCGCCAGCGCGTCCGTGGCCGAACTGGCCGCGGTCATGACGCGCTATCACACCGTGATCAGCTGCGTGGGCTTCGCGGCCGGCCCGGGCACGCAGCGCAAACTGGCCCGAGCCGCGCTCACCGCGGGCGTATCACGGTATTTCCCATGGCAGTTCGGCGTCGATTACGACGAGATCGGCCGCGGCAGTGCCCAGCCCCTGTTCGACGAACAGCTCGACGTCCGTGACTTGTTGCGCGGTCAGGGCGCCACCGAATGGGTCATCGTGTCGACCGGTATGTTCACCAGTTTCCTTTTCGAGCCGGCGTTCGGCGTTGTCGACCTGACGACGAATACCGTGCACGCGCTGGGCAGTTGGGACAACGAAGTCACCCTCACCACGCCGGAGGACATCGGTGTGCTCACCGCCGATATCGTGTTCACCGAACCACGTATCCGCGATTCGGTGGTCTACCTGGCCGGTGACACGATCAGTTACCGGGAACTGGCCGACATCGTCGAGCGGGTCCGCGGAACCGCCGTCACCCGTGCGGTGTGGACAACGGCTTTCCTTGCCGACCAGTTGCGCCGGCAGCCCGACGACACCATGCGCAAATACCGTGCGGTGTTCGCCAGGAGCACCGGCGTCGCCTGGCCGAAAGCCCAGTCGTACAACGCTGCCCGGGGTATCGACACGATCACCGCCGAGGAATGGGCCAACGTCAACCTGACGTGATGTGCGGGGTTGGCCGTGCCGCTACTGCGCCGTGGCCGGACTCAGGTGCTTGGACCAGCCGGACGCGCACGCCAAGGTGCACGCCGCCGCCAAGGCCCCCACCGCGGTCAGCATGACCGGGTAACTGAAGAAGTGCGCCAGCATCGCCAACGCCGCGGGCAGCAGGAAGCCGACGTAAGCCAGCGAGTAGTACACCCCGGAGATACCGGCGAGCTCGTCGGGGTCGGCGATGCGCTGGATTTCCAACAGGCCCGATACGATCGCGATGCCATACGCACTGCCGAGCAGCATCGCCACCACCAGCGCGATGATCGGGGACCGGGTGATCGCGGTGGCCACGGCCGCGAAGACGCCGGCGGCCATCAGCACCATGGACACCACCACCGCGCGGGCACTGGAGTGGTCGTCCAGTCGGCGCGCGATCGGTTGCACCAGCACGCCGCACAGCAGCGTCAGCGTGGTCAGTGCCGAGGTGTACAGCAGCGCCCACTGTCCGAGCCGCTCACTGACCAGTGCCGGCACGATGGCATAGGCGATGGCGGCCGACCCGAAGATCCATGGCGCCATCGGAACGACGACGCGCAGGAATCGGCGATGACCGGCAGCCGGCACCCGCAATCGGCTGACCAGCGAGGCGCCGCCATCGGTGGATTCAGAGCGGGTCTCCACCGCGCACCGGATCACCACGGCGAGCCCGCCGAGACACAGCGCGGCCTGCGCCAGGTAGGTCAGCACCAACGGCAGCGGCGCGAACGCGGTGAGGACCCCGGCGAACAGCGGCCCGACCCCCAGCCCCAGTGACAACCAGATCGATGCTCGCCGGGCACCGGCTCCAGCGGATGCCGAATCATAAGGCGGTCGCGACAATTCGGTGATCCATGCCGAACCCACGGCCATCGCGATGCCCACCGCCAGGCCGCTGAGCAGGCGGCCGGCGAACAGCGCCGGGAAACCCGCGTAGTCACCGACGGCCAAGATGATGCTGCCCAGCGCCGAACTGATCAAACCCGCGACCATCACCGGGCGGCGCCCGTGCCGGTCCGACAACGCCGAAGCCAGCAGCAGTCCGGGCACCAGGCCCAACACGTAGGCGCCGAGCAGGATATCGACGTCCACCCGGGTGTAACCCGCGTGCTGCGTGTAGGCGATCAGCAGTGGCGTGAACTGATTGCCGCCCCAGCCGATGCAGAACACGGCCAGCGCGACGGCGCGCCATGGCTTGATGTCGGCGCCGGAGCGCCTCGGGGGCTTGATGTCGGCGCCGGAGCGTCGCGGGGGCTTGATGTCGGCGCCGGAGCGCCTCCTCCAGACTGCCAACTTCACAGCACCACCCCGTACGTCGTCTGCAGGTGTGCCAGCAGCAGCCTCTCGAAGTCGGCCAGGTCGCGCCGCTGGATCGCCTCGGCCAAGCGGCCGTGCTCGTCGATCAGCTGGGCCGCGCGTGCGGTGTCCGAGCGCACCGCCGAGGCCATCATCCGGCGCTGCCGGTCACGCAGCGACCCGTAGAAACGCTGCGCGATCGCGTTGCCCGCGGCCTCGACGATGCGGTGGTGGAACGCGTCGTCGGCGGCAGCGAACCGGTGTTCATCCCCGGCCGCGGCGCCATCGCGCTGGGCGCTGATCAGATCGGTCAACTCGGCGAACAACGCCTCGACAGTGTCGGCGGTCTCGGGGATCCGGCACAACCGGCGCACTGCCGACGACTCCAGCGCCAGCCGCATCTCCAACAGATCGGTGGCTTCGCGCGGCGGTGCAGGCACCACCACCGCACCCCGGCGGGGAAGCAGTTCCAGCAGGTCCTCGGCGGCCAGGCGGAGGAACGCCTCGTGCACCGGCGTCCGGCTCACCCCGAGGGCAGCGGCGACCTCGACCTCGCTGAGCAGCTGCCCGCCACGTACCGCACCCGACAGGATCTGGTCCTTGGTGGCCTGGTAGGCGCGCTGTCCGCTGGAATCCGCTTCGGTCATGCCGACCACTGTACGCCCCTTGCATGCAACCTTGCATGCAAGGGGCGGTGACGTCGGCGCGGGTGACCGCGGTGGGCGCGGGTGCGCGCGCCGACATCACTCGGGACGGGTGGCGCGCGCCCAGTCCAGGAACCGTTCCACGGCCGAAGCGGTGTAGTGCCCGTGTGGCGAGCCGAAGATGTCGAACGCATGCTGCGCGTACGGAATCTCGGCGTAGATCACCGGGGCCTGCGACACCGCACGCAGTTTCTCGACGAACTCGCGTGCCTCCTCCACCGGGATCAGCGTGTCGTGGCTGCCATGCAACACGAAGAACGGCGGCGCGTCCGGTCCGACATGCGTGATCGGCGAGGCGTCGAGGTAGAGCTGGCGGTTGTCGGTGAACGGCAGCTTGACGATCAGCCGTTCCAGCACCGATCCGAATTGCCGGCGCTCGGGGAACCCGTCGGTGATCCAGTCATAGCGCCCGTAGATGGGTACGGCGCCGGCCACCGTGGTGTCGGCATCCTCGAAACCCGGTTGATACGCCGGGTTGTTCGGGGTGAGCGCGGCCAGCGAGCTCAGATGCCCGCCCGCCGAACCGCCGGTGATGTACACGGCGTCCGGGTCACCGCCGTAGCCGGCGATATTGGCCTTCACCCATGCCAACGCGCGTTTGACGTCGACGATGTGCGCAGGCCACGCGTGCTTCGGGCTGATCCGATAGCCGATCGAGACGCAGATCCAGCCGTGATCGGCCAGCTGGGACATCAGTGGGTAGGCCTGCGGCCGGTTCATCCCGATCATCCACGCGCCGCCCGGAACCTGCAGCAGCACTGGTGCTTTCGCGTCCTTGGGTAGATCCGGGCGCACCCAGATATCGGCGACGTTGGAGCGGTAGGGGCCGTAGCGGACCGTCTTCTCGACGAACCTGCGGCGGGTCTGGCCGGTGGCCCACACCCCGCCCGGTCGTGGTGGCACCGGGGGAAATTCCGGACCGAGGACGTCGCTGAGGGGATCTTCGAAAGCCGGCCGCGACGACACCGCGCGGCGATGCACCACGGCGAGCAGCACCCAGGAAACGAGCTTGAGCAACAACGCAATTCGACCCGAGGCTGATCGGTACTCGCCGCGCACCGCGCGCCGCAGCGCGGCGAGTGCCGATCCGGCGATCACCAGCGGAGCGTTCTCCGAGGTAGGCCAACCGAAGGCGAACACCCCGATCGCCGGGTATCCGCGGCGGGTCAGGGGGCGCAACGCATTGCCGGCGTTGACCAATTCGGCGGCGGCACCGAGCACGAGGCGGCGGTTACCCACCGGCACGCTCCTGGAGCTCACGGCGCACGATCTTGCCGGTACTGTTACGCGGCAATTCGTCGAGCAGCGTGATCTCCCGCGGGACCTTGTAGTTGGCCAGATTGTCGCGCACGTAGCGCTTCAGGTCGTCGGCGCTGACGCGATCCGGCCCGGACGGCACCACGAATGCCGCCAGCCGCTGGCCGAACTGTTCGTCGTCCACTCCGATCACCGCCGCCTCGGCGACATCGGGATGCGCAACCAGCATCTTCTCCACCTCGATCGGATAGACGTTCTCCCCGCCGGACACGATCATCTCGTCATCGCGTCCCACCACGAACAACCGGCCGGCCTCGTCGAGATACCCGATATCGCCGGAGTTCATGTATCCGTCGTGAAAAGCCTTGGTACTCCCCGAGGTGTAGCCGTCGAATTGGGTCGAGTTGCGTACGTAGATGGTGCCGACCTCACCCGTCGGCAGCTCCCGCAGATCGGCGTCCAGTATCCGGATCTCGGTGCCCTCGGCGGGTTTGCCCGCGGTGTCCGGCGCGGCCCGCAGGTCGGCCGGGGTGGCGGTGGCGATCATGCCGGCCTCGGTGGCGTTGTAGTTGTTGTAGATCACGTCACCGAACTGATCCATGAACTTGATGACGACGTCGGGGCGCATCCGGGAACCCGACGCCGCGGCGAACCGCAGGGTGTGTCCGCTGTAGCGATTGCGGATCTCATCGGGCAGTTCGACGATGCGGTCGAACATCACCGGCACCACGCACAATCCGGTGGCCCGATGGATGTCGATCAACGCGAGGGTGGCCTCGGGGTCGAATTTGCGCCGGGTGACGATGGTGCACGCCATGGACGCCGCGAACGCCAGCTGGGAGAAGCCCCAGGCGTGGAACATCGGCGCGACGATGACGACGGTCTCCTCGGTGCGCCACGGCGTGCGATCCAGGATGGCCTTCAGTACTTCCGGTCCACCGCCGGAATGCTTGGCTCCCTTGGGGCTTCCGGTGGTTCCCGAGGTCAGCAGGATGACCTTGCTCTTCTCCGTGGCGCGCACCGGCGTCTTGCCGGCGTGGTCGCGGATCAGGTTCTCGACGGTGAGATCGGGTTCGGCGGTGTCGTTCCACGCGATGACGCGGGTGACATCCGGAGCCTCGGCCAGCGCCCGGTCCACGGTCGCGGTGAACTCCTCGTCGTAGATGACGGCCTCGACCTGCTCCCGGGCCACCACCTCGGCCATGGCCGGACCCGCGAACGAGGTGTTCAGCAGCAACACGTCGGCACCGATGCGGGTGGCGGCGATCAGGGACTCGACGAAGCCACGATGGTTGCGGGCCATGATCCCGACCACCTGCGGCGAGCCGATGGCCTGCAGACCGGCGGCCAAAGCATCTGCGCGCTGGTCGATTTCGCGCCAGGTGAGCGAGCCCAGCTCGTCGATCAAGCCGATCCGGTCAGGGCAGCGCTGCGCGGCCGCGGCGAATCCCGATGTGATGCTCATGTTCTCGCGGGCCATGGCCGCGGCGATGCGCAGATACTTGTCCGGACGCAACGGGGCGATCACACCCGCCCGCGTCATCGTGGCGAGCAGCCCGACCGTGTTGGCGACCGGATCGAGGAGTCCCATCCGTTGAGCCCCTCAGCCGATCACCGGCAAGCGGCGCTCGGCGGCCAGCCCGTCCAGCGCGCGCTGCATCACGCGGCGGACGTGGGCGTCCACCTCGTCGATGTCCGGGTTCTCACCGAACTCCTCGTCGATATGCACCGGCGGCAACACCTGCATGACGATCTTGGAAGGCAGCGGGACGTTCAGCGGCAGTACCGCCGACAGGCCGAACGGGAAGCCGAATGACAGCGGCACCACCTTGGCGCGAGCCAGCCGGGCGATGGGGCCCAGCGCCTTGGCGATCCCGGAGCCGCGGGTCAAATACAGCTGCGTCTCCTGGCCGCCGATACCGACCATCGGCACGATCGGGACGCCGGCGTTGATCGCGGCTCGCACATAGCCCTGCCTGCCGTCGAAGTCGATCTTGTTCGCCGCGGACGTCGGCCGGTAGACGTCGTAGTCGCCGCCGGGGAACACCACCACGACACCGCCGGAACGCAGCGCCTCGTCGGCGTTCTCGTGGCTGGCCAGGATGAAGCCGGTTTTCTTGAAGAAGTCCCCCGTGGGCCCGATCATCAGCATCGCGTGGCTCAGCGTGTACACCGGCCGGCCGTAGCCGAACCGCTCGTAGAAGTCCGCCGCGAAAATGGGCACATCCATGGGGAACAGGCCACCCGAGTGGTTGGACACCACCAGCGCGCCACCGGCGGGGAAGTTGTCCAGGCCCCGCACCTCGGACCGGTGGTAGGCCTTCAGGAACGGCCGCAGCCAGCCCATCACCTTCTCGGTGAGACCGGGATCGAACTTGGTGATCTCGGTGGGGTCGATATCGGTCGAGCTCATCAGGATCCTCCGCCGCCGCTGGCCGAAAGTAGAACGTGTTCTAGTTTGCCTGACCGGTGACCGCAGGTCAAAGCTGGGCGCTCCTGGCTCACCCGGCCGCCCGTATCCCACCATAGAGAGGATGAGCACCGACACCGCCGGTTACTTCGCCCGGATCAACCTCCCCCGACCCGCTGCTGCCAGCCTGGACGCGCTGCGCGACATCGTGGCCGCGCACAACCGGTCCATCCCGTTCGAGAACCTGGACCCGTTGATGGGTATCCCGGTGCACGATCTCAGCGCCGCGGCGCTCACGGCCAAGTTGGTGCACCGCCGCCGGGGCGGTTACTGCTACGAGAACAACGGGCTGCTGGCCTACGTGCTGGAGGACCTCGGATACGGGGTGGACCGGCTGGCCGGCCGGGTGGTGTGGATGCGCCCCCCGGATGCGCCGCAGACCGGACTCACCCACAACGTGCTGGCAGTGACCATCCCGGGGGAGGGGGGCCGCTTCCTGGTGGATGTCGGGTTCGGTGGGCAGACCCTGTCGTCGCCCATCCGGCTGGAGGCCGGGCCGGTGCAGCAGACTCGGCACGAGCCGTACCGGCTGGTCGAGCATCCCGAGGGCTTGCAGTTGCAGACTCAGATCCGCGACGAGTGGCTGCCGCTGTACCACTTCGGTCTGCGTCCGCAACCGCTGGTCGATCTCACGATCGGGTCCTGGTATTCGTCGACCTATCCGACCGCCGTGTTCGTCGTCGGGCTGTCCGCGGCGCTGGTCACCGACACCGCGCGGTGGAACCTGCGGGGGCGCAATCTCGCCATCCACGCGGGCGGGGACACCGAGAAGATCCGACTGACCTGCGCCGCCGACGTGCTCGAACAGCTCACCACTCGCTTCGGAATCGACCTGTCCGGGCTCGGCGACGTCGAGGCACGGGTCGCTCAGGTGCTGGACGCGTGATCAGCCGGCCTCACGGGCAGCTGATCAGCACGTCCCACGGATCGTCGGCGGCCAGCGTCAACCGGCCCAGCCGGCGGGCGTGGGATGCGGTGCTGCCGAACTCGTCGCTCCAGCTGCGCGCCCGCATGGTGGCCGACCACAGCTGGTGCTCGATGGTGACCCCGATGGCTCCGTGCAGCTGGTGGGCGATGGTGGTCACCGGGGTGACCGCACGCCCGACGGCCACCTTGGCGATGGTCACCGCGTAGTCGGACTGCGGCGCTGCAAAGCCGTACTCGCAGACGGCCGCGGTAGCCAGATCAGTTGCTGCCCTTGCTCGTTCGATCTCACCGGCCATCGCGGCCAGCGAATGCTGGACGGCCTGGAACTTGCTGAGCGCCCGGCCGAACTGCACCCGCTGCGATGTGTGCGCGACAGTCAGTTCCAATGCTGCGTCGAAGGTGCCGACGATCTGCACGCAGCGCGCCCAGGCCCCGCGGCGCACCAGCTCGTCACCGACGGCGGCGTCCAGCCGCACCAGGCCCGCGGTGCCGTAGCTCACCGTGCCGCGCGGCTCGCCGGCCAGGTTATGTCCGATGTCGCCGATCTGCGGATCATCGGGCAGCCCAACCGAGATCCCGGCACCGGAGAGCTCGGCCACCAGCACCGCGGCGTCTCGCGGCCACGGCACGTCGGTGGCGGTGCCGTCGGTACCGATCGCCACCGTCAGCGGCCCGGTGGCGGGCACCTCCAGCCCAGCGCATCCCGCCAGCCAGCCGGCCAGCACGTCGGTCTCGGCGACGGGCACCGCAGCGGCGTGGCGGGCCAGCCCGGCCAGCACCACCGCGGATTCTCCGGGGCCGGCTTCCTGCTCGGTGATCAGCCGGCTGAGCCCGGTCTCCTCCAGGTTCTGCCACAGCTCGGCATCGAAAACCTCGGGCAGCCTGCGCTTCCCGAACCTCGCGTCGTAGGACCGGCGGCCGATGTCATCGACCAGCTGCCGCAGTTCGTCGTCAGCCATCACGTCTTTCTGTTCGTCGCGCAGGCGCTCATCGGCGTTGTCTGTTCTTCGCGCAAGCGCTCATCACCGCACCCCTAGGCCGCGCGCGATCACACCGCGCAGCACCTCGTTGGTTCCGCCGCGCAACGTGAACATCGGCGCATGCTGGCGCGCGGTGGCCAGCACCGCGCGCAACCCGCCCGGATCGTCGACCGTCTCCAACAGATCGGCGCACAGCTCCACCGACTCCTGCTCGAACCGCGTGCCCAGATCCTTCACCAGCGCGGCGCGGGTGGCCGCGTCACGGCCGGCGGCCAGATCGCGCGCCACCGCCACCGACAGTTGTCGTAGCGACATCACCCGACCCATCAGGTCACCGACGGCACCGGCGGTGCGGTCGTCGACCTGCGGGCCGAGCGCACGCAGCACACCGAAGATCAGGATCGCGGTCGACAGGATCCGTTCGGGCCCACTGCGTTCGAAACCGAGCTCCGCGGTCACCTGATGCCAGCCGTCGCCCACCTCGCCCAGCACATCGCCGTCGTCGACGGCCACGTCCTCGAACGCCACCTCGTTGAAGTGGTGATGCCCGTCCAGCGTGATGATCGGGCTAACGGTCACCCCGGGAGCGTCGAGCGGCACGATGAACTGGCTGAACCCGGCGTGCCGGTGGTCGGGGTCCGGCGGGCTGGTGCGGGCCAGCACGATCGCGACATGGGCCCGGTGCCCACCGCTGGTCCACACCTTGGTGCCGTTGAGTCGCCACCCGTCGGCGGTGCGGGTGGCTTTGGTTGCCGTGGCCGCCAGGTCCGAGCCGGCGCCGTGCTCGCTCATGCCGATCGCCGAGTACAACCGGCCCGCCGCTATCTGCGGCAGCAGGCGGCGGCGCTGCTCCTCGGAGCCGTAGGACAGCAGCGCCGGCGCCACCTGCCGGTCGGCGAACCAGTGTGCGGCCACCGGCGCGCCCTGACCGAGCAGTTCTTCGGTCACCACGTAGCGGTGCAGAAAACCGCGACCATGGCCGCCGTATTCGGGAGGAATGGTCAGGCCCACGAAACCGGCGTCGGCCAGCCGCTCGCTGAACTCGGCGTCCCAACTGGTCAACCAGGAGTCGATGGCGGGCACCCAGCCGTGGGTGGCCCGGTCAGCGGTGATGAACTGCCGGACCGCGGCCCGGAGTTCGGCCAGCTCACCGTCGTTGGCGCACAGCGCATCGAATTCGCTCACTGGCACCGGAGTGTAGCCAACGCGGGTGCGCAGGAAACGTCATGTCGCCCGGCGAGTGGGACGGCCATACTCGGAAACCGTGAACGCACCTGGACGGGACCGGCTCCGCGAACTGCTCGACGCGGTGGTGGACGAGGCCAACGACGGTGTCGCGGGGATGGCCAGGGCCAGTTTCGTCTCCGAGTTCCACTTCTCCCGCGAGATCAGCCGGCTCACCGGGGAGCCGCCGGCGACCATGCGTCGACGCATCATGCTGGAGCGGGCGGCCTGGCGGTTACAGCGTGGGCAGGGGGTGGCCGCGGTGGCGCTCGACGAGGGCTGGTCGTCGCCAGAGGTGTTCTCCAGGGCCTTCCGGCGCGCGTTCGGTGTTCCGCCCTCGCAGGCCGACGAGGTCGGCTTCCGGCTGCCCGCGCCCAACGGCATGCACTTCCATCCACCGGCGTCCCTGTGGTTGGACGCGCCGGCCGGCGCGCAGCCGCCCGCGGTGTCGGCCTTGATGTTGGCGCACGACATCGCCGATACCGGTTATCTGATCGGACAGGCTGCCCGGTTGACAGAAAAGCAGTGGGCACAAGAACTTTCGCCGGGTCAGGTGATCCTGGCCTGGGATGGGGAAGAGTCCAGCGTGGGAGCGGTGCTCGGTGCGCTGGTGTGGTCCAAGCAGGTGTGGCTGGCCAGCATCGAGGGAGCCGACCTGCCGGATCGGCCCGCCCTGCGGTCGGCCGAAGAACTCGCCGCCGACCATGACGACATTGCCACCCGCTGGGCGGAGATGGTGAGCGACTACACCGCGCAGGGCCGGCTCGCCGACACCGTGATCGACGCGCTGTGTGACCCGCCGGAATCGTTTCAGCTGTGCGGGATCATCGCGCACGTGCTCAACTACGCGGCTCATCGTCGGGAACTGGTACGCGCCATGCTGGCTCGGCTCGGACTGAGTGTGCGCAGCGGCGATCCGCTGGATTGGATGAGGAGGTAACCGAGGTGAAAACCATCTATTACACGGCGTCCAGCCTGGACGGTTTCATCGTCGACGAGCGCGACAGCCTGGACTGGCTGACCAGCCGTACTATCGACCCCGAAGGGCCGTTCGGCTATGAAGCGTTTGCCAAATCCGTTGGGGCACTGGTGATGGGATCGACAACCTACGAGTGGATCGCGCGCAACCACCCGGGCGGGTGGATGTACGAGCAACCCTCCTGGGTGCTGACCAGCCGCCCCGGTCGGGTCGTCGAGGGACACCCGGTGCGCGTGTTCGACGGTGATGTGACCGAGCTGCACCCCCAACTTGTCTCTGCGGCCGGTGATCTGGACGTGTGGGTGCTCGGCGGTGGCGCGGCGGCCGCGCAATTCGTCGACGCCGGGCTGGTGGACGAGATGATCGTGAGCTATGCCCCGTGCACGCTCGGCCGCGGTGCCCCGGTCCTGCCGATGCGATCGGAATGGCGGCTGGTGGAGTCGGGTTTCAACGGCGACTTCGTCTGCGCGCGTCTGGCGAAAGCCGGCTAGCGGCCCGCAGCTCCGTATAAACGCACCAATTCCCGTGACTTGAGCAGGAACTCGAGCTGCTGTCCCACCTGGTGCAGCGCTTCGGCATTGCCCGCCGACCGGCACAGGGCCACCGCTCCCTCCAGTGCGGCGATGCACATCACGGCCAGCGACTCGGCTTCTGCGGATTCGAATCCGTCGGCGCGGAAAGTCTGGGCCAGCGCGTCCCGCCACCTGACGAAGATCTGCCCGGCCGTCGACGCCAGGACGGACTGGTCCTCGGTGGTGCTGATCGCCGCCGCCATGACGGGACATCCGGCCGAATAGGCGCTGCCGGCCAGCGCGCGTTCCCAGAAGGTGACGAACCGCCGCACCAAAGCCATGCCGCCGCGGTCGGCGACCGCGTCGATGACCGCGGTGATCGAGTCGCCTGCGTAGTTCAGTGCTTCGGTGAGCAGCTGGTTGCGGCCGCGGGGGAAGTGGTAGTAGACGGAGCCGCGGGGGGCGCCGCTGCGCGCGAGTACCTCGTCGATGGTCAACCCGGCGGCTCCCCGTTCACGCAGCACGTCGACCGCGGCGACCAGCATGGCGCGCCGGGTCGAACCGCGTTTGCGGGTCAGGCCGCCGGTGTTGGACGCCATTGCAGGTGGCGGGGGTGCAGCCGCGCCCGGACTCGGTCGAAGGTGTGGCGGGGGCCGCCCACCTGGTGTCTGCACCGGTGGCCGGCGACGTTGAGCTCGATGAGCAACATCGGTTGCCTCCAATCTATGGTTGTGAGCATAGAACAGGCAGGGCGGCCCAGCAATCCTTCCCTGGCGGAGCCGTCGTGGACTGGGTGGACGTGGCGCTTATATGGTCGTTCGCATAATGTGCGGACCCGCGTCATTTCCACGGGCTCGGCCGTGCCGGCCATTAGGCTCGCGGGCATGGGCCACTATCGCAGCAACGTGCGGGATGTCGAGTTCAACCTGTTCGAGATGTACGAACTCGAAAAAGTCTTGGCCACTGGCGAGTTCGGTGACCTGGACGCAGCGTCGGTGCGGGAGATGCTCGACGAGGCGGCTCGGCTCGCCGAAGGGCCGCTGGCCGAGGCGTTCGCCGAGACGGACCGCCATCCGCCGACCTTCGACCCGGCGTCGCACGTGGTCAGCATTCCTGAGCCGTTCAAGAGGTCGCTGCGGGCGTGGCGTGACGGTGAATGGTTCCGGATCGGCCTGGACGAGGGCGTCGGAGGTGTGCCGGCGCCGGCGATGCTCTCCTGGGCGGTCGGCGAATTCGCCCTCGGCGCGCAGCCGGCGGCGTTCATGTATCTCGCCGGGCCGGTGCTGGCCAACATCCTCTTCGGCTTGGGCAATGAGCAGCAGCGCCGGTGGGCCGTGCAAGCCGTCGAGCGCAACTGGGGTGCCACCATGGTGCTCACCGAGCCCGACGCCGGATCCGACGTCGGCGCGGGCCGCACCAAGGGCGTTCAACAGGCCGATGGCACCTGGCACCTGGACGGGGTGAAGCGGTTCATCACCAACGGTGACGCCGACGACCTCTTCGAGAACATTCTGCACATGGTGCTGGCCAGGCCCGAAGGGGCGGGGCCGGGCACCAAGGGCCTGTCGTTGTTCGTCGTCCCCAAGTTCATCCCGGACCAGCAGACCGGTGCGCCTGGCGAGCGCAACGGGGTGTTCGTCACCGGCCTCGAGCACAAGATGGGGCTGAAGGCGTCGGCGACGTGCGAGCTGACCTTCGGGCAGCACGGTGTGCCTGCGATCGGCTGGCTGGTGGGTGACAGCCACAGCGGTATCGCCCAGATGTTCAAGATCATCGAATATGCCCGAATGATGGTGGGTACCAAGGCGATATCCACCCTGTCCACCGGTTATCTGAATGCACTCGAGTATGCCAAGACGCGCGTGCAGGGTGCCGATATGACCGAGATGACGAACAAGGCGGCGCCGCGCGTCACCATCGTGCACCATCCCGACGTGCGGCGGGCATTGCTGACGCAGAAGGCCTACGCCGAGGGACTGCGCGCGCTGTACCTGTTCACCGCGGCGCACCAGGATCCCGCCGCGGCGGCCATCGTGTCCGGTGCCGATCCGTCGATGGCCGAACGGGTCAACGATCTGCTGCTGCCCATCGTCAAGGGTGTCGGATCCGAACGGGCCTACCAGTGCCTCACCGAATCGCTGCAAACCTTCGGTGGCTCGGGCTTTTTGCAGGACTACCCGATCGAGCAGTACATCCGTGACGCGAAGATCGACTCGCTGTACGAGGGCACCACCGCCATCCAGGCGCAGGACTTCTTCTTCCGCAAGATCGCCCGCGACCAGGGCGGCGCCCTGGCCCACGTGGTGGGCCGTATCCAGGCGTTCCTGGATCGCGACGCCGCCCGTCCCGAGCTGGTGCAAGCCCGCGCCCGGCTGGGGTCGGCGTTGGCGGACGCGTCGGCGATGGTGACCGCAATGACCGGCTATCTCATGTCGTCCCAGCAGAATTCGCGCGAACTCTACCGAGTGGGGCTGTCCTCGGTGCCGTTCCTGCTGGCCGTCGGTGACCTGTTCATCGGATGGCTGCTGTTGGAGCAGGCCGAGATCGCGCTGAATGCGTTGGACACCGCCGGGGATCGCGACCGCGACTTCTACCTCGGCAAGGTCGGTGCGGCCGACTTCTTCGCCCGGCACGTGCTACCGCGGCTGGCAGCGGACCGGACGGTCATCGAGACGATGGAGCTGGCCCCGATGGAGCTGCCGGAGGCGGCGTTCTAGGGGTGGCGAGATGAGCAAGGACAACCCTGACGGCGATCTCGCTGGAGCGCTCGCGAGTCGTCCTACTGACGATGCCACGTACCGTCGGCGCTCGATCCCCGAGACTGTGGTCGGGGTGCTGGCGGCCGCGCTGCTCGCCACCGCGTGTGCGCACGAGAACACCACGGCACCAACAACATCGACGACATCGGCCACCGCGACGACCACAACAACGGCGCAGTCCGTCCTGCCCGGCGTGCCTGCGTTCCTGCCGCAACCACCGGCCAACCGTGGCCGGCTCGACCTGATCGGCTACCGCACCGCACCGGGACCCGACGGCAGCACCATCGCCACGGTGTACTTTCACGCACCGGCCGTGGCATTGCAGCCACTGCCGGGTGCGAGCGGTCCGCCGCCGTGCGATATCGCCCCGCGCGTCACCGGCGCCGGCACCGACCACGTCACCGTCGATATCGACCTGACCTTCTCGGCGAATTCGGCTGCCGCCAACGCGATCATGGCCGACTGCTGGACCGGTGACACGCACCGGCCGGTCGTGCGTTCGTACGTGGTGGGTCCGGTGCCGGCCTCGGCGAAACTGTTCACCGGGACGCCGGCGCCGGACACCCCGCTGCCGAAACTGACCGAACCACCGCGGTAGCCGGTCCCGCGAAAACTACTCGGGCGTGTAGCCGAACGGCAGCAGCACGCTCTTGGCCTGGGTGTAGGCCTCGATGCCTTCCGGGCCGTTCTCCCGGCCGATGCCGGAGTTCTTGTACCCGCCGAACGGAGAGCCCGGATCGAACGCGTACATGTTCACCGCGTAAGTCCCGGTGCGGATCTGCGAGGCGATCTCGATGGCCTTGGGGAAGTCGGTGGTGTACACGCTGCCGGCCAACCCGTACGGCGAATCGTTGGCGATGCGCACCGCGTCCTGCTCGGTGTCGAACGGGATCACCACCAACACCGGTCCGAAGATCTCCTCCTGCGCGATCGTCATCGAGTTGTCCACATCGGCGAACACCGTCGGCTGCACGAACCAACCGGAATCCAGGCCCTCGGGCCGGCTACCGCCGGCGACGATCCGGGCGCCTTCCTCGACGCCCTTCTTGATGTAGCCCTCGACGCGCTCCCGCTGCTTCTCACTGATCAGGGGGCCGATCATGGCCGCCGGATCGTCGGGCAAGCCGACCTGCATGGCGCCGACGGCGGCGGCGAGCTTTTCCACCACTTCGTCGTAGCGCGAGCGGGGTGCCAGGATGCGGGTCTGCCCCACGCAGGCCTGTCCGCAGTTCATCAGCCCGGAGAACACCAACATCGGCAGGGTGGAGTCCAGATCGGCATCCTCGAGGATGATCGCGGCCGACTTGCCGCCCAGCTCCAGGGTGCACGGCTTGAGCTTCTCGGCGGCGATCTTGCCGATCTCCTTGCCGACCGCACTGGACCCGGTGAACGTGAACTTGTCCAACTCAGGGTTGTTGGTCAGCGCCCGCCCGGTGTCTGGCCCGCCGGGCACCACCGACAGGACGCCCTCGGGCAGCCCGGCCTCGGCGAACACCTCGGCGAACAGGTTGGTGGTCAGCGGGGTTTCGGCGGCGGGCTTGAGCACGACGGTGCAGCCGGCCAGCAGGGCCGGGCCCAGCTTGTTACAGGCCAGGAAGAACGGCACATTCCAGGCGATGACGGCGCCGACCACCCCGACCGGCTCCTTGACCACCAGGGTCTGGCCGTACACACCGTCGCGGATGTCCTTCCAGGCGAACTTGTCCGCCGCGCCGGCGAAGTACTGCAGGCCGGTCACGCCCGCCCGGAACTGCATCATGTCGATGATGGTCGGCGGCTGGCCCGTCTCCAGCTTGAGCAGTTCCTTGAACTCCTCGGCACGTTCGTTGACCAGCTCCACGACCTTGGCCAGCACCGCCTGCCGCTCCTGGGGAGCCAGCCGCGGCCACGGGCCCTCGTCGAAGGCCTGGCGCGCCGCGGCGCACGCGGCGTCGACGTCGGCTTCGGCGGCCAACGGAACCTGGCCGACCTTCTCGCCGGTGGCGGGGGAGAAGACCTCGATGATCTCGGAGGTCGACGGCTCGACCCACTGGCCGCCGATGAACAGCTTGTCCCAGACGGTCCGGGCCAAGGTTGCGGCGCCCGCGGTAGTAGTGCTCTGTGTCATGCCCGTCACACTACCCAGTTCCCGGCGAAACGAGAACACGTTGCAATGCTGTTCTCAGGCGGCGCGCAACACCAGCACCAGATTGCTCACGGTGAATTCCCGCCAACCCGGGATAGCGGTCATCCACCAGGCCCATCGTGGGTGGTAGCGGGGAAATGCGGCGATCAGCGCGCCCGTCGAACGCGCCCATTCCAACCCGTCGGCAGCGGACACCGCGAACAACGACGATCCGTAGTCGTTCTTCGGCCGATGACCGTGTTTACGGGTGTACCGCTGGGCCGCGCGACGGCCACCCAGGTAATGCGTGAGACCCATCTCGTGTCCCCCGAACGGGCCCAGCCACACCGTGTACGACAACACCACCAACCCGCCGGGGCGGGTCACGCGCAGCATTTCGTTGCCCATCCGCCACGGATCCCGCACGTGCTCGGCGACGTTGGACGACAGGCAGACGTCGACGCTGTCGTCGGCGAACGGCAGTGCCAGGCCAGAGGCGCGGACGAACAGCCCCGTCCCCGGCTGGGCAGCGGGACCCGCGTGCATCTCGCGGGGATCCGGCTCGACGCCGATGTAGGTCATCCCGGCGGCATCGAATGCGGCCGAGAAATAGCCAGGACCACCACCGACGTCGCACACGGTGCGCCCGGCCGCCGGCGAACCGGTACTTCCCGTCCACAGGTCGGCCACCATGGCGGCCGTGTCGGCGGCCAGCGCGCCGTAGAACCTGGCCGGGTCGCTCTGCTCGAACCGGAACGACGCCAGCAGCCGCACCGACCGCCGCAGCGTGGCCCGCTCGGCGAACAACTCGGTAGGACGCACCCGCTCAAACTACTCACCGGTACTCTCGACACGATGTCCTCGCGCCCACCCGTCCGGTCAGTACTGCTGTTGTGCTGGCGCGACACCGGCCATCCGCAAGGCGGCGGCAGCGAGGCCTACCTGCAGCGGATCGGCACCCAACTGGCCGCCGACGGCGTCGCGGTCACCATGCGCACCGCGCGCTATCCCGGTGCCCGGCGCCGGGAAGTACTCGACGGGGTCACCGTCAGCCGCAGTGGCGGCCCCTACTCCGTCTACATCTGGGCCGGCCTTGCCATGGTGCTGGCCCGCATCGGCCTCGGGCCGCTGCGCCGCGCGCGGCCCGACGTCGTCATCGACACCCAGAACGGCATCCCGTTTCTGGCCAGGCTCGCCTACGGCCGGCGCTCGGTGGTGCTGGTACACCACTGTCACCGCGAACAGTGGCCGGTGGCCGGACGTCGTACCGGCAGGTTCGGCTGGTTCGTCGAGTCGCGGCTCTCGCCGCGGCTGCACCGGCGCAATCAGTACGTCACCGTGTCGCTGCCCTCGGCCCGCGAGCTCGTCGAACTGGGTGTCGGCAAGCATCGGATCGCGGTGGTGCGCAACGGAGTGGATGCGGCCCCGCCGGACAGCCTGGAACTGCCGCGGTCCGCGACTCCGCGGGTGGCGGTGCTGTCACGGCTGGTGCCGCACAAGCAGATCGAAGACGCTCTCGACGCGGTGGCCGCCCTGCAGGAACGGATACCGGATCTGCACCTGGACATCGTCGGCGGCGGCTGGTGGCAGGACCGGCTGGTGCGCCACGCGGCCCGGCTCGGCATCACCGACGCCGTGACCTTCCGCGGACACATCGCTGACGACGCCAAACATCAAGTGGTCCAACAATGTTGGGTGCACCTGATGCCCTCGCGCAAGGAAGGCTGGGGGTTGGCGGTGATCGAGGCAGCCCAACACGGCGTCCCGACCATCGGGTACCGGTCGTCCGGCGGACTGACCGACTCGATCGTCGACGGCGTCACCGGCCTGCTGGTCGACGGCCCCGCCGAACTCACCGACGCCCTGGCCCGGCTCCTCACCGACCCGGTGCTGCGGATCGAGCTCGGGGCCAAGGCGCAGGTGCGCAGCACCGAGTTCTCCTGGGCGCAGAGCGCGGACGCGATGCGCGCGGTGCTGGAGTCGGTGCATGCCGGCACCTACGTCAGCGGCGTGGTGTAGCCCCTTACTTGGGCGAGTTGCCGAGCAGGCCGGCCGCGACGGCTCCGCGAGATTGCCGTTATGGCGCGTCCCACTCGATGTTCTCCGCCATATCTGCAATTTCGTGGCTCCTCAGGTACTGGATCGCCGCCGTTTGGGTGACAGCGCACACGCTGCCACCGCGCCCGCCACCACCAGCAGCCCCAGCCACACCAGATGCGCGCCGATCAACAGCCCGCGCTCGGACGCGGCGGGCGCTGTTCCGCCCACCCGGTACAGGGTGAGCTCGCCGTCGCGGTAGGCGACGGGCAGATCCAGAGCCGGCGATCCGGATTCGACCACCACCCAGCCGACACCCGCTGCGGCCAGCCGCTCCCGGGACGCGCCGCCGGCCAGCAGCTCGGTCACCTCCCGGCCCCTGGTGCCTTCGCCGGGCACCGTCTCACCGCCGATCAGCAGGTCGCCGCTGGCCAGCACGTCGGCGGAGACCCAGCGCGGTAACGGATCGAGCACCGGCGCGGGCCCGGCCCACCCGAACTGCCGCATACTGTCGGCCGGCAGCACCGCGACCGGACGGGGATCGGTGTTGATCAGCCGGGCCACCGCCGGCCAGGCCGCTGGATAGTGCACCGCCCGCAGCTGGCCGGCCACGCCCCACGCCAGGTCGGGCAGCACGGCGATCAGCGTGGCGGCACCCACCACAGCCACCGCGCGGCCGTATCTGGCCACGCCTGCCGCGGCCAGCACATAGCCGGGCAGCGCCAGCGCCACCCACTTCTGGCCGTCGCGCAGCAGGCCCAGCCCGGGCACCGCCCGGATCACCGCCTCGAGTGCCGCCAGGCCGGGCCCGGTCGCCGCCAGCGCCGGCAACACCACCGCGACCACCGCCAGCACCAGCAGGGGCCGGGCGGCCCGCACCCGCAGCACCAGCGGAAGGCCGACGAGGACCACCGCGAGCAGTACCAGTGTCGCCGCAACAGCGAAAAGTGTTGTCCGCGAGGCGGGTACGGACTGTCCGTTCCAGATTCCGCCGAGACCGGCCAAGCTGCCCAGCGTGCCCAAGCCCGGTTCGGCGCGTGCCGCGAAGGCCCGGACCCCGGCACTGGCCGAGCCGGACAACGACCCGGCCACCACCGCCGCGGTCAGCCACGGCAGCGCGGCACCGGCCGCGGCGGCCAGCGTCACCCCCACCGGGCGCCAGCCCCGGGCACACACCAGCGCGACCACCGTGGCCAGGATCAGACCCGTGGGAGTCAGGCCCGCCAGCGCAAGCCAGAACGCCACGCCCCACAGCCGCCCGCGCAGCATCGTCGCGGCCACCCAGGGCAGACAGCCGTATCCGACCAGCAGGCTCCAGTGCCCCTGCAGCAAGCGTTCGGCGACATAGGGATTCCAGATCGACAGTGTCACGGCCACGGCCTGGCCGGCCATCCCGGTCTGCGGCAGCACCGCCGCCACCAACCGGGCCGCACCCCAGCCGGCCAGCCAGAGCCCAGCCACCAGCAGGATCTTGACCAGCACGCCGCCGTCGATCACGGTCGACACGACGGCGACCAGGAAGTCCTGCGGTAGTGCGCGCGGGGCGGCCTCGGACAGCCCGAGCGCCGCATCGGACAGATACGACCGCGGGGTGGACACCGCGTCGCGCAGCAGGAGGTACCCCGGTCCCAGCAGCGGGCCGGTGACGAGCAGGGACAGCGCCAGCGCGTACGCCGGCACTAGCGCATGCCGGGCTTTCAGACCGGTCGGTCCGGCGGCAGGTCGGTCGGTCGCCGGGTGGGGATCTTCTCGGTTTGCGCCTCGGCGGCCGGCATCGGGCCGGATTCGTCGTCACGACGGCTGAAGAACCCGCGATCCGATCCGTCCAGGCCGGGATCGATCAGGGCGGACTCGGCCCGCAACCCGAACGACCCGAGCAGCACGCCACCCACGAGCATCACCAAGCCGAGACCGGCGAACGTGATCGGCAGAATCCGGCTCCACAACGCCAGATTGTCGGCCTCGTCGCGCGCGGCGGAGACCTGGTGCTCCACCGTCGCCTCGGTGGAGGTCACCGTGTAATCGGCGAACGTCACCTCGGGTTTGAGGGCGTCGCGTGAGTAGTAGTGAAAGGCATGCTCTTTGGACTTGACGATCGTGCCGGTCACCGGGTCGACCCAGAACGTCCGCTGGGCGGCGTAGTAGCGGGTCATGGTGATGGGTGCGTAGGGATCCTCGGACGGCACGCCCCACTGCTGCGCGAGAGCGGTCACGGTGCTGTCGATGTCGTTGTCGTAGAGCGACGCGTATTTGATCGGCTCGGCGAGCTTGCCGTCGGCGTCATAGCCCACGTTCTGGGTGAACCGGTAGGCGGTCAGCCCGTTGATGTCCTCTTCGCCGTCGTAGTTGGCGTCGAAGGCCTTCTGCGCGATCGGGTCGAAGTAGGGGTAGGTCTTCTTCTCGGTGTCGAACGGGAAGCGGTAGGCCAGCCCCTCGTGCGGCAGCGCGATGTTGGTCGGCGGGTTCTGCTCCTCGATGGTGCGCGGCTTCTGCACGGCCCCGCCGGGGTTGGTGTCGCTGGAGACCGCCTCGGCCGTGGTGCGGTTCAGCGTCACGGTGTCCACCATGGCCAGCAGCAGACCCTTGTCCTGCTGCTTGTCGGTGCGCCGCAGCGAGGTGCCGACCTGCAGGGTGACCACATCGGCGTTCGCCGGGGCCTCCACGCTGACCTGCTGCTGCTGCGCCACCGGAACGTTCTTGTTGATGACGAAATGTTCCGGCTGGGCCAGCGACGCCGGGTCCAGTGCGGTTCCGGTGCCCTCGCTGATCAGGTCGGCTTCGAGATCCAGCGGAATCTTGGAGATCTTGCCCTTGGTGTACGTCGACAACAGCAACGCGGCGATGAGCAGGGCAGCGCCGAGCCCCATCAGTCCGCACGCTGCGATTCGCAGGGCCACTGCGCGGTTCAACCCGTGCTCCCTTCGGTCGGACTTGACCCTAACAGCACACCGTAAGGGGGATGTTCAGGACAACTCCACCTTCGCTGACTACCCGGTCGGTGCGCGGTATCCCGCTCGACCGGCAGACTGTTGGCCATGGGCACTTCCGAGATCGGCGGGACGCGTAGTTTCCTGCCCGCGGTCGAGGGGATGCGGGCCTGCGCGGCCATGGGCGTGGTGCTCACCCACGTGGCCTTCCAGACCGGGCATACCGGCGGTGTCGGCGGCCGGCTGCTGGGGCGGTTCGACCTCGCGGTGGCGGTGTTCTTCGCGCTGTCGGGCTTCCTGCTGTGGCGCGGCCACGCGGCCGCCGCCCGTGGCCTGCGCAAACGCCCACCGACCGGGCATTATCTGCGGTCGCGGTTGGTGCGCATCATGCCCGGCTATCTGGTCGCCGTGATCGTGGTGCTCACCCTGCTGCCCGATGCCGAGGCCGACTTCACCGTATGGCTGGCCAACCTGACGCTCACCCAGATCTACGTCCCGCTGACGCTGACCGCGGGCCTCACCCAGATGTGGAGCCTGTCGGTGGAGGTCAGTTTCTACCTGGCCCTGCCGTTGTTGGCGCTGCTGGCCCGCCGACTGCCGGTGCGCGCCCGGATCCCGGCCATCGCCGCGGTGGCCGCGCTGAGCCTGGCGTGGGGCCTGCTGCCACTGCACCCGCCGGCCGGGGTCAATCCGTTGAACTGGCCGCCGGCCTTCTTCTCCTGGTTCGCCGCGGGCATGCTGCTCGCCGAGTTGACCGTCAGCCCGGTCGGGCCGGCACACCGACTGGCCCGCAACCGCCTGCTGATGGCGGCGGTGGCGGCCATCGCGTTCGTCGTGGCCGCGTCGCCGCTGGCCGGTCCGGAAGGCCTGACTCCGGGCACCGTCGGTCAATTCGTGGTGAAGGTGACGATGGGCGCGGTGGTCGCCGGCGCGCTGCTGGCCCCGCTGGTGTTGGACCGGCCCGAGACACCGCACCGGTTGCTGGGCAGCCGGCCGATGGTGACGTTGGGCCGGTGGTCCTACGGGCTGTTCATCTGGCACCTGGCGGCGCTGGCCATGGTGTTTCCCGTCATCGGTCAGTTCCCGTTCAACGGGCATATGCCTGCCGTGCTGGTGCTCACGCTGATCTTCGGGTTCGCCATCGCGGCGGTCAGCTACGCCCTGGTCGAATCGCCGTGCCGCAACGCGCTGCGCCGCTGGGAGTACCGCAGAGGCCCGGCGCCGCCCCCGCTGGACAGCTCGGTCACCGACGCCGCCGAGCCGGCCGTCGCGCGGTGACGGCCGGGATCGACTTTATCCGGTACCGCAGGTACCGTTACGCAGATGGAGCTGTTGGACACCGACACCCCGGACGGCACTGCCATCGCCCTGCATGCCCGTCCCGTGCACTTCGACCTGGCCGACGTGCCCGCGCACTACGTCTACGGATATCCCGTCGCCACCCACCTCTACAACGGGCTGAGCCTGCTGCTGCCCGCCGGCGAGGAATGGTTCATCACCGTCCTGAAAGAGGCGCTGCCGCACATCCAGGACGAGAAGCTGCGTGAGGATGTCATCGGTTTCATGGGCCAGGAGTCCATGCATGCCAACGCCCACGTGGGACTCAACGAGTACCTGACCCGCCACGGTATCGACCCCGCACCGATGATCGAGCGGGCCAACTGGGTGTTCGGCCACCTGCTCGGCCCCCGCCAGACCGCCGGCGAGGAAGCGCACAACTATCTGGTCGAGCGGCTGGCCGTGATCGCCGCACTGGAGCACATCTTCGCCTTCCTCGGTGACTGGGTGCTCAACGCCGATCAGCTCAACGACAGCACCGTCCATCCGGTGGTGCTCGACCTGCTGCGCTGGCATGGTGCCGAGGAAGTCGAGCACCGCATGGTCTCGCATGACGTGCTGCACTACTTCGACGGAAGCTACTTCCGCCGGGCCCGCGCCCAGGTGGTCGTCGCCCCGGTCCTGCTGTACCTGATCTGGCAGGGGATCCGTTACCTCATGCGCGTCGACCCGAACATCGCCATGTCACGCAGACAACGGAAAATCGTGTGGCGCAAGCTGTTCCGCTCCGCTCACCGTGGCGTGACGCCGCCCATCCGGCATCTCGTGCTGCGCGCCCTGCAGTACTTCTCCCCGTGGTATCACCCCGGCGACGTCGGCGACACCGCGCAGGCGGTGGCTTACCTGGCGTCCTCGCCGGCCACCCGGCCCGCCGCGCAGTGAAGCACGTCCCGCCGGTCGGCGCCCCCATCGACGACCGCGCCATCAACGTGGTCGCCACGGTGCTCGACAAGTTCTGGCTGCGTCCGGTGACGCGCAAGGGCTACACCGATCACCGCGCGGTGCGCAGCCCGGATGACCCGATGACGCTGGTGCTCACCGAACGCGTCGTGGTCGCCAGCGACAACGACGTGGTGGCACTGACGTTCGCCGATCCCACGGGCGCCCAGCTACCGGCCTGGCAGCCGGGATCCCACCTCGATCTGCACCTGCCGTCCGGCCGGCGACGGCAGTACTCGCTGTGCGGTGACCCGCAAGACCGGTCCGGTTATCGCATCGCGGTGCGCAAGATCCCGTCCGGCGGTGGCGGTTCGCTGGAGATGCACGCGCTGGCCGAAGGGGATTCCGTCACGGTTCGCGGACCGCGCAACGGCTTTCCGTTCATCCCGCATCCGCGGGTGCTCTACCTGGCCGGCGGTATCGGCATCACGCCGATCCTGCCCATGGTGCGCGCCGCCCAGCGGTTGGGTCTGGACTGGTATTTCGTGTACTGCGGCCGCAGCGCCGACACCATCCCGTTCCTCGACGAGATGTGGCAGTGGGATCCGGCACGGGTCACCATCCGCCTCGACGAGGAACACGGCATCCCGACCGCCGACGACCTGTTGCGCGACGCACCGCGAAACGGTGCGGTGTACGTGTGCGGGCCCCCGCCGATGATCGAGACGGTGCGCCACGGGTTCGGCCGAACTGATTCCACTGCACTGTATTTCGAGAGATTCAGTGCACCGCCGGTGGTCGACGGCAGCCCGTTCGAGGCGGAGCTGGCCAGCACCGGTGAGGTGGTCCCCGTCGCGGCCGACGAGACGCTGCTGCAGGCGCTGACCCGGGTGCGGCCCGATATCGCGTACTCGTGCCGGCAGGGCTTCTGCGGTACCTGCAAGATCGGCGTGGTGGCCGGAACACCCGACCACCGAGACAACCGGCTCACCGATGACGAACGTCAGTCCTCGATGCTCACCTGCGTATCGCGTTCGCTCTCACCGCGTTTGGTGCTCGACGTATAGACCACCGTCGACGCGGCCAGCATCGCCACCGCGATCAGCGCCGGCAGTTGCACCCACGGGGAATGGCCGACGTAACCGTCCACCGACCGCCACGGATACCGGGACAGCGCCGCACCGGCGACGATCAGGCCCGCGGCGCAGGTGCCGACCGTGACCATCTCCAGCGGCCGGGGCCGCTGCCGCAGCAGATACCGGGCGCCGAGTGCCACCGCGACCACCATCGCGCCGGCCACCCCGCTGATCACCGCGCCGGCCGCCACGGCCAGGCCGCCCAGCACGACCGGCCGCGGCTGCCACGGGTGCACGGGCTCACCGGCGCGCGGGCGTCGAATCGGCAGCAGCGCAAGCAATGCCAGGATCGGCAGCAGGGCCAGCCCACCGAACAGGCCGACCCGATAGGCGGCGTTCGACGGGAAGGTCAGGGTGATCGGACCCGACGTGCCCGCGGGGATCACCCAACCCTGCTGCCAGCCGTTGACGGTGACCGGTTTCAGGTCGCCACCACCGGAGGTATGGGCAACCCAGCCGGGGTTACGGCTCTCGGGCACCACCAGGATGCGGTCTCGGCCGGACGCCGTGACGTCGATCTCCCGACGGTCCGGTCCCCACTGTCCGGTGCGCACCGGGGCCGTCGGCGCCGGACGTAGGTCGCTCGAACCCGGTGCGGCCAGCGCGACTCCGTCGACGAAGAAGGACGGCCCGGGACTGATGAGCAATTCCTGTTGCCCGGCGGGCAGCGCGATCGGCCGGCTCTGGCACGGGCTGGCGGCGATCGGCTCGCCGTCGAGCAGCGCGCCGACGGTGGTGGTGATCGAGGTCTGCACGAACTGGCCGGCGACCCCGATGATCGGCCCCTGCCCGCAGGGCAACGTGATGACACGCTTGCGGTTGGCCGCACCGTCGGCGGCGGCGATGGGACGGTGCGCCCGGTCCAGTGCCGTCACCTCGGCCAGCCCCGGCGGCTTGAGCTGATCGAAACCCAGTGCGTTGCGGTCGATCACGTCACGCCAGTCCAGGATGGACACGGTGATGGTGTCGGTCACGCGGGGCTTGAGGTCCACGGTCTGGGTCTTGGTGCCGGCCAGCGGGCGCACCTGTGGGCCGTCCCCGAGGTCGATGGCCACCATAGTCGGATGCGCGGGCAGTTCCGAGCTGCTCGGCGCCAGCATCAGCGCTGCCACCTCCGCGGGCCGTGGCAGTTTGAGCGTGAGGCTCGGGGCGGTCTTGAACTGCACCACATTCTGCGGTGCGGTCCACGCCGTGTTCGGATCCCCGTCGGCGGCCGCGTATGCCGACCCGAGCACGTCGATCGGGTCGGCGTCACCGGTGGCACGCGCGGTACCGGGCATCGCGATCAGGTCGGCAAGCCGCGGACCCTGGCGGGCCCGGACCCAGACCGTCGGGGTGACCGACGTGGCCGTGGGCACGGTCAGCGTGCGGCTCAGGTTCACCGGCTCCTCGGGGGCCAGTGCCATCGCCGCGGCGCACCGCACGCCGTCCGGTGCCGCCGCGCAGCCGGGCTGGCCCTGCAACTCCGTGCCGAGATCCCATTGCGCCACTGCCGATCCGGTGGGCGGGCCCGGTACGTCGACGGTGTGGCGCAGGTTGACCGGATGGGCGAAACCGGAGGCGTCGTACTGGGTGACCGAGAAGTCGGTGATGCCGAATTGGACACCGGGGGAGCCGTCGTTGGTGCCGACGGCGGTGATCCGCATCCACGGGGTCTCGCCGTAGGGCAGTGCCACCGACAGCGGCTTGCCTGGCTCGTCGAACCGCAGAGTGGTGCTGCCGTTGGCGGTCGACACCTCGATCCGGCGTACTTGTGCCCCGACCGCGGTGGCGCTCGGGGTGATGGTCAGTGAGGCGTTGGTGATCGGGTGGTCGAAGTCGACCTGCAGCCACTGTCCCACGGCGGTCTGCAACGCGTTGGAGACCCAGCTGGTCGACGAGTCCCCGTCGATGGCCGCAGCCGTGCCCGTCGACGGTGAAACATTGGGCAGCGCCGTCGAATCCGATGCCGAGCTGGACGCGGTGATCCGGCCCCCGGACCATTGGCCGTAGACCGGGTCGGTGCCGGCGGGATAGTCCATCACCCGGTTGAAGGTGTGCCGCGGATCGTCCGGGGAGCGCACGGCCGAGGAGTGGTTGTCCACCCGGCCGTAGTCGGTCTCGCGTGCCAACGGCGTGTCGGTGACGGTGACCAGCGGCGCCGGCAGCCCGGCACGTTGGGCGTCGGCCGTCAGCAGCATCGGGCCCAGCGGCTCTTTGCCCAGCAGTCGGCGCCGTTCGTTGAGGCGCAAGAGGGCTTCCGGCCCGCCGTCCACCCGGGCCATCGCGTCGGTGTCCGTCACATAGGGTCCGGTGACGGCGCCGCGCACGCGATAGATCTCCACCGCCGGATACCGGGGCCGCAGCCCGCTGTCGGCGACGAATCCCTCCAGCAGGCCGGGTCCGACGGGGTCCCCGAAGGCGGCGACCTTCGTCAGGCCGGGCGAGTGGTCCACCGCGCGGTGCACCAGCAGCGGCCGCGCCGACCGGGACGTCTCCGGGTCCAGGTCGTTGCGCACCACCAGGTAGGAGATGCCTTGCTGGGCAAGGGTGTCGGCAAGGCCGGCAGAGGGCCGGCCGGCGGCGAACAGGCGCTGCACCGAATCCAGCGCGCGGATGGTCTCCGGCGGGGTGAGGGGAATGGAATCCCTAACCCCCCAAGGGCTGTCGCCGAGAACTTGCAGTGGCTCGTCGTGGGTGTTGCCCCAGGTCTGGGTGGCGAACGGCGCCCCGGGGGCCACCAACACCCGGCCCCGGTCGGTGTTGTGCTCGTCGAGCCAGCGGGCCGTGTCGTGCCAGTACTGCGGGATGGCGCTGAAGCTGCCGGGCGGGGTCAGCCGGCCGGTCCACGCCAGCGACGTCCCCGCGGCCAACGCGGCCAGCACGACGATGGCCACCGCCACCCGGCGGTCCTTCTCCGGGTGCGTCCACACCGGTAACCACACCGTGCGCGGCGCACTCCCGGGCAGCGGAACGCGACCCAGCAGATGCGCCAACCCCAGTGACAGCGGCAGCCGGATCAACGGTTCGAGCTTGTGCACGTTGCGCAGCGGTGTGCCGGCGGCGTCCAGGAACAGTTGCACCTGGTGGGCGATCGGCGAACCCAACCCGCCGGAGTAGCCCGCCGCCAGCGCGACGGTCCCGATCAACAGGATGGCGATCAGTCGCCCGCGCGCCGGCATGGTCTTCATTGCCAGCCCGGCCAACCCGGCGGCCGCGACGAGGGTGGTGGCCAGCACCGCCACCGAACCGGTGACCAGGGAGGAGCCGGCGGTCGCCGTGGTGGCCACGAACGGTGTCCAACTGTCGGTGCCCCGCAACACCTCGGTCAGCGACAGCCAGCTGGTGGTGACACCCGAGGATTCGATGTAGTCGAGGAACGGCGGGCTGATCCGGCCCAGCAGTACCAGCGCCACCGCCCACCAGGTGACGGCCAGCAGCGTGCACACCGCCCACCACGCGGTGAACCGCCACCACTGCCGGTTCGGCCGGTGGGCTGCCCACCAGATGACCGCCGCCAGGCAACCGGTCAGGGTGGCCACCGCGTTCACCGCGCCCATCAACGCGACGGCCACCGCGGAACGGGCGGCCAACGTCCGGATTCTCGGATCACCGCGCAGCACCAGGATCACCGGCAGCAGCACCCAGGGGGCCAACATCATCGGCAACGTCTCCGACGAGATGGCACCCAGGGTGGTCAGCACCCGCGGGGACAGGGCGAACGCCGTCGCCGCGATGATCCGGGAGGTCGGATTGCCGATGCCCAGCGCCTCGGCCACCCGGAGCAATCCCCAGAAGCCGGCCGTCAGCAGCAGCGCCCACCACAGGCGCTGGGTCAGCCAGCCGGGCAGCCCGATCAGGTCACCGAGCAGGAAGAAGGCTCCGTGCGGGAACAGATAGCCGTACGCCTGGTTCTGCGCCTGGCCGAACGGAAGGTCGCTGTTCCACAGGTTGGCCGCGCGGGCCAGAAACCGCAGGGGGTTGGCGGTGAGGTCGAGTTTGGTGTCCGGCGAGATGCGGCCAGGGGACTGCGCGAGGCACAGGACCAGCGAGACCAGGCCGACCAGCCACAACCAGCGCCGGGACAGCGGGGCGACGGGGTGGGATTCCAAGGAGAGCGAAGCGACGGGGGAAGATCCTGGGGCGAGCGAAGCGACGGGGTCAGATCCTGGGGCGAGCGAAGCGACGGGGGAAGATCCCTGTCCGGCGGTTGCCCCGGGGTTAGGCCCGGTCGCCGTATTCAACGCGGTTGAGCACCGATGACGCCGGGTCACCCGACTGCACCGGCGGCTTGGTGTCCTGCTGGATCATCAGCGTCACACCGAAGATCGCGGCCGCACCCAGCAAAAGACCGACGACGATGCTGGCCGCGGCGGGCACGACGAACCGATCCATGCCGTCAACCTAGCACGGGCAAATGTGACGGCGAGGGTGCACACAGACCCTCGGCACCGCGCAAAAGCCGATCTGGGTGCACGTTCGGTACGCCACCGGTGGTCGACGGGTGTTCCCCGACCGATGCTGTGCCCGACTAAGGTCACTTGGCATGCCGATGTCCCGCACCCTGGGTGCCCTGACAGCGCTGTCCGGATTGTTGCTGGGCTGCTCCCACGCCGAACCTGCCGCGTCGCCGGTGAGCAGCAGCGTCACCCCGGCATCGACGAGCGCACCGCTGGCTCCCGCCCCGGCCGAGGCGCTGCCGCTGTGTGGCGACGTCACCACCATCCCGCTGCGCGAGAAGCTGGCCCAGCTGCTCATGGTCGGCGTCACCGACGCCGCCGATGCCAAGGCCGTGGTGACCAACTACCACGTCGGCGGCATCTTCATCGGCAGCTGGACAGACAAATCGATCTTCGGTGACCTCAAGGGGATCACCGACGCGGCGTCCGCGCTGCCGCTGGCGGTCAGCGTCGACGAGGAGGGCGGCCGGGTGTCGCGGCTGGCCGACATGATCGGCGCGCAGCCCTCGCCGCGGGTGCTGGCCCAGACCAAGACGCCCGACGAGGTGTATCAGATTGCGCTGCAACGCGGTCAGGCGCTGCGCGGGCTCGGCATCACCGTCGACTTCGCCCCCGTGGTCGACGTCACCGAGGAATCCGACGACGAAGTGATCGGGGACCGATCCTTCGGTTCGGACCCGGCCAAGGTGACCGAGTACGCCGGCGCCTACGCCCGCGGGCTGCGCGACGGCGGTGTCACGCCGGTGCTCAAACACTTCCCCGGGCACGGTCACGGCTCGGGTGATTCCCACACCGGTGGGGTCACCACCCCGCCGCTGGATGCGCTGAAGGCCGACGACCTGGTGCCGTACCGGACGCTCACCACCGAGCCCGGTGTCGCGGTCATGGTCGGGCACCTGCAGGTTCCTGGACTGACCGGCACGGACCCGGCCAGCCTCAGTGGCGCCGCCTATGGCCTGCTGCGCTCCGGCGGCTATGGCGGACCGGGCTTCAACGGGGTGGTGTACACCGACGACCTGTCCAGCATGGCGGCCATCAACGCCCGCTACGGCGTGGCCGAGGCGGTGCTGCGGGCACTGCAGGCCGGCGCCGACGTCGCGTTGTGGGTGACCACCGGTGAGGTGCCCGCAGTGCTGGACCACCTGGAGAAGGCGGTCAACGCGGGTCAGCTCGCGGTGCCGCGATTGGATGACTCGCTTCGCCGGTTGGCGGCGACGAAATGTGGATAATCTGAGGCGCATGACCACACATCGCGCCGTACACGTTGCCTCCGCCCAGGCCCCGCTCGAGCTCGTCGATGTCGAGACGTCGCCGCCGGCGGCCGGGCATGTGCGCATCGACGTGGCGGCCTGCGGAGTGTGTGGCACCGACCGCGAGTTCGTGGCCGGACACTTCCCCGGCCTGACCTGGCCGTTGACCCCTGGCCACGAGATCGCCGGCACTATCGCCGAAATCGGCTCCGGTGTCGAAGGTTTCGCGGTCGGTGATCGGGTGGCGGTTGGCTGGTTCGGCGGCAACTGCAACCACTGCGGGCAATGCCGCAAGGGTCAGTTCATCCACTGCGAGAACGGTCAGGTACCCAGCTGGCAGTACCCGGGCGGGTACGCGCAATCGGTCACCGCGCCGGCCACCGCGCTGGCCCGCATCCCCGACGGTCTGTCCTTCGTCGACGCCGCGCCGATGAGTTGCGCGGGCGTCACCGTCTACCACGCCCTGCGTTCGACGCATGCGGTCGCCGGGGACCGCGTCGCCGTGCTCGGTGTCGGCGGCCTCGGACATCTCGGCATCCAGTTCGCCCGTGCCATGGGGTTCGAGACCGTCGCCGTCGCGCGCGGCGCCGACAAGGCCGACGACGCCCGCCGGTTCGGCGCCCACCATTACGTCGACTCCACCGCCGGGGATGTCAGCGAGGCGCTGCGCGCGCTCGGCGGTGTCGCGGTGGTGCTGGCCACCGCCGCCAACTCCACCGCGATCGGCCAGACGGTCGGCGGGCTCAACCCGCGTGGCGAGCTGGTGGTCATCGGGGTGTCGGCCGACCCGCTGCCCATCAGCCCGCTGGATCTGATCAACCCGGCGCTCACGGTGGCCGGTCATCCGTCGGGAACCGCCGCCGATATCGAGGACACCATGAATTTTGCTGTCCTGCACGATGTTCGGGCGCAGATCCAGGAGTACCCGTTGGAGCAGGCGGCCGATGCGTATGCCGCCATGGAACACGGCCGCGCCCGCTACCGCGGGGTCATCACGATCTGAGTCGGTTCAGCGCACCACCAGGACGTGCTGCAGCGACGGATCCGACGCGCTGATTGGGGTGCCCGCCGTCGCCAAGGCGCGCAGCAGGTCCACCGCCTCGGCGGTCAGCCGCTCGCCCGGCATCACCAACGGTATTCCCGGTGGATACGGCGTGATGGCTTCGGCGGACACCCGGCCCGTCGCGCCGGTGAGCGGCACAGCCTCGTCGACGGCGAAGAACGCCTCACGCGGGGTCAGCACCTGATCGGCCCGCAGGGCGAGCAGATCGGCGACCAGCCCGGCGTCGGCGCCTTCGTCGGTACGTGACCCGAAATACGCCGCTGTCTCGGTCAATCCGTCGACCAAGCGGTCCATATCGTGATCGGTGTTGGCGATCGTCGTGATGCACAGCAGGTGGCCCGGCCCGCTGAGTTCGGGTTGCACACCGTGCACCCGGTTCAGTCGGGTCAGCACGTCCCTGGCGTCGACGGCCAGGCCGCCGGTGCCGACCAACAGTTTGGTCTCGTCCAGGTGGCAGAAACCCGATCCAGGGCCGGTGGCGTCGGACGGGCCCAGCACGCGCAGCCCGGGGATCGCCGCGATCCGCGCGGCTGCCGTCCGCGCCCGGCGCAGCGTTGCGCTGAGCAGTTCTGTTCCGGTGCAAGCCATCTCGCGACGCGCGGTGTCGATGGACGCCATGATGGCGAAATGCGGACTGGTGGTCTGCACCAGTTGCAACGCCCGCCGTACCGTCGCCGGACCCAGCTGCGCCGGGTCGATGTGCACCACCGCGGCCTGGCTCAGGCCGGAGAGGATCTTGTGTACCGACTGCACCGTCGCGGCCGCCCCGCTTCGTTCGGCGGCCGGGGGCAGTTCGTCGTGGAAACCGAAGTGCGGCGAGTGGGCGCCGTCCACCAGAAGGCGGGCTCGGTGGCTGCGGCACAGGGCGGCCAGCGCCACGATATCGGCGGTGGTCCCGTAGTAGGTGGGGTGCAGCAGCCACAGTGCCGTCGCGCCGGTGTCCCGTAGGGCCTGCTCGACGACGGCGACGCTCAGCCCGTGCGCGACGCCGAAACGGTTGTCCCACTGCGGCTCCAGCCACACCGGCCGGGCCCCGGATTGCACCAGCCCGGCCAGCACCGACTTGTGCGCATTCCGTTGCACCAGGACGGGTTCGCCGGGGCGCAGCGCGCTCAGCGCCACCGCGATGTTCCCGCCGGTGGATCCCTGCACCATGATGAAACTCTGACCGGTGCCCCAGGCCTGGGCGATCAGCCGCTCGGCGTCGGCGATCGGGCCCTCCGGGCAGTGCAGGGTGTCCAGGTCGGGCAGGTTGTTCAGATCCAGCTCGGCGATATGTGTGCGCAGCCAGGGGTCCAGCGATCGGCCGCCCTTGTGCCCGGGACTGTAGAAGGGCGCCTGCCCGCGTTCGACGAAGGCGCGCAACGCATCCAGCAGCGGTGCGGTCGACTGGTTCACAGCCCGTATACCCGGACGGCGTTCTGCACGCCGATCAGGTCGACGATCCGGATGGCGTCGGGCACCGTGCAGTCGCCGTGCCGGATCCAGTTCGCCAGCTCGATGCCCATGGCCCGGCGCCACAGCACCGAGCCCAGCACGTGCAGTTCCGGCGGGCCGAACGCATCCGAGGAGAACAGCTGTTTGGCGAACGGTGCCGTCTCCATGGCCTCGGCCACCAACCCGGTGGAGCGCACCCCGAGGTAGTTGATCCCCAGTCCGACATCGAAGTTCACATTATCGAAGGCCTGTGCCAGATATCCGGCCTGCCGGTGGAACGGGTAGCAGTGCAGCAGCAGCACCGGGACAGGCGCCATGCTGCGCAGCAGCGGCAACAGCAGGAGCGGATCGGTGCGGTGCAGGTCCAAATCACGGTCACCGAAGCCGACGTGCACCTGGATCGGCAGGCCGCGCTCGGCGGCCTCGTGCACCCCGAAGGCGATCAGCACGGGGCTGTCCAGGCGTAGCGAGCCGCGTGCGGCCAGTTCGCGGGCGTGGACGACGACCTCGGCATCCGATGGTCGGGACCAGTCGATGTCGAATCCAGTACGGTACGCCGCGATGGTCTTGGTGCCCACGGTATCCGGGTCATCGACCGCGGCGGCGAGGTGTGCACGGAACGCCGCGGGGAAATCCTCGGCAGCGGTGCCGTCCTCGAGCAGTTCCTCGGCGAGCCGTTCCAACCGCAGGATCGACGACGACGGTCGCCCGCTCAGCTCGGTCAGCCGCTGTGGGGTGGTGATCAGATCGCCCTTGAAGCCGGTGTCCACCACCCACCGCTCGATGCCGGCGGCGGGCAGCAGGAGTTCGGCCAGTTCGGCCGGACCCAGTTCGGCACGGCGCTTCCAATACGTGTCGGCGTCGGCGAAGGCCTCCAGGCCAAGCAGGGGCGCGCACCAGCGGCGGATGGAAAGTCCGAGCGGAGAATCGAATTGGGTCATGAAGTCTGGAATCGGGTCGTTGGACCCTTCGTTGATCGACTGCTCGAAACCGGCGCGATCGACCGGCTGGTCGAACACTCCGTGCACGTGATGGTCGATCAACGCGACGGTGCGCAGATGGTCGGCCAACTCGTCCGGCACGTCCACGCGATCGAACACATCGAGCATCTCACCACCCGGCATAACTGGCCACCTCCTCGGCATCGACGCTACCCGCCGCGGCATCGGTGATGGCGGCTCCGATGATCTCCGCGGCCCGCAGGGCCTCGGCCTCGGTGAGCACCAGCGGCGGCGTGATCTCCAGGACGTTGCCGCCGACGTAATACACCACCACGCCGAGCTGCCAGGCGCGGTACACCACCTGCGCCGCCAGCCGCGGAGCACGGTCACCGGTGGCCGGGTCCACGAGTTCCAGCCCGATGGCCAAGCCGCGACCGCGTACGTCCCCGATGTGTTCGGAATCCAATTCTTGCAAGGCCTTTCGCAGCACGGCACCGACTCTGGCGGCACGCTCGGGCAACTGCTCGCCGACGATGGTCGCCAGCACGGCCCGGCCGGCCGCCGTGCACACCGGGTTGCCCGCCGTCGTCAGCAGCGCCGCCGCCGGTGGGGCGTCGAGCACCGCAGCAGGCCCCACCGCGGCCGAGAGCGGCAGGCCGCCGCCGAGCACCTTGCCGAAGGTGACGATGTCGGGTACCACGCCATCGTGCTCGAAAGCGTGCAGGGTGCCTGGACGGCCCAGACCCATCTTGACCTCGTCACAGATCATCGGCACCGCGAAGCGCCTGCACACCTCGTGCAGCCGGGCCAGGAATCCGTCGGGCGGCACCACCAGCCCGCCGTCGGACAAGATGGGCTCGACAATCAGGCAGGCGACGTCACCGGCTGCCAGCTGCTCCTCGGCGAGCGCCAGGCAGTGTCCGACATCGTCGGGTCCGGACGGCCGAAAAGGGTTGGGATAGGGCAGAAATGCCACGTCGGCGTCGGGTGCCGCGCCGGCGTCGACGTGTACACCCGACACTCCCATCGCGACGCCGACACCGCCGTGATAACTGTGCTCGAACGCCACCACCCGGCGCCGGCCGGTGGCGTGCCGGCAGGCCCGCAACGCCACGTCGTTGGCATCGGATCCGGCGTGGCCAAGGTAGATGCGGCGCTCGCCGTCGCCGGGCACCAGGGCGAGCAGGTCTTCGGCCAGTCCCACCGAATCCGGGTGCACGGCGGACAGTCCGCCCGACCCCGGGGCGGTACGCACAGCCCTGCTGACCGCCTCCACGATCGCCGGGTGCCCGTGCCCGAGGCCCGAGGCCGTCCACGTCGCCGACAGGTCCAGCAGCTCTCGGCCGTCCGGTGTCACCAGCGTGCTGCCATGCCCGGACACCACTTCCAGTGGAAAGAACCGCAGTTTCTCGATTCCCGCGATCACGGCCTCGTCACGGGCGTAGAGGGTCTCCGTCACGGCGCGCCAGGCAGTTGCAGTTCGGCGGTCAACGACTGACCGACCCGTTTGGCGATCCCAGATGCGGCCAGCGCGATCACCAGCCCGACCAGGCACCAGTACAGACCCAGAAGCGGTGCAGCGGTCCAGGTTTGGGCGTCCTTGACGTTGAACCACAGCACCACCGCGATCACCACGGCGCCCAGCAGGGGTAGCACCAGCCCGGCCACTTTGCCGTGGCCACCGTGTACCGCAACGAATTTCGGTGCGCCGACGAACCAGGCGGCGGCGATCTCGACGAGCAGGTAGCACACCATCAGGCACACCGACCCGGCGACGGCGAACAGGAAGTAGGTGTCGATCGCCGGGTTCCCGGTGCCCATCTCCGGCCAGCCGGTCAGTCCGCAGATCAGGTCCACCACCAGCGCCAGCCCGATCACCAGCCAGGTGGCCCGGCGCGGACCGCCGGTGGACGGGTGGATGTGCGCCAGCGCGCGCGGCCCGAACCCGTCGCGGCCGAAGGCGTACAGCATCCGGCCCGAGGTGGCCGCGGTGGCCATGTGACAGCCGAAGGCGGCCACCGTCGCGGTGAAGATGATCAGCAGGCTGAACCACTGGCCGATATAGGTGCTGCCCAAGTCGCCCAGCGTGTTCCCGGAACCCTGGAACGCCGCCAATCCGGCCTCGTCCGTACCGAATCCGATGACCTGGGCGAACATCACGACGACGAACAGCACACCGGTGAGGATCAAGGTGCCGCCGAGCGCCCGGGGGATGTTGCGGCCCGGGTTGTCGGTCTCCTCGCCCATCGACGCGCAGGCCTCGAACCCGGCCCAGGACAGGAACGCCGCCACCACGCCGGACAGCACCGCCGACGGGGACACCCCGCCGGAGAAGGAGAACACGCTGAAATCCACGCCCGTCGAGGGCGCTCCGCCGCGGGCGAAGATCACGATCACCAGCACGACCATGGCGAGGATGCCGACTCCCTCGATCGCCAGCAGGATCTTGGCCAGCAACCGCACGTCCCGGCCGGCCAACAGGAACGAGATGACCGCGCCGATCACCACGGGGACCAGCCACGGCAGCTGGTAGGGATGGTCGGATCCGGCTTGCAGCTGGGCGATGAACGCATTGGTGAAGGCGGCGGTCAGCGCCAGCGTCCCGATGGAGAACCCGACATAGGCGCCCAGCATCGCGAAGCCGGAGAAGAACCCGGTGCGCGGCCCGACGGTACCGCCCACCAGGGCATAGGCTGACCCGGCATGGTTGAGGTGGCGGGTCAGCCGGACAAAGCTGTACCCGACCAGGGCCACGCCCACCAGACCGATGACGAATACCAGGGGCAGGGCCTTGCCCACGGTGGCGATCAGACCCTGGCCGTTGCCGGACATGGCCAAGGTCGGGCCGACGGTCGCGACCGACAGGGCCAGCGCCACCCAGAAGGGCAGCCGGCCGCGGGTCAGTTGATCGTGCTCGGGTGAGGTTTGCGTGCTCATCGAGGTGCCTTTCGGTTTTGGGGGTCAACAGCTCCAGGCCAGCCGCAACGCGGCGATGGTGTCGTCCGGTGGCCGGGTGCCGTAGGTGGTCAGTTCGTAGCGTCGTACCGCGAGCACACCTTCGACCACCGCCGAGGTGAGCAGTTCTGCAGCGGTAGAAGAGGATTCGAAGGTGTCCAGGGCGTGTGCCTGGTCGGCGGGCAACGGCTCGGCCACGCCGGCCGGGTTGTCGGTGACCTCTTCTGGCAGGGCCAGGCCGTGCTCGATACCGCGCAGCGCGCTGCCCAGGAAGCCCAGCGTTGCCAGGTAAGGGTTGGCGCTGGGATCGATGATCTTCAGTTCGACGTTGGCGCCGTGCGGGTTTCCGGCGGTGGCAGCGACGAAGCGCACCGCCGCCTCGCGGTTCTCCAGCCCCCAGCAGCGTGCCGCGCCTGCCCAGTTGCCGGGCTTGAGCCGAGTCGCCGACAGCACCGAACCGGCGTACACCGCAAGCAGGTCCGGCAAGGTGTCGAGCACACCGGCGATGGCGGCGGCGCCGTCGGCGCGCATGCCGTGCGGTCCGTCGCCGCCGGAGAACAAGGGCCCCTGCGCGTCGGCCAGGGACAGGTGCAGGTGTGCGCCGTTGCCCGCTTCACCGAAGAACGGCACGGGGGAGAACGAGATCTTCAGTCCGTGCCGGGCCGCGGTGCGTCCGATGACGATCCGGGCCAGGATGACGGCGTCGGCGGCCGCCACCGGCGTTGTCGGTGCCAGCGATACTTCGAGCTGGTCGTGGCCGTATTCGGTGTGCAGTTGTTCGATGCTCAGGCCGGACCGTTCCGCGGCGACGGCCAGGTCGGTCAGGAACGTCGCCCGGTCCAGTGAGGTGCGGATGCCGTACGGCGACCAGGGTGCGGCCGTGGCGTGACCACCATCCGGTGCCAGCATGGTGCATTCCAGTTCGGCGCCCACCAGTGCGGTCAGGCCACGCTGGGCCAACGACTGCTCGGCGGCGCGCAGCAAGGACCGTGCGCACAGCGGTGCCGCGGTACCGTCCTGGTCTCCGAGACTGGCCGGGGCCCAGGCGATGCCGTCACCGATGGCATGCAGGTCGGCCGGGTCGATGCGCAGTCGCTGATCGCCGACCACCCCGATGGTCGGGGTGAAGGCGATCCCGCTGTCCACGCAGAAGACACTCCACGACGGCGACACCCCCATCCCGGAGGTCACGAACGCATCGAGGCGGCGCAGTGGCACGTACTTGGCGCGGGTGACCCCGGCCAGGTCGGTCAGTGAGCCGGCCACCAGTTCGACGCCCTCGGCACGCAGATCCGTGCGCAGTTGCTCGCTGATGTCGGGCATGACGACCTCCTCCAGGGTGATTCCAGGGGAACGCTATGTCATAAATGTTTCAGAGTCTTTAAGATGCGTCCATCCGAGAAACATTCGTAAAATTTGGGAAGCGAATCGAGGAGAGGGGGCCGCGGTGTGCCGACTGCTCGGTGTGGTGTCGACCGAACCGGTCACCGTCGAGGGTGCGGTGGGTGCCCACGTCGTGAAGGACTTCGTGGCACTGACCAAGGTGCACGGCGACGGGTGGGGTGTCGCGGCCACCGACGGAGGTGATCCGCGCGTCCACGTCAGCGCCACCAGCGCAGTCGACGATCCCGACTTCGCGGCCGTCATGCGCGACTGGCGATCCAGCGCCACGATGGTTCATCTCCGTTGGGCCACAAGTGGACTCGCGGTGCGACCGGAGAACTCGCACCCCTTCCTGGCCGATGGGCTGGCCATGGCGCACAACGGGTCCATCAAACCGACCGACGCGCTCGACGCCCTGCTGGAACCCGACCTCGTCGGCACGCTCGGTGGCACCACCGACAGCGAACGCTATTTCGCCGTCATCAGGGCCTATCGGCGACGTGCCCCCGATCTTGCGGCGGCCGTGCGTGCCGCCGTGGCCCGGCTGCGCGCGCCCCACCCCGACGCCAGCCTCAACGCCCTCATCCTCGGCGAGGGCCATCTCATCGCGGTGCATGCCAATGCGCGCAGCACGTTGTCCGTCGAGGATGTCGCCGAGATCACCGCCGCCGACCTGCCCACCGAACATCTGGAGGACTATTTCGGCCTGCGCTGGGCCCGTACCGGCAGCGGTGCCCTGGTCGTCGGATCGACCGGGTTCGGTGACCTGGACTGGCAGCCGCTGCCGCCGGAGAGTGTCACCGCGATCTCGCTGCGGGACCTGACGATGACGACCGTGCCCGTCGTGGCAGATTGACATCCGTGGCCGACGCGCAGCACCCGGAATCCGTTGCGGAGCGAACCAGTGCCGCGCTGTCCACGTTGTCCAAGGCCGAACGGCGCGTGGGGCGTGCGCTGCTGGCCGACTACCCGAGTGCCGGGCTGGCCAGTGCCGCCCGGCTGGCGCAGCGCGCGGAGGTGAGTCCGCCGACCGTGCTGCGGTTCGCGCAGTCCCTGGGGTACGACGGTTTCGCCGACCTGCAGGTGGCGCTGCGGGCCGAATTGTCGGCCCGCTCCAGCGGTCCGATCACCCGGCTGCCCGACGCACCGCCGGCCGGCAGCCCGCTGGACCGGCTGCTGCAGCAAGGCCGGGCCCAGAACGACAGGGCCGCCGAGACGCTGGCTCAACTGCCCGCGGCCGCGCTGGAGGCGGCCGTTGCGCTGCTCGCGGACACCAACAGGACCATCTATCTGCACGGCGGACGGTTCTCGCACCTGCTGGCGGTGCACCTAGCCGCGCATCTCGAACAGCTGCGGCCCGGGCTGCGGGTGCTGGCGGATCCGACCGGCGCCGACCTCGGGGCGCTGCTGGAGTTGGACCGCTCCGATGTGCTGGTGTTGTTCGATTACCACCGCTACCAGCGCAGCGCCGCCGAGCTGGCGGGCCGGGTGCACCGGGCCGGGGCCACCGTGCTGTTGATCACCGATGACCTGGCGTGTCCGGTGGCCCCGGACGCCGAGGTGGTGCTGGCGGCCTCCAGCACGGTGGGGACCACCTACCAGAGCATGGCGGCCGGTTTCCTGCTGACCGAACTGCTGGTGCCGCTGGTGATGGACGCGATCGGTGAGCCGGCCAGGACCAGGATGGCGCTGTGGGAGGAGCAGCGCCGCGGCGAGTTGCTGTCCTGAGTGGGGAGCCGGGCCGGGCATTGCCTACCCTGGACGGATGGCAGGTGGAACGAAGCGGTTGCCGCGCGCGGTGCGTGAGCAGCAGATGCTCGACGCTGCCGTGCAGATGTTCTCCATCAACGGGTATCACGAGACGTCGATGGATGCCATCGCCGGGCAGGCCCAGATCTCCAAGCCGATGCTGTATCTGTACTACGGCTCCAAGGAGGAATTGTTCGGCGCCTGCCTGGACCGCGAACTGAACCGGTTCGTCGAGGTGGTGCGCGGCGACATCGACTTCACGCTGAGTCCGAAAGATATGCTGCGCAACGCCGTTGGGGCGTTCCTCGGGTATATCGACAAGAACCGGTCGTCGTGGATCGTGCTCTACAGTCAGGCCACCAGTTCGCAGGCCTTCGCGCACACCGTGCGGGAGGGTCGCGAGCGGATCATCGACCTGGTCGGCCGCCTGTTGCAGTCCGGCACCCGTAATCCCGAGCCTGACGCCGATTTCAACATGATGGCAGTGGCGCTGGTGGGTGCCGGCGAGGCCATCGCCGACCGGGTCAGCACCGGTGACGCCGATGTGAACGACGCCACCGAGCTGATGATCAACCTGTTCTGGCGGGGTCTCAAGGGCCGTCCATCCGAGAAGGCCTGAGCAAAGGCCTTTTCCCGGTCAGATCCCCCGGAGCGTCGCGGTCAGGTGCGGGTAACCCTTCTTCAGGTGACGCAGCGCCAGCTCCCACCCGTCGGCGTCCCGGTCCACCCACAGCCCCGCCTTGGCCGGCAGCAGCACGGGCTTGCCGAACTTCACGTGGTAGGCCACCGCGTCGGGCAGCTGACCCTCGATGTTGCCCAGCACCGCGGCGGCGCTGTACATGCCGTGCGCGATCACGGTGGGGAAGCCGAACAGCTTGGCGCCCAACGAGTTGGTGTGGATCGGGTTGTGATCGCCGCCGATGGCCGCGTACGAGCGGATCTGCCCCGGCGTGATCGAGAGCACCGCGTTCGGTGGCGGCAGCTTGGGCGCCTTGGCCGGTTCGGGCCGCGGTTCGCTGGACAGGCTGGTGCGCTGCTGGTGCAGGAACGTGGTGATCTGGTGCCAGGCCACGTCGTTGCCGATCTTCACCTCGGTGACGATGTCGACGAGCAGGCCCTTGCGGTGCTCACGCAGGTTCTCCGCGTGCACCGCCACGTCGAGGGTGTCACTGACCGCGATCGGGCGGTACTGGGTGATCTGATTCTCGATATGTACCGAACCCATTGCGGGGAAAGGGAAGTCGAACCCGGTGACCAAGGACATCACGGTCGGGAAGGTCAGTGCGAACGGATAGGTCAGCGGCACGGTGTCACCGAAGCGCAGGCCCGTCACATGGGCGTAGGCCGCGACGTTGGCCGCGTCGATGCGCAGATCGGTGACATGCACCGTCCGGTCCGGCAGGCCGTCACCGCGCGGCACGAACGGCAGCGCACCGGCCACCGCCCGCGCCATGTTCAGCAGGCCGTTGGGCTGCTCAGCCATGCCGGTCACGCCCCCAGCAGGGCCTGGCCGCAGACCCGGATCGTGTTGCCGGTCACCGCATTCGATGCCGGGCTGGCGAAGTAGGCGATGAGTTCGGCCACGTCGACCGGCTGGCCGCCCTGGAACAGCGAGTTCAACCGGCGGCCCACCTCGCGGGTGGCCAGCGGGATGGCCTCGGTCATCTTGGTCTCGATGAACCCGGGGGCCACCGCGTTGATGGTGATGCCCTTCTCGGCCAGCACCGGCGCCAGGGTTTCGGCGATGCCGATCATGCCGGCCTTGGTGGTGGCGTAGTTGGTCTGCCCGCGGTTGCCGGCGATACCGGCCATCGACGACAGTCCGATCACCCGGCCGCCCTCACCCAGCGCGCCGGCGGCCACCAGGCCTTCGGTCAGGTTCAGCGGGGCCAGCAGGTTCACCGCAATGACGGCGTCCCAACGGGATTCGTCCATATTGGCCAGCAGCTTGTCGCGGGTGATGCCGGCGTTGTTCACCAGGACGTCCAGCGTGCCGCCGTGGTGTTCCTTCAGGTGGGCGATGATGGCGTCGACCGCACCGTCGGAGGTGACGTCCAGCGTCAGGGCGGTGCCACCGACCTTGTCGGCGGTCTGGCGCAGGGCCTCCTCGGCCTGCGGCACGTCGACGGCCACGACGGCGGCGCCGTCCCGGGCGAACACCTCGGCGATGGTCGCACCGATGCCGCGGGCGGCTCCGGTGACCACGGCGACCTTGCCGGCCAGCGGCTTGTCCCAGTCGGCCGGTGGTACCGAATCGGCGGCGCCGACCCGGAACACCTGGCCGTCCACGTACGCCGACTTGCCGGACAGGATGAAGCGCAGCGTGGATTCCAGGCCGGTCGCGCCCGCCTTGGCGTCGGCGGCCAGATACACCAGCGAGACGGTCGCGCCGCGGCGCAGCTCCTTGCCCAGTGAGCGGGTGAAGCCTTCCAGCGCGCGCTGCACGATGTGCTCGTGCGGGGTCGCTGCCTCGGAGGGGGTCGTGCCGATCACGACGACCCGGCCGGAGGGTCCGAGGTTGCGCAGCACCGGGGTGAAGAACTCGTAGAGCGCCTTGAGGCCCGCCGGCTCGGTGATACCGGTGGCGTCGAACACCAACCCGCCGAACGAGTCGGCCCAGCGCCCGCCGATGTTGTTGGACACGACGTCGTAGTCGCCGGCCAGGGCGGCGCGCAGCGGTTCCACCACGCGGCCTTCCCCGCCGATCAGCAGTGAGCCGGCCAGCGGCGGCTGACCCGGCTGGTAACGACGCAGGGTTTCGGGCTGGGGTACGCCCAGTTGCTTGGCCAGGAACGATCCGGGCCCGGAGTTGACCACTTGGGTGAACAAATCGGAAGCCATGGGATCTAACTTACTCCAGAGTAAGAACGCCGGGTAACATTGGGATATGGCTAACACGAATTCTCGCCGCGTCGCGATCCTCGGTGGTAACCGGATCCCCTTCGCCCGCTCGGACGGCGCCTACGCCAACGCCTCGAATCAGGATATGTTCACCGCCGCCCTGGACGGACTCGTCGACCGCTTCAACCTCTCCGGTGAGCGCATCGGCATGGTCGTCGGTGGCGCGGTGCTCAAGCACAGTCGCGACTTCAACCTGGTGCGCGAATGTGTGCTGGGCAGTGCACTGTCGCCGTACACCCCCGCCTATGACCTGCAGCAGGCCTGCGGCACCGGCCTGCAATCGGCCATCGCCGTCGCCAACGGCATCGCACTGGGTCAGTTCGACTCCGGTATCGCCGGCGGCGTGGACACCACCTCCGACGCCCCCATCGCCTTCGGTGACAACCTGCGCCAGGTGCTGCTGAGCCTGCGCCGCAGCAAGTCCAACCTGGACCGGCTCAAACTGGTCGGCAAACTGCCCGCCGCCATCGGCGTGGAGATCCCCACCAACGGGGAGCCCCGGACCGGCCTGTCGATGGGCGAGCACGCCGCCATCACCGCCAAGGAATTCGGTGTCAAACGCGTCGACCAGGACGAGCTGGCTGCCGCCAGCCACCGCAACATGGCCGCCGCCTACGACCGTGGTTTCTTCGACGACCTGGTCACCGGCTTCCTGGGGCTGTACCGGGACAACAACCTGCGCCCGGAGTCCAGCCCCGAGAAACTGGCCAAGCTCAAGCCGGTCTTCGGTGTGCGCAACGGCGACGCCACCATGACCGCCGGCAACTCCACCCCGCTCACCGACGGCGCGTCGGTGGCCTTGCTGGCCAGCGAGGAATGGGCGGCCGAGCGCAACCTGCCGGTGCTGGCGTACTTCGTCGACGCCGAGACCGCCGCCGTCGACTACGTCAACGGACCCGACGGGCTGTTGATGGCGCCCACGTACGCGGTGCCGCGGCTGCTCGCCCGCAACGGCCTGACCCTGCAGGATTTCGACTTCTACGAGATCCACGAGGCATTCGCGTCGGTGGTGCTGGCCACCCTCGCCGCCTGGGAGTCCGACGAATACTGCAAGGAGCGCCTCGGCCTGGATCAGGCGCTGGGCAGCATCGACCGCAGCAAGCTCAACGTCAACGGCTCGTCACTGGCCGCCGGGCATCCGTTCGCCGCGACGGGTGGCCGGATCGTCGCCCAGCTGGCCAAGCAGCTCGCCGAGAAGAAGAAGCAAACCGGTCAGCCGGTGCGCGGCCTCATCTCGATCTGTGCCGCGGGCGGCCAGGGCGTGACAGCGATCTTGGAAGCCTGACCAGGCCGGAAAGAATTTCGAAAGAAATTTCCGGAAACCTGTAACGCGGCCCCCAAGTGCGTCGATACACCGGATAGCTCCGTGTTGCCGTCTGACCCCCCGACCCGACGGCAACACGGGGCTCTTTTGATTTTCCCGTCGCTTCGCTCGCCCCGGATTAGTTCTCGGTTCTTCTTGGCTGCTTCGACGCCCTGATCGGCCCCGCCGCGGCCGGCGCGAACAGGCTGCCCGCCAGGCTCCCGCGCGCGGTCCGCACCGCCACCAGCGTCCAGGTGCACAGCAGGCCGATATAGGCCGCCACGGCCGCGACCCGGAACGCCGGCAGCCCGGTGTGGGCGGCCAGCTGGGTGGTGCCCGTGACGAACGTGCCGACCGGGAAGGTCAGGCTCCACCAGGTCAACCCGAACGGCATGCCGCGCCGCAACGTACGGACGGTCAGCGCGGTGGCCAGCGCTATCCACAACACGGCGAAACCCCACACCGGGACGCCGAACAGCACCGCGAACACCCGCATCCCGGTCGCCACGTCGGCCGGAGCCGCCAGCGCGGCATTCGCGCCGAGCAGCCCGGCCGCGGTGATGCCCTGCCCCAGCGGTCCCAGCACGATCCACAGCGTCGGCACTCGTGCCGTCCCGGATGTCCCGTAGTGCGCCAGCCGGCTCCAGATCATGCTGATGATAATCAGCGCGGCGATCAGCGACAGGCCGAACATCGCGTAGCAGCCGTAGAGCAGGGTGGTGCGGCCGGTGCCCGGCGCCATATGCGGAATCAGCAGCGCGCCGCCGGCGGCCGACACCATCGGCGGCACCACCGGCATCAGCCAGCCGCCGAACGCCGCGTCGGGACCGACGTCGATCTGGGTGAACATGATGAACGGGATGGTCATGGCGGTGAACAACCCGCCGATCGTGCCCGCGGTCCACAACAGCCAGTCGATGTCCACGGCGAGTCGCTCGCCGACCAGGTCCCGGCCCACCAGGGTCGCGCCGGTCCCGACGGTCAGCAGTGCCATCGGTGCGGCGCCGTAGAAATGCGTCATCTGCGGATGGCGCACATGGCTGCGGGCCACGGTCGGGTGGCGCACCCATTGCGCCGTCACCGCCACCGCCAGCACGACCAGCAGCACCGCGGCCGCCACCCACACCGCTTCGGTGAACCCGCGCAAGCCGGGGACGTGAATCGGTAATGTCGCGCCCGCGGTAGCAACGATGCCCGTCCCCATCACCGATGCGAACCAGTTCGGCCCGAAGTTCCCGAGCCGCGACTGCTCAGAGGTCATGGTGCGACATTCAACAGGAAGCGTGTCATGCAGATCAGCATCATCGGATCGTTGAGCGGCGCAGGATCACCGGTGGACGCCACCGTGAACTTCCTCGCCCAGGCCCGCGACGAGGGCTTCCGGCGGGTCTGGATGACCCAGATGCCTTATGAGCCGGACCTTCTCACCGTGCTCGCGGTGGCCCTGCGGGAGGTGGACGGCATCGAGGTGGGTACCGGAGTGGTGCCGATCCAGAACGTGCACCCGATGTTGATGGCCCAACGTGCGCTGACCCTCAACCTCATCGCCGGTGGCCGGTTCATCCTCGGGTTGGGCATGACACACGCCGCCGTCACCGAAGGCATGTGGGGTATCCCCTGGGACAAGCCGGTCCGCCGCCTCAACGAGTACCTCGACGGGCTGCTGCCGCTGCTGGCCGGTGAGCCCGCGGACGCGACGGGCGAGACCGTCACCACCCGCGGTGCCGTGCAGATCCCGGGCGCCCCACGCCCCGACGTCTACATCGCCGCGCTGGGGCCGCAGCTGCTCAAGATCGCCGGGCGGCGCACCGCAGGCACCGTGACGTGGATGACGGGCCCCAAGACCCTCGGCGATCACGTCGGCCCCGGGTTGCGGGAGGCGGCCGGTGATCGGCCGGTACGGGTGGTCGCCGCCTTGCCGGTGGCCGTGACCGACGACATCGACGGAGCCCGGGCCCAGGCCGCCGAGCAGTTCGCCATGTACGGGCAGCTGCCGTCGTACCGCGCGATGCTGGACCGCGAGGGATACGCCGGCCCGGCCGACGCCGCGCTGATCGGCGACGAGGCGACGGTCACCGCACGTGTCGAGGAACTGCGCAGCGCCGGCGTCGACGAGTACGTCGGCGTGCCGTTCGATGCATCGCCCGAGGTCAGGGCGCGTACCAGGGCCCTGCTGCGGGCGTTGGATGCGGACTGAAGGGGCTCTGGTGTGATCTTGATCACAGGTGTACTGTCGACCGCACGACGGGTTCGGGAAGTGACAGATTCCAAAGAGCCGGAACAGAGGAGAAGATCCGGCCGCGTGCCATACCGCAAGGTAGAGAAGACGCCCCTCAAGTGTCCTTCCCGAACCCGCCCATTTTTGTGCTGATGGTGAACACGCCTGCACGACGACCCGATGACGGCGAGGATGCTGGCATGGGCGAGGTCATTCGTATCCACCCCCACCGGCGGGCGCCAGAGCCGCTGGATCCGCTGTGGCGAGAGGTCCTGGGCCGCCGGTTGCGCGCGACCCGTCAACGCCAAGGGCAGCGGCTGGTCGACGTGGCCGAGCGGGCGGGCGTTTCACCGCAGTACCTTTCCGAGATCGAGCGGGGCCGCAAGGAGCCGTCCAGCGAGATGATCGCCGCGGTGTGCGGGGCGCTGGGCACCGATCTGCTGCGTCTGCTCGGCGGCATCTCGGCGGACCTGAGCCGGCCTACCGGGCGCCCGGTGTCCGGCCCGATGTTGTTGGCGGCCTAGCCGTTTCGCTGGTCGAGCACCCGGTCGGCCAGGCCGTAGGCCACCGCCGCCTCGGCGTCGAAGACGCGATCGCGGTCGGTGTCGTGGCGCAGTTGCTCGGTGCTGCGCCCGGTGTGCCGCGCCAGGATGTGCTCCAGCTGATTGCGCACCCGCGCCACCTCGTCGGCCTGCAGGATCAGGTCGGGAATGGTGCCGCGACCCTGTGCGGCGGGTTGGTGTAGCACCACCCTGGTGTGCGGGAGCACCGATCGCCGACCCGGCGCACCGGCGGCCAGCAGCACCGCGCCCGCGGCGACGGCCTGGCCGACGCACGTCGTCGCCACCGGCGCCTTGATGAAGCGCATGGTGTCGTAGACCGCCAGCATGGCCGATAGGTCGCCGCCCTCGGAATTGATGTACAGCGCGATCTCCTGCTCGGGGTTGTCCGCCTCCAGATGCAGCAGCTGCGCGATGAGGGCGTTGGCGACACCCGGATCGATCGCGGTGCCCAGGTAGACGATGCGCTCGCTGAGTAGATGCGAGTACACGTCCATGATGCGTTCGCCGCCGGTGGTGCGGGTGATGACGTTGGGGATGGTGTAGGTGCTCATATCTGTCGACTCCCTCGGCAAGCCTCGCTCATGCGTGAATTCCCAACTGCTGCTTACGGTTCGGCGCGATCTGCCCGAAGTCCTCGACGACGTGGTCGATGAAGCCGTACTCGCGCGCCTGCTCGGCGGTGAACCAGCGGTCGTGCAGCGAGTCGGTGAAGATGCGCTCGAGGTCCTGCCCGGTGTCCGCGGCGATCAGGCCGAGCACGGTGTCGCGGGTATGGCGCAGATCGTCGGCCTGCACCTCCACCTCGACCGCCGACCCGGCGATACCTGCCGAGCCCTGGTGCATCAGGATGCGCGCGTGCGGCAGCGCGAAGCGCTTCCCGGGGGTACCCGAGGACAGCAGGAACTGCCCTGCGCTGCAGGCCAATCCGAGTGCCAGAGTGCCGACCTCGGCGGGCACCAGACGGATCACGTCCCTGATGGCCAGCATGGCCGGCACCGAGCCGCCGGGGGAGTGGATCCACAACCAGATGTCGTCGCTGGAATCGGCGGCCAGCGTGAGGAACTGGGTGACCAGGACGGTGCCGTTGTCGTCGTCGAGGGCGCCGTCGAGCACCAGAACCCGCTTGCGGAACAACTCTTCTCGTAACTGCCGGCTGAACAAGGGTGGTTTCTCGGACATGCCTCGACCCTGCCGTCTCAGGCGCCCGGCGCCCAGCCCACGCTGCTCTGAGCAGAACGCCATCTCCTCGAGCGTGCACACAGAGTGCGGGTTCGCGTCATTTCGCGATCTGAGTGCACCGTCGGAATCGAGTCTGTGCACAATGACCGATCAATCCACAGATCGCCGAGTTTGGCTTCCGTCTCCACTGTCCGCTCGCGCAGGGTGAAGCATGCCCATCCCGTTCGTCGGCAGCGAAGCCGTCGCTTCCGGGCTGCTACCCAAGCATCAGTTGCGTACCAAGTACACGGCGCTCTTTCCGAATGTCTACATCCCTCGTGGTCACCGCCCCACGGCGTGGGAACGGGCTTATGCCGCGTGGCTGTGGTCGCACCGCACCGGCGTCATCGCAGGATTGACGGCCTCGGCATTGCACCGAGCTCGCTATGTCGACGAGTCGCTACCCGTTGAGCTGTTCTCGCCGAACCGTCGTCCGCCCGAGGGAATCGTCACGCACAAAGGCGAACTCGTCGCGTCCGAAGTGATGCTATGTGGCGGTCTACCGATCACGACGCCGGAGCGAACGGCGTTCGACCTCGGCCGCCGGTCTTCTTCGCTCGACGACGCGGTGGCCCGGCTGGATGCGCTCGGCAATGCCACAGGATTGCAGGCCGCCGACGTCCTTCAACTGGCGCGCGAAAGGCACGCGGGCGCACGCGGGATGCGTCAGCTGATGGATGCGCTCGATCTCACCGACGCCGGGGCGGAGTCGCCGCGGGAAACGTGGTTGCGGCTGATGGTCGTGCGTGCCGGCTATCCGCGGCCCAGCACCCAGATCCCGGTCCGCAGTGTCGACGGGCGCCGACGGTACTACCTCGACATGGGTTGGGAAGACATCAAACTCGCGCTGGAGTACGACGGAGATCACCACCGGCAGGACCCGGTACAGTTCGCGCGTGATATCGCCCGCTCGGAGGATCTCGACGAACTCCACTGGCGCCGGATTCGGGTGGTCAAACGGCACGCGAAAGCCGATATTCTGCACCGGCTGTCGGTCGCGTGGGAGGCGAGCGTGCATACAGACCGCGAAAAGCGAAGAATCCCTGATCTGACTGCACGCTCGCGACCCGCATAGCGCCGAAACGAGGAGAGCCCCAGGTCCTCAGACCTGGGGCTCTCCTCGTGACAGATCAGAAGGAAGCTTCGTCGAGCTCCATGACCTCGTTGTCGATGCCGTCGATGACGGCGCGGGTGCTGGTCAGCAGCGGCAGGAAGTTCTTCGCGAAGAACGACGCGGCCGCAACCTTGCCGTCGAGGAACTTCTTGTCCTCGCCGGACGCACCGGCATCCAGCTGCTCGATCGCGACGGCGGCCTCACGCTGCAGCAGCCAGCCGACCATCAGGTCGCCGACGGCGAGCAGGAACCGCACCGAGCCCAGGCCCACCTTGTAGATGCTGGCGGTGTCCTCCTGCGCGGCCATCAGGTAGCCGGTCAGGGTGGCGGCCATGCCCTGCACGTCCTCCAGGGCGGTGGCCAGCAGCGCACGCTCGGTCTTCAGGCGGCCGTTGCCCGACTCGTTCTTGATGAACGTGTCGATCTCGCCGGCCACGTAGGACAGCGCCTGGCCCTTGTCGCGAATGATCTTGCGGAAGAAGAAATCCTGCGCCTGGATGGCGGTGGTGCCTTCGTACAGCGAGTCGATCTTGGCGTCGCGGATGTACTGCTCGATCGGGTAGTCCTGCAGGAAGCCGGACCCACCGAAGGTCTGCAGCGACTCGGTGAGCTTGGCGTAGGCCTGCTCGGAGCCGTAGCCCTTCACGATCGGCAGCAGCAGGTCGTTGACCCGCAGTGCCAGGTCTGCCTCGACACCGTGCAGGGTCTTGGCCACCTCGTCGTCCTGGAAGGTCGCGGTGTACAGGTACAGCGCGCGCATGCCCTCGGCGTAGGCCTTCTGGGTCATCAGCGAACGACGCACGTCCGGGTGATGCGTGATGGTCACGCGCGGTGCGGTCTTGTCGGTCATCTGGGTCAGGTCGGCACCCTGCACACGCTCCTTGGCGTACTCCAGGGCGTTCAGGTAACCGGTGGACAGGGTGGCGATGGCCTTGGTGCCGACCATCATGCGGGCCTGCTCGATGACGTCGAACATCTGCGCAATGCCGTTGTGTACCTCGCCGACGAGCCAGCCGACGGCGGGCTTGTCGTGCTGGCCGAAGGTCAGCTCACAGGTGGCCGAAACCTTCAGGCCCATCTTGTGCTCGACGTTGGTGACGTAGACGCCGTTGCGCTCGCCCAGCTCGCCGGTCTCGAAATCGAAGTGGAACTTGGGCACGAAGAACAGCGACAGACCCTTGGTGCCGGGGCCGGCGCCCTCGGGGCGGGCCAGCACCAGGTGGAAGATGTTCTCGAACATGTCATCGGCCTCGGCGGAGGTGATGAAGCGCTTCACGCCGTCGATGTGCCAGGAGCCGTCCTCCTGCTTGATGGCCTTGGTGCGGCCGGCGCCGACGTCGGAGCCCGCGTCGGGCTCGGTCAGCACCATGGTGGCGCCCCAGTCACGCTCGGCGGCGATGACGGCCCACTTCTTCTGCTCGTCGGTCGCGTTGTGCGCGAAGATCTGGGCGAAGGCGGCACCGCCGGCGTACATCCAGACGGCCGGGTTGGCGCCCAGGATGTGCTCGTTGAGCGCCCACAGCAGCGCCTTGGGAGCCGGCACGCCGCCCAGTTCCTCGTCAAGGCTGACCTTGTTCCAGCCGCCCTCGATGGTCTTCTTGACCGACTTCTTGAACGACTCGGGCAGCTTGACGGTGTGGGTCTTGGGATCGAACACCGGCGGGTTGCGGTCACCGTCGGCGAACGATTCGGCGACCGGGCCCTCGGCCAGGCGCGCCATCTCGGAGATCATCTCCTTGGCGGTGTCGGCATCCAGATCGCTGAATGAGCCGGCGCCGAGCGCCTTATCGAGGCCGAGTACGTCGAACAGGGTAAAGACCTGGTCACGAACATTGCTCTTGTAATGCCCCACGGTTTCTCCTCAATGAGATGGAACTGTCGGTTGGGTACTTGGACTCACGCCACGCTAAGTTACCCACCAGTAACTGCCCAGAACTATACCGCTCGGTAACCCCATCTCAAAGGGGTGTGGAGCAAATTTGCGCCAGCGAACCAACCCGCTGGTTGATTGGGCCGGTCACGAGGCCCGTTTTTGGCGGTTGACGTGCTAAAACGGGTGATCTGTGATGCTCGCCACGGAAACGCCCATCAAACCTCTAATGTGAGGCGGATGAGACGCGTGGTGGTATGGGGAACCGGAAATATGGGCGCGACGACCATCCGTTCGGCACTGGCCTTTCCGGGGTTGGAGCTGGCCGGGGTCATCACCTCGTCCACCGAGAAGGCGGGCCGGGACGCGGCCGTGTTCGCCGGCCTGCCCGGCCTCACCGGTATCGCCGCCACCACCGACGTCGATGCGGCGCTGGGCACGGCCGACGCGGTGGCCTATATGGCGTCCGGTGACATCCGGCCCGAAGAGGCCATCGCCGATATCGAGCGGGCCCTGAAATCCGGCGCGCACGTGGTGACGCCGTCGCTGTACTCGCTTTACGACCCGCGTTCGGCGCCGCCGGAGTGGGTCGAAAGGCTCACCGCCGCAGCACAAGCCGGGCAGGCGTCGCTGTTGGTCAGCGGTGTCGACCCGGGCTGGGGGAACGACGCGCTCGCCGTGACGGCCGCCAGCCTGTGCACCCGCATCAAGACCATCACCTGCCAGGAGATCTTCGACTACTCCACCTACAACCAGCCGTTCGCCGTCAAGGTGTCGTGTGGTTTCGGGGGCTCCATGGACGAGACCCCGATGATGCTGCTCCCGACGATCCCGACGATGGTGTGGGGCGGCAACGTCCGGATGATCGGCCGTGGGCTGGGGATCGAGATCGACGAGATCACCGAGGAGCTCGAGCGACTACCGCTGGACGAGACCGTCGACACCGTGCTGGGGCCGTTCGAGAAGGGCACCCAGGGCGCGTTCTACCTCAAGGTGATCGGCTGGTCGGCCGGCGAGCGGCGGGTGATCATCGAGCACATCACCCGCATCCACCCGTCGTGCGCCCCACACTGGCCCCAGCCCGACCAGGGCGTGGGCGATCACCGTGTCATCGTCGACGGTGACCCGCAGCTGACCATCACCACCCGCGCCGACGTCCCCGGCGGAACCCGCGCCGACGGCGGCAACACCACCGCCGCCAACCGGCTGTTGGGTGCCGTCGAATGGCTGGCCACCCAGCCCGCCGGTATCTACGACGGGCTGGATGTGCCACTGCGCTCGGTACTTCCGGCCGAGGTAGCGGCGAGCCGCTGGCTCTGACCTATTCCGTGGGCGCCGACTCCGGCGTCTCGGCGTCGGGCAATTGCGATACCAGATGCTCGGCGAGCTCACCGATGGTCGGATAGTCGAACACCGCCGTCGGGCTGATGTCGAACTTCCCGCCGAACTGACCGAACAGCCGGTTGCGCAGCTCGACGGCCATCAGCGAGTCCGTGCCCAGGTCCAGGAATCTGCTCGACGCGGCCGGGGGCTGCGCCAGCCGCAGGAAACCCTGGACTTCCTTCTGCAGGAACTCGGTGATGAACCCGGCCCGCGCGGCCACCGGCAACTCCTGCAGCTGACGGAGCAGCTCGCTGTCGCCGGTGCTCGCCCCGTCGCCGCTGGGCAGCACCTGATCCAGCAGCGGTGGCCGGATGCCGCCGAGCATCTTCGCGGTGCGCTGCCAGTTCGCCTTCAGCACGGTCGCCTGCGCCGTGCCGTGCCGGATCGCCTCGCCGAGCGCGGCCAGCGCCGACGACGGCTCCAGCGGCATCATGCCCTGCGCGCTGAGATTGGCCACTGCCGCTTGCGAACTGGCCATTCCGCCGCTGCCCCACGGACCGAAGTTCACCGCCGTCCCCGGCAGCCCCTGTGCCCGGCGCTGGGCGATCAGCCCGTCCAGCAGGGCGTTGGCGGTGGCGTAGTTGGCCTGCGACGGCGAACCCAGCACCGCCGACGCCGACGAGTACAGGATGAAGAAGTCCAGCTCGTCGTCCTTGGTCAACCGGTGCAGGTGATCGGCGCCATAGGCCTTGGGGGCCAACGTGGTCCGGAACCGGTCCAGATCCTGCTGGGGCAGCAGCGCGTCGTCGAGCACACCGGCCAGATGTGCCACACCGGCCAGCGGCGGCAGCTCGGCCCGGATCCTCGCCAGCAACGCCGCCACCTCAGATTCGGTGCCGACGTCGGCGGTGAACACGTGCACCCGGCAGTGGTAGCGCTCGGTGATGGCGTCGATGGCCTGTTGCGCTTCGGCGTCGGGCGCCCGGCGGCTGGTCAACACGATGTCACCGGCCCCGAGCTGAGCCAGGTACGCCGCCGTGTGCAGCCCCAGCGCGCCGAGCCCACCGGTCACCAGGTAGGTCCGGTCACCGTGTGGCTGCAGCGGTTTCGGCATCTGCACGACGATCTTGCCGATGTGCCGGGCTTGCTGCATGCGCCGGAACGCCGTCCTGGCCTCGGTCAGCGGGTACACCTCGGCGGGCACCGGCGTCCACGCGCCGGTGGCCATCCCGTCGGCCACCTCGTTCATCAGCAGCTGGATGTGATCGGGGTCGGTCATCATCGTCACGTCCAGCGCCACGATCTCGTAGTCGATATCGGGCCGGACCGCGGCCATCTGCTCGGCCGTCCAGATATCGCGCTTGGCGATCTCGGCGAACCGGCCGCCCTGGGCGGTGGCCCGCACCGTCGCCTCGATGAAGCCCTCGTTGGTCAGGCTGTTGAGCACCACGTCCACGCCGGCACCGTCGGTGTCCGCCAAAATCTGATCGGCGAAATCCGTTGTGCGGGAGTCATAGACGTAGTCCACACCCAGCGCCCGCAGCGTGGCCTGCTTGTACTTGCTCGCGGTGGCGAACACCGTCGCGCCGAACTGCTTGGCCATCTGCACCGCGGCCAACCCGACACCACCACTGGCCGCGTGGATCAGCACCTTGTCGCCGGGGCGCAACTTCGCCCAGTCGAATGCCAGCCGCACCGTCAGCGCCGCCGCCGGAATGGTCGCCGCGTCCACCGCGCCGATCCCGTCCGGCACCACGGCCAGCAGCGGCGCCGGGACGTTGAGCCGGCTGGCGAACGCCCCTTGCATCGAACCGAAGACCCGCTGACCGACCTCGAATCCGCTGACCTCGGAACCCACCTCGGTGACCACACCGCACAGGTCGCCACCGATCGGGCCGGGATCACCGGGGTAGAGGCCCAGCACGTTGAGCACATCGCGGAAGTTCAGGCCGGCGGCCTCGATCCGGACCTGCACCTCGCCCGGCTCGGGCGGGGTCACCTCCTTCTCGATCAGCCGCAGGTTGTCGATCGCGCCGCGCTCGGTCGGCGCCAGCTGGTAGTCGTCGCTACGCGGCATCGGCAGTTGGCCGCTGCGCGCCCAGTGCAGCAGCCGCGACACCAGGAAACGTCCCTGCCGCACCGCCATCTCGGGCTCGGTCACCGGGGTCCCCAGCGCACCGGCCAGCCAGCTCAGCGATTCCGCCGACGAATCCCCGTCCACCAGCCGGACCCGCAGGGTCGGCTGTTCGGCGATCAGGGTGCGTCCGAATCCCCACAGGGCGGACTGCACCGGATCGACCGGCTCGCCGGGTTCGGTGGCCACCGCACGATCGGTGACAATCCACAACCCGCCGGGCAGGCCCTTGTTCTCGGCAGCGGTCTGCGCGGCCGCCAGCAGTCCGGCCACCTGCGCCTCCAATCGGGACGCCAGGCCGGCATCGGATTGTCCCGACGCGTGCCAGACGATCCCGGCCACGGGCGTGCCCTGGTCGGCGGCGTCGGTGAACGCCCGCTGCCAGGACTGCGGATCGGTGACGTTGTCGACGGCCACGGCACCGGGCACCGCGGCGGCCAGCGCGTCGAAACCGGCGACCAGCCAGGTGCCGGTCGCCTTCTCGGCGTCCTCGGTGCCCGGCGCGGCGGCCTCCTGCCAGCCCACCGTGTAGAGCAGGCGGGTGGAATCCCCGCCGAGTCCGCGCAGCAGCGCTTCCCGGGGGGCGCGCTTGACGGTGAACTCCCGAATGCCGCCGAGGATCCGTCCGTCGCGGTCCACGAAATCGAGGTCGAACACCTGGGTTTCGCCGTTCAGGGCGCTCTCGTGCCAGCGTGCGCGGCAGTAGAAGCGCCGCGGCATCTTCTCCTGCACCTGGACCTGCCCGTAGCGCAGCGGCAGGAACAGATCCGACATGCCCTGTTCGGCGGCCAGGATGGCGGGGAAGGCCGGGAACGCGACACCGGTGCACAGGTCCAGCAGCACCGGGTGAATCGGCTCGCCGCTGAGATGCTCGGCGAGTTCCTCACCGATGGCGATATCGCCGATGGCCTCACCCTCACCGACCCACAACGACTTCAGTGATGTCGACCAGGTCGGCCCCCAGGCCAGTTCCATGTCGGCGAAGATGTCGAACAGTTCCTGCGGGCGGGTGCGATTCATCTGCTCGATCGCCTCCTCCGGGTCGACCGAGATCGGTTCCTCGTCGGCCTCGGCGCCGGCCAACAGGCTGCCGTCGGAGTTCAGCGACCACTCCGCGTCCCGCACCCCGTGCGGGCGGCTGTGTACCTGGAACTTCCAGCCGTCGTCGACGGGGTGCAGCGTCAACTGCACCTCGCGAGCGGCCTTGTCCGGCAGGATGATCGGCTCGTAGAAGAACACTTCCTTGACCCGGGCCGGCGCACCGGCCGCGGCGAGTGCCATCGCGGCGTACGTCGCGCCGGGCACGACGACGGTCCCGTAGATGACGTGATGCGCCAGCCAGGGCTGGGTCTTCACCGACAACACGTTGCTGTACACGGTGTCACCCGAGGCCAGATCCTTGGCGCTGCCCAGGATCCCGGCGACCCGGATGCCATCGCCGCCGCCTGCGAAACCGGAGGCCTTGGGCCAGTAGCGGCGACGCTGGAACGGATAGGTCGGCAGCTCCAGCCGGCGAGCCGTGGCGTGCTGCTTGGCGGCGAAGTCGGGCCGGTGCCCACAGATGTATGCCGTGGCAAGCGCTTCGGTGATCTGACGCTGGGCGTTGGCGCCCTTGCGCAGCGACACGATGGTGCGCGGCGCATCCGAGGACTCCGGCCAGCACTGCAGCGCGGCCGCGGTCAGAATCGGCTGCGGGCCGATCTCCATCAGCACCGAGCAACCCAGCGCCGCGACGGTGCGCACGCTCTCGGTGAACTGCACGGGTTGGCGGGAATGCCGCCGCCAGTACAGCGCGTCGATCGGGGTGTCGGCGGTGAGCACCGCGCCGGTCCGGTTGCACACCAGCGGCCGGGTCGGCACCGCGTAGTCGAATTGGGCTGCGAACGCCTCGAATTCGTCGAGCACCGGATCCAGCAGCTCCGAGTGGAAGGCGTGGCTGGTCTCCAGCCAGGTGCAGCGGGCGCCGTCCTGACTGCAGTTGGCGACGATCTGTTCCAGATCCTCACCGGGGCCGGACAACACGGTGTTGCGGCCGTTGTACGCCCCCACCGACACCCGCGGGAATGCCTCGGCGGCGTCCTCCACGTACTGCGGGTCGGCGAACACCGCCACCATGCGGCCGCCGGCGGGCAGACTGCCGAACAGCCTGCCGCGTTCGGCGATCAGCCGGGCGCCGTCCTCAAGGCTGAAGACCCCAGCCACACACGCCGCCGCGTACTGGCCCACGCTGTGGCCGAGCACCACGTCGGGTTCGATGCCCCAGGACTGCCACAGCCGGGCGAGCCCCATCTCGATCGCGAAGATCGCGGGTTGGGCAAAAGACGTGTGCCGCAACGTCTCCGCGGCTTCACGACCGCTGCTGAACAGGACATCCAGCAGGGGCTGGGGCAGCATGCCGTCGACGGCCTGCGCGCACCGCCGGACGGTGTCGGCGAACACGGGTTCGGTCTCGAACAGCTCGCGTGCCATGCCCGGATACTGGCTGCCCTGGCCGGGGAAGAACCACGCCGTGGTGGGCGGATCGGTGCATTCCCCGCGGACCACGCCCGGCCGCAACCGGTTGGCCACCAACTCGTCGAGCAGCTGCCGGGCTTCCTGGGCTGAACCGGCGACCACCGCGGCGCGGTGCTCGAAGTGCGCCCGGCCGGCCCCTGCGGTGAAGCCGACATCCCCGATCAGGGTGTCCGGGTGCGCATCCAGCCAGGCGGCGTACCGCTGGGCCAACGCCGTCAACCCGGCGGCCGACCGTGCGGACAGCGGCAGCAGGGTCAGCGGTTCGCGCGGTGCCTCGGGTGCATCGTCGGCGGTGTCCTCGGCGGGCTGCGGCGCCTCTTCGAGCAGCACGTGGGCGTTGGTGCCGGTGAATCCGAACGAGCTGACACCGGCGCGGCGCGGCCGGCCGTTGGTGGGCCACGGCGTCGCCTCGTCCACCACCCGTACGGGCAGGCTGTCCCACGGGATGTGCGGCGACGGGTTGGTGAAATGCAGTGTCTGCGGCAGCATTTCGTGCTGCAGCGACAGCACCACCTTGATCAGGCCGGCCACCCCGGCCGCCGACTCCAGGTGCCCGATGTTGGTTTTGGCCGTCCCCATCAGCAGCGGCCGGTCCGCATCGCGGCCGGCGCCGTAGGCCGCCGCGGCGGCCTGCACCTCGATCGGGTCGCCGAGCGGCGTCCCGGTGCCATGTGCCTCCAGGTAGTCGACGTCCCCGCCGGTCAGCCCGGCCCGCGACAGTGCCGAGGTGATCAGGCGTTGTTGCGCACCACCGTTGGGCACCGTCAGGCCGCTGGACGCGCCGTCCTGGTTGACCGCGCTGCTGCGGATCACCGCGCAGATCCGGTCACCGTCGCGTTGGGCGTCCGACAGCCGCTTGAGCACCAGCACACCGCAGCCTTCGCTGCGGACGTAGCCGTCGGCGGCGGCGTCGAAGGTCTTGCAGCGGCCATCGGGGGACAACATCCTGGCCTGGGATGCCGCCACGATCGAGGCCGGGCTCAGCAGCACGTTCACCCCGCCGGCCAAGGCCAGATCGCAGTCACCGGAGTGCAGGGCCTGGCTGGCCTGATGGACCGCCACCAACGACGAACTGCACGCGGTGTCCACCGCCATCGCCGGCCCCTCCAGGCCGAGCGTGAAGGCCACCCGGCCGGCGATCGCGTTGAGTGCGTTACCGGTGATGAAGTGGGCTTCCAGATTCTCCACCGACTCGCCGAGCAGATGTGAGTACTCGTTGGCGCCAACACCGACGAAGACACCGGTGCGGCTGCCGCGCAGTGCCGACGGCGCGTACCCCGCCCGTTCCAAACCCTCCCATGCGATTTCGAGCATCAGTCGCTGCTGCGGGTCGATCCAGATGGCTTCGCGCGGGGAGATGCCGAAAAACTCGGGATCGAAACCGTCGACGCTGTCCAGGTATCCGCCGTTGCGCGTGTAGATCTTTCCGGGGGTCTGCTGATCGGGGTCGTAGAAGTCGTCGACGTCGAAACGGTCCTCCGGGATCTCCCGGATCGCGTCGACACCGCCGGCCAGCAGCTGCCAGTAGGCGTCGGGGTCGGGCGACCCCGGGAAGCGGCAGGCGACGGCGATGACGGCGATCGGTTCGTCGGTCGCCGAGGTCGCCAACGAGACATGCCGAGTCGCTGTCGCGGCGCCGGCCTTCTCGTTGAGGTGCAGCACGTCGCCGAGCAGGTAATCGGCGACATCGGTGAGCCGCGGGTAGTCCATCGCCAGGGTGGCCGGCAGTTCCTTGCCGACCGCCTGTTCCAGCCGGCGGCGCAGTTCCACGGCCATCAGCGAATCCATGCCGAGGTCGAAAAAGCCACCCTCCTCGCGGATCTCCGATGCGTCGACCTGGGTCACCTCGGCCACGGCGTCGCGCAGGTACTCCAGCACCAGTTTCTTGCGCTGCTGCACCGGTGCGGCCGTCAGCTGCTCGACCAGCCGGGTGGAGCCGGTCGGCCCGGACACGGTGGCGACGGCGTCGGGCACCTCTCCGGCGACCTCGGCGAGCAGCGAACGCGGCCCGGTCTGCAGGTAGATCGGCAGGAACCGGGACCAGTCGATGCGCGCCACCACGCCGTGCGTGCCGGTACCGACCATCAGATCGGTCATGCCGGCCAGGGCATCGGCGGGCGACAACGTGCGGACACCGCGCCGATCCAGCTGCGCGCGCGCCTCGGGGTCGGCCATGCCGGCGGCCCAGGGGCCGAAGTTGACGCTGATCCCTGGGACGCCGAGTTCGCGCTGGCGCCAGGTCAATCCGTCCAGGAAGGCGTTGGCCGCGCTGTAGGCGGTCTGGCCGTAGCTGCCCCACACCGCCGAGATGGACGACGTGGAGACGAAGAAGTCGAGCGCCATGTCGGCGACGGCCTCGCTCAGATACCAAGCGCCCCAGACCTTACCGGCGAACACCCGGTCGAGTTCGGCGGGCTCCAACGTGCTCAGCGCGGTGGTGCTGTTCTCCCCGGCGGCATGCACGATGCCGGCCAGCGGCGGCAATTCGGCCTGCACCGTCGCGATGAGGTGGGCGACATCATGGGGGTTGGCGACGTCGGCCGTGACCACCCGCACCGCGCAGCCGTGTTGTGCGGACAGTGCGTCGATCTGCTGCTGGGCGGCCGCACTGGGCGCCCGCCTACCGGTCAGCACCAGCTGCCGGGCGCCGTGGCCGGCGAGGTGCCCTGCGATCTCCAGGCCGAGCGATCCGAGCCCGCCCGTGATCAGATACGTCGCCTCCGAACGCAGTTCCAACGTAGTGGGATTCGGCTGCCCGCTACGGCGCACCAGTCGGGGCACGTGCACCGCGTGCCCGCGCACGGCGAACTGATCTTCGCCGCGCGGCGCGGCCACCACCTGGTTGATCAACAGCGACCACTCGTCGGCGCCGCCGACTGTCACATCCGCCAGCCCGCCCCACACCTGTGGGAACTCGAGTGCGGCCGCGCGGCAGAACCCCCACAGCGCGGTCTGCTCCGGCGACACGGTGTCGGCGTCGGTGACATGCTGTGCGCCACGGGTCACCACCCAGATGGGTGCACGCAGGTCGGCGGCGGCGCGGAACAGGCGCTGGGTGCCGGCCAGCACCCGGTGCTGCATGCGCAGCAGCGATTTCATCGTCGGCGCGGTGTCGGCATCGAGCGCCGCGACGTGCAGGATGCGAAGCCCCGGTTCATCTTCCACCGCGGCGCGCAGTTCGGCGCGCAGTCGTTCCTCGTCGGCGTCGGACGCCGGCAGGCCCAGAGTGCGGTGCCGGTGTCCGTGGGTGCTCAGCGCATCCAGCAGCGGCTGCATCACGGCGGTGTCGTCGCCGACGACCAGCCAGGCCGAACCTTCACCGGCGACGGCTGCGCTGGCAGCGGCCTGCTGCCACCGAATCTCGTAGCGGGCATCGGCGATGGACTGCGCATCGCGCTGCCGATTATGTTGCGCGGCAAGCCTGCTCAGTACATCGGTGGCGCCGTCCGTCCCGCCGAGCAACGCCGCGAGTTCCTCGATGCGGCCCTCTTCGAGCAGCCGGACCGCTTCGGTACGCGCACTGTCGGTCCTGGCCGGTTGGGTCTGCTTGTCCCGGAACCAGTAGTGCCGGTGCTGGAACGGATAGGTCGGGAGGTCCAGTTTGCGGGCCGGCTCACGCACGAACGCGGCGAAGTCCGGCACATGCCCGGTCACGTAGGCGCTGGCCAGGGCTTCGGCGATCTGCCGGTGGTCGGCGCCGTTCTGGCGCATGGACGCGATGGCCCGCGGGGCCGTGGCCGGGTCCGGCCAGGCGCGCATCGCGGCGGCGGTCAGCACCGGTTGCGGCCCGACCTCCAGCAGCACGGTGCAACCGAGTTGAGCCAGGGTCGCGACGCCTTTGGCGAATTCGACCGGCTGGCGCGCATGCCGGCGCCAGTAGGCCCCGTTCAGCTTCGCGGTGCGGCCCAGTGCCGAACCCGTCCGATTGCACACCAGGATGCGTTGTGGCGGTTGGAATTCGAAGGTGTTGGCATACGCCTCGAAGGCGTCCAGTGCCGGATCGAGCAGCGCCGAATGGAAGGCGTGGCTGGTGTCCAGCCACTCGCAGCGCACTCCGTCGGCCGTCAGTCCCGACACCGCCTGCTCGAGGTCGGCACCTGGACCGGACAGCACGGTGTTGGCGCCGTTGTAGGCCGCCACCGACAGGCTGGGGAATTCGTCGGTAAGGCGTTCTACCCGATCGGGATCGGCGAAGATCGCGGCCATCCGCCCGCCGGCGGGCAGCTCGCCGAACAGCCGGCCCCGCTCGGCGAGCAGCCGCACACCGTCCTCGAGGCTGAACACCCCGGCCACGCAGGCCGCGGTGTACTGGCCGACGCTGTGCCCGAGCACCACATCCGGCTCGAATCCCCACGACTGCCACAACCGGGCCAGGCCCATCTCCACGGCGAAGATCGCCGGCTGGGCGTGCTGGGTCTGGCGCAGCGTCACGTCACCGTCGGGTGCCTCGAAGATGATGTCGAGCAGCGGGGTGTCCAGGGCGTCGGCGCAGCGCCGCAACGTCTCGGCGAACACGGGTTCGGTCTCGAACAGCTCGCGCGCCATCCCGGCGTACTGACTGCCCTGCCCGGGGAACAGCCACGCGGTCTTCGGGGCGTCGGCACACTCGCCACGCACCAGCCCGGGGGCGGGCCGGTCGTCGGCCAGCGCGCCCAGCAGCTCGCGGGCGGACTCGACGGAGTTCACCACCAGGGCCGCCCGGTGCTCCAGGTGTGCCCGCCCGGTTCCTGCGGTCAGGCACAGCTCGGCCAGGGTGGCCTCCGGATGCGCGCTCAACCAGCTGCGATACAGCTGCGCGGTCTGCACCAGCGCGGCCGGGGTGCGGGCCGACAGCGGTAGCACCTGGAACCGCCGGTCGTCTTCTGCGGCAGCCGGCACGGGGGCGGGGACCGGAGCCTCTTCGAGGATGACGTGCGCGTTGGTGCCGGAGAACCCGAACGAGCTCACGCCCGCGATCCGGGGCCGGCCGTTGCGCTCCCACGCGGTGGTCTCGTCCACCACCCGCACCGGGATGCGGTCCCACGGGATGTGCGGGGAGGGGTTCTGGAAGTGCAGGTGCTTGGGCAGCTCCTGGTTTTCCAGTGCCAGCACCACCTTGAGCACGCCGGCGATCCCGGCGGCCGCCTCCAGGTGGCCGATATTGGTCTTGGCCGAGCCGATCAGCAGGGGCTGGTCGGCGTCGCGGTCGCGTCCCAGCACCGCGGCGGCGGCCTGGACCTCGATCGGGTCGCCCAGCGAGGTTCCGGTGCCGTGCGCCTCCAGGTAGTCGACGTCGACGGGACGCACACCGGCCCGGTCCAGCGCCTCGATGATGACGCGCTGCTGGGCGACGCCGTTGGGCACCGTCAACCCGCCGGAGGCGCCGTCCTGGTTGACCGCGCTGCCGCGGATCACGGCGCGGATCCGGTCGCCGTCGCGCAGCGCGTCCTCCAGCCGCTTGATGACGATGACACCGCAGCCCTCGCCGCGGACGTAGCCGTCGGCGGCGGCATCGAAGGTCTTGCAGCGCCCGTCGGGCGACAGCATCCGGGACTGCGAGAAGGTGATCATGGTGGCCGGGCTCAGCAACACGTTCGCGCCACCGGCCAGGGCCATATCGCATTCGTCCAGCAGCAGGGCCTGGCAGGCCTGGTGGATCGCCACCAGCGACGAGCTGCACGCGGTGTCGACGGTGACGGCCGGGCCGTGCAGCCCGAGCCGGTAGCTGATCCGGCCCGCCCCGGCCGCGCCGGAAGTGCCGATCGCCAGATAAGCCTCGACTTCGGGGTAGGTCAGCTCGGAGGAGGCCATGGCCAGGTAGTCATGGGTGGACAGCCCGATGAACACCCCGGTGCGGGTGTTGGCCAGAGCGGTCGGCGCGGTGCCCGAATGTTCGACGGCCTGCCAGGAGGTCTCCAGCAGCAGTCGGTGCTGGGGATCCATCAGCCTGGCCTCGCGGGCCGAGATCCCGAAGAAGGGCGCGTCGAACCCGACGGCGTCGTCGACGAACCCCGCCCGACGGGTGACGACCTTGCCCGGGGTGGAGGCGTCGGCGTCGAAGAACTCGTCCAGGTCCCAGCGATCCCTCGGGATCTCCGATACCGCGTCGCGACCGTGGTGCAGCAGATCCCAGTACTGATCGGCATCGGCGGCACCGGGAAGGCGCGCGGCGTAGCCGATGATCGCGAACCGGGGCTGCTGGCCCGTGGTGTGTTCGGTAGATGCCATGAAAGGTTGTGCTCCCCCGCGTCGGGTCGATGACGTTTCGATGCAAGCGGGAGACCGCGTCAGGGTCAGAGTGTTTCCGAACAGCCGTGGCGCGCTCACCGTCGTCGGCAGCGGCCGGCCCATCTCCCGCCGGTCAGTATTGCATGCGAGTTGCTGAACGAAGAGGTTTCCGGTCAGGTGAACACTCGCCGGCGGCCCGCGGGTCGGCGTGCCGCAACACCCGCTTAGGCGGTCTCGCCAAGAGGTCTCAAAGCCCGCCCACAGGGGCGTATCGGCGACCTTCGCCGCCGGAGCCGCTATCGTGAAGTCGCCGCCGGTGTTGCTGGACCGCCGCCGTCGCCGCTTCAACCCGGGAGGGATTTAGTGCAAATCGGGAAGATCACCATCGGCACAATCGATGATTGGGCGCCGAGCCCGGGCGTCGTGACGTCCTGGCACCCGACAAATGCGGCGATGGACAAGGCGCGGCAAGCGCCCGTCAGTGCGGTGCCGGTCAGTTATATGCAGGGCCAACACATTCGCGGCGTCTACCACCAGGAAGCCGCGGGCCTCGACTATTCCCGCCAGATCATCGCTACCTGCGAAGTGCCTGGTAAATGTGACATCGAGGCGATGAACCACGCCATCAACGCCTATCTGCGGCGGCATGACACGTACCGCAGTTGGTTCGAATACTCGGGTTCCGGCGATATTGTCAGACGCACCATTACCGACCCCGACGATATCGAATTCGAACCCGTCAACCACGGCGAAATCACGGCCGAAGACGCGCGCAAACATATTGTCGACATACCCAGTCCGTTGGAATGGGGATGCTTTTCTTTCGGCATTGTCCAGAGCGAAGATCATTTCGATTTCTACGCCAGCATCGACCACGTGCACGGGGATGCCGCGCTGATCGGGATCACCATGCTCGAGGCGCACGGCATGTACACATCGCTGACCCAGAGCGGCCAGCCGATGCCGTTGCCCGAGGCGGGCCGGTTTGACGATTTCTGCGTCAAGGAACGCGAATCGACAGCGAATCTGACCGTCGATTCGCCGGAGGTGCAGGCCTGGATCGAGTTTGCTGAGAACAACAACAACAGCCTGCCCGAGTTCCCGCTACCGCTGGGTAACCCGGCGGAGCCGACGGTGGCCGACATGGTCGGGGACATGCTGCTGGATGCCGAGCAAACCGCCAGGTTCGATGCGGCCTGTACCGCGGCGGGCACCCGCTTCGTCGGTGGCCTATTTGCCTGTACCGCCATGGTCGAGCACGAGCTGACCGGCGCCGCCACCTACTACGGGTTGACACCGAGGGATACCCGGCGGACGTCGGACAACTTCATGACGCAGGGTTGGTTCACCGGCCTGGTGCCGATCACCGTGCCGATCGCCGCGACCACTTTTGCCGAAGCCGCGTGGGCGGCGCAGACATCTTTCGATTCGGGTCTCAACCTGGCGAGAGTGCCCTATTATCGCGTGCTGGAATTGGCGCCGTGGCTGGACAAGCCGCGCCCGAACTTCCCGGTTTCGAACTTCTTGCACGGCGGTGCCGCTCCGCTCAACGCGGTTCTCGCCGCTGCCGAGATGGGATATTCGAACAATATCGGAATTTACTCCGACGGCAGATTCTCCTATCAGCTCACCATCTATGTATTCCGGCACGAGGCCGGGACCGTGATGTCGGTGATGTTCCCCGACAACCCGGTCGCCCAGAAGTCGGTGGCGCGCTACATAGCAACGATGAAGTCGGTCTGCGAACAGGTGGCCGATACCGGCGATTGGGGTCGTTTTGGCTGACGCGCGGCATGAGTTCGGCGAGGCCAGTGCGGTCTGATCCGGTGAGCAAGATCTTCGGGACCACCCGAGTGCAGGGACCACCAGTGGGGGCGACGTGCGACGGCTAGCCGATTTCGTCGTGCGGTTCCCGTACGCGGTCGTCGGGATCTGGGTGGCGTTGGCGGTGGTGTTGCCGCTGTCGTTCCCCAGCCTCAACGAGATGGCCCAGAAGCATCCGCTGGCGATGCTGCCCGCCGATGCCCCGTCCAATGTGGCGGCCCGGCAGATGACCGAGGCGTTCCAGGAGCCCGGCGGTGACGATCTGTTGTTGATCGTGCTCACCGACGAGAACGGACTGGGCCGCGTGCACGAGGCCACCTATCGCAAGCTGGTGGACGCCTTGCGTGACGATCAGCAAGACGTGGTCATGCTGCAGGATTTCGTCGGAACACCGGCGCTGCGTTCGTTTTTGACCAGCAAGGACAACAAATCCTGGGTGCTGCCGGTCGGCCTCGCCGGTGCGCTGGGCACCCCGCAGTCCTATGCCGCCTACAACCGGGTGGCCGAGATCGTCAAACAGAACACCGCAGGCGGCCCGTTGGAGGTGCATCTGACCGGACCGGCCGCCACCGTCGCCGACCTCACCGTCGCCGGTCAGCGGGACCGGATGCCGATCGAGATCGCGATCGGCGTGCTGGTGCTACTGGTGCTGTTGGTGGTCTACCGCAATCCGATCACCATGCTGTTGCCGTTGACCGGGATCGGCATTTCGCTGGTGATCGCGCAGTCGGTGGTGGCCGGGTTGTCCCAGCTGACCGGCCTCGGGGTGTCCAATCAGGCCATCATCTTGCTCAGCGCCATCATCGCCGGTGCGGGGACGGACTATGCCGTCTTCCTGATCAGTCGCTACCACGATTACGTGCGACTCGGTGAGGGCTCCGACGACGCGGTGCGGCATGCGTTGGGTTCGGTGGGCAAGGTGATCACCGCGTCGGCCGCCACCATCGGCCTCACCTTCCTCGGTATCAGCTTCGCCCGGATGGGGGTGTTCTCCACGGTCGGGGTGTCCTCGGCGATCGGTATCGGGGTGGCCTTCCTCGCCGCGCTGACGCTGCTCCCGGCCATCCTGGCGATCGTGGGGCCGCGCGGCTGGGTCACGCCGCGGCGGGAGATGACCGCCCGGATGTGGCGGCGCTCGGGGGCGCGCATCGTGCGCCGGCCACGGCTGCACCTGGTCACCAGCATGTTGGTGTTGCTCCTGCTCGCCGGCTGTGTCGGGCTGGCCAGATACAACTACGACGACCGCAAGGCCGTGCCGGCCACGGATCCCAGCTCGGTGGGCTATGCCGCGCTGGAACGGCACTTCGACCTCAACCAGTCCATCCCGTCCTATGTCCTGGTGCGTTCACCGCACGACCTGCGCACCCCGCAGGCGCTGGCCGACCTCGAGCAGATGGCCGAACGCATCACCCAGGTGCCGAATATCGGGATGGTCAGCGGTATCACCCGCCCGCTCGGTGTGGTGCCGCAGGAATTCCGGGCCACCTATCAGGCCGGCCTGGTCGGTGACCGGCTGGGCACCGGCTCGGCCATGATCGCCGACAACATGGACGACCTCAACCGGTTGTCGAAGGGAGCCGATACGCTGGCCACCGGGCTCGGCGACGTGCGCGGCCAGGTCAACGGCATCGCCACCAGCATCCAGCAGATGGTCAACGCGTTCTCCACGATGCGGGGTCAGTACGGCGGCGACAAGCTGGTGCGCAATGTCGAGGTCGGCGCCAAGCTGGTCGACAGCATCAACCAGCTCGGCAATTCGATGGGTATCAGCGTCACGGCGGCCAAGGACATGTTCGGCTGGGTGGGCCCGGTGCTGGCCGCGCTGCAGGGCAACGTCACCTGCGATCTCGATCCGTCGTGCAGCGAGACCCGCATCCACTTCTCGCGGTTGGCCCAGGCCCGGCAGGACGGCACCCTCGACGAGATCAACAACCTTGCCGGGCAACTGCAGTCGATGCAGGACAAGCAGTCGTTGAACGCGTCGTTGAATCAGCTCGGTAATGCCTTCACCACCATCACCAAGCTGATGAAGACGATGGGGCTGGATTCGCCTGCCGGTGCCCAGGCCACCCTCGGCAAGATCCGGCAGCAGGCCGACCGGTCGGCCACCGGTAGCCGCGAGGTCGCGACGGGCGTGAACCAGGTGGTCGATCAGATCCAGCTGATGCGTTCCGGACTGGACCAGGCGTCGGCCTTCCTGCTGTCGATGAAGCAGAACGCGGCCGCTCCGGCGATGGCGGGCTTCAACATCCCGCCCGAGGTGCTGGAGCTGCCGGACTTCAAGGCCGCATCGAAGATGTTCATCTCACCCGATGGCCACTCGGCGCGGTATCTGGTGCTCACCAAACTCGATCCGTTCAGCGTCGAGGCCATGGACCAGGTCAACGCGATCCGGGATGCGGCCAAGGGTGCCCAGCCGAACACCTCGCTGGCCGACGCGTCGATCTCGATGGGTGGTTATCCCGCCGCGCTTCGCGACACCCGTGACTACTACCAGGCCGACATCCGCTTCATCATCGCCGTCACGCTGATCGTGGTGCTGGTGACCTTGATGCTGTTGCTGCGGTCGCTGATCGCGCCGCTGTATCTCGTTGGCTCCGTGGTTGTTTCGTACTTCGCGGCGTTGGGCATCGGGGTGCTGGTGTTCCAGTACCTGTTCCACCAGCCGTTGCACTGGACGGTGCCACCGCTGGCGTTCGTGGTGCTGGTCGCCGTCGGGGCGGACTACAACCTGCTGTTCGCGTCGCGGCTGCGGGACGAGTCGCCGGACGGCAGCCGCTACGGCATCATCCGCACGCTGTCGTCGACGGGCGGCGTCATCACCGCAGCCGGTTTGATCTTCGCCGCGTCGATGTGGGGTCTGTTGTTCTCCAGCATCGGTACGGTGGTGCAAGGCGGGTTCGTCATCGGTGCCGGGATCCTGTTGGACACCTTCGTCGTCCGCACGATCACGGTGCCCGCCATCGCTACGCTGGTCGGCAAGGCGAACTGGTGGCCATCACGAGGGACAGCGCAGGGGAGCAGCCAGGCATGAAGAAACTACTCGCCGTCGCGACCGTGGTGCTCACCGTGAGTGCCATGGGGCCATCGGGTCTGGGTGTCGCGGCTGCTGACGAGCCGGCACCCGCGCCGGGTGTCGGTGCCGACACCCCGACACCGCGCGGCACGCCGGGCAAGGCCTACGCCCTCGGCGGCGCGCACGTGCTCGGCATTCCCTATGACGAATACATCCGTCGCACCGGCGCGGACTGGTTCCCCGGATTGGACCGCCAGAACATCTGGTATCCGGCAGGTCAGGTTCAGGGGCACACCCTGGAACGGCTGTTCCCGGGCATCGGGAAGCTGGACGACGGGTTCCCGGGTCTCGGGCTCGACGGCCCGAGTATCGGCGAATCGGTCGACGTTGGTGAGGGCAACCTCATCCGTGCGATTCAGGCCGGTGGCAGCGGCACCGCCATGGGGTTGTCGGAGGGCGCCATGGTGCTCAACGCGGTGAAGAACCGGCTGGCCAACGATCCGGCCGCGCCACCGCCGAATCAGTTGTCCTTCGCCACTTTCGGCGATCCGCTGGCCACCCACCCCTTCGGCCAGAGCTTCCTGCGGCAGAACTTTCCGGTGGGCAGCGTCGTCCCGTCGCTGGACTTCACGATGCCGCCTGAGGTCGACAGCCAGTACGACACCTACCAGTTCATCTCCCCGTACGACAGCATCGCCGATTGGCCCCAGCGCCAGGACAACATCATCTCCGTCACCAACGCCATCGTCGGGTTGGCCACCGGTCACACCGCGGTGGCATTCACCAACCCATCGAATGTGCCGCCCCAGAACGTCGCGGTGACGTACAACTCGCGGGGTGCGAAGACGACGACGTACATGATCCCCGAGCAGCATCTGCCGCTGGTTCTCCCGTTCAAGTACCTCGGGGTGGACGAGGGCACGTTGAACAAGCTCGACGGGGTGCTGAAACCCTATGTGGATGCCGGGTATACGCGTAACGACAACCCGCTGACCGCGCCCATCACCGTGGATCCTGTCCGCGGCTACGATCCTGCGGTCGTTACCGCGGGGGCCAGTGCGGCCGCCTTCGGTAGCGGAGGGACCGATCCGCTGTCGCAGTTGATGGCCGGGTTGCAGTACGTGCTGGATCACAACGTGCGGTAGGGAAAAGCGGGCGAGGCCGCCCGCTTTTCGTACGATGCGGCTGGGCGGCTGTGGAGACCGTGCGACGCTACGGCGCGGCGCAAAGCACCAATGAGGTCAGCTCACGGTGAAGGTGCACAGGTCCCCGTGCAGGTTGCAGAATCGCTCGCAGTAAGCGTGGTTCTTATCGGATTTGTCGCACCAGGCAGGGTTGTTGTTGAGTGCGGCCGCCTTATCCATGGTGGATTTTGCGGCCCTTCCCTCCGGCGTTGTGATGGAGCCACCGGGTGACGTCGCCCCGCCAAACGCAGGGTTGCAGTTGAGATGCAACATGAAGGCGGCAGGCTTAATAGGATATCCGCTTGCGTCGAGACGGCTGGACTTCCGCCAACTCGTCACGATGCACTTGTCGCGTGCGAGAACGTCTCCGACGGCCGACGCGACGATCGCCGTGGCTTGCCAGTCACCCGCGATCTTTCCCTGTGCTTCGGCATAAGTCTTGCCGACCAACGGATCATCAGCCTGCGCGGGAGAAGCGGTAGACAGTGCGAGTACCGATAGCGTGGCCAAGGCCAGCGCGCCGGACGATACATGAGAAAACACAGCACCCTCCGCAACCTCGGCGACGCCTTGCACATCCCGACACGCGTAACGCTTCGCGATAGTGCTTGGCGATTTGTTCAGCACGCTACCACGGAGACACGGGTTATACAGGGTAATGATTGCGACCACCAGAATTCTTGGCTTGGAATGTTTGGCGACTGGGTTTCGACCGCATGTGTCAGCGCACGTGGACATCCTGTCCGGCGAGTGCTCACCATAGGGTCTGCGCCCAAAGATTATGGAGCACTTGCTAATTGCCCCGGCGTAGCAGGCTGTATCACAGGATGCGGAGACCTCTTCGAGCTTGCCGGGGTGACACGTGGCGGTGTGCCCACTAGCGCGAGGCACGGCCATTTTTCTTCGTCAGATACGTGCAGTAGGCGCACTAAGCTCTGCGGAAACGGAGTTGTCAGGCATAAAGCTCGGTAATGCGCCGCCAAAGCAGGCGTGAAATGTGCTGCTTTGGTGAGGGGCGATCGCACGGCGCCGATCTTCGAGCGAGACGAACCAGCCTGCCGTGAACTAGTTGTCCAGGCGCTGGAATGTGTTTACTCGGTAGTTTTCGACGCATCCTGACCGGCGGATCTTGCCGCTGGTGGTGGTCGGAATGTCTCCTGGTGCCACAAACACTATGTCGGCGACGTGCAGCCCGTGTGCGCGTGAGATCGACGCGATGATTTTGCTTTTCGTGTCGTCGAGGTCCCTTGTGTCTCCAGTTTTCTTGAGTTCGATAATGATGACCAGATTCTCGGTCTGTTCATCGGGGACCGCGATGGCTGCCACCCGCCCACGGGTGATCTGCTGAACGGTGGCTTCGATGTCTTCGGGATAGTAGTTGCGGCCACGCACGATCAGCATGTCCTTGATGCGGCCGACTATGAACAGGTCCCCTTCGGAGATGAAGCCCCGGTCTCCGGTACGCAGCCATCCCGTCTCGGGGGCATCCGCCGGCGCGTCCGCCAGCGTCGCGCCGAAGGCGGACCCGGTCTGCTCGGGTTTGCACCAGTAACCGGCGGAGACGTTCTCGCCGTGGGTCCAGATCTCCCCGATGGTGCCGTCCGGGCAGGGCCGGCAGGTGTCTGCGTCGACGATCCGCACCAGCGGTGAGACGGGCATCCCGTATCTCATCAGGGGTGACCCACCTGGGCTGCGGGTCGCGACACCCTCGACCAAGTCCTCGGCGGCGAACTCGACGGCTTCGGGCGCCCGGCCACTGTTGCCGCTGGCCACGAAGACTGTTGCCTCGGCAAGGCCGTAGGACGGCACCATCATCTCGGGCCGGAACCCCACGGCGCTGAACCGCTCGTTGAACTTAACCAGGGTGGGCGGATGGATTCGTTCGGCACCGTTGATGATGCCGAGGATGCCGCTGAGGTCGAGATCGGACATGTCGGCATCGCTTGCGCGCCGTGCTGTGAAATCGAATGCAAAGTTGGGTGCGGCCGACCATGCGTACGTGGGCCGGGACAACGCCCGCACCCAGCGCATTGGATTGGCCAAGAACGCCAGTGGGCTCATCAGATCTGCCGCATGCCCGGCGAATATGGGCGCCGCAACTCCGAGCATCAAGCCCATATCGTGGTAGAAGGGCAGCCACGAGATCAGTTTGGTGCCCTCGGGCAACACGCCTCCGTGCTGGGCGAAGTAGTCCGCCATCAACTGCTCGTAGTTCGCCTGCAGATTGCGGTGGCTGATCATCACGCCGGCCGGCAACCGCGTCGAACCCGAGGTGTACTGCAGATAGGCGACATCGGATCCTTGGGCCGGCTCGGCATTGCCTGCCACAGGCCGGTCGAGGTCCAGCGAATCGACGGAGACCACGGCGATCATGGCGGCTCCGTCGTCAACGTACTGGCTGGCGAGGTGCGCGACCGCGGACGTCGTCAGCACGACGACCGGGGACGTGTCGGCCACTACGGCGCTGACTCGCTCATCGTGCGACCCGGGAACCGGCACCGACAGGGGCACAGCGATGAAACCGGCCTGCATGGCACCCAGGAAGGCCACGATGTAGTCCAGACCCTGCGGAGCGATGATGAGCGCGCGGTCGCCGGGGGACCCGTACTGCTCGAACTCGTGCGCCGCGTTGACCGTGCGACGGTGGACCTGCGCCCAGGTCAGCGTCTGCGAGACCCCGTTCGGGTCGACGTCGTAGTCGGTGAAGGTGAAGGCCTCGGTATCGGGGTTTGCGATGGCGTGTTCCTGGAGCAGGGTCAGGAGGGACGCATCGGGCATGGACGTCAGGCTACTCAAGAAGCCTCGAGCACCGTTGCGGCGGTGCGCCGTACCGAGCCGAGTCGGACACTAACCGTTCGTCACCGCATGCGCCCGACGCCCGAGCATCACCGACAACACAAGATAGGTGATCGGGAAAGCCGAGCACGCGACGTCTAGCGACGTTGTGAGACTCAAGGTGCAGAATAAAGCCACCCCGGCACCCACGACGGTCCCCTGTGCCTTGAAGAGGAACGCTTCGTCGTGGCACATCGTGAGGGTCAAGGCGTAGACAGCCGAAATCGCGAAAAGAGCTTGGGCGCCGACCAAGAGGGCCAGCATTGTGTCGGAACTGTCGACGTCGGCAAATGACGACACGTAGTCCCGTGCAAAGAAGACTCCAACTGCTGCCAGTGCACTCGAGACCGCTACCGACACCACCATCAGCTTGGTCACCCGCTGCAATTCGGCGAATCTACCCTCGGCGAAAAGGCCCGCGAGCCGCGAGGCAAAGGTGAAGTTGATCGCCAGCATGATGAGGCTGATCAGTAGGGACAACTTGTACGTGACCATGAAACTGGTAAACAGTTCATCGCCGTAGGCAATGGGGACCACCAGTAGGGCCGCCCAATTGAGGGCTTGCTGTGACAGAACCACGCCGCCGAGTTTGTTCGCCGCCCGCCGGTCGAGCTTGGCTCGAGCGGACTCGCTGTCCCGCTCCTCAGAAGACCTGGCGCGGCGGGGCCTCGTCAACGGGGTTGCCCAGACGGTTCCGACGTAGGCGAGTAAGGCGACACTCGCGTAGATCAGTTGAAGTCGCGCGGAACTGATTGGCACCTCGAGTGCGACCATCGTCAGCAGTCCGAGCAACAACAGCCCGGGCACAAGGATGTTGAGGATGAAGGCTGCGAGGTTGGTGCGGCGCTGGCCCTGGTGAACGCGACCGGCGCATGACGTCAGTGCGATCAACGCCGAGATTACGACCGCATTGAACAACTGCTCTGTGCTCGCCTCAGCGGCCGGAAGCGCTCTGGTTGCCCAGACCACGGACGCGCACACCCCGGCGATGAGCGTCCATATCGCGACCCGCCGGTGGGAGAGCTTCATCAGATATGAAACGCTGCGCCGCGGAGATTCCGAGCGTAACTCTGCGGCAACCCGCCGCACGATCACGTCGTCCAGTCCCCATCGGAAGCAGACGGCGGCCACCGTCGTCACGTTGAAGACAAGCAGAAAAGACGCGGCGGACGCGGCGTCGAGGTATCGCACCACCAGCAACGTGAGCAGCACCGCCACGCCTGATCCCAGGCCTCGCAGCACCAGCGTGTTGAGCACCTTGGCTAAACTCGAATGCCGCACTCGCTGGGACAGCGTGCGGGGCACGAATTCCGTTGACGGAGAAAGCGTCTCGGGAGATGGTCTGGATGACTCCGTCAATCAGGAAACCTCACAGCACCCCCGGTCGTCGGATTAATCGTACGACACCGCCGCATCATCGACTCGTTGTCACATCGAGCGCACGACGCACCATGTCATCGAGTAGGTCAGGGGGGATGGGTAGTCGGTCACCGGCCGGAGGGTCCACCGTTCGCTGTCGCTTGCCCCAGATCGGTTCGGGGAAGTGGCTATCCCACTCGAAACGTGCGACGACGTGCCAATGCAGATGCGGGACGACGTTGCCCAATGCCGCGAGATTGATCTTCGTTGGCTGCAACCGTTCGAGCAAGACCCCCTCCACTGCGCAGATCAACGCCAGACACCGAGCGCGCCGGGCGGTGTCGAGCTGCGACAACTCAACGACATGCTGGCGGGCGATGAGGCGGTAGAACGCGGGGAAGTCGAAGTCGTCAACGGCGACGACGCGCCAGGATTCGTCTGACCAGATGAGCCGACCGCCGGTGTGCGTGCAGAGAGTGCAGTGATCGGCATGATCGGTCTGAGTAGCGGGGTCAGTCATGGTTCACCTTGGGTGTGGGTGGCACCGGAGACTGCAGACTAGCCGAAGAGTGCGCCTGGCCCATTGACGATCACCACGTTCTGCCGCCGCGAGTGAGATGGGGGTATACCTCATCCGTCACAGGAGCACGAAGTACGTACACCGAGTGTGTGGAATCCGTGACAAGTCGAGGTTCGTCTGTGCGACGAAGTAGGTCATCGATGTGTGGTTACGGGTGTGTCCAATGCGCGCCGCACACCCTCTTCAATCGGTTGCCACAGTGTTCTTGAAAGGGTCGCGGTGATATGGGTGGCGTCTGAATGAACGATGACGTCACCGATCACCGATGGGCAACGGTCCGCGTTGCAGTAGTACGGGGTCAGGTCCATCACTGTGGTACCAGCGACAAGATTGGCGCTTTCGACCAAGGCGTCCGGCTTGGGAAAGGCATCGCCCCTGGGGGTGCCACACTCGCTAGTCCGGTCACCGACGCTGACTCGGGTTAGGCACGCGATCGCCTCTTCACTACTCACAGGGTTGTCGGCCACGACGAGAATCCGACTTCCGGCCGCGGTAATTGGCTCCATGGCCGCGCGGTGCCGGATCGCTTGTTGTTCGACGCCATAACTGACGTTCGCCATGATCACCAAGTCATACGGATGTTGCAACAGCTCTCTCTCGGCTTCTTTCATTGGTCCCCGGCACTCATCTTTCGGGGGGATCATCAAGGCGCAGGTCTTACCTAGATAAGTCGTGAGCTTCCACTTATTGGCATTGAGTACTTTCCGCAGTGCTGGAAGCAGAAAGATTCCTTTCGAATCGCCAACGATGGCAATCTTTTTGGCGTCGCTACCCTCATAGCCAAAGTTGCACGTTCTGAGCTTTTCGTCTTTGGGGGTGTAGCATCTGTTCCACTCCCGTGGCCGGTCTGTAGAGAAATTATCGAGGGAAGGCTGAAGGGGTACTCCCGAGTTTCTGAGCGCGCAATGGGGATTTATCATCGCTGGCGCCCCGAAACAGGGGTCGACCTTCTCTTCATGTGGTGACGAAAGTGCGGACTGAACCTCTTCGCGCTCGCTTGCCAGCTCGGCTTGTATTTCGGAATCTCTCTCTGCGTGTCCCATGACCAGAATCGCCAGCACGATCGCTGCCGCGCCAAAAGCGCCGATTCCTGTCCACACCTGACGACCCCACACGTAGAAAAGTCTGTGTGCAGATGGGTCGACTTTGTCGAGCAGCCAGCCCGACTTCCTGATGGGGTCCTCGTAGAACCGGTATGTGAGAGCCGTAAGGCCCAGGCTCACAGCGGTGGCGACAACGATGTAGCGCGGTCCTGGTGGGATCACGCTTAGCAGCAGAATGATGACCGGCCAGTGCCAAAGGTACAGCGTATAGCTGGTGTCTCCGAAGTACCGGACGACGCGGTTGGTCAAAGGAAACATGCCGTGCACTTCTGCGCCGTGGAAGGATGCCACAACAAGAGCGGTCGACAAGACCGGCAAAGAGGCCCACGGCGCGGGGAACTGGACGCTAGGGGAGATGATGAACAAGGATGTCGCTACACCAGCGAGGCCGAGGTAGGCCAGTGGCGCTCGAAATGCGGTCGGAATTTTCACGAGCCACGCCCCACCAATGGCTAAGAGCGCACCCGCTCCGAGTTCCCAGACCCTCGTGAACGTTGAGAAGTAGGCACGGTTCGGGTCATCAGTCGAAAGGTGCATCGCCCACGCGAAGGAAATGGCAACGATGACCGCCATGACGCCGAAGAGTGATACGCGTCGAGCCCAACTCTTACCGCTACGGCGAAACCCACGTGTGAGTCCGAAGATCATCACCAGTAACGCCGGCCACACAAAATAGAATTGCTCCTCGATCGATAGCGACCAGTAGTGCTGAAGTGGTGACGGGGGCATGTTTTCCTGGAAGTAGTCGGTGCCCACTGCTTCGAATCGGATGTTCGCTCCGAATACCGCTGCGTATAAGGCGTCCAGAAGAGTTTCTTTTGCCCGCGCGGCAGGAAACAAAATATAAGAACAGGCGACAGTCACGACGAGCACGAGCAGAGCGGATGGCAGTATCCGCTTTACACGGCGGATATAGAAGTTCTTAAAGGACAGTTTTCGCTTAATTTCGCGTTCCCGCAGGAGGATGCCGGTTATGAAGAACCCGCTCAGCACGAAGAAGATATCTACTCCAACGAAGCCGCCTGGCGGCCAATCTAATAGGTGGTTTGCGAAAACGGTGAGGACTGCAATGGCGCGCATGCCTTGCAGGTCTGGACGGCGCTGATTAGATGCAGCAGTGTGCAGTACCCGGTCTGCTTGGGTCGCAACAATCATTAGGACACCCTGGCCAGATCCCGCTGACCGCAATCTGCCCGCCAGCTCGTATTGGATTGCCGAAGATGGTACGGCGTAATGTGAGTCCGTTGGGCCGCTTCGACAAAGTACTTTGTACTTCGCGACGGCTTATTTGAGTCGGAAAACAATCTAAACTATTGAGAAGGGAACTCGGTGACGAGACCGATGGTGGCACGCGCTGAGTGTCGTGTCACGGGCTGCAGTGACCTGGGTCCGGTTTGGAGGATGGGGAATGGCACTGGCGGTGGAGATCGGTCGACACATCGGATCAGCGATTGTCGATGCAGTGCAGACCAATCGACAACTAGATGCGTGACTCCAACTATCGTTTTGCCATGATCCTAGAGGAAAGTAGCGAGCGCCCCGGTGCCCTCCTGAAGCGCGCGCATCTGCTTCGGTACGAACTTCCTCGGCGAGCCTGGACTCACAAGATGTCCGTCATTCTCGTCCTGCTTGTCGCGTTCGTGGCTGGCTGCGCCAAGGGGCCGACGACACCCCCATCTGCGCCCGAGCGCCCCGTCCTCACTGCGTCCCCCCGGCCGGACGCCGCCTACGTAGCAGTTATCGGCGACCTGTACACCATCGGATCGCCATCCGCGGGTGAGGGCTCAAAAGGTTGGCCCAGCTTGGCGAAGAGGATGCTTCGCCAAGAAGGCGTGAACGTCGAACTCAAGGTGGGCGCCAGGAGAGGCTCGGGTTACGCCTGGCACAACACACCGATGAGCGTCGTCTTCATCGACCAGGTGCACCGGACGGTGGGCACAAACTCGAAGTTGGTAATCCTGTTTGGCTCGGAGAGCGATCAGGGAAATCCCCCAGAACAACTGACCACTATCGTTCAGAGCACCCTCGCGGAGACGAAGAAGAAGGCCCCCAACGCGAAGCTCCTCGTGATCGGCCCGGCTTGGGCCAGGCCGGATCCACCTCCAGGCGTGCTACAAGCGCGAGATGTTGTGAAAACTCAAGCTGGCGCCTTCGGCGCGCAGTTCGTCGATCCGCTGGCTGAAGAGTGGTTCGCGGGGAAGCCTGAACTACTGGCGCCTGGCGGTGATCGTCCTAATGATGCGGGCCATGAGTTTATGGCCGGGCGTATCGCGCCACTCATGGCGGAGCTGCTGAGAGAGTCACCACCGGGATAGCCCGCCAAGTTCGGGGTTGGCCATCGGGATCCCGTAGTCGACATCCAACCCTCGGAGGCGAAATGGCCGGAAGGTTTGTCTTGTCGGTTGCCGCCGGAGCGCAGATCGAGAGATTTGAGGACAGGGGACTTCTGACTCGGCGCTGCAGCCTCGATCTTGGCCTACGCGTATCGGTCGCCAATCCATCCAGTAGGTCGGATGGAGCGACGAATCGGGCCGCTCGACCCACAAACGTGCAGCGGGCAAGTGCACCCGTCAAATACGCTGGCTCCGTGGCTAGCCCTTGACTTTGTCACATGCCCAACGACCGGAGCGGTAAAGCCTGAGTGCTGCCGTTTTGGTGCGTGCCAGCGAACTCTTATCCGTACGTGTTTCCAATGACGACGGAACGTAAGTCGCCCAGTCGGTGGCGGTAAGTGCCTATTTTCCGACACTCGGGTGGTCTCTATAGCAAACGAATGGAGAGTGGGCAATCTTAGGGGCAAGCGCAAAGAAGCACTCGAAGATCTTTTGACACAGATCTATTAGTCTGCGATGCTTCCGAAAATCCGTGGGGCCAGTACAAGGAACAGATGCCAGCAAGGGTAAATGGGCGCGATGCGGAATGCGAACCATCTCAGCGGCGCTCGTGGCTGCCATCGCCTTGCAGGTCGATAATGAACTGTCGTCGCTGATGCCGCTGCGCTCCCCGTGGACACGGTCCGGACTTCGGCAGGGCATCACGACACATCTCCGAGAGTTCGGCGCAGCGTCGACATTGGTCTTATGCTCTGCAAAGCCCTGCATGTGGTCGGCGCCCCGTCGCGGATTGCGCCAGGAGTCGGTGTCGTGATGATGACCGTCAGCGGTTGCCGGGAGTCGGTGGCGGAGAAACGAGGGGTGCGATCAGTACATGGTCAGTTCCTACGGCCGCCGAGGCGTCTCACTGTCAGTGGCAACCCAATGATCTGGCCTCGCAGCGCGCTTTCTGCAAGTGCCGCCTTCCGTCTTGGATAGGCGGCAGGGCCTTATGCTGACCGCGATGGATTGCGATTCGGGATCGCACCGGGTGCACGGAGGTTTGCCGCGGGTCGCGATTCAGCAAACATGCGTGCACATTGGTGCAAGAAAGCCCGTCTAATCTTCAAGTCTCCCAATAGAATACGCTGGTCGGATGGCCGAACGCGCGGATCCGTAGATCCCGAGTGAAGGGACCGCATTGAATATTCAGGAATATGTAAAGCTGCTCCGCGGCCGCTGGTTGACGGTAGCGTTGACTATCTTGGTAGCGGTACTAGGGGCGGTCGCGGTCACACTACTGACGACTCCTCTCTACAAGGCGTCGACCAGACTGTTTGTTTCCACGAATGCGGGATCATCAATCGCTGATACGTACCAGGGCAACCGGTTCTCGCAAGAGCGTGTCGACTCCTACGTCGAGCTACTGACAGGGCAGACCCTGGCTCAGCGCACCATCGACAAACTGGGCCTCGACATGAGCGCCCAAGATCTTCAAGAGCACGTCAAGGCCACGTCGAAACCTCAGACGGTATTGATAACGCTGGATGTGCTCGATCCGTCTCCAGTTCGTGCACGTGATATCGCGAATGCCCTCTCCGACGAATTCGTAGTCATGGTGCGCGAACTCGAGACGCCAGAGGATGGAACCAGTCCGGATTCACGCGTCGTTCTCGAACAGCGCGCATCCATTCCGGACACCCCGGCCGTTCCAAAGCCGACGCGCAACATCGCGGTCGGCCTCGGGCTCGGGGTGTTGGTCGGCATTGGCTTAGCCCATGTCCGCGATCTGCTGGACAACACAGTGAAAGATCGCGAAACTCTGGAGACGATCGCGGGGACGGGGGTTGTCGGCAACATCCCGCTCGATAAGGACCGCCGTAAGAAGCCGGCGATATCGTTTGACAACGATAACTCGGCAATTGCGGAAGGCTTTCGGAAGCTTAGAACAAACCTGCAGTTCCTTGCGGTCGACAATCCGCCGCGGGTGATTGTGCTGACAAGCTCAGTCCCAAGCGAGGGTAAGTCGACGACCGCCATTAATCTGGCCTTGGCATTGGCGGAAGCCGACTACAGTGTCGTTGTGGTCGACGGAGATCTTCGTAGACCCACGCTTCACAAGTATCTCAACTTGGTTGGTGCTGTTGGTTTTAGCACCGTTATCAGCGGCCAGGCGTCGCTCGATGATGCTCTCCAGAAGTCAAGCGTGGCTGGCCTCACGGTTCTTACAGCTGGGGCGATTCCGCCGAATCCGAGCGAGCTTCTGGGGTCGCAGTCGGCGAAGGCTACTTTGGCGGAACTGCGTGCAAGATTCGACTACGTCATCGTGGACTCCACACCGCTGCTTGCAGTTACAGATGCCGCGATCCTCGCTGCAGCTTCTGACGGTGTGCTCATGATGACCCGATTCGGTTACACCAAACGTGAGCAAGTCGCTCATGCTGTTGCCAGCCTGCACAACGTCGGGGCTTCGGTACTCGGTGCGGTATTCACCATGGTGCCCGCCCGCAGCGGTTCGCCGTACAGCTATAGCTATTACTACGGCGAAGAAGGCGGGCGAAAGGCATCTTCTTCGTAGTCGAAGCGGGTGCAACCGGGAAGCGGCCGTTAACATCTGACGATGGACTGCGCGGCCGCGCGAGCGCGAAGTCTGCCCGGATAGCGTCTCTACCTTTGCCGCAACTAACTCAGTCGACTGCTGATCATTGCGATATGCTCCTCGTGCAAAGGGTCGATTTTTCGATTCGCGATCGTCCCGCCGAGGGGGATCTAGGGCATGGGTCAAAACGCCGAAGTGCCAACAGAGTCCACACAGCTCCCACTGTTGACCGGACTGCGTGGATTGGCGGCGTCTGTCGTCCTAATTTCGCACACAGCAATTGTTGGAATGCTCCCGACAGTATTTGGCCATGGATTTGGACAAGTGGGGGTGATGATTTTCTTTGTCCTCAGTGGATTCCTGATGGCCTATCTCTATATTGGTCGAAAACCCAGCAAGAAGAATGTACTTTCCTATGTGCGCGCGCGTGTCGGACGTGTAGCGCCACTGTACTTGGCGGTTGTGCTCGTATCGATTGTGGTATCCAACTCCGTGTACGAGCATTTCCGCTATTCGCTTCCGCTGGATAATGCCGGGCAAATATTACAAGCTACTCTATTTGTGCAGGCTCCGTGGGAACTATGGACGATCCCCGTTGAGGTCCAGTTCTACGCCGCTTTCGTTTTCGCGTGGTTACTTTATCCAAAGATGGGCAGAGCTGCTCCAATCGTTGTCGGAACCGTCGTGTCGTTTCCAGCTGCTATCTACCTCGGCCTCTATCAGGAGAAGCCTTCAATTCTCCCGACGTACGCTTTCGCGTTCTTCTTGGGAGCGATCACAGGTGTTTACCTCCCGCAACTGAAGAGGTTCCTCAATGGTCGAATGCCAGGCTTTCTTGGTGCATTGTTCCTGTTACTGTTGTTCGTGAATCTTCCGGCTTTGCGTGACGAAATGGGCCTATCGATTTCGCCTGGTAGTGTTTACATTTCGACCTGGCTGGATCCGGCAACTTGGTTCGTGGTGTATGGCCTGTTCGTTTGTTGTCTGATGGCGTCGCCGACACTTGCGATACTCGACTCGCGGCCATTCATATTTCTGGGAGAGATTTCATACGGCCTTTACCTCTTACATTATCCAGTTCTGGAGATCACTGCCCGTTTTGTAGGTACATCTCTTCTTGGTTTGATCGTTGGCGTGGTCGGTTCTACTGGACTTGCATGGTTGTCCTACCGCTACTTCGAGCTGCCTGTGATGCGGTGTGTCCGAGGCAGGAAACCGTCGCGCACGATAGGTACCGATGAACCCGCCCCCTGAGCTATCCCTGCGGTTCAGTGGGTCGGGGCGTCGTGTGTTTGTTGAATCGCCCGCGCGGCAGGCTCAGCTCCGACCGTGATGTAGCGAATTCGAACGGGGTTGACCCGCAATATTTGGCGTTGCCTATAGGCGGCGTCAGACTCAAATGTGGTTGGCTTCAGTAGATTGGTTCCGAGAATAATCCGAGTTGGTATTCGTCAGTTGGCCGTCAACCGGGGACGGAGCCTCTCTGGATTTGAATGCGATCGACGCCATCCATATCACTCCAAGTCCGCCGAGAATGTACCAAACGAGTCGGATGCTGGAGCGGAGATTATATTGCAGAATGCTGACTGAGAAAAAGACTGTGATACCTAACACCAGCAGTGACGCGGCCAGGGCATAAGCGCCTTCGAGACGCGATGAGATGCGAGTCGACAGGGCGAGCAGCAGTCCGACTGCAAACGCGACACCCACTAGTGCGAACCATCCATGAGCGCCGAGTTCCCCGAGAGCGTTGTACGGGGTGGAGGAATCCACTCGAAGAGCGTTCTTGTACTCACCCCATCCTGCCCATGAACCAGGCAGAGGATTGACACCGACCCAGAGTGCTTCCAGCGGGATTTGCCTGTTTGCGACGACACCCGTCAATGGACCGCTGAAGAGAATGTTTCCCAGAATGCCATCGAGGCTAAAACCAGAAAATATCTCCTCGGGCCGGAAGATCACTTGCTGGGTAAGAGGAATGATGCCAACTCCATCCGGATTGGCACGGCCGACGAGGGGGAGTTGCATTAGAAATACGGTGGCGACGATTACCAAAGCGATCGAGTGCGCCCGAACCTTCGCGCCAGATGTGAAGGTGCGAGCGAATAGCAGAAGGACGGGAAATACTGCAATTGTCCGACTTGCTCGTGCGAACAACAAAAGAAACCAGATACCTATGCCTAGAATTGCAAGCCAGCGCCACGGTCCTGGCTTAGAAGCGACAATGGATAAAGCAAGAATTGCGAGAGGAGCGATGGCGTTGCTGAGTGCAACTGCCCAGATCGGCCCATCGATGACGTTGTACCGTCCCTGGAGAAGTCCACCCTGGCGACCGTAAATGGTGAGTATGATCCCGGCGTAGCCGGTGATCACCAATGCGCCGTCTGGAATTCTAAAACTCTGACCGAGTCCTGAGATTGACTCGCCAACCTGAGCCAGCGTGACGCGAACGGCTTGCGGGCCTGCCAATAATGCGCCCACGGTGTATGCGAAAGAGAAAACAATTCCGATAACGGCGGCTTGGATATGATATTCCTCAGGTACCCGAAGTCTGACTGAAACTATCGAGTCGACGCGAATCTCATCCCACAGGAACATTGAGCTGAGCAGGACGCTGTTCACGGCCAGGACCGGTACAAGAACTGCGCTGAAGCCGCCGGCCGCTTTGGTTAGAACTATCACTTCGATGCTGACAAGTACTACACCGACGGCAAGAACGATTGCTAGTGGAGAATTGCTGGCGATCCCGTAGAGGGCGGCAACCATACCTCCGAAGACTCCGAGAACCGCCGCCTTCAACACCGAATGGAGTTTACATGGAACTGGTCGGGAATGTTCTGTTGTGGCGTGGGTACGGACAGGCAATACGTCCGGTCAGCGTTGCAGCTCCGCGCCCCATCGGAGTACCCGGAGTTCCTTGAGGGGACTTTGGCTGGCGGGATTGTTGAGCTGTAGGGTCGCCCATGGCCCCGTCCCGGCTGAGATCGATGCGGAAGCCTCGGATTCCCACCGTTTCCCGTCAGGCGTAGTGATCACTGCCTTATCGCCTTTGATGCTGATCTCGGCGCGGTGGACACCGGGCGCCAGCGCCCCGTACGTGCCGTGAACGACGCGGCTTCTCTTCAAGCCCGGGTGTAGTGCCGTAAGGCTGTCGCAAGCGAACGCGGAGCTGGAGAAGACGCAGTGGAGGGCAGCGTTGGCGAATTGGTATCCAGCTGCGGTGAATTCAGTTGCGCTAATAACCAGTACAATCGCCTCTTGAGGGTGCGGTCCTGGCGGCACTTCGTACTCAGCCCACATGTAGCCGACGGTCGTCCCGAGCTTCACGCCCAAATATGACGACTGAGTGGCCGAGGGATTCGTTTGCGTGTGAGTCAGGCGGCCACCACTGATCTGCCAGGGAATCTGGCCTAGCACGCTGTAGCTGTGACCCGAATCTGACAACGCCCCGGCGGTCAATGATCCATCGGGTTTGGTGGTGAAGTCGTCGTAGAACGAATCCGATGAGCCGAAGCCGTAATGCCTCAACCAATTCTGGCTGCCACACCCCGCTACCAGCGAAACGATCAGCAGCAGCACCGCCGCCCATTTATGGAGGGGCAGGTACGGCTCCATCGCCGAGAAGTTACGTAGAGTTCGCATCGATCGACGGGGCAGGAGTTGTGGGACGCGGTTGCGAGCCATGGCAAGACGATAGTCGTACTTCGTTGTCCCCGACGAGCGCACTACTTCTTCACAACTCCCACGAGTTCGTCGCCGTCAAATACCAGCAGGGCGGATATGCGCTGGCTCTCCATCTGGGTTAGTGCCTCCTGCATCCGGGTCCCGATCGCCACCCTGGCCGGATTGCGTGTCATGAGATCTGCAGCCCTGCGCTCGAAGAAGAGAGGTCCGAACCGTTCGACCGCACGGCGGAGATCTCCGTCAGTGATGATGGCCCACTCGGAGTGCGTGCGGACCAGCGTCAGCCCCAATCTGGAGCTCGTAATGGCGTTCAGCACGGCCATGACACCCGCCTGTTCATCGAGGATGGGCAGGTTCTTTGTGACCATCTCGTGCTCAACACGATTGAGTAGGCGCTTCCCGAGTGTGCCACCAGGGTGGAAGCGTGCGAAGTTTTCGGGCTTGAATCCGCGCGCCTCCATGAGGGCGATGGCCAAAGCGTCGCCCATCGCTAAGGCCGCCGTAGTCGACGAGGTCGGAGCCAGCTGAAGTGGGCATGCTTCCACTTGAACCGCTATGTCTAGGTGACAGTCTGCGGCGGTGGCCAACGTCGAGTTGGCGTTTCCGGTAGCGGCGACCAGGAAGTTCCGATTTTCGACCAGGAAAGGGAGCAACCTCAGCACTTCGCCGGTTTCGCCCGAATTGGAGATGGCGATGAACGTGTCTTTCGGCGTGACCATGCCGAGATCGCCGTGATAGGCCTCGCCCGGGTGCATGAAGAAGCTCGGCGTTCCAGTACTGGAGAGTGTTGCGGCGATCTTGCGTGCGATGATGCCCGACTTCCCCATGCCCGAGACAATGGCCCTGCCATCGGATTTGAGCAGGTGCGCTACAGCGTGCTCGAAGTCTGAATTCAGCTGGTCCGCGAGCGAAGCCACTGCCGATGCCTCGATCTCGAAGACGCGGCGGGCTGTTTGGACGGCGCTGCCCGCCGGCGTGGCCTGCGTGTCGCTCATGGGCTGCTCACCAGATAGGCGGTGACGCGTTCGACATCCTCGGCAGTGTCGACACCGCCGGGCGGCGCGACATCCCAATCCATGACGTGGATGGGGATGTTCAGCCACAGCGCACGCAGTTGCTCTAGGCTTTCGATCCGTTCGAGTGCGCATTGCGGTGTCATGGTGAGTGCTTGCAGGACATCATTGCGATACGCGTAAATTCCCAGATGCCGGCGGTAGTTGGTTGGGTTCCACTCCGACGGGTCGTGGTCACGGTCGAATGGGATCGGAGCACGGGAGAAGGTGATCGCGCTACCGTCGCTGCGCACAGTCAGCTTCACTACATTCGGGTCTGAAATCTCGTGCTGCTCCTGCACCGGAACTGCGATCGTCGCCATCGAAAAGTTGTCGCGTTTCAGGCAGAAGTCGGCGAACGCCGCAAGCAGATCAGGCGGGAGCAATGGCTCATCCCCTTGAACGTTGATCACCACGTCGTCGGGGTGCCAGGAACGGAGACGCGCGATTTCGGCTACCCGGTCTGTCCCGGAGGCACACGTGGGACTCGTCATGGTTGCTTCAATCCGATGGTCATCCAACACCCGCTTGATGCGCTCGTCATCCACGGCCACCACGATGTCCTCGGTGCTGAGACCCGCACGCACGGCGTCGAAGACCCGCACGATCATCGGTTTGCCGGCTAGATCGATGATCGGTTTGGCCGGGAGCCGCTGGGATCCGAAACGGGCAGGAATCACCACCCGGACTACACGCTCACTGGACTGCATTGAGGCGTTCCCATTGTTTCAGAAGTGGCGCGTAAGCCTGCTCTAGTGTCAGACCGGCCGAGACCAGAATATGGTCGGCGGCTTCCCGGGCGGCGCCGCCCCCACCGCGGCTGGTGAGCACGTGATCGGCGTGTGCGAGCACCAAGGGGTGCGCGTCTGCCGGGGCGTAGAAACGTCCGACGCGGCCGGCCAGTGGTAGGTCCACCACGTCGTCTCCCACGTACGCGATGGAGGCGTAGTCGAGACCCTCCTGCTCACTGACGGCCGCAAGAGCGTCCTCTTTCTCCAGTTTGCCGGTGATCGCGACGTCAAACCCCAGTTGTCGAATGCGGAAGTCCAAGGGGCTACTAGCCTTTCCTGAAAGCACGCCCGTTCGGATCCCGTGTGCGCGTAATAGGGCAACGGCCAATCCATCCCGAACATTGAAGGCCTTCAACGCCTCGCCGTTACCGTCCAGAAGCAACGTGCCGTTGGTGAGAACTCCGTCGACGTCGAAAAGCACCAACCGGATCGGGCCTGGGTAAGCACCGCCCGAGTTCATTGGAAGTCCAGCGGGGTAAATCCCTTGACGAGACGATCGACAGCGACGATCTGTTCGAGAAACCGTTCGAGCAACGCAAGCGGCAACGCGCTGGGCCCGTCGCAGAGCGCTTGGTCCGGGTTGGGGTGAGCTTCCAAGAACAACCCGGCCAGGCCGACGGCCATGCCGGCGCGGGCGAGCTCCAGCACTTGGCGTCTGCGGCCGCCGGATGCCTCGCTCCCTGCGTCCCGGCGCTGCAGGCTGTGCGTCACGTCGAAGATTGCCGGGAGGCCGTCAGTTGCTTCGACCATCTCCCGGAATCCCAGCATGTCCACGACAAGATTGTCGTAGCCGAATTGGGTGCCACGTTCACACAGGATGATCTGCTCGTTGCCGGCCTCTCGGATCTTTGCCGTGATGTGCTTGACCTGAGTTGGACTCATGAACTGTGGCTTCTTGATGTTGACCGCCCTGCCGGATTTCGCGACTTCCACGACGAGGTCGGTCTGGCGCGCCAAGAACGCCGGGATCTGTAGTACATCAACAACTTCGGATACAGGCTCCACTTGGTGCACTTCGTGGACGTCGGTGATGACTGGTACCCCGAAGGTGTGCTTCACCTCATCCAGGATCGCGATGCCCTGGTCGAGGCCCACACCGCGGAACGACCGCATCGACGATCTGTTGGCCTTATCGAACGATGCCTTGAACACGTACGGAATCCGCAGGCGATTCACCACGGTGGCGTAGTGTTCGGCTGCTCGCAGGGTGGAGTCCCGGTCCTCGATCACGTTGATACCGCCGAACAGCACGAACGGAGCATCATTCGCCACATCGACGCCGTCACCAATGCGGACGTGTGTGGTGCTCATCGGACCTCATTGCTCGACAGGGTGGTCCGCATGTTGCGCAGACCTAGCATCTCTTCCACGTTGCTGACTCAGAATCGTACTTCTTCACGACGCGTGCCGGCGCACCGACGATGACGCTATGAGCGGGAAACTCGCCCCGCACAACCGAATTAGCGCCAACGATACAGCCGTCTCCCAAGATCGTTCCGGCTTGGATACGTGCTCCCATCCCCAGAAAGCAGTTGTTCCCGATCGCAGTTCGACGGTGTACAAATTCCTGCTCGTGTACTGGCCGGGTGATGTCGCGATACTCGTGATCGATGTCGGTGACCATCACCGACCCGACAATCAGAGTCCCAGATCCGATGGTCAGCTCTCCCATGGCGGTGATGTGAAAATCCTGACCGATCGAGACGTTCTCGCCAATTCTGATCGTGCCTCCATGATGAGTCTCAGCGCGCATTCCCGGGAAGATCCGCACTCGTTTGTCGATGAAGATTTGTTTTGGCCTGACGAGCATGAGCGGAGGTCCGAGGTATGACGGCATGCGCAGCCGGCCGAACGTCGGACTGAGCAAGATCGCCCTGAGGATCCAAAGCATCTTCCTGAACCGATACACGATCACACTCCCTGAGCGATCAGCAGTGCACTGCGAATGCGGGCATCTTGGCCGGTGTCGTCATTGAACCACCGCTTCAGCTTCCGCGTGCGGGCGTTGCCACTGGCGGGGTCCATCATGTCTGCGCGTACCGTCTCCAATACGGCCTCCACACCCTCGAAGCTGAGGCCCGGCAGCTGAAAGGCATCGGCCAGGCGTCCGTCATCGAGGACATAGACGGGTGAATCAACTTCGAGCATCTCGATGGTGGCCCCGGACATGTGGGCGAGACTGAAGTCGACGTTGCTGACGTATTCTCCGGTCGGTACCGCGCTGATCGATGTGCACCGCTCGTTGACCCGCGTGCGATACTCGCGAGAGTCGAACGAAGGGTGCAACCGGACGACGAATCGCATGTCCAGCTCTTCGGCAATACGGTTGGCGGCGTCGAGGAGGTCGATGTTCGAATCGGCGCCGTTCTCTCCGTTGAGCATCACGCCGAACGTGCCTGTCGCAGTTTCCGGCCGGCTGACTGGGTCCCAATGGCGTATCCATCCCGTAATTACCAGCCGGTCTCGTCTGATACCGAAACGTTCGAATTCGTTGCGGGTGGCCTCACCCCAGCAGAGGAGGTGATCGCTGACGAAATTTGCATAGGCTTCGGCGTCTGTGCTGATGTTTCGCTGATCAAGAACGCGGTACTGACCGTGTTGTGCCGTTACGGTTGAAGCGCCAGCGAGGATTGCGATCTGGGCGAGCAGGTTGTCATGCGGTGCCGCATCACAGAAGGTCACAACGCGGGTACGTCCGGATACGAGATCGTTAAGGGCACTGCGGGTAGTCGAACTGAACTTGGCAACCAGAGCAGTAGCAGCAACCCGGTGCATAAACCTCGACTGGTATGCACTCGTCGATCGCCAGGCGCGAGGTAGGCGAAGCAGTGTGGCCCAACTTTGGGCAATCGAGAGCACTTCTCGGACCTCCGCAGCATCGCCCTGATTGCCGACGATGGCAACCAGGCGGTCCGCAATGTAGTCGTAATCAGACCGTTTTTTGTACCGGTAGGAATAGAAGTTGAGGAGTCTCTCGCCCCTTCCCGAGACTGTAGTTCGAGCCGTAAAAAGGAAACAGAACACAATGATCTTCACCCAATGCCGAAACGACCTGTCATAAAGGTACAGCGCAATCACATGCGCATAGTTGACACCATCGATGACGCTGCGCGGATCACTCTTGTACGCCTGAATGCGCTGGTAGTGCCGCCAGGCTGGCGGTTCGCGGTCGGTGTCCCGGTCCATCTAGACGAAGCCCCCGGACCGACTTGATGCCGAAACTATCGTGGAGACCCAGGAGGTTAGTGAGTACCGTTCGAAAGATGGTGGGGGGGTGCCTGGCGCTTCCAACGAAGCTAGTTGTGCGCGAATCTTTTTCGACTCGGGCGCAGTCAGGTCATCGGGTATGACGACGACACGGGTGGGATCGAAGAACGGCTCGCGAGTGATTGCCGGGTTGGTTGTCACTAGAACGGCGCCGGACGCCAGGACCTCGAAGGTGCGAATGGTCAGACCTGCTTGACCGCGCCGAGGCATGTCCAGGACTGCCACCGACTCGCGGAAGATCTCGGCTACTTCTGGACGGCTCAGCTTGTCGAAGGACATGTCGCCCCACGGAACCGTGGCGTGTTCGCGGGTGAGGTACTTGACCATCGCGAAGTACCACCGGGCTTGCACGTAGAAGAAGCCGTAGGTGTCCGACTTGCCCGCGAAAAGTCGCTTCGCGAAGGCGTAGCGCTCGCTGTGAAGGGTACCGACGAAACTCATTGAGTAGCGCCGCGGTCGTCCCAACTCGGACATTGGCAGGGGGGTGAAATCTCGTGTGTAAAAAAGAGGCAGATACGAGAACTCCGGACGGGCGGCCACGTCCTCGGAGTCGAAGCTGAAGAGGTCGTCGAAACAATCCAGGACTGCCAGACAGTTCGGTGTGTTGTCGACAGCGTCCCAGCTGTAGAAGATCAGCCGCGCATCGGGATTGGCCTGACGGAGATTCTCCAGGAACCACCGAGGTATGACCTCGGCTTTGATGACGAGCACAATGTCGAACGAGCTGCCACTGAGTGCGGACCACTTCTGCCGATAATAATTGTCGATTTGCCGGCCGATGAGGTTCTTGCGTACGCGCAGCACGGCCCGGGCAACTGCGCTGTTCGACGGTCGCTCGTCGACGAACACTGTCTCGTATCCTCTGTGCTCGAACTCGGCGACGATGTCTCGTTCGTAACCGAAGAACGACGGCGTGATCACAAGTGCGCGCTGACGCTGCCGGGAATCGGTCATTTCAGCAGCTTCTTCTCTCGCATTTCTCGTAGGGACGCCTCGTAGCCGCCATCAGTGAGCTCCTGGTCCTGGACCCACTGGGCGAAAGCCTGGACACCGGTCCGGAAGTCCACCAGAGGCTCGAATCCCAGCAGTTCGCGTACGCGCGTGAGGTCGGCAAGGTTGTGCCGAATGTCGCCGAGCCGGAAGTTTCCGGTGATATCTACGGGTACGGTTCGCCCATAGGCCCGCATCAGCTCGTCCACCACAGTGCTGACGGTAGTTGCGACGCCGCTGCCTACGTTGAAGATCTGGTCGTCGGCCCGCGGGTCTAGCGCGGCCTGCGCGGTCGCCCGCACGACATCGTCGATGTAGACGAAGTCTCGACTTTCAAGGCCGTCCTCGAAGACGTTGATACTCTTGCCCTGTCGGATCAGTGTTGAGAAAATTGACAGGATCCCCGTGTAAGGGTTGGACAACGATTGCCCTGGACCGAATACGTTCTGATAGCGAAGTGCGACCGTCGCCACGCCGAGGGTTGGGCCGACGGTCATCACCAGTGATTCCTGTGTCTGTTTTGTGATTCCATACACCGATGACGGATGGATCTTCGAGTCCTCGGTCGTACCAACCAGTTTCAGCCCCGACCTGTCGCCGGGGACGGTTGGCTCGAACCGGCCCGCAATGAGATCCAGTTCGTTGCGGGTCTCGGGGTAAACGAACCCAAGCTCTTCGCTCAAGTACCGGCCCTCGCCGTAGATCGATCGTGACGACGCCACCACCACCTTGCGCACCGAGCGATTCTTGTCGTTGGCGAGGATGTCCAACAACAATGCGGTCCCACCGATGTTGACCCTGCTGTACCGCTCGATCTCGTACATCGATTGACCGGTGCCAGTTTCTGCTGCCAGGTGAACGACGACTTCTTGCCCGGCCAACGTCTGCTGGACGACGTGGCGATCGGTTATGTCACCGACGATCACGTCACCTGCCGAGCGCGCGATCTTGAGAAGCCCGCTTTTGCTGGGGTCGAGACCGTGAACCTGAGGCAGTAGGTTGTCGAGCATCGTGACCGTGTGCCCGTCTTCGTTGAGTGCAGAAGCCAAGCGCGTTCCGATGAAGCCTGCTCCGCCGGTGATGAGAATTCGAGTCAATGGCGATGCTCCTTCGGGATCTCTGGCTGGCGGTAGTTCGGCTGGTCGACCGGCGCGTCCGGTTCGTTGGTGCCAGGCTGATTGGTTCTGGGAGGGTCATCCCGACTGTTCAGCGGCAGTTGAACCGACTAGCGACGTGGCGCACAACCGTCGTGCTACTTGGACCGCTCGCGGTAGATGACCACTGCTCGGAAGGTCCTGATGATGATCTTGATATCCAGCCACAGCGACCAGTTCTCGATATAAAAGTTGTCGTACTGTGCGCGGTCGAAGATCGAGGTATCCCCTTTGAGGCCGCTGACTTGAGCGAAACCGGTCAGACCTACTTGGACACGGTGGCGGTACGAGTAGCGGTCAACTTCGCTGGAGAACTGAGCGACAAAATGCGGTCGCTCCGGACGTGGCCCGACAACCGTCATGTCCCCGCGGAAGATGTTCCACAGCTGGGGCAGCTCATCGATAGATGTGCATCGTAGGAACCGTCCAACCCGTCCAACCCGGTTGTCGGAGCACACGTTCCATTGCGTCTGAGATTCTTGCTCATTCGCCGGCCGCATCGAGCGGAACTTCAACAACTCGAACTGCTTACCGTCTCGGCCGACCCTTACCTGCCGGAAGATGACGCCCGGACCGCCCTCGATTCGGACGGCCAGCGCTGCGGTAGCGAGCACGGGCATCAGCACGATAAGCGCAACGGTTGAAACGACAATGTCGAATGCCCGCTTGATGAGCCGTGTCGGTCCTTGAAGGTTGGGATTGCGAATACGCATGATCGGGATCGAGCCGATCTGGTCGGCCATCCCCGTTTGGGTGTGGAAGTGGTGCATCCTCGGGACGATCAGTAGTTCAGTCGTCAGGCATTCTTTGGTGCGGACTGCCGTCATGAGCGCACGCTCTTCGAAAGCGCCGTCGGCGATGAGTAATGTGTCCGCTCCGGAAGTCACGACGGCCATATCAAGATCGGCCAGCCTGCCGAGGCGCGGTAGGTACTGCTCTGCCGGGCAGATGTCGCAGTCGTCGACGAATCCATCTGCCTGCAAACCGTATTCGGGGTGTGCAGCGAGCGTCCTCGCCAGTTCGGCGGCGGCGGGTCCGCCTCCGACCAGAACGGTGTGGTGCCGGGTGAGACCCCGTCGGCGGCACACGGCTATCAGGCGTGTGGTCATCACCCTGCCGAGGACCACGAGGGCGATCGCTTGAGCTGCCGTTTCGAGGAAAATCATTACGGAGATCTTTTGGTGTGTATACAAGATGGCCGTCGCGATGACGGCGGTCGCGGCCAACAATCGGGTCAGTATCGTCGGTAAATCGTCCAAGACGCTCAGGTGTATCGGCGCGGTGTATTTCGTGCCGCCGGTGAGTAGGAGGATCGCCAAGACGGCCAATGCCAGTGTCGAGTAGAGCTGGGGCGGCCGCCATGCCAGCGGCGCGACCATCATCACGAAGTCGACAGCGGGCACCACCATGTACGCCCGTATGCGGTTGCACAACGGTCGGTGGCGTTCGGAACTGGTTATGGCCTGGGAAGGGGCGCTCGGAAGAGCGACGTTGTTCAGCGGAATGGCCTGCGCCGCAGCAACAGGCGCGGAGGCGCGGCTCCGGCGTCCACCATGCAGGCCACGAGTGCTAGCGGCACCGTTGTTAACCGCAACATCAACCCTCATGGGTTTTCTGTCGGCAGAAGCGTTTGTGAGGGCAGCAGCTCCGTCGTTCATCAACCGATCCGTCCATGAGTAGCAAACAATTTAGCCCCTGCAAATACACGCGGTGTAGACGGCGAATGCGGGGCGGGGCTGACGGCAGCGTCAATTTTGGCAATGTCGTTTGTGTGCGCAAGTAGTTCGAAGGGTGCGATTTCGAGTGCCGTCACAAGCCGAATCTGGTACCTATATCCAGATTTGCTAGAACTGCAGGAGTTCGTCGATTGACGTTCCTGTGTTCGGGCTAGCTGTTGCATCGAGCGCCACCGCCCCTTCTGCCGGTTGATCAGCATGTTATCGACTTCTGGCGCTCTGCGCACAGCAAGTTTTAGATGTTTACTCAGAGAAAATACAGACTCTGCGGCTAGTGCTCCGTCACGCCCAAAACCGCAGGTAGATGTGTTTTCAGCGGGAATGGCCGATCCTGTAGACGCGGCACGCGCAATTAGTTTGCTGTGCTGATATTCCTCATCGAAACGATGTATTTGCGTTTGCTACAGAACGGAAGAAGCGGTGTCCCATATGGTCGGGTAGTTCCGGTGCATACATAACGTGATGCCACGGCAGCAGAGCCGAGACGTGTCGACAGAAATTTGGCAGCGTAGAGGCGGACGGTGTCCCCTCCGGTCTTTGTGGTGGTGACGACCGAGATTCGTGGCTCTGTCCTCAACCTGGCGCCGTGTGGGCGAGCGCTCATCGGAGGGGACGACCCTGAGCTCGGTCCAGAGCGGGTGTCCGCAGTGGCCCACCGGCGTTGTCCGGTTCAGCGACCCAGCAACCCCGCGATAAGCAGAATTACGCCCACCGACGCCAGCAGGGTTGCGACTTCCTTACGTCGCCGCGCCCTTATCCAGGTGTTCAGCGATGCCATGAGGGCGCTCGTTCGGGCTGGTGCGAACAGGTAAGCGACGAGAGGGATCTCGACTAGAGCGAATGCCACGACGTTGAATGCGATCAGCGCACTGAGCTGCGTGGATGCGTTCCCGCCGGATGCGGCGATTACCGCCAAGGCCGCCAGATAATCCACGGAGGGCAGCGCGATACCGAGGCCGGCTAAGCCTGCGACCCAGAGAGATTGGCCGCCAAGTAGTCGCCTCATCCATGTAGGCGGTGTGCGTGACCTCCCCGGTGTGAGTGCAAGGCCGAGAGCTATAACTAGCGCGAGAGCCCCGATGGCGAGCTGCACGCGGGGCAAGGTGAAATGCGTCCGCGGCAGACGATCGCCGATGACGAAGAGAACCGTCACGCCGACGGTCATACCCATCGCAAAGCCGCCCGCCAGAAATGTCGCCAACTGTAAGTGGGGACGAGGCCGGTTCAACATCACGGCAGACATCCCGATACGGAACGGTTCCAAGCTGACCGCGACGGCCATTACCAACAGCGTGAGCCACATCCGGCGGCTAGCTGTCTGGAAGAGCGACGGACCGCCGGCACAATTCGATAATCGGAGGAAGCGCATGCGCGATAAGTGCGGCGACCGCCGCGAAGTATGAGTCGTCCTGTCCGATGGGGTCGGGGATGTCGTCTGCCTGTCGCCCGGCCAGGCGCGGCCGAAGGTCTGCCAAATCGGCCAAGCTACGCGGCTCGTACTCGGCGGCCAAGAGGGATGCCTCGCTGAGCGTGAAGGTCTTGCGAAGTTGGCGTGGAGCCAACTCAAGCACGGCGCTGCGATGTGCTGTTGTCATCGTGAGGACCAGATCGGCAGCGCCAGCGATCCGAGATGTGAGATGGCGCGCCATGAATCCGGATGGATCCCCGCCCAGCGCTCTCAGCGCCTCGGCCGCCTGTTTATGCATCTCGTGCCCGATCACAGCCCGCGTGCCGGCGCTGGAGGTCCGGAAGTCCGGGATGTCGCGTTCGGCACCCATCAGCGCGGACAACCGTTCAGCCGTCGGCGATCGGCAGATGTTTCCGGTGCAGACAAATAGGACGTGCAGACGGACTCCCTGCTTCAATCTGAAGTCGGTGATTATGCGCTGCTCCTTGGTGGCCTCTAGGGAGCTGCCGTACAAAGTTAGCCCACCCGACTGCGCTGTGCCACGATGGCCGCGTGAAGGGGATAGTCCTGGCCGGCGGTTCGGGTACGCGTCTGCACCCGATCACCTTGGGAGTGTCGAAGCAGCTGATGCCCGTTTACGACAAGCCCATGATCTATTACCCATTGTCGACGCTGATGCTCGCCGGCATCCGGGACATCTTGGTCATCACCACGCCGCATGACGCGACGAGCTTCGAGCGTTTGTTGGGCGACGGCTCGCGATTCGGAGTGTCGATCACCTATGCCCAGCAACCTTCGCCGGAAGGATTGGCGCAGGCCTTCACGATTGGGGCCGACTTCCTGGCCGGGCAGAACGTGGCGCTTGTTCTGGGAGACAACCTGCTCTATGGGCCGGGTCTCGGTACGCAACTACAAACCTATAGTGACATCAATGGGGGGGCGATTTTCGCGTACTGGGTAGCCGAACCATCGGCTTACGGCGTGATCGAATTCGACCGTGACGGTATCGCGGTCTCTCTGGAAGAGAAGCCGCGACAACCGAAGAGTAATTACGCTGTACCTGGCTTGTACTTCTACGACAACGACGTGGTGTCGATGGCCCGGGATTTGAAACCGAGCGCACGTGGTGAGTATGAGATCACCGACATCAATCGGCTATATCTTGAACAAGGCCGTTTGCACGTTCAGGTATTGCCAAGGGGAACCGCTTGGCTCGACACCGGCACGTTCGACCAGATGACCGACGCCGCGGACTTCGTGCGGACCATGGAACGGCGAACCGGATTGAAGATTGGTGTCCCAGAGGAAATCGGTTGGCGCCAAGGGTATTTGACAGACGATGAACTGCGCGAGCGGGCAGAACCCCTACTCAAGTCGGGCTACGGCGCCTACCTTCTGGAGTTGCTCGAGAGGAGCCACTGATGGCGCGGTTGCTCGTCACCGGCGGTGCCGGATTTATCGGGTCCAATTTTGTCCACTACGCCGTGGAGCACACTGCCCACCACCTCATCGTGTTGGACAAGCTCACCTATGCCGGAAATCGGGAGTCGCTAGCCGGTCTGCCAGATGATCGTGTGTCATTCGTCCTCGGTGACATAGCTGATGCTGACCTCGTTGATGATTTGGTTCGATCGGTCGACGCTGTGGTCCATTACGCCGCGGAGTCGCACAACGACAACTCTCTGGACAATCCGCATCCATTCCTCCACACCAACCTGGTGGGCACTTTCACCCTTTTGGAGTCTGCGCGCAGGCGCGGCGTCCGCTTTCACCACATCTCCACCGACGAGGTTTACGGTGACCTCGAACTCGACGACCCGATGCGGTTCACCGAAGCCACGCCCTACAACCCCTCCTCACCCTATTCGTCGACTAAGGCCGGCAGTGATCTGCTGGTACGCGCGTGGGTTCGGTCATTCGGGCTGGCGGCCACAATCTCGAACTGCTCCAACAACTATGGACCCTATCAACACGTCGAGAAGTTCATTCCGCGCCAGATCACCAACGTGCTCCGCGGTTCGCGGCCGAAGTTGTACGGCGAGGGCCGCAATGTGCGCGACTGGATTCATGCCGACGATCATTCTTCGGCGGTGTTGAGCATTCTGGATAGGGGACGAATCGGGGAAACCTACCTGATTGGCGCGGACGGTGAGCGCGATAACAAGACTGTCATCGAGATGATCTTGCGACTGATGGGGCAACCAGAAGGTGCGTATGACCATGTCGCCGATCGCGCGGGCCACGACTTACGTTATGCAATCGACTCTTCCAAATTGCGCGCCGAGCTTGATTGGAGACCGAAGTATCGCGATTTCGAGACCGGGTTGGCAGCGACCATCGAGTGGTACCGCAACAACGAGGCGTGGTGGGCGCCGGCCAAGGACGAAACCGAGGCGTTTTACGCGCGCTTGGGTCAGTGACCAAGGGCTAATACGGTGACCGATTACGGGAAAAAGCTGTCGGCGCAGGCGACAACGATACCCGGGCTGACGATTTGGGAGTTGCCCGTTCACGGCGACAGTCGCGGCTGGTTCAAGGAGAACTGGCAGCGCGAGAAGATGGTCGCCGCCGGACTGCCTGACTTCAACCCTGTGCAGAACAATGTCTCATTCAACGATGCCGTGGGCACCACCCGAGGCATCCACGCCGAGCCCTGGGACAAATTCGTCTCGGTCGCCTCCGGCCGGATCTTCGGCGCATGGGTCGATTTGCGTGCGGGCCCATCATTCGGCGCCGTGGTCACTGCGGAACTTGACCCGTCGCGAGCCGTCTTCGTTCCTCGCGGTGTGGGAAATGCGTATCAAACGCTTGAAGCCAACACCGCGTATACCTACCTGGTTAATGACCATTACTCGCCCGAGGCGCTCTACACCTCGGTGAATGTCGCGGATGAGGAGGTCGCGATTGCGTGGCCGATCCCGCTCGACCGGGCTGAACTCTCGATGAAAGACCGAGGCCATCCGAGGCTGGCCGACATCAAGCCGATAATCCCACGCAAAACCTTGGTCCTCGGGGCTAACGGCCAGCTCGGCAGGGCGTTGCGCGACATTCATGCCGATGACCCTCTTGTTGAATTCGCAGATAGAACTCGGTTGGATCTTGCCGGCAATGACTTCGATGACGCGTTCCGTTGGAGGGATTACCAGGCAATCATCAATGCGGCGGCCTACACGGCGGTCGACGCTGCCGAGACCGAGGGGGGCCGCCCCAATGCTTGGGCGGTGAACGTGACCGGTGTGGCCGCATTGGCGCGCGTCGCGAACCGTCATGGCCTGACGTTGGTCCACATCTCCAGTGACTATGTTTTCGACGGCACAAAAGATCAGCCCTACCGTGAAGATGATCCGGTGGCCCCGTTGGGTGTATACGGCCAAACAAAGGCCGCCAGTGAACAGATTGCGGCCACCGTTTCTCGCCACTACATCATCCGGACGTCATGGGTGATCGGCGATGGCCGCAATTTTGTCCGGACCATGCTGTCGCTCGCCCGGCGCGGTGTGAACCCGTCAGTCGTCGACGACCAGTTCGGCAGGTTGACTTTCGCGTCTGAGCTGGCTCGCGCCATCCGGCATTTGACGGACAGCGGTGCCCCCTACGGCGTCTACCACGTGACCGGAGCTGGGCCGGCTACGTCGTGGGCGGACATCGCCAGGGAGGTGTTTGCACTTGCAGGGCACAGCCCTGACCGCGTGGCCGCGGTAAGTGCTGAACAGTACTTCGCTTCGAGCGCGGGTCCTGTTGCGCCCCGACCGCGCAATTCTGTGTTGGACCTGGCGAAGGTTCGATCCGTCGGATTCACGCCCACTGACGTGGGCAAGATGCTGGCTCCCTTTGTTCAGGGCGAATGTGCGGAGCAGGAGCGTTAGCGAACGCGCGGTGTAGGGGCCGCGGTAACGCGAGTATTTCCACTTGTTTGCGCCCAGAAATATCGTGTCACCTGGGATCTTTCGTATTGACAGCATGCTCTCAGTCTGCGATTCTTTTTCCCAGGCTCTCTGATGGAAGGACAAAAAAATGTCCGCTCTCGCGACACACTTTTCCAATGCAACAACCAAGTTTCAGGTGGGTGTCGCAACCTGCGCCATCGCGGCCGCTGCCACCCTCACTCCCGCGATTGCCGCACAGGCTGATGTCGCGACCCCAGCTCCTCTGGCTCCTGTCTCGCAGGTTCTTGACAACCTCGCCCAGGACAACTGGCTGCAGAATCAGCTGTGGTGGATCGGATCGCCCCGTGACCCGGCGAAGCCGGCGGCGACGGTTTTGGTCTTCACTCCGCTCTCACTCATTCCGGGTTTCCTCAAGCCGATCTATAAGTCGATTACTGCCAACCTGAACTTCGAGGTTTGCCTCCTTGGCGCCACCGCCAAGCTCGGACCGTATGGCAGCTTCACTATCTCGTTCAGTCGGGGCTGCTAGTCACCCCCGAGCGAACACGCCGGAAGGGACGGCGTTCGGCCACTCTATGGTTCGGCCTGAATCTGGCGCGAATTGCAGCATGTGAAGGCGGTGTCCGCTGAGCGAGTCGTCGAATGGTGGGAGTGAGTATTCGATAGCTGACGACGAGCCGTCGTCCCGGTTTGGTCGTCTGCGAAATGTGTTAGGCCTGCGACAAACCAAGTTCGCCATCGCAATATTCGCGGCCATCATTGCCGGATTCATCGCTTGGCTCGGCTACGAGGCGTACGTGGCCAAGGGCGAGTTGGAGCGCGCTCGCTCCAACTCGCAGCAGGCGAAGGATGCCCTGTCTGATGGGCGGGCTGAAGACGCCCAGGTGCACGCCCGTAAGGCTCAGTCTCAAGCTCTTTCCGCGAGCACTGCGACGCATTCGATACCGTGGCGGATCGCCACAATGGTGCCGTGGTTGGGCAGCCCATTCCAGACCGCACAACAAATTTCGGATGTTGCTCTCGGTCTGGTCAGGGATGTGCTCCAGCCCTCAGCGCAGATCGGCGTGGCACTATCACCTGACCAGCTGTTCGAGGGGTCGCGTCTCAATGTGCAACTCCTCCGCGAGAAAGCGCCGACTCTCAGCAAGATATCTGCAGATGCTCGCCGCTTGAATGCACAGGCCGACGCAATCGCCGAGCCGACATACCTCTCCGTGTTGCGGAAGGCTCGGACCGAGGTCCAGGCTCAAACCGGCAGAGTCGCTTCGCTTTTGGAGAACACCGCGCTCGCCGCCCAGTTGGCACCGTCGATGATGGGAGCCGATGGGCCTCGAAGTTACTTCATGGGTTTTCAGACCAACGCTGAAGCGCGCGGCACCGGAGGAATACTGGGTGGCTTTGGCATCCTGCACTTCGACAACGGCGCGCCCAGTGTTGAGGCGTTAGGTCCCAACAGTGAACTGAAGGGTCCTTTTGCGCCGCTTGAGTTGGGTGCGGAATATGCCGAGCAGTATGGTTATGCCAATCCCAGCACCGATTTCCGTAATAGCAATCTGAGTTCGCACTTCCCGTACACCGCCCAGATTTGGAAGTCGATGTGGGCGCAAACATCGGGACAGAGCGTTGACGGCGCCATAGCCATCGACCCGGTCGCGCTGAGCTACATCCTGGGCGCTGTCGGACCCGTGACGTTGGCAGACGGTGAGAAGATCACCAAGGACAACGTTGTCGAACTTACCGAATCGATTGCCTACCAACGCTTTCCCACCGATCAGACCGCCCGCAAGCAGTATTTGCAAGACATCGCCAACGAAGTTGTCAAGAAGATGACAGGCAAGTTGGAATCTCCCCGGCGTGTACTTGACGCTCTGGGCAAGGCGGTCGGTGAGGGCCGCATCGCCGTGTGGAGTGCGTCGCCGGAGAATCAAGAACTTCTCGAGGGGACGCCCCTTGCACACGCGATCCCAGACAATGCGGCACCTTACGCCGAAGTCGTCATCAACAATCTGGGCGGCAACAAGATGGACTATTACCTCCGGCGAGAGATCGAGTACGCCGGCGATGGGTGCTCCGAGGATCAGCGCAACACCACCATCACCGTGAAATTGAAGAGCGTCGCGCCGGACACGCCATTGCCCGACTACGTGGCCGGGACCGCCGGCGTCTTGCCCAACCTCCCGTTCACGATGCCCAGCGGGTCCATGTTGACCTCGGTACGGTTGGTTGGCACAAAAGACGCCAAGCTGCTCAGTGCCTTCTCGAACGGAGAACGTGTCCCGGTCTTCACAGGTACTGAGCGGGGTCACCCCACCTTCGAAATCCAGGTGGCGATTCCGCCGAAACAGGCAGGGGAATTGGTTTTCCGCCTGTCGGAGCCGACGGCCGGCGGTGCACCCCGTGTGCCAATCCAGCCGTTGATAGACACCGTCGAACCCAAGGTGAGCGTGCCAACCTGCTCGGGTTGAGCTGCCCTTCCGTTCAGCCTGAGCCAGACCATGGCCAACCGGGCTGTCCGGCGGCAACAATGGAGCCGTGCCTTCCGTCCATACGGCGCTGCCCGTCGTCGACCTTCGCGACGACCCCGCCGAACTGCGGGACCGGCTGCGCCGGGTAGCCCATGAGGTGGGGTTCTTCTATCTGACCGGGCACGGCGTCCCGAACGACCTGATCGAACGCCTGCTCACCCAGGCCCGCGCCCTGTTCGCGCTGCCGCAGGCGGACAAGGACGCCGTGGCCATGGTGCACAGCCCGCATTTCCGCGGCTATACCCGCCTCGGTGGCGAGCTCACCGGCGGTCAGATGGACTGGCGCGAACAGATCGACATCGGACCGGAACGCGCCCCGTTGGCCGACCCGGTCGAGCCGTATCTGCGCCTGCAGGGTCCCAACCAATGGCCGGCCGCGCTACCGGAGTTGCCGGCCGTCATCGCTGCGTGGGATGCCGCGTTGGCGCAGGTGGGCCGTACCCTGCTGCGGCACTGGGCCGTTGCCCTGGGAAGTCCGGCAGACGTGTTCGAGCCGGCGTTTGCCGCTACCCCGGCGACACTGATCAAGGTCATCCGCTATCCCGGCGGCGCCCCGTCCGGTCAGGGCGTCGGCGCCCACCGTGACGCCGGGGTCCTCACCCTGCTGTTCGCCGAACCGGGCAGCACCGGATTACAGGTGCGCACCGATGCGGGATACGTCGATGTCGATCCGCTGCCCGGTGCGTTGATCGTCAACATCGGCGAGATGCTCGAGATCGCCAGCGACGGCTACCTGCGCGCGACCGAGCACCGCGTACAGATCGGCGGGGCCGAGCGCATCTCGGTGGCCTACTTTTTCAACCCACGCCTGGATGCGCGGATACCGGTTCTACCGCTACCCGACGACTTGGCGGCTCATGCCGGCGGAGTCACCGACGACCCCGCCGACGAGCGTATCTACCCTGTTTACGGGCGTAATGCGTGGAAGAGTCGATTGCGTGCGCACCCTGACGTGGCCGCCGCGCACCGTTACGTGTGAAGATGGAAGTGTTATGACCAACACAGAGCTGAGCCCGGCCGCGCTGCGTGAGGCGTTCGGGCATTTCCCGTCCGGCGTCATCGCGATCGCCGCCGAGGTCGACGGCGTCCGGGTAGGGCTGGCGGCAAGCACTTTCGTGCCCGTATCGCTGGATCCGCCCCTGGTCGCATTCTGTGTGCAGAATTCCTCTGAGACCTGGCCCAAGCTGCAGAATCTCCCGGCCCTGGGCATCAGCGTGCTGGGTGAGTCGCACGATCAGGCGGCGCGCACGCTGGCTGCCAAGACCGGCGACCGGTTCGAAGGCCTGGAGACGCATTCACACGAGAGCGGTGCGGTGTTCGTGCACGGCACCAGCGTCTGGCTGGAGAGCTCCATCGATCAGCAGGTGCCGGCCGGCGACCACACCATCGTCGTGCTGCAGGTCAAAGGCATCACGGTGCACGACGTGCCGCCGATCGTGTTCCACCGCAGCACGTTCCGCAAGCTCGGAGCCTGAGGTCAGGGACGCCCGGCGAGCTCGTCGCGGTAGCGGGTTATCCGCTGTTCGATCTCGGCCGCGTCACCGGGCCGGCCCTCTTTGCGGGCCAGTGCCGCACGGGCGGTCAGCTCGCGGATCGCGGTGCGAATGTCGTTGACGCTGTTGATTCCACGCAGTGTCATCGAGGTACCTTTCGTCGCTGTTCGGTCCCTACCCCAACCGTACGCTCGACGCCGCATCGAGTGTGCGCTCAGAGCGCGATGCCGCGCCCGATCATGATCTGAGCGCACGCCCGCGGATCGCAGCGCCTTCTCATCGCCGAAACAGCTTGTTCCCCAGCCACACAATCGGGTCGTACTTGCGGTCGGCGACGCGCTCCTTCATCGGGATCAACGCATTGTCGGTGATCTTGATGTGCTCGGGGCACACCTCGGTGCAGCACTTGGTGATGTTGCAATAGCCGAGCCCGAACTCGTCTTGCGCCATCTCCTGACGATCCACCACGTCCAGCGGGTGCATGTCCAACTCGGCGATTCGCATATGGAACCGCGGGCCGGCGAAGTTCTGCTTGTTCTCTTCGTGATCACGCACCACGTGACAGACGTTCTGGCACAGGAAGCACTCGATGCACTTGCGGAACTCCTGGCTGCGGTTCACGTCCTCCTGCTGCATCCGGTACTCACCGGGCTGCAGGTCCTTGGGCGGGGTGAACGACGGGATCTGGCGCGCCTTCTCGTAATTGAAGGAGACATCGGTGACGAGGTCGCGCATCACCGGGAAGGTACGCAGCGGCGTCACCGTCACGGTCTCGGCCGGATCGAATGTCGACATCCGCGTCATGCACATCAACCGCGGCCGGCCGTTGATCTCCGCCGAGCAGGACCCGCACTTGCCGGCCTTGCAGTTCCAGCGGACCGCCAGGTCGGGCGTTTGCGTGGCCTGCAATCGGTGGATGATGTCGAGCACCACCTCGCCGTCGTTAACCTCGACGGTGTAGTCCTGCAACTCGCCACCGGCCGGATCACCGCGCCAGACCCGCAGATTCGCGTTGTACGCACTCATATCAGTTCTTCCAGTCGGGGTGTTCGGCCAGTTCGGCGGCGGTGTAGTACTTCTTCAACTCGGACAGTTCGAACGTGGCCAGCAGATCGGGTCGCATGGGGACCTGCGGCTCCGGCGTCACCGTCACGTCCGGGACCACCGCACCGTCGCTTGCCCGGCACACCAGCAGGGTCTTGCGCCAGTTGGCGTCCATGGCCGGGTGGTCGTCGCGGGTGTGCCCGCCGCGGCTCTCCGTGCGCTGCAGCGCCGCCTTGGCGACACATTCGCTGACCAGCAGCATGTTGCGCATGTCGATGGCCAGATGCCAGCCGGGATTGAAGACCCGGCCGCCCTCGACGGTGACATTGGCATAGCGGGCCTTCAGCTCGTCGATCTTGCCCAGCACCTCTTGCAGCTCGTTCTCCTTGCGGATGATGCCGGCCAGGTCGTTCATCGACTGCTGCAATTCGGCGTGCAGCGTGTACGGGTTCTCCGGGTTCGCCTTGGGCTCGAACGGCGCCAGCGCCAGCGTGGTGGCGGCGTCGAGGGCCTCGTCGCTCACCGTGGGGCGCTCGGTCAGGCCGCGGACGTAGTCGGCGGCGCCGAGCCCGGCGCGGCGCCCGAACACCAGCAGATCGGACAGCGAGTTACCGCCCAGCCGGTTGGAACCGTGCATCCCGCCGGAGCACTCGCCCGCCGCGAACAGCCCCGGCGTGGCGCCGGCTCCGCTGTCCGGATCGACCTCGATACCGCCCATCACGTAGTGGCAGGTCGGGCCGACCTCCATCTCGTCCTTGGTGATGTCGACCTCGGCCAGCTCGATGAACTGGTGGTACATCGACGGCAACCGGCGCTTGATCTCCTCGGCCGGCATGCGGGATGCGATGTCGAGGTACACGCCGCCGTGCGGCGTACCGCGGCCGGCCTTCACCTCTTCGTTGATGGCCCTGGCCACCTCGTCGCGGGGCAGCAGGTCAGGGGTGCGCCGGGCGGAGTCGTTGTCCTTGAGCCACTGGTCGGCCTCTTCCTCGGTCTCGGCGTACTGGCCCTTGAACACCTCGGGGATGTAGTCGAACATGAACCGCTTGCCCTCGGAGTTCTTCAGCACCCCGCCGTCCCCGCGCACACCCTCGGTGACCAGGATCCCCTTCACCGACAGCGGCCACACCATGCCGGTCGGGTGGAACTGGATGAACTCCATGTTGATCAGGCTGGATCCCGCACGCAGAGCCAGCGCGTGCCCGTCGCCGGTGTACTCCCACGAATTCGACGACACCTTGAAGCTCTTGCCGATACCGCCGGTCGCCAGCACCACCGCGGGCGCTTCGAACAGGACGAAATTACCGGTCTCACGGTAGTACCCGAACGCGCCGGCGATCTTGCCGCCATCTTTGATCAGGTCGGTGATCGACGTTTCGTGGAAGACCTTGATGCGGGCCTCGTAATCGCCGAGTTCGCGCTTGTCCTCCTGTTGCAGTGACACGATCTTCTGCTGCAACGTGCGGATGATCTCCAAGCCGGTTCGGTCACCGACGTGGGCTAGCCGCGGGTAGGTGTGCCCCCCGAAGTTGCGTTGGCTGATCTTGCCGTCCTTGGTCCGGTCGAACAGCGCACCGTAACTCTCCAGCTCCCACACCCGGTCCGGGGCTTCCTGTGCGTGCAGCTCCGCCATCCGCCAGTTGTTCAGGAACTTGCCGCCGCGCATGGTGTCTCCGAAGTGCACCTGCCAGGAGTCCTTGGTGTTGACGTTGCGCATGGCCGCCGCGCAGCCGCCCTCGGCCATCACGGTGTGCGCCTTGCCGAACAGTGATTTCGTCACGACCGCGACGCGCAGACCCCGTTCCCGGGCCTCGATCACCGCACGCAGTCCCGCCCCGCCGGCCCCGATCACGACAACGTCGTACTGGTGCCGTTCGAGTTCAGCCATAAATGATCCTCGCTTGATTCGCTATCGAATTGTGTTTCTAGCCAACAAATCTCAGGTCGCTGATGGTCCCGCTGGCGACGAGCATGATGTAGAAGTCGGTGAACATCAGGGTGCCGAGGGTGATCCAGGCGTACAACTTGTGCCGGGTGTTCAACCGCGACACCTGGGTCCAGATCCAGTAGCGGACAGGGTGTTTGGAGAAATGCTTGAGCCTGCCGCCGGTGACGTGCCGGCAGGAATGGCAGGACAGCGTGTACACCCACAGCATGATCACGTTGACCAGCAGGATGATGTTGCCAAGTCCGAAGCCGAAACCGCTGGCGGTCTTGTCCGAATGGAAGGCGATGATCGCGTCGTAGGTGTTGATCACCGAGATGACCCCGGCGATGTAGAAGAAGTACCGGTGGGTGTTCTGGATGATCAGCGGCAGGCGCGTCTCGCCGGTGTAGGTGGCGTGCGGTTCGGCGACGGCGCAGGCGGTGGGGGACTGCCAGACCGAGCGGTAGTAAGCGCCCCGGTAGTAGTAGCAGGTCAGCCGGAACAGCAGCAGGAACGGCAGCGACAGCGCCGCATAGGGCAGCCACCACACGTCAGGAAGGAACTGTGGCCAGAAGTGGCTCGCTTCCGGCACACAGCCCTTGCTGACGCACGGCGAGTAGAACGGCGTCAGGTAGTGGTAGGCGGGAACGTAGTAGTTGTTCTGCAAGAACGCGCGCACCGTCGCGTAGATGACGAAGGCGGCGAACCCGAGATCCACGATCAGCGGTGACTGCCACCATCGATCGGTACGCAGTGTGCGCGCCGAGATCTGAGCTCTGGTAGGTGAGAAGACGCCGGTGCCTTGACGATTCGAGGTCGGTGCGCTCACTGAGTTCCCTCTTTTTCTGTTGTGAACTGGCGCGGACGCCCAGGCGTCAGCGGGTGCCGCCGAGCCCTTCGTCGTCGACGTCGCGCCAGAAGTCGCTTGCGTAATCGGTATCGGGGATGCAGATCTTCTCCACCGAATGCGGGTGGTGAACTGTTCGTCCGCCGCGATCGGTCTCAAGCTCCTCGGCGTCGATATCGAGCCGATCGATATCGTTGAGCATGCGTTCGGCGTCGTTCACGATGCGGCGCATCGCTGGGCTGTCGCCATGCCGGGCCGCCAACGATGTGACGCATCGACGGAGGCCGCCGATCAATTCGTGGAGTTCGGCAATTTCGGTCGTAGTGGACAAACTAGTGACCTCCTCGGGCTGAAGGGTGTCATGGATCACAGTACGCACTCGATGTTAGCCACAACATGGACTTCAGAGTGAGACAGATCACGTCTACGAAACGAGAGGTAACCGAATTGTCGAATGAGGATCTGGTCGAGAAGGCTGCCGCCTTGCTGGCTTTGCACCGGCCCGGCAACCCGGGTGTGTTGCCGACAGTGTGGGACGCTTGGTCGGCGAACACCGTGGTCAAGGCGGGTTTCGCGGGTCTGACGGTTGGCAGTCATCCGGTCGCGGACTCGCTGGGCAAGCCCGACGGCGAGCAGATGGGCTTCGATGATCTGCTGGCCCGGGTCGCCCAGATCACCGCCGTCGTCGACGTCCCGGTGTCGGTGGACGTGGAGTCCGGTTACGGCGAGTCGCCTGCCGCGCTGATCGAGGGACTGCTGGGCGCCGGCGCCGTCGGCTTCAACATCGAGGACACCGTGCACCGCGACGGCGGCCGGCTGCGCAGCGCCGAGGAGCACGCGGCCCTGGTCGGGGAGCTCCGGGCGGCGGCCGACGCGGCGGGTGTGCACGTGGTGATCAACGCCCGTACCGACATCTTCCTCAAGAACGAGGGGGACGAAGCCGGTCGGGTCCAGCGCGGTATCGACCGGTTGACGCTGGCCGCCCAGGCCGGCGCCGATTCGTTGTTCCCGGCCGGTCTGCGTGATCCGGAGGGCCTGGGCACCTTCGTCAAGGCCGTACCCCTGCCCGTCAGCGTCACGGTGCAGCCCACCAGCGACCTGGCCGAGCTGACCGCGCTGGGCGTCGGCCGGATCACCTTCGGCCCGTTCCTGCAGTGGGCGCTGACCGAGAAGACCACCGAGATCCTGGATCGCTGGAAGTAAGACCGGGTCGATTCCGACGTTGTGGTGGCGTCGAAGCCTCAACCGGCACCACAACGTCGGAATTCAGGGCGCCGGGAGCCGAAACGGGGCCGGCTGCGTCTGAACCTGTGTGCGCATTCCGTTTCTGGGCAGTGCCGCCCTCGCCGCGGGACAGCTGAGCCGGTCGCAGTTGCGCACCGGGTACCGGCCGATCTACCGCGGCATCTACGTGCCTCGCGAGCACGAGGTGACGCTGCGGGACCGAATCCAGGGCGCGGCGCTGGCCACCGGCGGGGTGATCGCGGGTGTCGCGGCCTCGGCGGTGCACGGCGCGAACTGGGTCGATGTCGACGCGCCCATCGAGGTCATCGGAGCCACCCGTCCCCGCCACGGCCTCGTTCTGCATGACGAACGGGTGACCGCTCATGAGATCACCCGGGTCGGCGGGGTGCGGGTCACCACCGTCACCCGCACCGCTTTCGACCTCGGGCGCCGGCTGCCGCGGGAGCAGGCCGTCGCTCGGCTCGACGCGTTGTGCCATGTCAGGCGGGTCGATATGGCGGACGTTCTCGCACTCGCCACGCTCAATCCGCGTGCCCGCGGGCTGCCTGCATTGCGCAAGGCCCTGCCCCTGGTGGACGGGGGTGCCGAGTCGCCGCGCGAAACCTGGCTGCGGTTACTTCTCGTCGACGCCGGATTGCCCATCCCGACAACCCAATTCGTCATCCACGAGAATGGCCGGTACATCCGCAGGGTGGACATGGTGTGGGAGCAGTTCAAGGTCGGCGCGGAGTACGACGGCGCCCAGCACCTCACCAGTCGCGCCCAATATGCCAAGGATGTGTGGGCGGCACGTGAGCTCGCGAGATTGGACTGGCACATTCTGCACGTCATCAAGGAGGATGCCGCCGCCGATATCGTCCGGGAGGCCCGCGCGGCCTTGATTGCGCGCGGCTGGCGGCCGGGAAGGCCGGCGCGGCGCACTCACACACACCCGTGACGCTTTGTGAGAACACCGTGACGGCTGCTTCACACGATGCGACATGTCGGCAATATCGACTACCTACCGTCGCGGTATGCACTCAGCCAAGCATGTTGTCGTGGTCGGACACGGCATGGTCGGACACCGGTTCGTCGAAGCACTGCGATCCCGGGATGCTGAGGGCTCCTGGCGGGTGACCATCCTGTCGGAGGAAGCCGACGCGGCGTATGACCGCGTGGGCCTGACCGGCTACACCGAACACTGGGACCGGGCGCAACTGGCGCTCCCCGGTAATGACTATGCAGGCGACAACGACGTCGTGCTGCACCTCGGCTTGGCGGCCCGGGAGATCGACCGGGCCGCCAAGACCGTGACCGCCGCCGACGGCCGTGTCCTGGACTACGACGCCCTGGTGCTGGCCACCGGGTCCTACGCCTTCGTGCCGCCGGTGCCCGGACACGACCTGCCGCAGGTGCACGTCTACCGCACGCTCGACGATTTGGACGCCATCCGGGCGGGCGCCAAGACCGCACGGGACAGCAACACGCCCGTCGGCGTGGTGATCGGTGGTGGCCTGCTCGGTCTGGAGGCCGCCAACGCGTTACGCGCCTTCGGGTTGACGACACACGTGCTGGAGATGTCACCGCATCTGATGGCCAACCAGCTCGACGAGGCCGGTGGCGTACTGCTGAGCCGGATGATCAAGGGCCTGGGCATCGAGGTGCACACCGCGGTGGCCACCGAGAGCATCGCACCGGCGCAGCGGCACCGGCCGATCCGTAAGTCCGCCGTCGACGACTCGGTGCGGGTCTCGCTCAACGACGGCAGCACCATCGACGCCGGCGTGGTGGTTTTCGCCGCCGGGGTGCGACCGCGTGACGAACTGGCCCGCGCGGCCGGCCTGGAGATCGCGCAGCGCGGTGGTGTGCTGACCGATTTGTCCTGTCTGACAAGCGATCCGCACATCTACGCGATCGGCGAGGTGGCAGCCGTCGAGGGGCGCTGCTACGGCCTCGTCGCCCCGGGCTACACCACCGCCGAGGTGGTGGCCGATCGGCTGCTCGGCGGGGAGGCCGAGTTCCCCGGCGCGGACATGTCCACCAAGCTCAAACTGCTGGGCGTGGATGTGGCCAGTTTCGGTGACGCCCAAGGGCATACCCCCAACTGCCTGGAGGTCGTGGTCAACGACCCGGTCAAGCAGACCTACGCCAAGCTGGTGCTCTCCGATGACGCCAAGACCCTGCTCGGCGGCATCCTGGTCGGCGACGCGTCGGCCTACGGGGTGCTGCGCCCGATGGTGGCCAGTGAGCTGCCCGGTGACCCACTGGCCTTGATCGCCCCGGTGACCGACGGTGACGCACCGGCGCTCGGTGTCGGTGCGCTACCGGATATCGCGCAGATCTGCTCGTGCAACAACGTCACCAAAGGTGATCTGAAAGAGGCGATCTGCGGTGGCTGCGACGATGTCGCCAGCCTGAAGAAGTGCACGCTGGCCGGCACCTCCTGCGGGTCGTGCGTGCCCCTGCTCAAGCAATTGCTGGAGGCCGAAGGCGTCGAGCAGTCCACGGCGCTGTGTGAACACTTCAGCCAGTCTCGCGCCGAGTTGTTCGAGATCGTCAGCGCTACCGAGATCCGCACCTTCTCCGGCCTGATCGAGAAGTTCGGCACCGGAAAGGGTTGCGATATCTGCAAACCCACCGTCGCCTCCATCCTGGCCTCGACCAGTTCGGATCATGTGCTCGACGGTGAGCAGGCCTCGCTGCAGGATTCCAACGACCATTTCCTGGCCAACATCCAGCGCAACGGCAGCTACTCGGTGGTGCCGCGCTCGCCCGGTGGGGAGATCACCCCCGAGCAGCTCATCCTGATCGGGGAGATCGCAAGGGATTTCGGCCTCTACACCAAGATCACCGGCGGCCAGCGCATCGACATGTTCGGCGCCCGGGTCGACCAGTTGCCCGAGATCTGGCGCCGCCTGGTGGACGGCGGTATGGAATCCGGGCACGCCTACGGCAAGTCGCTGCGCACGGTGAAAAGCTGTGTGGGCAGCACCTGGTGCCGGTATGGGCAACAGGACTCGGTGAACATGGCCGTCGAGATCGAGAAGCGCTACCGCGGTCTGCGGGCACCGCACAAGATCAAGATGGCGGTGTCCGGCTGTGCCCGCGAGTGCGCCGAGGCGCAGAGCAAGGATGTCGGGATCATCGCCACCGAGCAGGGCTGGAATCTGTACGTGTGCGGTAACGGCGGTATGTCGCCCCGGCACGCCAAGCTGCTCGCCGGTGACCTCGATGACGAGACGCTGGTGCGGTATGTCGACCGGTTCCTGATGTTTTACATCCGCACCGCCGACCGCCTGCAGCGCACCGCGCCGTGGCTGGAGGCCATGGATGGCGGGCTGGAGCACCTGCGCGACGTGGTGTGCAACGACTCACTCGGCTTGGCCGCCGAGTTCGAGGCGGCCATGGAACGCCATGTGGCCGGCTACGCCTGTGAATGGAAGGGGGTCCTCGACGATCCCGAGAAGCTGTCGCGGTTCGTCTCGTTCGTCAATGCCCCCGATGTCGCGGATCCGACTATCGAGTTCACCGAATCCAACGGACGCAAGGTGCCGATCGGGATGCCGACGCTGCGAGTTCAGGAGAAGGCATGACACTGCTCGACGATCGCAAACACGTTGACTCCCAGGATGATCGGGAGTGGATCACGGCGTGCGCGTACGACCGCCTACTGCCGTGTCGCGGTGTGGGCGTGCTGCTGCCCGACCGAACCCAGGTGGCGCTGTTCCGGCTGGACGACGGCTCGTTGCACGCCGTCGACAATATCGACCCGTTCTCCGGTGCCGCGGTGATTTCGCGCGGGGTCGTGGGCGATCGTGCTGGGCGCGCCTGTGTGCAAACCCCAATCAAGAAGCAGGCCTTCGCGTTTGACGACGGCAGCTGCCTCGACGACCCAGCTGTCGCGCTGGCGGTGTACCGGACCCGGGTTACGCCGGACGGTCTCGTGCAGATCGCGGTGTAGCCGCGGCCCAGTGGGCGTCGCGGCCGGGGCCGGGGCGGCGGACCACGTCGCCGCGGCGCTCCAGCACGGTGAGGTTGCGGTACACGGACTCGATGACGGCGTCCTTGCCCGCCCGGTCTATCCTGCCTTGCGCGTAGTCGCGCAGCTCAGCGGTGGTCAAGGTGCCATCGGTGTCGTCCAGCGCCGCCAGCAGCCATTCCCGCAGCTGCGCCGCCCCCCATTGTGAAGCCATCGCAAGAGATAGTAACCGAGTAACCGGGTCACCCCCTAGTTCAGCGTTATGTCAGGTACCGCACCCAGTGGCAAGTTGAAATGTGCTGCGAGATTTGGTATCTCCGACCGATCTATGCCCAGGTGTCCAATCGGTTGCCGCCGTGAACGGTTAGCTGGTGCTGGCTGGGATCGAACCAGGAGCGGGAAGAGCGGGCCGACGCGACCGATTGTGACGTTGCTGGCTACGCCGCCACGCGCATCCCGTCGACCCGGGCGCGGCGGAACCGGCTGGCGATCAGGCGCACCATGCCGGGGTGGATGCCGAGTGGGTCACCGACGATATCGGCACCGGAGGTACGCAACCGATCCTGGAAGAGGCCGTCGGCGAGCAGGTAGGACGCGACCGCCACCCGCCGTCCGCAGCGGCTGCGGGCGGCTGAGACCGCGTCCCCGACGGTGGGGGTGCCGGTTGCGGCAAAGGCGAGTTCCACACGGTCGCCGGTGAGCGCCGACAGCATGGCCGCGGTTCGGCGCAGATCGGATGCGGCACTGGGATCCGACGTTCCCGCCGCCGCCATGATTACCGAATCGCCCGTACGCCAACCTGATTCGTACAATCGATCGGCCATCACCCGAACCGTGCCCTGGCACGGCCCCAGTGGCGGGGTGACCACCACGCGGCGGTGCCCGCTGGCGGCGACGTGGGCGGGCACGTCGACCCGGACGTGATAGCCACCGGCCAGGAAAGCCGGCACCACGACGGCCGGTTCGTCGTCGGATAACGAGTCGAGCACTTCGCGCGGGGTCGGTCCGAGCACGTCGACGAAGGCCACCCGCACCTCCCGGTCCAGTACCGCGGACACCCGCTGGGCGAGCTCACCGATCATGTTCACGCCGCCGGCCTTGCGGGTGCCGTGCGCCACCAAGATGTAGCTCATGCGCCCACCGGGAATTCGTCGACCGCCAACCGATATCCGCGCTTGACCACTGTCGCGACGATGTTCTTGTCGCCCAAGGCCGTTCGCAAACGCAACACGGCGGTCTCCACGGCGTGGGTGTCGGTGCCGCTGCCAGGCAGGGCGCCCAGCAGATCGGCGCGCGACACCACCGCACCCGGCCGGTGCGCCAAGGCGCGGATGGTGGCCATGCTCGCCGGCGGCAGCTCCTTGACCACCTCGTCGACCATCACACAGGTCCCGCGGATCTCCAGGACGTGCCCGGCGACGCGGATGCGGCGGGATTGCAACAGCGGCAACTCGTCGGTGATGTGGCGAGCCAGTGCGCCCAGTCGCATCCGCTCCGGAGACGAGGTCGGCACGCCAAGTCGTACCAGCGGCCGGGCGGTCACCGGACCCACACACATCGCATGCACCGTGGTCCGCAACGCCTGCAGCAGTGCGTCCTCCACGTCGAGCTCGGTCGCTCGCATCAGCATGGCCGCGACCGCGGGCGCGGAGGTGAAGCTGACGGCGTCGTAGCGCTGATCGGCGATGCCCATCACCAGCTGGTCGAACGCGCCGCCCCGCGGTGCGGGATGCCAGCGGTAGACCCGGATCGGGACCACCTCGGCGCCGGCTGCCTCCAGCTCGTCGAGGAATTCGGGGAACGGGTCCCATTCCTCGGTCGCACCGTGCAACTGCACCGCGATGCGCATGCCGACGATGCCGCCTTCCAACAGGTAGTGCAACAGCTCGCGGGAGGATTCGGATTCCGGGGACCATTCCTCGGGCAGCCCGGCCGCGCGCAGGGCCCCGGTGGCCTTGGGGCCGCGCGACACGATGCGTGCCTTGGACAATGCGGCGGTCAGTTCGTGGGCGAGCCCCCAGCCGTCGGCCGCCGCGATCCAGCCGCGCAGGCCGATGCCGGTGGTGGCGATGACGATATCCGGCGGCGTCGCGATGAGGGCTTCGGTATTGGCCCGCAGCTCGTCGTCGTCGGGTAGCGGCACCATGGTGATGGCGGCGGCCGACGTCACGTCGGCGCCACGACGGGTCAGCAAGGCGGCAAGCTCCTCGGATCGGCGGGCCGAGGTGACGGCAACCCGGAACCCGGTGAGCGGAGCCCAATCAGGTTCAGTCATGGCACCTGTGTATTCAGGGCATGTTTCGGTCGGGTTAATCGGCTGTTGCGCATGTGTGTCACCTGGGCAGATGAGCGTGGGCGGCGGCGCATGCGGACCACGGTAAGAAGGCAATGTTGCGCTATCACTGCCTGCGATATCCCAGCCGTGAACTTCCGCTCACTATCGGCGGAATACTCCTGTGAGGTCGGGACGCCCGGCCCTCACCAGACGTCACCGTCGCGCCAATCGCAGGTCAGCGCCCCGTCGAGGTCGAGTTCGGCGGTGACCGGCAAGACGTAGACGCCCCCGTCGTCCTCGGGGGTGCGGGTGATCCCGGACGGCGCCAACACCGACGTCTCGCCGCGCCACTGGCGCCAACCGCGACCGGCGTACAACGTCCGGCCGGCGTCCGATGAACTCAGCGCACCCAATTCGTAGGCGCCGCGCAGCACCTGCTCCAGGGCGTCCAGCACCGCGGCGGCCAAGCCCTGACCCCGCCAGTCCTCGCGCACGGCCACGGCCTCGACGTAACCGCAGCGCAGCGCCCGGCCCTGGTGCAGTAGGCGTCGCGCAACGACGGCGCCGTGGGCGATGATCGCACCGCGATGGCACACCAGCGCGTGCATGCCCCCGAGGGCGTGCTCCCAGTCGGCGCCGGTGAACTCACCGTCGAACGCGTCGTGCACCATCTGCCGGGCATCGTCGCGTGTGTCACCGTCGAGGTCGGCGGTATGGATCAGGCGTGCGGTGTGTACCCCCACCCTGTCGTTGTACCAGCCCGGGCGCCGGACCGAGTCGAGTTCGGTTACTGCACCGGACCGCGCGGGTGTGACCAGTGCAGCCGGATGGTCTGACCGGGCCGAGCCTGACCGACGCGGTCCAGGTCGGCATCGGTGATCACACCGATCACCGGATAACCACCTGTCACCGGATGATCGGGCCCGAGGATCACCGGAAAACCGTTGGGCGGCACCTGGATTGCGCCCCGCGTGGCACCCTCGCTGGGCAGCTGCCGGTCCGGCCAGCGGTACTCGAGTGGCATGCCGACCAGCCGCATCCCGACCCGGTCACTGCGATTGGTGACCAGCCAGTTGGTGCGCACCAGGATGTCCGGGTCGACGAACCAGTCGTCCCGCGGCCCCGGCACCACATCCAGCTCCAGGATGTCGCCCTCGATCGACGCCACCGGCGCCTGGTCCAGCTCGGGGAAGTCCGTGGTGTGCTCGCCGACTGGCAGTACGTCCCCGGCGCGCAGCGGGGCCGGGCCGATCGCCGACATCACGTCATAACTGCGCGAGCCGAGTACCGGTGCCACGTCGATACCGCCCCGCACCGCCAGATAGCTGCGCAGGCCCGAGTGGGGCGCACCGAGCGAGATCACCTCGCCGTCATGGGCGTAATGGATGCTGTTGGTCCCGAACGGTTTTCCGTTGACCGACGGATCGGTGTCGGCACCCGTCACGGCGATCGCGACGTCGCCGCCGCGCACCCGCGCCGAGAATCCGCCGAAGGTCACCTCGACCGTGGCGGACTCACCCGGGTTGGCGACCAGTCGGTTGGCCAGTGTGTGGGCCCGGCGGTCGGCGGCACCGGATCGGGTGACTCCCATATGGGCCAGGCCGGGCCGGCCCAGGTCCTCCACCAGGGCCAGCGGGCCGGTGCGCAGTACTTCCAGCGTGACGCTCATGCTGCTGCCTCCTGGAATCGGACGGTCATCCCGGGTACCAGCAGTGCCGGTTGATCACGGTTGATATCCCACATCACGGCGTCGGTGCGCCCGATCAGCTGCCAGCCACCCGGCGTCTCGCGCGGATAGACCCCGGTGAACTCACCGGCCAGCGCCACCGCGCCGGCCGGGACCCGGGTGCGCGGTTCGTCGCGGCGCGGCACCTGCAGCCGGGGATCGCCGCCGACCAGGTAGGCGAAACCCGGTGCGAAACCACCGAAACCCACCTGCCAAAGGCTGCCGGTGTGGGCGGCGACGACCTGGGCGCGGCTCAGCCCGGTCAGCTCGGCCACCGCGTCGAGGTCGGCGCCGTCGTAGACGACGTCGATGACCACGTCCGGCCCGGCCGGGGCCGCCGCATCGCCATGGTCGGCGCGCAGCTTGCCCAGCCGTTGCCGGGTCGGGGCCAGGTAGCGCGGGCCGGCCAGCTTGAGCAGGATGGTGCGCGACGCGGGCACGATATCGACGACGCCGAGCAGGTCGGCATTTCGGATGGCGGCAGTCCACGCCAATACTTCGGCGGTGCTGCCGAACTCGAGGAGCAGGGCCTGATCCCCGTATTCACGAACGGTGCTGAGCACCGGTGACTCCGTTGTGACTGTCATCTGCCAACGCTACCGCCGGGTAACAACAATGCGGGGCGCTCTGGGAGCTTTGCCAGAGGAGCCTTAGCGCCTATTTAAGCGGCCAGCGCGTACGTCGGCTCGTGGCGTTTGACGTATGCGATCACCCGGTAGGTGATCGGCAGCATGACCACCTCGACGGCCGTCTTGTAGAACCATCCCAGCGCCGTATAGACGGCCAGGTCCTTGAACGTGGTGATGCCGATGGCGCCGGCGGCGATGGTGCAGAACACCAGCGTGTCACCGAGCTGCCCGGCGAAGGTCGACCCGACCAGCCGCGCCCACAGGTGCTTCTCCTTGGTGCGCTCCTTGATGGCCACCACCACCCATGCGTTGATGGTCTGTCCGACGATGAAGCCCGCCAACCCGGCGATGATCAGCTGGGTGTAGGCGTGCACGACGTTCTCCAGGTGTGCCTGGTTCTCGTAGAAATCGGCGGCCGGCAGGTAGAGAGTGACCCAGAACATCAAGGCCGCCAGGATGTTCATCGCGAAGCCCAGCAGGATCGCCTTGCGGGCCGCTTTGAATCCGTACACCTCCGAGAGCACGTCGCCGATCACATAGGTCAGCGGGAAGACGATGAACCCGCCGTCGGTCAGGATCGGGCCGAACGCCACGCCCTTGGTCGCGGTGACATTGGAGATGATCACCAGGGCGGTGAACACCGCGACGAAAATCGGATAGTAGGCCGAGCCGGTCTGCGCGAAACGAGTCGGCTCACGGTTCTCGGTGCTGGTCACCCGGACATCTTGTCAGGCCGTTCCTGGGCGCCGGTTGTTAGCCCGCCGCCGCCAGCAGCGGTGGTAGCCGGTCGGCGACCACGGGCAGCGACAGCGGCGAGGTGTAGGCGATGGCGGCGGCCAGTTCGGGATCGGTGAAGACGTTGTGCTTTCCGTGCGCGGCGATCGCCGGGTCGGCCAGCAGTGCGTCGCGGGCCGCATCCCCGTCGGTGGTCCAGATCAGGACGTTGGCGGTGAGCTTGTCGACGGCGATGCGGCTGTCGGTGGACGGCTCGGTGAAGCCGAGTGCGGTGAGCCAGTCCGGATGGTCGACGCGCGCGTGGCCGTCGTCCAGGGCGCCCTCCAGCAGCAGCGCGGTCCGTCCGGTGAACGACGGATTGCTCTTGGCCGCCGCGGCGAACTTGTCGTCCACCCCTTTGACCAGCTGCTGCATCTCGTCGTGTTTGAACACGGCCTGGCCGATGACGGTGGCCTGGTCCTTCCACGGTTCGAAGAAGGCGTCCTGACCGGACTGCGGGATGGTCGGGGCGATGCTCGCGAGCTTGGTGTAGGTGTCCTTGTCCAGGCCGGCGTTGGTGGCCACGATCAGATCCGGTTTCAGTGCGGCGATGGCGTCGGTGTCGACACCGTTGGCCAGGTTCAACACGGTCGGCTGTGCCGAGCCGAGTTTCGCGACCGCCCAGGGCCATACCCCGAAGGGCTGCGCCCCGAACCAGTCCGTGATCGCGATCGGCACGACCCCGACCGCCAACAGGAAGTCGTGGTCGTTGAGGCCCGCGCTGACCACCCGGGTGGGCGGGTGCGGGATCTTGGTCTCGCCGAACGCGTGCTTGACGGTGACCGATCCGTCGTTGGCGACGGTGCCGGGCTTCTGTTGCCCGCACGCGGCCAGCAGGGTCACCCCCGCGGTCATCGCCAAGAAGCCGCGCCGGGACAGGTGAGTCGGCACGCTGGCAGACTAGCCAACTCGCCGGCCGGCGTCCGCGCAGGTGACCACAACGGCGCCGGGTGTGTCTACGGTGTCAGCGCCAGCCCCAGGGTGCGGCGGACGGCGGCCTCGTCACCGTCGATCCGCGCGGTGGCGGGCAGATCGAGGCGTTTCCACAGCCCGAGGTACAGCGTGGCGGCATCGGCGGTGATGGTCGCGACGGGTTCGCCGGTACCCAGCGTCCAGCTGTGCCCGGTATCGGTCGCCACGATGTTGACGGTCTCCGAGACCGGTGGTGTGCGTTCCATGCGTACCTGTCGGGGATAGAACACCGTCAGGATCTCGTCCACACCGTCGGCCGCGAGAGCCGGCGCGAAGACCGGAGTCGTACCGAAGGCCGCTTCCAGGTCGACGCGGTGGATGGCGTGCTCATGGGCCTGGCGGCGGATCCACCAACCCGCCGTACGGGGCGGCGCCCCGAAATTCCAGCACGGCTCGTCGGGGCTGATCGCGCGCATCGCGGTCAGGTAGTCAGGGATGCCGTCGACGAAGTCGGCGACCGGCGCGGGGCCGGGTTCGGGGGTCGGTTGCACTTCCCGGGCGCGCAGGATCAAGCGCACCCAGCTCTGGATCACCCAGAGGTGGGCGAGGAGGTCGGTGACCGTCCAGCCGGGGCAGGTCGGCACCGGACGGTCTAGGTCCGGGCCGCCGGCCAGGGCCGTCTGCTGGATGGCGATCACATCGTTCTGCAGTTGCCGGAGCAGTGCATCGTTGTCCACCCGGGGCAGATTACGCGGCGCCGATACCCCGCAGCAGTACGGTCAGGCCGAACTCGAACGCCTGCTCGGCGCGGTCCGGCCGGTTATCGCCGGTGGTCAGTGCCGCGGCGAACTCGGGAACCACGTCCGGGCTTGTGCCCCAAGGAGTTTCGGGAGCCGCGGCGTCGAGTGCCGAGCCGAGCACGAAGTTGTCGATCAGGGTGATGATGTGCAGGGTCTCGGTGGGCCCGAATCCGGCCCTGGTGAGCGTGACGGCCAGCGCGTTGTACATCTCGACGGCGTGCCGGCTGCTGACCGGATAGGCCGTCATCAAAGGGATCAGTCGCGGGTAGCGGGCATAACTGCGCCGGTAGGAGCGCATGATGTCGGCCACCACCTCGGGCCACGGGCCGTCGAGTGCGGGCAGCTCGACCTCGTTCATCGCCAGCTCGCGCAGCAACTCGACGATCTGCTCGCGGCCGCTGACGTGGTTGTACAACGAGGACGGCCTGACCTTGAGCTTGCGGGCCAGGTCAGGGATGGTGAAACCGCCGTTCGCATTGACCAGATCCATCGCCGCCCGCGCGATGCGGTCGGTGGACAGGATCGGAACTGCAGGACGGCCCATATGAACTTCCCCCGAACACTTGCGAACCCGTGGCTTCCATCACACAATAAACGAACTTGATTCGTTTTAGGGGTACTTACATGCTCACCGTGACCGCTGGCGCAGCGCAACTGCCCTCGCGTGGCACCGCCTCGGACCAGTCGGCGATGGCTGCTGCCGAATGAGGGCCGCGGCGTGACCCGTTATCTGATGCCCGCCGAGGGCGCGACCCAGGACCGGATCTGGATGGCATTCCCATCACAGGGCTATTCGCTGGGCGACAGCGAATCCGAACACCACGAGGCACGCTCCACCTGGGCTGCCGTCGCGCATGCCATCTGCGAATTCGAACCGGTCACCATGCTGGTCGACCCCGCGGAGCTGGCCGCGGCCAAACGCTATGTCTCCCAGGAGGTGGAGATCGTCGAAGTGCCGCTGAACGACGCCTGGATGCGTGATATCGGGCCGACTTTCGTGCACGCCGACGACGGCTCGGTAGCCGCCGTGGACTGGGTGTTCAACGGGTGGGGTGCCCAGGATTGGGCGCGTTGGGACCGCGACGCCGAGGTCGGTGCCGTGGTGGCCGAACTGGCCGGTGTGCCGATCGTGAAGTCCGACTTGGTCAATGAGGGTGGGGGCATCCAGGTCGACGGCCGCGGCACGGTGCTGGTCACCGAAACCGTCCAGCTCGATCCGGGCCGCAATCCCGGACTGAGCAAGGCACAGGTCGAGTCCGAGTTGACCCGCACCATCGGGGCCACCGATGTGGTGTGGTTGCCGCGCGGGCTGACCCGTGACTCGCAGCGCTTCGGCACCAGAGGGCACGTCGATATCGTCGCGGCGATCACCGCGCCGGGCCGGCTGCTGTTGCACACCCAAACCGCTGATGAACACCCGGATACTTTGGTGTGCAAGGAGATACGCGATGTCCTCGGCGACCGGTTCGATATCGTCGACATGCCGGCACCGGACACGCTGACCGATTCGGAAGGGTACGTCGACTACAGCTACATCAACCACCTGGTGGTCAATGGCGGCGTGATCGCGTGCAGCTTCGGTGATCCCCGAGATGCCGACGCGGCGGCCATCCTGGCCGACGAGTATCCGGGGCGCCGCGTCGTGAGTGTCGACGCGCGTCCGCTGTTCGAGCGGGGCGGTGGCATCCACTGCATCACCCAACAGCAGCCGTCTCCGATAACCGTGCGCGCGTAGATGTTCCGGCGTAGTGTGCCCTCCGTGCCAACACTGTTTGACAATGGAACTATCTGGACCGGGGCCGAAACCACCGACGCGCTACTGGTCGCCGACGGCGTCGTCGTGGCGCTGGGGGAGCAGGCGCGGGAGGCCGGCGCGGACGAAATCGTCGACCTGGAGGGCGGATTCCTCATGCCGTCCTTCGGCGACGGACATGCCCACCCGCTCTACGGCGGGCTGGAGTCGGCCGGTCCGCAGATCCGCGGGTGCGCCTCGGTGGACGAAATCGTGGCCGAGGTGGCGAGATTCGCCGCCGCGCACCCCGAGCAGGAGTGGATCGCCGGTGCGTCCTACGACGGCAGCCTGGTGCCGGGTGGCTTATTCGATGCGCGTTGGCTCGACGCCGCGGTGCCGGACCGACCGGTGGTGCTGAGGGCCTGGGACTATCACACGTTCTGGGTGAATTCCGTTGCACTGCAACGTGCCGGCATCACCGACGATACGCCGGACCCCGTCCTCGGTGAGATTCCGCGCCGTGCGGACGGCTCCGTGCTGGGCACCTTGCGGGAATGGGGCGCGACCGATCTGGTGAGCAATGTGATGCCCGCCAGGGATGAGGCCGTCCGGATCGCGGCGCTGGGGACCGCCGCGGACTACTACCTGGCCCGCGGTGTCACCTGGGTGCAGGACGCCTGGGTGGAACCCGCCGATGTCGACACCTACGTCGCCGCCGCCACCCACGGTGCGCTGCGCATGCGCTTCAACCTCGCGTTCTACGCCGACCCGCGCCATTTCGATTCGCAGGTAGCCCAGTACGCGGCCGCACGGGATCGGGTGCAACAGGCGGGGTCGCCGCTGCTGACCGCGAACACGGTGAAGTTCTTCGCCGACGGTGTGGTGGAGAACGAGACCGGGGCGCTGCTGCAGCCGTACTGCTCGGGCCTGCACAGTCACGGCATGCAGTTGTGGGAGGGCGATTCGCTGGCCGAGGCCGCCCGCCGGGTGGACGAACTGGGCTTCCAGATCCACATCCATGCGATCGGTGACGCCGCGGTGCGCCAGGCGCTGGATGCCATCGAATACGTCGCGGCGCACAACGGACCCCGGGACCGGCGCCCCGTCATCGCGCACGCGCAGCTGATCGACGACGCCGATATCGGCCGGTTCGGTGCGCTGGGCGTCATTCCCAACATGCAGCCGTTGTGGGCGCAGATGGATGCGTTGATGACGGTGCTGACCATCCCGCGGCTGGGTGCCGAGCGCTCCGATAAGCAGTACCGGATGCGGACCCTCGAAACATCTGGGGCGGCATTGGCTTTCGGATCGGACTGGCCGGTGTCCTCGGGCGCCCCGCTGGACGGCATCGCGGTCGCGGTGTCGCGCCGCACCGCCGACGGCGATCCCGACGGGGGCTGGACACCCGAGGAGATCGTGCCGATCGACCGGGCGCTGTCCTGTTACACCGCCTCGGTGGCGCACCAGGCCTTCGCCGAGAACACCTGGGGGCGCATCACACCCGGCGCCAGCGCCGACCTGGTCTGGCTGGACGCCGATCCCTCCTTGACTGCCGCGCTGGAGCTTCCCCAGCTCCGGGTGCGCGGCACCTATCTGCAGGGCCTGCGCGTGTACGCGGGCGAACAGTGAAAGGCACCACGATGTCCGAGACTCTCTCCGATACCGAAGGCAATCTGAAACGGGTCCTCGGGTTACCGTCGCTGGTCCTGTTCGGGCTGGTGTACATGGTGCCGCTCACGGTGTTCACCACCTACGGCATCGTCACCGAGACCACGGGCGGCCGGCTGTCGGTGGCCTACCTGGTGACGTTGGTCGCCATGGTGTTCACGGCCCGGTCGTACGCGCGGATGTCGGTCGCCTATCCGGTCGCCGGATCGGCCTACACCTACACCCAGAAGTCGTTCGGTGCACCCATCGGTTTCCTGGCGGGGTGGTCGCTGTTGCTGGACTACCTGTTCCTGCCGATGCTCAACTACCTCGTCATCGGCATCTACCTGAACGCCGCTCTGCCTGCCGTTCCGCAGTGGCTCATCGTGGTGATCACCATCGCGGTCGTGACCGTGCTCAACATCGTCGGCATCGTGTCCGTCGACCGGGCCAACTTCCTGATCATCGGGATCCAGGCCATCTTCATCGTGGTGTTCGCCATCATGGCGTTCGTGGCGATCTCGCATTCCGGCACCGTCGACGTGATGGCCCCGCTGCGCGGTGACGGCTCGGCCGGTGGGTTCAGCCCGATCCTGGCCGGCGCGGCGATCCTGTGCCTGTCCTTCCTCGGGTTCGACGCCGTGTCAACCCTTTCCGAGGAAGCCAAGGACCCCAAGCGCACTGTCCCGCGCGCCATCATGATCGCCACCATCGCGTCCGGCGTGATCTTCTTCGTGCTGTCCTACATCTCGCAACTGGTGTACCCGTCCAACCAGTTCGCCGATGTCGACTCCGGTTCCTTGGAGGTCATGACCACCGCCGGCGGCCAATTCCTCAATTCCTTCTTCACCGCTGCCTACGTCGCCGGCGCGCTCGGATCGGCCATCACCTCGCAGGCGTCGGTGGCCCGCATCCTCTTCGCCATGGGCCGGGACGGAATCCTGCACCGCAAGGTCTTCGGCCACGTCTCACCGCGTTTCAGCACACCGGTCTACGCCATCGCCTTCGTGTCGGTCATCTCACTGGCCGCCGTGTTCGTCGACCTCGCCCTGCTGGCCTCGGTCGTCAGTTTCGGTGCCCTGGTGGCCTTCTCGGTGGTCAACCTGTCGGTCATCAAGCATTACTTCGTGGATCTGAAAGAGCGCCGCGGTGCCCAGGTTCTCGGCAGCCTGGTGTTGCCGCTGATCGGTTTCGCCCTGACAGTGTGGCTGTGGACGAGCTTGTCCGGGACCGCCCTGGTCGTCGGGTTGATCTGGCTGGCCATCGGATTCATCTGGCTACTGGCCGTCACCCGCGGCTTTTCCCGGCCCACGCCCACCCTGGACATGGCGGAGTAGTAGGGCTCCTCCCGCGAGCGGCCGTGTCTGCACGCGACACGCCGCACAAGAGTGGCATTTTGGGGCCGCTCGCGAGAGGTACCGCAGGTCAGACGAGGCTGACGGTCACCGGGATGTTGCCGCGGGTCGCCTTGGAGTAGGGGCATACCTCGTGCGCGGCGTCGATGATCTTCTGCGCGACATCGCGGTCGACGCCGGGAATGGTGACGTTGAGCCGGGCTGCCAGCGAGAAGCCGCCGTCGGTGTTGACCAGATCGACCTCGGCGTCGACCGCGGTCTCGGCGGGGAGTTTCACGTTGTACTGACCCGCGGTCAAGCCCATGGCGCTGAGGTAGCACGCCGACCATCCGGCGGCGAACAGCTGCTCGGGGTTGGTGCCGGTGCCGTTGGCTCCTGGCGGCGTGAGCTGGATATCGAGGTTCCCGTCCGAGCTGTAGGACTCGCCTTGCCGGCCACCGGTGGTGTGGGTCTGGGCGGTGTAGACGACGGACATCGTGGGGCTCCTTGTGTCGGTGTGAGCGTTACTGCAACTGGAACGACCGACTCGCGTCAGATCATTCCCATCCGATTAAATCGGATCCGATTATTTTTCGGTAGAGTGGGTGCATGTCCCCCGATGTGCCGAAGCTCGCCGACTTCATGTGCTTTGCGGTCTATTCGGCCAACCTGGCCTACGGCCGGGCCTACAAGCCGATCCTGGACAAGCTCGGCGTCACCTATACCCAGTACATCGCCATCGTCGCGCTCTGGGAGCAGGACCACCAGACCGTCCGGGAGCTGGGCGAGAAGCTGTTCCTGGAATCGAACACGTTGACACCCATCCTGAAGAAGCTGGAATCGGTTGGGCTGGTCACCCGGGCCCGCGATCCACACGATGAGCGCCAGGTGGTGGTCAGCCTCACCGACGCCGGACGCGCGCTGCGGGCCAAGGGCGCCGAGATGGACTTGGTGGCAGCCACCGGATTGACGCTCGATGAACTGCGCACGCTGCAGCGCGGCGTCGCGACGTTACGGGACAACCTGCGCCGACACGTCGAGAACACGGCGCAGTGACCGGCCGTTACGGGCGCAGAAGGACCTTCAGATGTTCGCCCGAGCGGGACATAGCCGCGGCGTAACCATCGGCCGCGGAGTCCAATGCGATTGTGGTGGTGAAGATTCCGCTGACGTCGAGACGTCCGGCCTGTAACAGTGGGATCAGTTCGGGCCAGGTCTGCTGCACCGGCGCGGTGGTCAAACGGATGGTCAGGCTGCGAATGAGGCAGGCCAGCGCCGGGAGTGGATACGGTTGCAGATCGTGGACGCCGACGATGGACACCGTGCCGCCGGTGCGGACGGTGTCGATGGCGTCATTGATGGAGGTGTCGGTGCCCACCGCGTCGATCACCGAATCGGTCCCGAGGCCGTCGGTGTACTCGCGGACGGATTGTCCGGCGGGCGGGGCCACCGGCACGGCACCGCGGGCCGCCGCCCGCTCGCGTCGTGCCGGCACGGGGTCGACAGCGAAAACTGTTGCCGCGCCGAGTGCGAATGCGCTCTGCATGGCGCACATGCCGACCGGTCCCAGGCCGAGCACCGTGACGGTACCACCGATCGGGATATCGGCGCGTTTGGCCGCAGCCCAGCCGGTGGCCAGGTTGTCGGTCAGTAGCAGGGCCTGTTCGGTGTCGATGGCATCCGGTAGCGCCAGCAACTGGAAGTCGGCGCCGGGCACGGCCAACAGTTCGGCCTGAGCGCCGCCCAGCGCTCCGGAACCGAAGATGAGGGGGCCGCCGACGCACCGGATGGGGTCGCGGGTGGCGCATCCGCTGCAGTGGCCACAGCCGGCGACCGAGGAGACCAGAACCTGATCCCCGACGGTGAAACTGCTTACCTCCGAGCCGATCTCGACGACAGAGCCCACCGCCTCATGGCCGAGCGCGACCGGCTCGACGATAGGGTAGTGACCTTCCAAGAAGTGCAGGTCCGACCCGCAGATGCCGGTGGCACTCACCTCGACGATCGCGCCGTCCGGTCCGGGCAACCCCGGGTCGGGGCGGTCCACCACGTCGATCTGACCGGCAGCGTCGACGACAACCGCACGCATACGCTAAGCCTCCTGATAATCCGACCACGCGGGTTCTGCTATGGCGCAACGGTATTCGGACAACCGCCATGGGCTGACGGTGTGAATCTCACCGTCGGCGTTCTTGAAGTACGAGTGTGTGACCGACGGGTGCGCCCATACGGTCTTGCCGATCGCCTCCTGGGACTTCGCCCGCCAGGCCGCGGTGGGCTCGGGTCGTGGCTCGATACTGCGCAGCCCCGCTGTGACGAGGTGCTCCAGGCATTGGTTGATATAGCGCATCTGCAACTCGGAGTTCATGATCAGGCTGCCGCCGTGCGCCAGGTGGGTGCCGGGGCCGTAGGTCATGAAGAAATTGGGGAAGCCGGGCACGGTGATGCCGCGGTAGGCGTATGGCCGGGACCCCCACACGGTGTGCAGGTCCACGCCGTTGCGACCGGTGATGGTCATCGGGAACAGCACATCGGTGGCGCGAAAACCCGTGGCGTACACGATGACATCCACGTCGTGCTGTGCGCCGTCGGCCGTGCGAATACCGGTGGGCGTGATGCTCTCGATCGAGGTGCGGACTAGGTCGACGTTGTCGCGCTTGAGGGTGGCCAGCCAGCTGCCGTTGTCCTGCAGGGTGCGTTTGCCGGTGGCGGGATAGTCGGGCAGCACCTTGGCGAGCAGGTCGGGATCGTCGCCGACCTGCGTGGTGATCCAGTCGGTGAACATGATCCGGGCGATGGCGTTGATCTCGCTGACCGCGTTGGCTTGATCGGCGTAGTCCGGGTCGACCCGGGCGGCATCGAGGCCCTTGTCGGCTCCCGGCCACAGCAGCAGAAACCGGTACCAGCGACCGTAATACGGTAGGTGCTGCATGGCCCACCGGACGCCGTCGGGAACCCGGTCGTGGTACATCGGGTTGGGGAACATCCATTGCGCGGTGCGCTGGAACACCGTCAGATGTGCCACCCGATCGGCGATGGCGGGGGCGATCTGGAAACCGCTGGCCCCCGCGCCGACGAGGGCGACGCGCTTGTCGGTGAGGTCGACGCCGTGGTCCCATCGCGCGGAATGAAAGGCGGGCCCGGTGAAGGTGTCGGCGCCGGGGAAGTCGGGAATCTGCGGGCGGTTGAGCTGACCGACCGCGGTGATGACGGCGTCGGCCCGCAGCGTCTCGGTACCGTCCGCGGTGCGCACGGTCACCTGCCAGTGGTCGTCCCATTCCGCCGAGAGCACTTCGGTGTTCCACCGGATATGCGGCCGCAGGCCGTGCCTGTCGACGACGTCGCAGAAGTATTGGCGCAGTTCGGGTTGTTCGGCGAAGAAGTGGTCCCAGTGATTGCTGGGCTCGAAGCTGTAGCAGTAGAGGTGATTGGCGACGTCGACTCGGGCACCCGGATAGCTGTTCTCCCACCAGGTTCCGCCGGGTCCGGCGTTCTTCTCCACGATGGTGAACGGAATGCCCGCCTGCTTGAGCCGGACGCCGGCCAGCACACCCGACTCGCCGCAGCCGATGACGATGACGTGGAAGCCCTCGGCACCGGTGAGGGGCCTGGGCCGGCGGGGATCGGCACCCTGCAGGTCGAGTTCCTCGAGAACCAGTGGCACGTTGTCCTCGTCGACGGGTTCGCAGGCCGCCCAGTCGAGCATCTCGCGCACCAGGTCGTCGGGTAGCGGCTCGGGGATGGGGCAGCCACGGTCGCGGTAGTCGGCGATGATCGGCAGCGCGACGGCGCGGGCGCGGGCTTTGTCCTCTTCACTCATGAAGCCCTGGACCTCGTTGAGGAACAGGCCGGCCTGTTTGAAGTCCCGGATATAGGACGGGTCGCCGGTGAGGTGCACCAGGGAGAGCAACAGGGTGGGAATGCTGACGTCTTCCAGGGCCGCGGCGATCTCGGCGTCCGGGGTGTCGAACGGCTGCCCGACATGGAAACTGCGCGTCACGGCTAGTTACGCTACGTTGCGTAGCGTTATAGGGCAAGGGTGGTTGATGGGTGCTCTGGGCGCTATGGCAGTTGTCGATCGACGACGGGACCCAGGCGATGCGCCCGGGCGATCATCGACCACACGCTGTGCTTTGACGCCGACGCGGGGTTAACGGTGGGTGGTTCAGCGGCGTTCGCCGAGTCCGGCTTCACGTGCCCGCACGATGGCCGCCGAGCGGTCGGCCACCTGCAGTTTGGCGAAGATGTTGGACACGTGGTTGGCCACCGTTTTCGGTGAGATGACCAGCCGCCTGGCGATGACAGCGTTTCCGTGGCCGGCGGCGATCAGCTCGAGCACCTCGTTCTCCCGTTCGGTCAGTTCAGGGAAGGGGACCGGGGCCGGGCCGTGCGGGTGCGCGAAGTAGTCGATGAGCCGGTGGGCGATCGCCGGTCCGAAGATGGCTTCGCCGTGGGCTGCGGCCTGGATGGCGCGCACGATCTCGTCCTGTTCGGCGCCTTTGAGTAGGTAGCCGCGTGCACCAGCCTGCATGGCGGCGAACACCGAGGTGTCGTCTTCGAACATGGTGAGCACCAGGATGGCGACGGTGGGGTCGGCGTCCATGATTTGGCGGGTCGCTTCGATGCCGTCGGTTTCGGGCATCTGCAGATCCATGACCACGACGTCGGGTTCGAATGCCTTGGCCGCGGTGATGGCTTCGGCGCCGGTGCTGGCCTCGGCGACCACCTCGATACCGGCGGCCACCGAGAGCACGGTGCGCAGGCCGCTGCGTACCAGCGGGTGGTCGTCGGCGATGACGATGCGGATCGGGGGTTGTGCGGTGGTGTTCATCGTTGCCGCAACGGTAGTTTCGCGAGCACCCGGGTGCCACCTTCGGCAATGGGTTCCACCGACAGGGTGCCGCCCAATTCGCTCGCGCGTTCACGCATGGAGGCCAGCCCGACGCCGGGCATCCAGGCGGCCCCGGCACCCACCCCGTCGTCGATGACCTGAACTTCGAGGGCGCCGTTCATCGAGATGCGCAGCAGGCAGTGATTGGCGTTGGCGTGCCGCGCCACGTTCGTGACGGCTTCGGCGCCGATGCGGTAGGCGGCCACTTCCACGGCGGCGGGCAACGGTGGCAGGTCGGCGGGAGCTTCCACGCTCACCCGTAATCCGTCGGCGCGGCCGCTGCCCGCGCGGACGAACGCGGCCGCCTGTTCGCGTAGCGCCCGCACCAGTCCGAGTTCGTCCAGCGCCGGCGGGCGCAGGTCGTAGACCAGGCGCCGGATCCCGTCGATGGACGCTTTGACCTCCGCGCGCAGTTGCACCAGCAGTTCGTCGGCTGCTGCCGGGTCGGTGCGCAAGACGTTGCGGGCGGCATCGATCTGCAGGGCCACCGCGGTCAGCGTGGGCCCCAAACCGTCGTGCAGATCACGGCGGAATCGTCGCCGTTCCTCCTCCAGCGCGGCCACCAGCCGCTCACGTGAATCCTGTAATGCCACGGTCAGCGCGACGGCGTGCACGGCGACGCCCGCCTGGCGTGCCACGTCCTCGAGCAGTCGGCGGTCGGCGGGCGTGAAACTGTCATCTCCGCTGCGGGCGGCCAGCACCAGCGACCCGACCGGCGCACCCTGGTACTGCAGTGGCAACCTCAAGGCGATCGGTGCATCATCTCCATAGGAGGCAACGATTTTCGGGTTATCCGTGGTGGCGTCGCCCAGAATCCGATTCGGCACCTCGACGGCGACGTAGGGCAGTTTGAGCGCGTGGCCGACGGTTTCGACCAGGCGCGGCAGCACCTCGTCGGGGGCCAGCGTCGATTCCAGGCGTTGCCCGAGCTGGGACAACACCTCGTACGGTTCGTCCCGCGCGCCGTAGAGCAGCCGGTTGGCGCCGCGCTGCAACCGATACCGCAGCGGGTTGAACGCCGCGGCCACCACACCCGTGGCGATCAACGACGGGATCAGCCCGGCGCTGGCCTGCAGGACGGCCCCCGACGCGGCCACGATGGCGACGTACATGGCCAGCACCAGGATGGTCAGCGCACCGTAGACGAGGGACCGCTTGAGGATGACGTCGATGTCGTACAACCGGTACTTGAGCACCGCCACCGTGATGGTGCAGATCAACAGGGCCATGTGCAGCTTGAACGCCAAACCGCTCGGGGTGCCGGGCGCGATATAGCCCATCGCGATGGTGACGGGCAGGAAGACCGCCACCGAGGCCAGCCACTTGAGCTGCAGCCGTTCCTCGCCGCGGGCTCGCCGGAAGCGCAGCAACAGGCTGACCACCCCGACGATGAGCACCAGATCCAGCACGGCGTCGGCGATCCGGTGGGCCTCGGTCAGCACGTCACCCCAGGCGTCGATTCCCACCGGGTTGTCGATGGCGGCAAGGCTCGTCGCCTCGGCGACCATCGCGCCCGGACGGAAGACCTGGGCGATCAGCAGCACGGCGGTGGCCACGGCGGCCACGCCCAAGACGGGCGCCCAACGCCGGGACAGCAGCTTGCCGTCGGGGAACACCAGCAGCACGGCAGGGATGACGCCGATGTAGAGCACCCAGGACCAGTTCGACAGCCACAGCGCCCATTGGCCACCGGGCAGGTCGTGACCCGGCGTGAGCAGTGTGTACACCGCGTACTCACTGCCCAGGGCGGTGGCGGCGGCGGCCAGGCTGGCTCCGCAGAACAGCCAACCGAACGGATTGCGTGGCCGCTTGGTGACGATCAGAGCGCCGGCGGCGGCCCACGCGAATGTCTGCAGCACCGTGGCCGTCCAGAGTTCGGTCTTCAGCCCCGAGGTGTCGAGCGTGCGGTTCATCCAATGCATCACCACCGTGATCGCTGCCAGCAACACGGCCAGCCCGGCGACTCCACAGGCCATCCGCACGGCACCCCGCCAGAACGTCATGGATCCAGCATGAAGCAAACGGCTCCCGCCGTCATGGGTGCACATTCCCGACCGTTCCGGGAATCAGTGCACCGGGAAAACCTCCCGACCGATCGGGTGCTGGCGCCCGTGTCCCGAGGTGTCTGGGCAAGCCATGTTGGTCACATCAGCGTCAGACCAGCGAAAGGCAAGATTATGCGAACCCATCCCGTCACCGCCCTCACGGCGGCCGCGCTCATTACCGGCTGCGTGGCGGCCGCCTTCTCGGCGACCGCGTCGGCCGCGCCCACGGGCCCGTCGAACGCCCAGGACACCGTCAATTCGCTCAAGGCGCAGGGGTACACGGTGATCCTCAGCCGGACCGGGACGGCGCCGCTGACCAAATGCCTGGTGCACGCCATCCGTCCCGGCCAGGAAGTCACCCGCAGTGACAGCAGCGGCCCCGGCGACACGTTCACCACGGTCGTCGTCTCGAAGTCGATCTACCTTGATGTCGAGTGCTGAGCACTCGCTCGGATGAGGTGCTGAGCGGTCGCTCCGGTCAGACCGGGAAACCGAGCGGCCGCCGCTGCTCGCGGCCGTCGTCGGTGACAGGTACGGTCTCGACGCTTCGTGGCAGGGCTGGAACCACGCCGAAAGTCGGCCCCCGCTTGGGGTCTCTTTGGGCGGGTTGACGCTGCGCGTCATCAGCGCCGATCTGATGAAGACACCGCGCAGTCGTGCCGAACGTGTGACTTTCGGCCGACCCTCCGATCACGTGTGGAATCGGCGCAGCGTCAACGCACGCTCGACGGCTTGCGGAATCGCCAGAGCCCCACCAGGGCCGGCCAGTCCGCGGATGTCAGCTCACCGCATGCCCGCGATCGGGGGGTGTGCGAGTCCCTGGATGTTCAACTGGGTAGCAAGAAGAATGGGAACATGGATCAACCTCAGCTCGCCGAATTCCTCCGTAACCGGCGAATGGCACTGACTCCCGAAGACATCGGGTTGCCCAGCGGCCGGCGACGTCGCACCAGTGGACTACGTCGCGAAGAGGTCGCCTCACTGGCAATGATCTCCACCGATTACTACTCCCGGATGGAGCAGCAGCGCGCTTCGCAACCATCGGTGGAGGTGGTGGCCTCGTTGGCCAAGGCGCTACGCCTCTCGCTGGACGAGCGTGATCACCTGTTCCGCTTGGCGGGACACAATGCGCCTGCGCGCACTCCCGGCGGCACTGAGGTCAGCGCTGCGATGGTGCGCATACTGGATCGACTACACGACACGCCGGCTCAGGTGATGTCCGCATTGGGGGAGACCCTGGTGCAAACCCCGCCGGCCCGGGCACTTCTCGGCGACGAGACACGGTATGAAGGGCTGGCCCGCAGCATCCTGTACCGGTGGTTCACCGACGAGACCGCGCGCAGCGTGTATCCGGTCGAAGATCATCTAAAGGTGGGGAGGTCTTTCGTGGCGGGTGCTCGCATCGCCTACGTGCGTGACGGGGCGACATCCCGCGCGGCCCAGATTGTCGACTCGCTACTCCAGCGCAGCCCGGAGTTCGCAGAGCAGTGGGCGCAACACCATGTCGATCAATCTCACGAGTTGGAAAAGCGGATTGTGCACCCGCGGTTGGGCGTTCTCGATCTTCAGTGCCAGGTTCTCCAGGATGTGGCGCACTTGCACACGTTGCTCGTGTTCACCGCCGACCCCGCGACCGAGAGCCGCGCCAAACTCGCAGCACTCTGCGCCGCACCAGACGAATACCAGCGCGACGTTCCCACCGACGTCAGTCTTGTCGAAGTGCCGGCCAGACGTCAGGATGTCAACGGTAGGTCGTGAATGTTGCGGCGCATCAGCCGTTGAATCGGTGGTTGCCGATGACCGACAACAGCTGCAATGTCGTCTCGTCGGCTGAACCTGGAGCCGCGTGGTAGATGACAACCCGCTGGCTGCGGTCGGCCAGGGTAAGGACCTCGCGCTGCAACTCGAGTGGGCCCAGAGACGGATGGACGAAGCAACGCGGCTCGATGGTGAACGGTTGTTCTCTCAGGTCGCCACTCTTCCACAGTGTCGCGAATTCCACACTGCGACTGAGTAATACGATGATCAGATCGGTCACCGACTGGCTGGCTCGCGTACTGGATTGGGTACGTCGCAGGTCGGCCGCGATCTCCACACTGATCGCGCGGTGATCGATGGGCGCGTAGCGTTGCCGCTCGTCGGGGTCGAGGAACCAGCGATAGTAACCGCTGCGGGCTCGCCCGGTATGCCTGCTCAGATCCCCGATCAGCGATCTGGAAGCTCGGGTCTGCCAGAGCACCTCGCCTACCGGGTCGACGGAGTGTGCGGGTGTGTCGGCGAGCCTGTCGAGCAACAGCATCACTCCCGGATCGACGTGGGCGTAGCCCACATCAATGTCGACGGCATAACCGGCGGCCGCGAACAACGCGTCACGTTCCTCGCGGGTGAACCGAAGACCCCGCGCAATACTGGCCAGAGTGGCGCGCGACGGACTGCTGCCCCGGGACCGTTCCAGCCGGCTGTAGTAGGTGGTCGATATCGAACAGAGTTCTGCGACTTCTTCGCGACGAAGCCCGGGAGTGCGTCGGCGCCTACCCCGGACCAATCCGACGTCCTCAGGCTGCAGCGTTCGGCGCCGAGCTCGCAGCAACTCCGCCACGTGGTCGAGATCGACATCCGGGGACATCACGTGTCGATGATGCGGCCCCTTACCGCCCCATGGAAGGACCTGCATATCCGCGGATCCGCCATCCGTGGACGCCGACCGGGGGACTGTCAGTCAGGGGATATCTGCGGCCTGAACCCATTTCCACCAGCGTGCCATAGTCGGGAGCACCGGTACACATCGGTGAAACTGAGGAGAGCGGAATGAGCAGGAAATCAAAGGTTTTCGTGCCGGATATGCGGGGGCGTCTGGCAGTGATCACGGGCGCGAGCGACGGCATCGGGTATGCGCTTGCCACCACACTGGCGTGCGCCGGCGCCGACCTTGTGCTTCCGGTGCGCAACCTCGCCAAGGGTGACAGGGCTCTCCGCGAGATTCGTGCCATGGCTCCCGGAGTGGACATTCGACTCCTTCCCCTCGACCTGTGCTCTCTGCAGTCGGTCGCTGATCTTGCCCAGAGCCTGCTGAGCGACGGACGCCCGATCAACGTGTTGATCAACAACGCCGGCGTCATGAGTCCGCCCGACCGGCAGACCACGGCTGATGGATTCGAACTTCATTGGGGGACCAATCATCTGGCACACTTTGCGCTCACTGCCCGGCTGCTGCCCCTTCTGAGCGCCGGCAACGCGCGCGTCACCACCCAGTCGAGCGTGTCGGCGCAGATGAACGGGATCAATTGGGATGACCTCAATTTCGAACGTTCCTATTCGGACTCCAAGGCTTACAGCCAGTCCAAGATCGCCAATCTGATGTTCGGTCTGGAGCTCGATAGGCGCAGCATCGTCGCCGGGTGGGGCATCACGAGTAATGCGTCCCACCCCGGGGTGACTCCTACCAACCTTCTGAAGGCCCAGCCGCATATGGGCCGTTCCCGCGACACTACGGGTTTCCGGATGGTGAAGGCGTTCGCTCGACTCGGCCTGCTGAACCGGTCGGCTGAAGAGGGAATGCTCCCCGCCCTGTACGCGGCGACGAATCCGCATGCCCAGGGCGGGAAGTTCTACGGACCCAGCGGTTTTCTGCACTTGTCGGGGCCGGCCGCCGAACAACAGGTCTATCGGCCGGCTCGCGGCGTGGAGGAGGCCGCGCGCGTCTGGGAAAAGTCGGAGGAACTCGTCGGCGTTCAATTCGCCACCCGCTGAGCCGCTTGTCAGGCTTTCTCCGCCGCCCCGGCGTTCACCACCGCGAGTACACACCGAGCACCACAACCGCAGCGGCAACCGAGAGGGCAAGAAGGGATGCGATGCGCCATGCTACGGAACCGTGGCGCCGCCGCGCCCGCAGATACATCTCCGTGATGAGAAGGTTGGGCACGTAGAAGGCGAAAGCCATGATCTGGTCGAACCATCCGGTGAACTGGGGTGTGTGTCCGCCCATTCCGAGGACACCCGCTGCACCGTACTCGAGCCGGTACAGCCACGAGGCGACGACGAGGACGAACAGTCGCACCGCCCAATCCCGATGCGCCGCGACGTCGCCGGCGCGGGCGTGACGAAGACACCGGACGGCCGCTACGAGTACGAGAACCCCGTAGAGGCCGAAACCGACGTCCATGACCGCACCGCCTACGGTGCCGTTGAGCACGATGTAGCCCAGTCCACCAACCGCGGCCAACATCGCCGAACCCACGTACGCCCGTCCGATCGCACGATGCATGACCGGCCACCGACGACGCGCCGCCGTGACGAATTGCACGCACCCCAGCACCATCACGATGACGCCGGCGACCAGATGCAGTACCAACGACGTGGTGGCGACCGGATCTCCGCCATTCGAGAAGCCGGGCGCGAACAGATGCCACTGATCAGGGTCGGCACCGAGCGACGGCGCTAGATACCGCAAGACGATGTACAGACAGAACTGCATGCCGCTCAGGCACAGCAACACCGTGATCCCGGTTGCGAGTTGCCGGTTCATTGCATCGAGCAACCCTGATGTCTTCTGCGAGTGCTCCTGGCCACCTCGATGATCCGGATTGGACACCACCGTCATTGTTCGCGCAGCCGTCCTGCGGCAAAATCGGCGGCCTGGGACGCCATGCCGTTATCGATGTAGGTGCCGTGAGCCGTCCGGTCCAGACCACCGACCGCGCATATCGGGTCCTGTTCGGCGCAGAGGTCCAGCGTCCTGCCCTGGTATGTCGGGCCGATCACCGATGGTGGCGCGTCTTTGACGGCGAGCCTTGTCACGAACATGGATGGACGGCCGAACAAGACGACCGCGGATACGCTATCGGCGACCGCGCCGGTCAACGGCCTGGGCATCGGGGACGGGGAAATGTATCCGGCAGGCATTTCCTCGCTCGTGGCGTAGGCGGCCACGGCTGCACCCTGTGAATAACCACCCAAAACGATGTCGGTGGTGGGGCAACGTTCGGACACCGCGCGAACCCGATTGACGACATCGACGACGCCATCTGCCACGCGGGGGAAATCCAGCGATGCCGGATACTCCACGGCGTGTACGTTCAAGCTCTGATCGGGGAGGCGGGCGCGCAGCGCGTTGATGAATCCCTGTCCCGTCGCACCGATTCCCGGTGGCTCGAAGGTGCCGCGAGCGAAGATCACCTCGACGTCGGGGCACTCGCCGACCGCGGCGGCGGCACCAGGATTTGTCAGGATGGCCACTACCGAGAACAGCACTGCCAAGAGGGTTGCAGCACCCGGAGATCGCCCGATCCAGCGCAGCGCAACAGGCGCGTGTCCGCAGCCTTCCGATGCCGGCGACTCCTCCGCCGCAGCGGACAGGAAGAAGGTGCTGCCCGGGGTGCTCCGTGCCGCGATGGCGTCTCCTCGGATTTCGGAATTTTGGTGCACATCCGTCGTGCTACGCGGTTCTGCGGACACCGGCATACCACCCGATAGTGCTTGGCGGCGTCGTGAGCGGGAAGGGTCGGTTTATCCGAGGATTGCAGATCCCCTGCGTGGCTTCGGCGGGGAACGCGCGTGCGGAGTTCGGCGATTGGTGTCGCCGATGGACATGACGCGTCAACGAGTTCTGCGGGCAAGCCGCGGGAACAGCGCCGTGGCGGTGGTCGCCATCGCCGAGAGTTCGTTGTCGTCGAGGATCGTCGTCGACTTCAGAAGCTGCATGTTGGTTTCGATGACGCTCTCACCTGCCGGTGGATAATCGGATCCGAACACGATATGCGACGCGGTCGTCGTTTCGAGAAGCGGCAACAGCGAATTGGAGTGCGCCGACAGCGCCGTGTCGTAGTACAAACCAGCCAACTGGCTTCGGATTTCGTCGGCTGTCACATTGTCGGGGTTCGGCACCCACCCAAGCATTCCGGTGGTTGCGATGCGGGTGGCCAGCACCGGTAGCACGCCGCCGGCGTGGGCGATGATGAAATTGATCCGCGGGTAGCGCAGGAATACCCGCGCGTAGATGGCGTCGACCACAGTGCGGGCGGTGTCCATGGGAAACTCGATGACCGGCCCGGGCCTGCCGCAGGACAGATGCGGGAAGCCAGCTGGTTCGACCGGATGGACGAATACTGTAGCTGCACGCTCATTGAGCGCTGCGAAGATGTCATCGAAGACTTGATCACCGAGGTAGCGGCCACCGTAGTTGGTGATCAGGACGAAACCGTCTGTGTTCAGATCATCTGCAGCACGGTCGATCTCGGACAGTGCGACTCGGGGTTCGGCTAGCGGGAGGCTGGCCAGCAGACCGAACCTGTCAGGCTTGTCTGCAACGACGTCGGCGCCGAAATCGTTGAAGCGGCGTGCCGAGTAGGCGGTCAGCTGATTGGGGTTGGACAGCAATTGGGCGCGTATTGCATGAGAGTCCATGAACTCGATAGCGAGTTCGGGGCTCCACTTGCTCGCCGGCGGGAACAGGAAGTTGCTGCGTTGATGGGTGGCGAGTATCGCGGCGCGCCTGTCATCTGGTACCGGTGGGGCATAGTGTGCGTGCACATCCACGAGGTCCGCGCCGGTACGTTCCGTCAGGGTCGTGGTCATGTCGGCGGGTTTGTCCTTTCGACGGTTTTCGGTCTTGTGACCGGTTCTGGGCGTGGCGGCCCGGCGAGGATGTCGGTGGCGATCGGCTGCCAGCGGACTGCACCGGACGGATCCCGGTCTACACGACCGAACGGCTGATCGCCGAAGTGTATTGCGAATGCGTATGTGTCTGGTTGGCAGAGTTCCTCGAGAAGGCGAGCGCGCGCCCCTGGGACCAGATCGGGGGCAGCGTCCGGCGCCGATCCCCAATCCGGGTGGCTCAGTTGCGCCGGTACGTGAAACGCATCCCCGAAAGCGAGAAGTCGTCTACCGGAGGATGAGGTGATGAGATACGACGTGTGGCCCGCGCTGTGGCCGGGAGTGATGATTGCCTTGATGCCAGGCATGATCTCCTCACCGTCCGTCACCCGCCTGAGAGTCGAGAGCCGCTCCATGGGCGCGACGATGGAGTCGTGGTCGCACGCGCCGAGCGGGCGCTCCCCGCGATGGAACGGCTGGAGTTCCGACTCGGCGACGACGTACTGCGCATGGGCGAACGCTGGCACCCTGCGACCGTCATCGTTCAGGAAGGCCCAACCGGCGTGATCGACGTGAAGATGGGTCAGGGCGAATACATCGACATCCTCGGTTCGGACGCCCAACGCGTCGAGAGTATGCAGGAACTCCCCGGAGTCGTTTTGTCCGATCGCGTTGTCGGTCTTCACATCGCCTAATCCAGCATCGATGAGCACCGTGTGGCCGCCCGACTCGACCAGTAGTCCGCCGGCCGACATCGCGACATAGCCGTCAGGGCTCACCTCATCAGGATGGTCATCCCAGTAGCTGGTCGGGATCGAGTTGAGAAAGAGTGCTGCGGCCAGCCACATCGATCCGTCCACGACGTAGGTGAACGTGAATTCGTCCATCTGCCAGCGCCGTATGGACGACTGTTCTGCTAGCTTTCCGATAGCGGCTCTCATGCTGCACTTTCGCTGGTAGGGAGGGGCGTGTCGATCCAAGCCGGGCTCAAGTGGTGAGCATCGCACCAGGCCGTGAGTTGTTGCGCCAGAGGCAATGTCATGGGGTCGCTTGAGGTGCGAGTATTGGGCACCGCTAGGGCTTACATTTGGGCGCCGCCGCTGACCAGTAGGTGCTGGCCACTCACCCACCCCGCTAGGTCGCTTGCGAAGTACTCTGCGGCGTCGGCGACGTCCTCTGGACGTCCCATCCTGCCGCCAATGGGCCGCATCGCGGCATTCATCTTGTTGTAGCGGTCGTCGGGGGCGATGTCGGTGAACACTCCGGCCCCCTCGATGACTGTGGGCAGAATGGTGTTCACCGTGATGCCGCGCCTGCCGAGCTCCAACGCGAGCACACCCACCAAGTATCGGGGCGCCATCTTGCTGGATCCATACAGTCCTACGCCAGCGAATGGACTGCACGTGGTGCTCGAGCCGATGTAGATGATTCGACCGTTATCGGCGATGTGGTGCGCAGCCTTCTGTAGCGTGAAGAACGCGCCCTTGGTGTTGATCGCGAAAAGGTGATCGAACTGCTCCTCGGTTACCTCCAGGACCGGTTGATCGATGATCTCGACACCGGCGTTGGCAACCACCACGTGCAAGTCGCCGAACGCGGCGCGTGAGCTCTCGAAGAGCCTGTCCAGTTCAGCGGTCTTCGACACGTCGGCTTTGATAGCGATAGCCTTGCCGCCCGCGTCCTCGGCATCCTTGACTGTTTGCACCGCATTGGCTTCATCGCCCGAATAGTTGACGACGACGGATGCGCCGCACGATGCATATCGCAGTGCGATGGCGCGACCGATACCTCGCGCCGATCCCGTGATCAGCGCTACCTTTCCGCTGAGATCGGTCATACCTTGGGCCCCTTCGAATTTCGTAGACGAGTGCTGCCGCTGATCGGAGTCGACGTCGCAGAACGGATGGCGACGAGGCAGCGTCCGCTGCAGGCCACGATAGAGCAGTGCTTGCAGGCTAGCAAGCAAACAGCCGATGCGTTCATGCGACAATGCCCACACGTACCGGACATTGAAAGTCGCTATGTGGCAATGGGTCAACGAGTGACGAAACGTAGGATCAGGGCGCCCACCCCCAAGGCGAGCAGGAACAGCGCAGGTGCGACGTTTCCATTTCGGGAGCGTATGTGAGCGCCGACGGCCCCGAGGAAGTACAGCACAACGCCGCCGGCCGCGGCGACCCCGATGAGCCACCAGCGTAGGCCAAAGAGGAGGCCGGCCGACCCCGCAAGTTCTGTCGAGGCCAGAACTGCGGCGTACTTTGGCGGAAATCCGACCGTCGCCAAACTTTCGACGGTGGTGGCATGGCCGGCAAGCTTTGCGACGCCGGTCACGCTCAGGGCCAGTGCGAGCAGGCAGCATAAAACTGTTAAGGCGACGAACATTGCTTGGTTCCATTCGTTTGTGGTCGGAATCGATTGCGGGGCATCGTGAGCCGGCCGAAAAGGTTGTCCGGCGCAGCTTGCGGGCAAGCAAGACGAATGTCAACTGGTCGAACTCAGGAGGCCCGGAGAGAGCTCGAAGCGGAGTTTTGAGCATGGGCGTGGGCCAACCGGCGCAGGCTGCGTACCTACCCGTTTCGGATCGTCTGCGCGAGCACCGAGCACACATGATCGCGGAGTTCGGGTTGCTCCAGGATCGAATCCCTGGCCAGAATGCGAGATAGTAGTTGGGCACCTCGGTCGGCGGGATTCGACGGTGATAGCGGCACTCCGACCAGTACGTGAACGTGGCGTACGCCCTCGCCGAGCGCGTATGTGTAGGTGCGGTCCGCGCCTGTCGTTACTTGCAGACATGTGGATACGTCACGGACAAGGACGCCCAGCGAGGTGGCTTCGTCGTGGTCAAGTTCGGCCAGTGTCTCGACGTGACGGATTGTTTGAATGGCGAGCCAGCCCGGTGCGGCGACACCCGGGTGTGCCGAGACGGCCCACAACGCATCCTGGTAAATCCATCCGCCGGGCGGCGGCGCCGACGAGGTTAAGCGTTCGCACAGTGTGCAGTCAGTCACCCGGCCCAACGTAGTGCTATGACTTGCTGGCAAGCAAGCAGTTGGACGCTTGCGTCGACCTTGTTATGACCGCCGCCGGCGGGGGGCCGGGGCAGTCTTCGATGTCGCCTTCGCGGACTTCGGGCGCTTTGTCCTTGCAGGTGGCGGAGAAGCGGAGTCTTTGCCGGTGAGGCCCGAAATCGCGACCCGGGCGGCCTGGTCGGCGACCTCGTCGATGGAAGTGCGTGAACGGGTGCCTTCGTACCACTGGGTGGTCCCGTTACACATGCCTACGAGCAGTAGGGCCTGCATCATCGGGGGAGCGGGGAGGAATGTCCCGGCTCGTTGACCGGCCTTGACTACGTCGGCGATGCGGTGGACATAGTCGGACATGCCCTTTCGCAGTGTTTCAGCGCGTTCGCCGCTGAGCTTGTTCAACTCCGCGAACTGGACGCGGAAGGTGTCGGGCTGGGCCAGTACGACGCGGACATGGTTGCGCACGATCTCCGTCAAAGCCGTAGTGGGCTCCAGATCGGCGTCGAAAATGGGTTGTGACGTCGAGATCATCGACTCTCCGGCCTGTGCAATCAGCTCGTACAGGATCTCGTCTTTGGCGCGGAAGTAGTGATAGACGGCTTGGCGGCGAAAACCCAACTCCACGGCGATCTGATTGAGATTCGTCTCGCGGTAGCCCTGTTCGGCGAACAGTTTGGTCGCGGCGCGCAAGATGTCCTGACGACGTGCGGCGTCCTTATGCTCTACGGGGCGGGGTCCGCTCGCGGTCTGCTCCGGTCGCGTTCGATCTACCACTACGGTGTCCTTCCGACAAATGTCGGGTATCAGGCTAGTGCTTTGCCAACCCGTAAGGCCGGGCACACACATACTCACGTGTCGGTCACGCACTTTCCGTGCGACCCACCTGTGGCTTCATTCAACTTGACGTTGTGCGAACACGTACCCCGGAGAGTCCTTGCTCAGCGCCCAGTTGAACTATCGGTGTGCCCCTTGACCAGCCATCGTTAACGCTGACAAGCCCGATATGGCCGACGGGCAGGACGATTACACCGGTAGGTGTCGCGGGATACCGCGCGCCGTGGGTTCATTGCGTGAGCCGGGCTGCAGAAGTGGCCGGTGTACGCGCGCCTCGTGCTTGCTCGACACGTGCATTGAGACGGTGCCGTGCGACAGCCTACTTGCTGGCAGGCAGCCTAGGTACATGTCGGTAAAAGTGCATTGAGTGAAGTTGATCCGTTGCGAGTTCGCAATCGTGTGGTGCCGGCTGCCAGTCGGGGTGACAGCCGCGGCGCGGATCCCTCATCAGAGTCATTATTTCGCAGGTGATTTGGGATGTCTCAGTAACTCGGAATGGTGAAGGTCTCGACGGAAGTGTGATGGCCCCGAAACTTGACATGCGTCAAGTTTCGGGGAGATCATCGACTATCGGTGATCTCCACCACACGTCCTCGCAACTCAGGAGCCGCACATGGCGACCATCAGTACCTCCCGTTACCTTTTGGACCAGATCAAGCGGCGGCTTACCTTGATGCCGGCGACGACGCCGGGGCTTGGCGCTCTGGAGAAGCGGCTCAAGGTCAAGGACTGGGACCAATTCGTGCTCGCCGAGCCATTTGCCGGCAGTGGGCTCAAGCCGGTCATGGGTGACTCCGGTTTGCCGGTCCTTGGGCACGCAATCGAGATGTTCCGTGGCGGTCCGGACTATGCACTGGACCTATACCGAAGGCACGGCCCTATCTACTTCACCGCTTCGCCGGCATTGTCGTCGGTGATGGCACTGGGGCCCGACGCCACTCAGGCGGTCTTCTCCAACCGCAACAAGGACTTCTCGCAGCGCGCCTGGGCCAAGGCGATCGGCCCGTTCTTCGAGGGCGGTCTGATGCTGCTCGACTTCGACGAGCACATGTTTCATCGCCGGATCATGCAGGAGGCTTTCACCCGCACCCGGCTCAGCGGCTACATATCGCACATCGATTCGGTGGCCTCGACCGTGTTGACCGACGACTGGGTGGCCGAGGACCCGCGGTTCCTTTTCCATCCGGCGATCAAGGTACTCACGCTCGACATCGCTTCCGAGGTGTTCATGGGCGTGCCGGCCGGCACCGACCGATCTCTGGTCACCACAGTCAACAACGCGTTTACCACCACCACGCGCGCCGGCAATGCGATCGTGCGAGCCTCGGTGCCGCCACTGAAGTGGTGGCGCGGTATCCGGGCCCGCAAGACCTTGGAGGACTACTTCGCCAGCCGCATCGGCGAGAAGCGGCGCTCGGAGGGGACTGACATGTTCAGTGTGTTGTGCCATGCCGCTGATGAGGACGGGCAGACCTTCACCGACGACCAGATCGTCAGCCACATGATCTTCCTGATGATGGCCGCACACGACACCTCAACCTCGACGATGACGACGATGGCCTACCACCTGGCGGCCAATCCGGAGTGGCAGGAGCGCTTGCGCGACGATTCCGCGCGGATCGGCGACGGGCCCCTGGACTTGGAATCGCTGGAGAAGCTAGAAACTTTCGACTTGGTAATCAACGAGTCGCTGCGGATGATGACGCCGCTGCCGTTCAATTTCCGCGAAGCCGTGCGCGACACCGAATTGCTGGGCTACTTCATCCCGGCCGGGACCAGCGTGCTGACCTGGCCGTCAGTCAACCATCGGTTGCCTGAATTGTGGACGGATCCAGAGAAGTTCGACCCGGAGCGTTTCGCCGAGCCGCGCAGCGAGCACAAGAGGCACCGCTATGCATTCGCACCGTTCGGCGGTGGTGCGCACAAGTGCATCGGAATGGTGTTCGGCCAGTTGGAGATCAAGACGGTGATGCACCGGTTGCTGCGGCGTTACCAGCTGGAACTCGCCAGTCCGGATTACCAGCCGCGCTAAGACCACGGCGGCATGCCGGTACCCGTCGACGGCATGCCGATTGTGCTGCGCCCGCTGCGCTGACATCGGACCACTGCGCGCGCCGGCGTGGGTGATCCTCCCAATGCAGCATTGCTCTGCTATCCATTGGCGGCATGACTTGCTTGCTAGCAAGGACATGACGGGTCGCGCGTGTCCGGCCATGATCAGGAGGTTGTGGGGATGGCGACCGCAGGGTTACCGGCGCCAGGGCAGGGCCTGATGCCACCCTGATCTGGTTCGCATCGCTGGCGCCCCGAGCCGAATCGTCGCTGACTTTGGCCGACCGGTTGACCCGTCCGCGGGGCTGGTTGCCCGAAATGCACCGCAAAATAACGCTCGGGGCGAGGCCCGCCTTGACAGCTTGCTTGCGCGCAAGTAGACATGGAGTATGTGGGAGGCACCGTTGCGTGTGGGGGGAGTAGACGTTCACCCGGTTGTCGACGGGATCATGCCGGTGCCACTGTCGGTGCTCTATCCCGATGTCTCTGAGGACGTGTGGCGAAGCATGTCCACCGATCTCAGTTCCGATGGCCGCTTAAATGTTCCCTACGGGGGATTCCTCGCCGTCGATTCGTCGGGTAGCACCGTGTTGATCGACACCGGCGGCGGTCCGACGCCGTCACCGCTGCCGGATGGCTCGTTGCCTCACCGGTCCTCCGAACTCCCGGGCGTGCTACGTGCGCTCGGTGTGACGCCCGGCCAGATCGATCACGTGGTCCTGACCCACTTTCATTCCGACCACATCGGCTGGGCCACGGTCGACGGTGCGCCGTACTTTCCGAATGCCGTTTACCACGTGCACGAGCTCGAATGGGCAAGCCTGAACCCGGAACACGAGGCACGCCACGTGCTGCAGCCGATCGTGTCGCACCTGGCGTTCTGGTCCGGCGCGCGAGCCATGCCGCTGCCGTGGCTCACCCTGCATCACGCGCCGGGGCATTCACCGGGCAATGCCCTTGTCGTGGTATCCGATGTGAACGGCCAGGACGCCTTGGCGTTCGTCGGTGATCTGTTCCATCACCCGCTGGGTGTGGCCAACGCCGAGTGGCGGTGCGGCTTCGATGCTGACGCCGGTGCCGCTGCACGGCAACGCTTCGAATGGGCCGAACGGCTGAGGGCCGCCAGGATGCCGATTGTCAGTTCCCACTTTCCCGGCATGAATCCATTGATCGCGTACTGATTCGACGACCGTGAAGGGTGCAGAAGGATGATGGCGACCACGGCAGCGGTGAGCCGTGCTGGGGCTAGCGGCTTTGTTGTCGAGCAGGTGGGCGTCGAGACGCCGCGCGCGGATGAGGTGATTGTCCGCTTCTTCGCGGCCGGCTTATGCCGCACTGACCTTGAGGTCGCTGCAGGGCGTCTTCCGACGCCGCTGCCCGTGGTGTCGGGGCACGAGGGAGCGGGCGTGGTCGAGTACGCCGGTTCGGGCGTGGAGGGATTCGCTGTGGGCGACCGGGTGATCGCCGGCTTCAACTTCTGTGGGTGTTGCGCCAATTGTCGAGGTGGGATGCCGGCGTATTGCCCCGATCACTTCGCATTGAACTTCGGGGCGCAGCGCGCCGACGGGTCCGTAGGCCTCCGCGACCAGAGCGGCAGGCCGATCCACGACCACTTCTTCGGGCAATCATCTTTCGCCGGCCTGAGTCTTTGTCGGCCGAGCGGATTGGTCAAGGTGGACGCTGACATCCCGGCGCCGGTGCTCGCGCCACTGGGGTGTGGAGTCAGCACCGGCGCTGGCGCAGTGTGGAACGTACTGAACGCCGAACCCGGAGCCACGTTGCTTGTCATCGGTGCAGGAGCGGTCGGGCTGAGTGCGGTCATGGCGGCGGTCGCGTCGGGCGTAGCTCGAATCATCGTCGCCGACAGGCACCCGGCGCGGCTGGATCTCGCGGTGCAACTCGGCGCCACCGACGTGGTCGACATCAACGCCACCCCGCCAGTCGATGCGGTAATGGAACTCACCGGTGGCGCGGGTGTCGGCCTGGCTCTGGAGTCCACCGGATCTCCGGAGTCGATGACGGCCGCGGTGGCTTCATTGGCTCCGTTGGGCCGGGCCGCGATCCTCGGCATTGCGCCTGCGCAAGCCGAGTTCCGAACCGACGCCTTCGAGTTGTTGTTGGGCCGCAGCGTCATGGGGTCGGTCATCGGCCATCAGGCACCCGCCGTGTTGATACCGCGAATCCTGCAGTTGTACCGACAGGGCCGGTTCCCACTCGAACAGATCACGACGGTCTATCCGCTGGAGTCCATCAACGACGCGGTCGCCGACGTCGAAGCCGGTGTCACCGTCAAGGCGGTTCTCGAACATCATCACGATTGAGGAAGAAGTAGACAAGTGAGCGAAGCATCGATTGATCCGGTGAACCGGAGGAATCCCCAATGCCCCAGTGCATTTGTGTATTTCGAAGAGGCCGAGCGGCCCAGCGGCATCGGCTTGACGAAGCGGCTCGAGAAGCTCGCGAAGGCCGATCTTCGGCTACCACCGGAAGTGGTGTCGAGCATGGGTCGCGCGCTCGATCAGGGTGACCGACTTGGCGACGCCTGGTACGCCGACGCGAGGACTCGCGGGTCGGTACGGCAGGCCCGGGAGGAGTTCAACACCGCGGTTCACGGTGGCATCAAGGCGGTGGACGATCCGTCGCCTGCCCTCGTTGAGCTCTTCACCCAGATCCACACGGAACCGGATTGGTTGGATTGGGACCTTCTGGACCGCGGAGCGAAGGTGTTTCGGCGATACGGAAAAGAGCTCTATCCGTACTTCGGGATGGCAACGTTCGCCGGATACCGCACCCCGTCGGTCACCAAGCCGCTGATTCTGACCGGCGCCTACACCGGAAATTCAGCGCTGAACCGGTTTTGGGAGACGTGCAAGCACTGGACGGACATCAGCGAGCCGGACGGAATGCGTAGAGGCAATCCCGGGTACGTGACCTCCCTGCACGTGCGGCTCCTACACTGCATGATTCGAGCGCGCATCATCAACCACAAGGAATGGGACCGTCCGCGCCTCGGCGTTCCGATCAGCCAATTCAACATGTTCACCACATTGATGGCGGGTTCGATCATCTCTGGGGCGCAACTACGCACGATCGGCTACCGGACGACCGATGACGACATCGTCGCCATGCTGCACATGTGGCGTTACATCGGCTACGTGATGGGCGTAGAGACACCGTGGTATCCGGAAACGATGGAGGATGCCTACCGGGCGATGCGGTTGACCGCGCTGGCGCAGCGCACCGAGGACAACGACGACAGCCGCAAGCTGTGTCATTCCTTCATGGATTCCTACAAACCCGATCCCGAGGACCGAGGATGGAAGCGGGCCAAGGCCGAGCTGAACTACCGATTCCAGTTGGGCCACGCCTACTTCTACACCCCGGGGTCGTACGTCAAGTCGGACTTTCCGAACGTCGGGCCCTGGCGCTTTGCACCACTGTTGCGGTTCGCCCCGAACTTCATCCGGGACACCGCTTGCCAGAAGATTCCGACCGTTGCGCGGCTGGTCGACCACCGGCACCGCGAATGGCGACGCAAGGAGCTTGACCGCACGCTCGGAGCCGGTAAGGGCAGCTACAGCCCGGTCGAGACGCTATCCCGCTAGCGCGGATCAATTCAGGCAAGGAGTCGAAAGAGAGCATGAGCGAGTCGTTTCGCATCGGCTTGTCCGAGGTCGTCCTGCGTACCCCGTACTACGAGAGGTTATGTTGGTTCTATTCCGAGGTGTTGCGGCGGCCTCCGACGCTGGATATGACTCCCGCCGGTGGAGTGGACACAACGGATCCGGACACGCCGACCCGGATCGCGTTCTTCCAACTGCCGGGTGGATTTCCTTACACACAACGCATCGCGGTGTTCGAATGCGCCGATGTCGGTGGGACCGACCGACGTTCGGTCGGGCTCCACCACCTGCAGGTCCGATACCCCGACCTGGAGCGCTTGCACGGTCAGTACCGCCACCTCAAGGCGCTGGGCGAGCTCCCGATCGAAGCGGCCAACCACGGCGTGGCCAGCAGCCTCTATTACCGCGACCCTGACGGCAACAAGGTGGAGTTGTCGGGCATGAACTTCGCGACAGAAGAGGAGATGGGAACGTTCATGCAGTCCGAGGATTTCCAGCGCAATCCTGACGGGCACAAGATCGATCCCGAGGAGTACTTCGCGCCGGGAGGCGAGGCCGCAGGTTACAGCGGTGTCCGTCGATGACGGTGACCGTCGCCAGTCAGGCCATCTACGAGATCGACTCGGATGAGTACGACGTCGTCGTGGTCGGAGCGGGACCGGTCGGGCTCGCCGCGGCGATCGATCTGGGGACGCGAAGCGTCCGCGTTCTGGTGGTCGACAGCAGTGACGGGTCGATCACCTACCCGACTGCCGAGTCCATCGACGTCAGAACGATGGAATGGCTTCGCCAGCATCAACTGTCGGGTGAAGTGGAGAGGAGTGGCTTCCCAGCTGACCACCCCCGGGACATAGCCTTTGTGACTCGGTTGACAGCGCACGAGGTCGCCCGCTTTCCTCGACCATCCAATGCGGATAGGTTGTTGTCGTTATCGGGCACGAGTCCAGAAGGTGGCGCGTGGTGGCCGAAATTCTGGTTCGATACCGCTTTGCGCAACAGGGCGAATGCGCTTCCTTCCGTTACCGTTCGATACGGATGGCGGTGCTTGCGGACAGCCGAGGACAGCGATGGTGTCGTCGCGTTTCTCCAGCGGTCGCGGGACGTCAGCAAGCGGGTGATGGCCTCCTACATCGTCGCTTGCGACGGAGCCGGGTCCACCATTCGTCGCCAGCTCGGCGTGGCACTGGAGGGGGTTCCGGCGGAAGCTACCTGGCAGGGCGTCTTCGCCGATATCCCCGACCTTCTCGCGATAACCGATGCGCGCCCCGCGGTGCAGTATTACGCCCTCCGGCCTCGCCGGGCGATTTTCGGCTCGCTCAACGGCGACAATTTGTGGCGCGTCACGTATCCGCTGCGACCCGGCGAGCGCCATGGTGTCGGCGATGTGGTGGCGACGATCAGGGACTGCATTGGCAGCGTCGACATCGAGGTGAATGTCGTCGACTCCAGAACGTGGTCCGGACGAACTGTGGTCGCATCGGCTTACCGTGTCGGGCGTGTTCTGCTGGCCGGGGACGCCGCTCATCAGATGTGGCCATCGGGAGGTCACGGCATGAACACGGGAATAGGGGACGTGCACAACCTCTGTTGGAAGCTTGACATGGTGCTTCGTGGACAGGCCGGGCCCGAATTGCTCGACAGTTACCACCTGGAACGCAAGCCTGTCGCCGAGCGCAATGCACGACGCGCCCAAGCAAACTACTTGGCGGACATCGCCTTACCGACGGTTGCGAATCTCGATGACGACGGCAAGGACGGCGATACAGCCCGGGCCCGCGCAGCCGATGCCGTGATGCGAACGCGGGCGGTGGAATGGTCTTCGCTCGGCACCCAACTCGGATACCGCTACACGGGGTCTCCCGTGGTGATCGGTGCCGACACCTCGGAGGCACCCGACGGCCACAGCACGTACGTTCCCGCAGGTATGCCAGGCCGCCGAGCCCCTCACGTCGAACTTCCGGACGGCAGTTCCGTGCTCGACCTTTTCGGCCGGTCTTTCGTACTGCTCGTTTCACCGGACGGGCCCGACGTCGATGACTGGATAGCGTCTTTCGCCGATTCAGGAGCGCCGTTGGACGTCATCCACTTACGCGGGAGCGACGCATCCGCCTCATACCCGATGCCCTTGACGTTGGTCAGGCCAGACGGATTCATCGCCTGGGCTGGCAGCAGCTCTGAAGATGCTGGTGCTCTCACGGCGGTTGTGCTGTGCAGAACGGTCGTGCGGTGACACGGTTCGCGCAGACCACCCAAGGCGTGGCACGAATTGAAGGGGAGAATCTCTGCCTTCTGGACTTGGCTCTATCACTCGACGACCTCATCCGCGGCGGTCAGCTGGACCGAGCGCTGAACGCGCCGGTTCGAGACGTCGTAGCGGTCGAAGCGGTGCCGATGCTCGCGCCCGTTCGCCGGCCTGGAAAGATCTGCATCGTCGGGCTCAACTACGCCGACCATGCTTGCGAGATCGGCGCGGACGTGCCATCGCACCCGCGCTTCCATTTCGCGGTGGGTTCGGCGGTGAGCAATCCGGGCGATGCCATCGTGCTACCCGAATTGGCCGCCGAGGAAGTGGATTACGAGGGGGAGGTGGCACTCATCATGGGAACGGCGGCCTGCCGCGTGACCGTCGACGACGCGTGGCGCCATGCCGCAGGGCTCACCGCGGCCAACGACGTGTCGGCGCGGGACGTCCAACTAGGTCGTCGCGCGCATGCCGGACGTGCGAGCGTCCCCGTCGCGAAGTCGTTCGACAGCTTCAAACCGCTGGGGCCCTGCATGATGAGCGCCGACGATGTCGACACCGGGGAGCCCCTCGTGTTGCGGACGTACGTCGACGACGAATTACGTCAACAGGCGTCCACTACCGACATGATTTTCGGTTTCGCCGAGCTGATATCGGAGATTAGCCACTACGTCACGCTCGAGCCTGGGGACGTCATCCTGACCGGAACTCCCGCGGGTGTCGCCGAGAACACCGGGAAGTTCCTGAAAGCCGGTCAGACCGTTCGCGTCGAGATTGACGGTATCGGCGCGCTGTCGAACCCGGTGCGCCGCATGGCGGGCGAGAGCCTCCGGGTCGCTGCGACAATCGAGCCGTGACAGTTATCCGAGCTGCCCTCGCACCGGGAGTATCGGCGTCGGTTGTTCCCGTAGCTCCGGTGAGCTCACGGCGCTGCTGGAGACCGGCCGCGTCATGCGCGCGTGGATCGGTGGCGGCACAGTAAACCTCTTGAATCTGCCCATGTTCTGCCAAGACGGTATCGGCCGTCCCGGGTTCAGCGCCCGGCGGGAGCCAGCGGCCAACGTCATCGTCACCGAAACCGCATTGGCCCGTGGGACGCAGGCGTTTCCGATCCTCGATCGCTGACCGGCACTTGAGGCGTCGTATTGGTCGGCGAGTACATCCCCCAACGCAGCGACAGAGTGTGGCTACGGAAGAACCCGGCTGATCAGGCTGACGCAATTCGAGCGGCAGGCTTTCCCGAGGGCGGTGTTCTTGTGCAGCCGCTAGTTCTGCACTGGACGGGAACTTGGGCATCATCGGCACCGACATCGAGCGGATGTCTTCCGTCCGCTTCGGGCTGGCGCGTCTCCGCAGTTCGATCTTCACCGGAGCGAGGATGAACGCTTTCTCCGCGAGACTGTTCACGGTGACCTCCACACCGAATACCCCGGTCAGTATGGAGATCAAGGCCGTCTTCTAACTCTCGCCTGGAGGCGCGTCGTCCTGATCGGTTCCACCGGCGACCGACGTCAGGCTTGCAGATCGTAGGCCACGACCTTCTGCACGGTGTAGTGATCGAGGACCGTGCCGAGCGTCCCCTCTCGGCCGAATCCACTCTCCTTGACTCCGCCGATCGCTTGGCCGGGGGTCAAGTTGAAGTAGCGGTTGATCCAGACCGTTCCCGTGTCCATCGAACGCGCAATCCGCTGTGCGCGTGAGACATCCTTCGTCCACACACCACCGGCGAGGCCGTACCGAGTGTCGTTGACCTGGTGGAGCATTGCGGTCTCATCCGTCCACCCGATGACGGAGGTGACGGGCCCGAATATCTCCTCTTGCGCGATGCGCATGTCGTTGCGGACATCGGTAAAGACCGTGGGCTGAACAAACCAGCCGTTTTCGAAACCTGGTACGGTGGCCCGATTTCCACCATGAAAGACGGTTGCCCCCTCCGCTCGCCCGATGTCGATGTAGTCGAGGATCTTCACGAACTGGGCCTCGGATGCCTGTGCTCCGAGCGTGGTGGTCGGATCGAGGGGATCGCCCTGCCGCACGAAGGCGAGCATGCTGTGCAGGTGCTCGAGGAACTCCTCCCTGACGGCATCGTGGACGAACACCCGTGATCCGGCCAGGCACACCTCTCCTTTGTTGACGACGGTGGACACCGCCACGGATGCTGCTGCGGCGGCGACGTCGGCGTCGGGGCAGACGATGTTGGCCGATTTACCACCGAGTTCAAGGGTCTGCGGAATGATGTTTGTCGATGCATATCGCAGGATCTTCCGGGCGGTTTCCCGGCTGCCTGTGAACGCGACTTTTCGGATATCGGGGTGCCCGACCAGTTCCTCGCCGACTTCCGCTCCGAGTCCCGTCACGACGTTGATCACTCCGGGCGGCAGGAGATCACAAATGTCGTCGATGAGCTCGAGGACCGATAGGCAGACGGACTCGGCAGGTTTCAAGACAACCGTACATCCGGCCGCCAGCGCCGGCGCGAGCTTCATCGAAGCCATCAGCAGGGCGACGTTCCATGGAATGATCTGCGCTACCGGGCCGATCGCCTGACGATGAGTGACGACCGTCGTGTCACAGAAGTCCGCAACGTCACCCTTCACGTGGTACGCGGCACCTGCGAAGTACTCGAATTGCTCTATCGCAGAGGGCACGTCGTGAAGATAGGCTTCGGTGACCGGCTTACCGTTGTTCAGTGACTCAAGGACCGCGTAGTCGAGACGGCGCTGGCGCAGCCTGTCGGCGATGGCCAGCGGCGCGCGTTGCCGTTGCACAGGCGGCGTGCCGGACCACGAGGGAAACGCTGCGCGCGCAGCCCGCACCGCCTCCTGGACATCGGCTGGGCTGCTGCGTGCGATGTGCCCGACCACATCGCGCGTCGCGGGATTGCACAGGTCCAGGACGCGACCTCTGCGCGTATCGCACCACTGTCCGTTGATGAAGTTGCCGTAGGACCTGGGCGTGGCGAATCGCGCGGCGGTCGCTCGAACGGCGTCGTCATCAAGCGCCGGCATACCAACCTCCTCGGTTGTTTACGACGATTCCAGTCGTTGCTTGACGGATTCGATGTAACGGTCATGCACATCGGCATTGGCCGCACCATCGGGTGGGACGCGATACGTCCTGTCGGTGTTCTCGGCGGGCGGGTAGCTGATCCTCATGTGCCTGCGGAACAACGTGCCCGTGCCGGCGGGCTCGAATTCGTACTGAATGCGACACGACACGTCGGAATCTCCCAGCGCGTCGGTTTCGATAACCCACCGGCGGTCGACTTCGCAGGTGCTCACCCGCCATCGAACGTCGAAGCCCGGTTGACCGCCGCCTATGGTTTCGACGAATTCGTCGCCGTTGGTGGCGCGAGCATCATCTCCGCTGAAACGGACGTCATCGGTAACTGGATGCGTGCCGACCCAGTTGCGTGGCCGGGTGACGAAGTCGAACACCGCCGCGGGCGGGCGACCGATAAAGCCGCGACTTGATGTCGAGACATCCCACGTCACGGTTCACTCCGATGTGTGGCGTGGGCGTTCTCGTACAGGGCGGCATCGGACGCCGCAACGGACTGCCGAGCGGCGGCAAGATTGTCTTCGATGTGGGCGCTCCATTTCGTCGGTTCGGTTCGCAGCGAACTTCTGAACGACCGCACCCGCTCGATCGCCGCGTCGATGACCCTGTCGGCCGCTCGTGATCGTGAGATGCCGAGTTCGTCGGCCACGGCGTCGCCATGGAACATGCGGGCGAGCGACGCCAGCCCGCGAGATCCCAGCGGTTCGGGCAGCCGGAGGCCGACGTGGAGCAGATCGGCGATGGAGTTCAGCGTGGCGGACGCGAGCGCCACGGAATCGTCGATCAGAGGTCCGGTGACATATTGCAACAAAGTGTCGACTCGGGCTGCCTGTTCGTGAGTGGAGACCCCCTGGACAAGCCGTGCGTCGATGCCCAGCAGATGCGCGAGAAGCCACCAGTATCTGTACAGGGAGCGGGTTTCGCGCGAGGTCAGTGAGAACCCCATGATCGCCTCGGCGCGCATCGAGGTGTAGGTGAAATCGAGCCAGGTGCGCGCCAGATCAACTTGGTTGATGGGGACACCATGCAGGGCTTCGTCGAAGCCGCGATTGCGCGCCACTCGTCGCATCTGCGCGTGCAGCATCCGGACTTGAAGGGTCGCCACGTAGCCCGGCTGCCCCGGACGCAGACCACCGGGGAGCATGGCGGTTGACACCCATTTTCCGGTTTCCCGGATGCGGCGATCGGCTCCTTCGATCAGGCGTCCCGTCGTCGCGAGAACCTGGGAGATGGAGGGCGATTCGTAAACGCGGATGAGCGCGCCGGCACTCAGCGACACCATGTGAACGGGCGGAGGCATGGTGTAGAAGGCAAGCGAACCCCTGTCGATCAGCGCGTCGTTCGCGAAGTCGGGAAACGTTTCGCAGTGCCTCAGAAGGGCTTCGACAGCAGGGGGCGGATCGTTCACCGATGCTAGACCGTTCCGTATTCCGGCGTCGAGGCAGGCGCGCGCGCTTCGTCCAGGTGCGTGCAGTTCCTCCGCAGCGGCATCGGCTAGCGGGTCGCCGGTCTGTAAGGCCCACTGCAACAGATCAGCGCGGCTGCGCCCGAACTGGAGTAGGGCTCCCGAGTGGGTGCCCCTTCCGGGTGGGAAGGGCGAAGGTGAATCGTCGTGCACGAGTGGCACTCCTGTCGGTCGATACTCGTCGGCTGCGCGCGCCGCCCCTCACCAACAATGCCATATGCTTGCTTTCGCGCAAGCAGGGCACCTCGGCCAGCTGGGGGAACTGCCAGTAGCGTCAGGTCGACCCGCGGCGATCCCGACCGCTGCGCCGATTGGTCGGGGGGATGATCTGGGGAGCGAGCCAGGCGTTGTTAGAGGAGTCTCCGTTTGATGCGGCCGGGCGCTTCGCCGGTGTCGATCTGGGCGCCTACCACTTCGCCGTAAACGCGGACGTGGGCGGCATTCACGTCGAGACGATCGATGGCCCCGAAGGTTTCGCCAACGAACGCGGTGCCGAAGGAGTCGGCGAAATCGGCGTCCTGGGTACGGTGGCGGCAGTGGCGAACACGGTGCATCACGCCACCGGGAAGAGGGTGCGGAAGACACCGATCCTGGTGGACGATCTCATTCCGTGAAGTGCTCTGGAGCACGATAAATCGGGGTCCTAGAGCCCGTACAACCCGGTGAGCAGATCCGTGCGGTTCCCTCGACCGAGGCTGCTTTGACGGTTCCATCGTCGGTGACGTCGGCCCACACCTGCAGCTCGGCATCGGACGTCAAGGAGTCGTTCGACGACACCCTCGAGTCGATCGCCAGCCCCGGGCTCACCCAGGTCGACATCATGACGTCCGAGCCCCACATGCAAGCCGGCACCTGCGACGCATACCAGCGTTTACGCCTAGTAGCGGCTTCGGCGCTGGGAGTGAAGAACCCGTGGTCGCTGAACACGAGTGCATCGACATCAACCTACTGTCGATGCACGCCGATGTGTGCACGCTCAAACATCATCTGATCGGCCTCGAGTTGGATCTGGCCGTGGACCTGGCTGCTCGACACGTGGTGTTTGCCGCGGCACGGGTACATCCACTTGCCCCTGCACCGCGCGGGGACTCCATCGCCGTGCTAACGGATGCGTTCGTGAAGCTGGCGACATGTGCTGACGGTGGGGCGGACGTCCTGGCAGTGGTGTGGGCCATCGGTTCGAAGAGCGTGGGTTGTGTGTACGAGGTGGCCAACCTGATCGCGTTCGAGGACCCGTGCGACGGAGTTGACGCGAGTGCGACCGATCCGGCTCTACCGCGACGCGAATCGGGACAGCAACTTTCGCGCATTGCCTTCCATCACCGCGGCCAGTGTGTCGGGTCGGTCGCCGAAATACGCGTCTACGTTGCGCGTGTACCATGCCGCAGCTGACGGGCTGACCGCCGGGAAGTCGGTGCCGAACAGGATCTGGTTCACCGGTACGAAATTCTCCAGGGCCACGAGGTTCGTTTCGAATCCCGAGAGAGCGGTCTCGTAATAGAAGGTGCGAAAGTCGGCGATGATCTCGTCGGCGGTGAGATCACAGTCGGTGTGGAACGCACACAGTCCGGCCACCCGCGATGCGAGGAACGGCGTGCTTCCGCCGGAGTGCGACAAGATGATTCGCACATTCGGGAACTGGCGCTTGCGTCCGCTCGTGACGAGGTCGGCCGCGGCCTTGTAGGTCTCGTTGGGCACCTCCACCACCGGTACCGGCAGGAACTTGTTCGGTGCGGGGTTGCGCCCGGGGGTCTGTTCGCCGTGGAGGAACACGACGGCCTTCCTCCGGTCGAGTTCGGCCCACAGGGTTTCGAACACGGCGTCGCCGAGCGACCGGGCGTTCTCGCCGGTTCCGTAGACGTTGGTCACGGTGACCCCGTCCGCGCCCAGCACGTCCAGCGCGTAGGCCACCTCCTCCAGTGCCGCGTCTGGATCGGTGGGTGACGGCAGGTGGGCGAAGAAGCCGAAGCGGCCGGGATGTTCGTCGGCGACCTGCCGACAGAATGTGTTGATCTCGCGAGCGAACCCGCGGCGGCTTGTTGCCGGTAGGTAGGGCTCGATGTCGTTGGGAAGGGACAGGATTGCCGTGGAGATGCCCATGGCGTCCATGAACGCGAGGCTTGCGTCGGGGGTCCAGGCCGGCGCGTCCGCGGTGAACTTCCACCCCGAATTCGCTCCCAACGCGCCCGCGACGTCTTCGCCGAACAGTTGCGGTGGGAACGCATGGTGATGGAGGTCTATCCGGGCAGTGGCGGGTGGTGTCGCGGGCATCTCATCAGGGTGGGCAAATAGTTGACAAAAGTCAATAGTTGACAGATGACATTGATATGGTGATGCCGGTGACCAGGGATCAACGCGCCGTCGAGATGCGACTCCTCGATGCGCTGTATCGACTGAACAAATCGGTCCTGGGTGCTGCTCGAACGCACGTTGCGGCAGTGGCGAAACTGGACCTCGTCGATTTCCTGATACTGCGGTCGATCGAGCTCGGCGTGGACGCACCTGGCGATCTCGTTCGAGATCTGGGCCTGCACGCGTCGGTGGTCAGTCGCGCGGTGACCAAGTTGGCCAAAGCCGGGTTGGTGGTGCGGGCCGTGGACCCCGCCGATTCGAGGCGGTCCTACCTCACTCTCACGCCGGCGGCCGAGGTCGCCATCTCCGAGGTGGAGGGGCGTGTGCAACCCATGCTGCACGATCGCCTCGGGCGGCTGACCGCTCAACAGATCACCACCCTGCTGGAGTGCTTCGACATCCTCAACGGCGCCGAGTAGCCACCCGGGTCACATGGCCGGGATGGTCGGCTGCAGGACGGCGCGCGCGACTGCCTCGGTGCGCAGGTGCTCGAAGGCCACGTAGTCCGGGTCGTTGACCATGTCGACGAAGCTCTGCCGAGTCGGGTAGCTGACCAGCAGCACCATGTCCCAGTCGCCGAGTTCCGTCGCGACGAGGGAGGGATGGCCAGCACCGGCGTAGATGATCGTGACCCCGTACCGCTCATTGAGTCCCGAGGTCGTGAACCGCTCGATGTACTGCAGGTACCGGGCAGTGCCGTCCGGCACGAATTGCAGCAGGTTCAGCATCACCACCGGGCCGTCGGGATCGGCGGCGACGAAACGCTCGAGATCGGATGCATCGAGAACTGACATGGAAACTCCTCCATCGAATAACTTTTTGTCAAACGACACGCAACGGCGTGGATTACGCGATCAGCGCAGCAGGACCTCCGGATGGATGGGCAGGTCACGGACCCGGAGTCCGGTGGCGTTGTAAACGGCATTGGCTATTGCCGCGGCCGATCCCACGGCGCCGAGTTCGCCGACGCCGCGCGCTCCGACCTCGCTGAAATCGGGGTCGTCGCCGTCGAGGCATACCGCATCGATGAACGGAACATCCGCGTTGACCGGAACGACGTAGTCGGCCAGGTTGGTGGCGGCCAAGCGGCCCGAAGGGTCGATCGGATCGGCTTCCAGCAAGGCGTGCCCGATGCCGAAGATGACGCCTCCGACCACCTGGCTGCGGGCCGCCTTCGCGTTGATCACCCGACCGATGTCCACGACGGTGGTGAATCTGGCGACGCGCGTTTCTCCCGTCAACGAGTTGACCCGCACCTCGCAGAAGTGCGCTCCGAACCCATGTGCAGCGAACTGGGGAGAAATGCTGTCGGCGCTGCTGTGGATGGCGTCGATTCCCGGGATTCGCATCCTGTGTAGCAGATCAGCGAAACCTAAGCGCGCGTTGCCCGCTCGCAACGTGCCGGCAGCGTAGGACACTGGTGCGTCCGAATCTGCCAGCGGCGAACTTGGATTCGACGAGGCGACCCTGACGAGATTGTCGATCGCGGCCCGTGCGGCGGCCCGTGCGGCGGTCCGGGCCGTCGGAGCCATGCTGCCGGTTGCGCGGGAGCCGACGGCGCCGGGCCCAGGCGGCAGGATGGTGTCCCCCACCTCGGTGACGATACGGTCCATCGGCAGGCCTACCGCGTCGGCGATGACGATCGCCAATGCGGTCGCGGCACCCGTGCCGATGTCCATGATGCTCGTCGACGCCAGTACGGTGCCGTCATCGCGAAACTGCACCCGAACCGCGTTCGCGGAACGGCCGGCGGCCGGGTAGATCGCCGTAGCCATCCCCATGCCGATCAGCCACTGGCCGTCGCGGATCGTTGCGGGGATGCTGGCGCGGCGTTCCCAGCCGAATCGACTGGCGCCGAGTCGGTAGCATTCATCGAGTCTTTTGCTGGTCCAACGGCGATTGGTGCCGGGCAGTGTCGTCGCGTAGTTGCGCATCCGTAACTGCACCGGGTCGACGCCGGTCGCCACCGCCAGTTAATCCATCGCGGTTTCGATCGCAAACGCTCCGGGCGCTTCATTGGGCGCCCGCATTGCCCAGCTCGGTGGAGTGTCCAGAGTGACCTGGCGTTGGTCCACATGCAGATTCGGGGTGCGGTACAGCGCTGCGGTGGTCTCGGCCGCGGTGCGCATGGGCCAGCCGCCCACCGCTGGGGCCTCGGCGTCGGATTCGTGGCTGACTGCGGTGAGTGTCCCGTCGGCGCGCGCACCCAAGCGCACTCGCTGGCGAACCGCCGAGCGGTGCCCGACGATGGTGAAGACCTGGGTGCGGGTCAAGATCAACTTGACCGGACGGTTCAGCTGGCGAGCCGCCGCTGCGCCCAGGATGACGTCCGACCACGGGAGCACGCGGCTGCCGAAGCCGCCACCGACGTATGTCGAGATGATCCGCAGCTGCTCGGGCGTCAGCCCGAGTGCACCGGTGATGCCGGCAATGGCCCGGCCGGGAAACTGGGTGCCTGTGTAGAGCGTCAGGACGTTTTGGCGCCAGACCGCCACGGACGCGTGCGGTTCCATCGCCGCGGCATGCTGAGCCGGTTGGGTGACGGTGGTCTCGACGGTGATATCACTGTCGCCTAGTGCGGCCTCGATCGAGGTGATCCCCGGCGCCAGGATGGTCTTGTTGCCCGAGTCCGGCATGGCGATGCTGACTCCGGGTCCGGCGTCGGCCAGCGATGTTCTCGGAGTGCGGGACTGGTAGTCGACGGTGATCATGGCCGCTGCGTCACGCGCATGCTCGAAGCTGTCGGCAACCACCACACCGATGGCCTGGCCGTGAAAGCGCACCTCACGGTCTTGTAGCGGACGGTACTTCTCGCCGAGCGCATCTTCGGCGACAGGCTGCAGCTGCAGCGGAGCGAACGGGGTGTACACCGCGAGCACACCCGGTGCGCGCGTTGCCGCGTCGGTGTTCATCGCGGTGACGGTCCCCAGCCCGGTGGCGGCCGAAACCAACACGGCATGCACCAGATCCGGCTCCTGGTAGTCCGCCGAGTACCGCGCCGCACCGGTTGTCTTGGCCCGCCCGTCGACGCGGGAGATTTCGCCGCCCAGCGGTGACGGAGTCATGCGATGCCTGTGACGTCGGTAAGAGCTCGGATGATCGCCCGGCGTAACAGATGAGTCTTGAAACCATTGTGGCTCAGCGGTCGGGCGTCGGTGGCCGCTGCTTGGGCGGCAGTCTCGATGGTGACCGCGGTGGCGGGCCGGTTCGTCAGCAGCTTCTCCACGTCGAGCAGTCGCCATGGCACCGTGGCCACCCCACCGGCGGCCAGGCGGGCGCGGACGATGATGTTGTCGCGCAGCGTGATCGCGACCGCCACGGAGGTGAGCGCGAATTCGTAGGACTGGCGATCGCGCACCTTGAGGTAGCCCGTCTTGGTTCCTTTGGGAAACCGGGGTGCTGTGATGGTGGTGATCAGTTCTCCCGGCTTCAAATCGCTTTCGACCTCCGGTGTAGCACCGGGCTTGCGGTAGAACTGTTCGAGGGCAACACTGCCCCCACCTTCTGAACTGCTCAGTTCCACCGCTGCCTCGGCGGCCACCAGTGCGACGGCGACGTCACTGGCGTGGGTGGCTACACAGGCGTCACTGGTACCGAGTATGGCGTGGCCGCGGTTGTAGCCGTCGATGGCCGGGCAGCCGGTTCCGGGCTCGCGCTTGTTGCATGGCATCGATACATCGCGGAAGTAGCTGCATCGAGTGCGCTGCAAGAGGTTTCCGCCCATGCTGGCCATGTTGCGTAATTGCGGAGAGGCGCTGAGTTCCAGTGCTCGGATGACCAGGCTGAAATCACTTCGCACGGCCGGATGTTCGGCGACGTCGCTCATGCGTTCCAGCGCACCGATACGCAGACCGGCGCTACCGACCGTGATGCCGGTCAAGGGCAAGCCGTTGATGTCGACCACCTGCTCGGGGGTCAGCACCTCCAACTTCATCAGGTCGACCAGGGTCGTGCCACCGGCGAGATACGCCTTGGCCGAGCCGCCGTGGGTGGTGGCTGCGGCCACCGAATCGACCACGGTATAGCCGTAGGGGCGCATATCAGGACATCCGATCGCTGGCTGCCTTGACGGCTTCGACGATGAAAGGGTAAGCGCTGCAACGGCAAATGTTGCCCGACATCTGCTCGCGGATCTCGTCGTCGGTGCCGGTGCGTCCGCCCTCGATGACGGCCACGGCCGACATGATCTGGCCGGGTGTGCAGAAGCCGCACTGAAAGGCGTCGTTGTCGATGAAAGCCTGCTGTACGGGATGCAACTCATCGCCGTCGGCCAGGCCTTCGATGGTCATGACCGCGCGGCGTTGCACGGTTGCCGCCAAGGTCAGGCATGACAGTACCCGCCGTCCGTCGACATGCACCGTGCAAGCACCGCATTGCCCGTGGTCGCATCCCTTCTTGGTGCCGGTCAGTCCGATGCGATCGCGCAGTGCGTCCAGTAACGTCGTTCGCGGGTCGAGGTCGACTGTGTGCTCGGTGCCGTTGACACGTAACGTCACCGGAATGTCGGCCGCAGAAGCAGCAGATTCTGCGCCGCGGTCGGCGAGCCGCGTTACCAGGACGGTGCCGCCTACCGATACCACGACAGCGGTGCCGCTCCAGCCGATGAAACTGCGCCGCGATACTCCAGATGGCTCGTCGGGGGTGGTCGATTCAGGTTCAGCTTCGGTGCGATTGTCGATAGGGTTTTCGGGCATCGGTTCTCCGTCTTGGGCTGCAGCGCGTCGAAGTGCTAACCACGATTCCCGCCCGTCGAGCTGTCGTTCAGAGACGGGTTATCCGCGGATAGCTGGTCCTGTGATTCGGCTTCGCCGCCAGCCGTCGTCGGCGCGTGTCGATGGGCTGCCGAATCGGCTTCGGCCGCAGCAGATGTCAGGCTGATCGGACTGGACAGTGACGTTGCAGGCTGTCAGGTGTTGCGCCTTTTCGACGTGGATCGGATGTCTTTTCACCACGGGTACTGCTCACCGGTATCACCGGTGAACTGTCCTGTCGGTCCATCGTTGGCGATGAGGGCCATGGCCACGGCTACTGTTGCTCCGTCGGCAGGGTCGCCGGCACCCGGGGTGGGCTGTCCACCGTTGAGTGGCGCGGTATCCCGGACATACCGCGTTCACCTTCACGCCGTCGGGCCGCAGTTCGTTGGCGTACAGGACGGTGAGGGCGTTCAACGCTGCCTTGGAAGTCTGGTAGGCGGCTTGATTCAGTTTGGTGACTTCGATTTGGGGGTCGGTGATCAGGGCGATTGATCCCATTGCGCTCGAGACGTTGACGACTCGCGGGGAGGTCGATCTCATGTGCTCCACTGTGGCTGGGAGGCACTCGGCGAACCAGACACAGGTTGTGTCAGCCATGAGCACTGCGTCAGAGGCATCATGGGGTGATGGATCAACGGCCGCTGGCTCGGTTCCTGCGGGACCGACGGGCGCGACTCACGCCTTCCGACGTCGGGCTGCCCAACGATGGTCGACGGCGGACTGCCGGCCTGCGACGTGAGGAAGTCGCGGCAATGGCGCACATTTCGGCGTCGTACTACACCCGCCTTGAGCAAGCTCGTGCGTCGCGGCCGTCGGGGGGAGTGCTCGAGGGTCTCAGCTGCGCGCTGCAACTGGATCAAGACGAGCGGTCCCTCTTGTTGAGCCTTTCCGGACGTGTGGAACATGACAGAGGCATGCCCGGGCGCTCGGCGTCGAGGATCCCGGAGCTGATCCATCGCATGCCTGGCACCGCGGTGCTCGTCCTGGACACGAAGTATGACCTCATCGGTTGCAATGAACTGGCGGCAGCTCTGTTTGGGGATCCGTTCTCCAGGACACCTACCGAGCGCAATCTGATGAGGAACTTCTTCCTCCAGCCAGATGTCTCTCAGCGCCACTTCGGGGTCACGGGCAGCGAAGACTTCGCACGCTTCGCCGTGAGTCAACTCCGCCTGGCCGCGACACGGTATCCACGCGATGACGGCATCAGCAGTTTGATCGCCGAGTTGCGTCTTCGGAGTTCGGAATTCGAGGATCTGTGGCATCAGGTCGACGTAGTGCTACCACGTCATCAGATCAAGAGGATGACGCACTCAGTCGTGGGGCCGATCGAGATGCACTGCGACTTACTCGCGATTCCGGACTCGGACACCTCGTTGGTGCTCTTTACCGCCGAGCCCGGCACGCGAACGCAATCGGCACTATCGACCTTGTCGAGATTGTGAGCCGGACCCTGGACAGGATGCTAGGCGCCGAAGGTGAAGACCGCGAAACCTACTGGTGATTCAGGGTCCTCGCGGAACACGTAGTGAAAGGCGTCGTTCGATCTTGCCGCGGGCGACCAGTTCCCCGACCACCGCGACGCCGCACACCTGCGCCAGCAGCAGCGCGACGAGCACCAGAACCTGGACCGCACCGGCCTGCGCGGCCGAGCCGGTGGCCAGCAGCACACCGACGAATGCTCCTGGCAGGGTTACCAGTCCGGCAGTTCTGGCCTGATCGAGATTGGGCAACAGGGCGTCAGACAGCTCCCGCTCGATGACCATCATTCGCGAAAAGCGTTCGGACAAGCCCACACTGAGTGCCGCCTCGACCTCGCCGGCGCGTTGGTTCAACGCATCAAGGGCACGGCGCGCCGCCACCGCCGAGGCCGTCATCGTTCCACCCAGCACGATGCCGAATACGGGCACCATCGCGACACCGGTGAACGGCACCACACCGCTGAGCAGCAGCAGCGGGATGACCGCGATCATTCCGGTGCCCAGCGCAAGGGCCAGCCACCCGCCGCCACGGCTCGCCTGACTGCGGCGCGCGGCGGTGATCGAGGCGACGGTGAACATCACCGCAACGACCAAGATCGAGGACCACATCCGTTGCAGCGCGAACGCAAGCACGGTCGCCACCGCCGCCAGCTGAACGGCGGCACGGACCGCCGCGGCCGGCGCCGCCCGCGGCGACCCGTTCAGGGCCAGGCGGTTCACCGCGGCCGCGGCGACGGCCATCACCACACAGACGATCACCAACGTAGGCGTCAACAAGGGTTCGGCAGTGCGCACACATCAAGTGTCCTCGGCGCGCAGTGGTGCTGTCTTCGCTGAACGCGGTCGCTCCCTGGCACTGCCAGGGACAGGTGCGCCACGCGAACATCGCGCACCATGGAAGCCATGACGAACGCACGTGGTTCAGATGCCCAGTTGGCGCAGTTTCTGCGCAGCCGGCGCGCCGCGGCCGACACCGCACTGTTGCCGGGGGTGGTCGGGGCGGGGCCCCGCCGGGTACCGGGGTTGCGCCGTGAAGAGTTGGCCGAGGCGGCCGGGGTCTCGCTGACGTACTACACCCGGCTGGAACAGGGGCTGGCGACCAATCCCTCGACCCAGGTGTTGGACGCGCTGGCCCGGGCGTTGGCGCTCGACGAGGTCGAGCGGGCGCATCTGCAGCGGCTGGCCTCGGCGAGCGATGCCCGGCCGCGGTTTGGGCGAACCGGGTTGCGACCCGAGTTCGTCACGCTGATGGACGCGATGTCCGATGTCCCGGCAGTCGTGCTGTCGCCATTGCAGGACATCATCGCGTGGAACCGGCTGGGTCACGCGCTGCTTGCGCCGCATCTGGACCCGGCCGCGCCGTATGGCGGCGAGCCGCCCAACAAGGTGGCGATGATGTTCACCGATGCCCAGTCGCGCAGCATGCACCGCGAGTGGGAAGCCGAGGCCACCTTGGCGGTGGCCTCCCTGCGCTACGTCAGCGCCGCCTACGTCGCCGACGACGATCTCGCCCGACTGGTCGGCACCCTGAGCGTGGCCAGCGACGACTTCGCCCAACTGTGGGCCGCGCAACCGGTGGCGTTGTGCACGCACGGCGTCAAGCGTTACCACCATCCGACGGTCGGGCGCCTCGACCTGCATTTCCAGATCCTGCATCTGCCCGAAGACGACGGCCACCGGCTGCTGTTGCACCACGCCGAACCCGGCTCCAACGATGAGGCCGCGCTGCGCCTGCTGGCCAGCACCACCATCACCGAGTGACGCCGCGCAGCCAATGCTGCTGCGCTGCAACTGACATCGACTCCAAGGAGATCATCCATGGATAGCTCCACGCTGCCCAAGAACAGTTCTGATGCGCCGGTGCGCCGGATGCACCCTGGCCTGCTCGCCCTGGCCGTCGGCGGGTTCGGGATCGGGCTCACCGAGTTCGTCATCGCTGGATTGCTCACCGGGGTCGCCGACGCATTACGTGTCAGTGTTCCCGCCGCGGGCGCACTCATCTGGGGCTATGCCCTGGCCGTCGTGGTCGGCGCATTCACTGTCACCGCGGTCCTGTCGCGGCGGCCGCCGAAGGGCGCGCTGTTGCTGTTGCTGGCGCTGTTCGTGGCGGGCAACGCATTGACCACGCTGGCGCCCGATTTCGGCGTCGCCCTGCTGGGCCGTGTCGTCACCGCACTGTGCCACGGCGGATTCTTCGGGATCGGCGCCGTGGTCGCAGGCGACCTCGTGGCGTCAGACCGCAAGGCTTCGGCCATCGCGTTCATGTTCGGCGGGTTGACGCTGTCCAACGTTCTCGGCGTGCCCTTCGGCACCTTCGTCGGGCAACACCTGGGATGGCGCAGCGCGTTCTGGATCATCAGCGCGTTGGGCGTGCTGGCCGTGATCGGTGTGGCCGCCCTGGTGCCACGCATGTCGGCACCGCCACCGACAGCGGGGAGCCACTTCGCGGTGCTTTTCCGGCGGCAGGTCGTGGTGTCGATCCTGCTGACCATGATGGTGTTCGGCGGCGTTTTCGGCGCGTTCATCTACGTCGAACCCCTCGTCACCAGGGTCACCGGCTACGGAGACGGCGCGGTGCCGTGGCTGCTGGTGCTCTTCGGAATCGGTTTGTTCATCGGCAATTTCGTCGGTGGTTGGGCCGCCGACCGCAATCTCACCTGGACACTGCGCGTTCTCACGGTGCTACTGCCCATCGTGCTGATCGGTTACGGACTGCTCGCGGCGTGGCGGCTACCGGTCGCTGTGCTGTTGGTGGCCATGGGCGTTGTCGGGTTCGCCGCGACGCCGGCCCTGCAGTTGCGGGTGATGCGCTTCGCCGAGGATGCACCGACGATGGCCTCGGCGGCCAACATCGCGGCGTTCAACCTGGGCAACGCAATGGCTTCGGCGATCGGGGCCGCGACCATCGCCCTGGGCCTGGGGTGGCGTTCACCGGTGTGGGTGGGCGCCACCATGGCGCTGATCGGCACCGTGCTGGTGTTCACCAACAACCATGGCGAGCCGCAGTGACCGACACACCGGCCCTGCACCCGCAGGCCCGCGCGCACCTGGCCGCGGCGACCGCGGCGCCGGGGATTGCCGCCCTGTCGGTACCCGACGCGCGCCTGGCCGCCCTGGGCTACCTGGACCTGCAGCACCCGGCACCTGAGATGGCTGCGGTGGAGCACCGGTTCATCCCCGGACCGACCGCGGACCTTCCGGTCCGGATCTACCGGCCCACAGCAGTCCGTGGGCCGCACCCCGTCATCGTCGTGCTGCACGGCAGCGGATGGGTGATCGGCAACCTGGATCTGGTGGACGAACCCGCGCGGGTTCTGGCCCGCGACACCGGATATGTCGTACTCGCCGTCAACTATCAGAAAGCGCCTGAGCATCGCTTCCCGGTTCCACTCCAGGACTGTGTCGCCACCGTGCGGTGGGTGCACAGCCACGCCGCCGCACTCGGTGTCGACCCGGGCCGGATCGCCGTCGTCGGTGACAGCGCCGGTGGCAACCTCGCCGCGGCGACCACTGCCGAACTGGCGGGCACCGACGTCAGCGTTGCCGCCCAGGCCCTGCTCTATCCGGCACTGGACCGCGCGATGACGGCGCCGTCGTATGGGATGTTCGCCCGTGGCTTCGGTCTCGACGCCGCCGACATGGCCTGGTTCTGGGGCCATTACGTCGATGCCGGCGCGAGTGCGGAGCCGCGTGTTTCACCGCTGCGCGGCACCAATTTTGCTCACCTTCCGCCGACCTTCGTGGCCACCGCCAGCCACGACGTGCTGCGCGACGAGGCTGAGGCGTACGCCCAGTTGTGCCGCGACGCCGGAGTCGACGTGGTCAGCAAACGGTACGACGGCATGATCCATGGCTTCTGGTGGATGGACGGCGTGCTGGACGACTCTCGCACTCTGCAACGCGACCTCGCCGACTTCCTGGTCGACCGGCTGGGAGCCTGACGACCGTGGGCGTGCCGCCGCGCACAATCGGCGTGGTCCGCATCGCTACCAGGGTGGGCCGGAAGCGCTTGCCCGCTGTGCGGCTTCCAGCCGCGAGGTCACCCCCATCTTCGTGAACAGGTTGTTGATATGGGTCTTCACGGTGGACATCGAAACGACCAATTCCGCTGCGATGTCGCGATTCCGCAAGCCAGCGGCAATGAGGTGCAGCACGCGGGCCTCTTGTTCGGTCAGCCCGTAGCGGCGAGCCGCGGACTCAGTGGTGCGTCGGGTACGGAGACCGCGGAGTAGGAACTGAGTGGCGTCGGTCCCGAACGGGCTCTGCCCGGCGGCCACTGACCTGACTGCGGCCACGATCTGAGCGGCGCCGTCAGCTTTGGTGATGTACCCGTGCGCTCCGGCGGCCAGAGCGCAGGCGATGGAGTCGTCGTCGCCATAGGTAGTCAAAATCAAAATTCGTGTCTTGCAATCGAATTCAACGATACGCCGGATGACCTCCATGCCGCTGACCTCCGGCATCTGCAGATCCAGTAGCAGTACGTCGGGTTCGTGCGCTGTGACGGCGTCGACGGCTTGCGTCCCGTCGCAGGCTCCGGCGGTGACAGTGATTCCGTCGGCCAGCTCGAGGATGGTGATCAGCCCGTCACGCACGGCTGACTGGTCGTCGGCCACGACAACCGAGATCATAGGGGCACGTCGCAGCACAGTTCCCATATGCCGGCTTCCCATCGAGCGACGACTTCGGCGCCCACTGCCAGCGCACGTTCATGCAGGCCATGTAGACCCATGCCGGCATTCCCCGCGGGTTCGGACGCCTCGTTCTGCAGACACAGCCTGACCCGATGGCGGCTGTAGCACACCTGCGCATGCGCCACCTCGGCATTGCCGTGTCGGCGGATATTGTTCATGCCCTCCACTGCGACGGCGCCGAGTAGGTCGGTGACAGCCTCCGGCAGCGGTGGAGCGCTGCCGGTCACCGTGACATGCAATCGGCCGCCCGCCCGCCCCGTCGGCTGATCTGCCAGCCGAGTCAAGAGCTGCTCCACGGGTTCGGTGAACCGGCGCAGATCGTGCACCGCCTTGCGGGCATCATCGAGTCCCTGTGCGGCCATTTCGCGTGCGACGTGTACCCGCCGCACTACATCGGTATCCGAGCTGCGGCGGTCGACGACGGCTCCCAGCGCATCGAGCTGGATTACCAATGCGCCCAATGAATGAGCGAGCACATCGTGCAGATCCCGGCCGAGCCGGGCGCGTTCCTCTGCGGCGGCAACCCGCAGCTCGGCCTCGTGCAACCGCCGTTGGTGCTGGCGTTGACGTGCCGCGTCCATGCCACGCAACCCCAGGATGACACCGACTGCGACCGGCACCACGACCGCCGAACTGTCGTCAAGCCGAGCCGGCCCGGCCAACCAGGTGCCGGCACCCGCTGCAACGAGTGCCGAACCACTCAGCGCCACCCCAGCCACCGACATCGGGTAGGCACCCACGATCAGCGCCACCCCGGCCCCGAGCGCCACCGATGCTGCAGCCGAACCACACAGTGTTCCGAACATGCCAGTCACGCCAATCAACGCCCCACAGCAGTAGCGCAGCAGCGGAGTTGCGGTGCTTGGCATCACTGCACACCACATCACCACACCGGCGACGCCGGGCATCAGCGCGTACAGAGCGACACCGCCGGCACGGTCTGCCACCGCGAAGGCCGCGGTGAGTATCAGCACCACCAGACGTAGCAGCGCGCGCGGATCCACTCGGTCAGTGTGCCAGCGCCGGCTGACCGTTCGGGGCCGCCCGGATGGTCGATTCGCCGATATCCACCCGAATCTCCACCCGAGGGTGGTGCCGTCTGGTGCGCGTCATGGACCACGGTGAAGACCGTGCTTTTGTCTGCCAGTCGTATGCGCCAGATTGTCGTCGAGTCGTCGATGGTCCACTCGTGACCGGTCACGCGGGGCAGGTCGATATCGTCGTCGGGGTCGTGGTCCTGGTTTGGTTGCTTCGCCGTCAGCTCACCGCGCGCCCCGTCACGGAGCGACTGGGCACTGCCACGGTCCTTCTGCTGATCGGTTTGGTTCAGACCGTTTCCAACGTGCAAGAACAGCCCTTACGTCCAGCACCGGTGCTGAGCCTGGTGCTCAGCCTGATCCTGGGACTGCTGCTCTCCGTTGCTCGGGCGTACTCGATGCGCGTGTTCGTTCTCGATGGCACCCTGATGCGCCGCGGAACGGCCCTCACCATGGTGCTCTGGCTGACCGCTGTGGTGATCCACTGGGCACTGGCTCATACCGGTTCGCAGCCCAAGGTCGCCACATCACTGTTGGCGTACATCGGGTATTCGCTTCTGGCGCAGCAACTCACGTTGCGGGTGCGTACACGTCACCTCCGCACGCTTACCGGCCGAGGCGCATGACGGCGCAGTGTCGGCCGTCAGCCGTTACGGGTCGCGCGCGTCTCCTCCAGCAGGTCAGTACCGCAAATGTTCTTAAACATCCTTAATATGGGGCTGGAGAACGCAGATAGGGTAGTTTAGGGAGTATGGGTGTCACGATGTACTCGGTCGAGCAGGTGGCCGAGATCCTCGGATTACATGTGCGCACTGTCCGGGGATACGTGCGAGACGGTCGACTTCCAGCGGTGCGGGTAGGCAAGCAGTACCGGATCGCCCAACGCGACTTCGAGACCTTCGCCGGCGTGCCGGCCGCTGAACCGGCCAGCTCCGGCCCGCGCGCACACGTGTCGACCGTTGTGCACATCGAGAGCGTGGCCCGCCCGACGATGGACCGTATTACCACCCATGTCAGCGCCGCAGCGAGCGGCGATCTACACCGATCCGGACAGCTCGACGTTCATTTCAACTATGACGAATCCGACTGCCGCCTGACGATTTTCGTGGTCGGCGATGTTGATCCGACCGCGGCAATCCTTGAGTTGATCGGGACCGTGACGCGGCAGGGCGAGCCATGAGCACGACCGTGTACCGTTCCGCGTCGAGCCAACAGATCGTCGAGCATGGGTACCGCCATCGCCTGGAGCGTTGGACGGTGCCGCTTCGGCAGCGCAGTGTCGCCACCCGCGAAGGCGACACCTTCGTCCTGGACTGCGGCCCCGCCAAGGCCCCGCCGGTCGTGTTACTGCACGGCGCCGGAAGCAACAGTGCAATCTGGCAGACCGACGCGCTGCGCTGGTCACGGACTCACCGGCTGTACATGGTCGACATCATCGGCGAACCGGGATTGAGCGCACCGTCGCGCCGTCCGCGCCACACCGATGCTCATGCGTTATGGCTCGACGACGTCCTCGACGCGTTGGGCATCGAGTCCACCGCCCTGGTGGGGGTATCGCTGGGCGGGTGGCTGGCCACCGATTACGCGATCCGCCGCCCCGCCCGTGTTCGACAGCTCGCACTGCGCGCTCCGAGCGGCATCGGCCGCCAACGCTATGGCGCCGTCCTCGCGGCTTTGACCCTGATGGCTTTCGGCGACGGAGGCACGCGCCAGGCGCTTCGGATTGTGTTGGGACCGGGCGATATCGCTGATCCCGTTCTGGACTACATGGTGAGCATTCACCGCAACTATCGCCCCCGGCACGACAAGCTGCCCATCTTCGCCGACTCAGACCTCCACTCCATCACCGCACCACTTTTCGTCGTACTTGGATCACAGGACCGCATGCTCGACTCCCGGGAGACCGCCGCGCGCCTGGCCCGCCTACAACCGGAGGCGTCGATCACTGTGCTTCCCGGCGTCGGGCATGGAACCGTAGATAGCGGCGTCGAGTTGCACGCCTTCCTCCAGAGCGCCCCAGGGATGAGTTCTTGATGTCCTCGATCAACCGAAGGCACTTCGTGCTCGGGCTACCGCTGCTGGCAACAGTCTTCGCGGCGCCGAGGGCGCGGGCGGCATCCTCGTCGTTGGCCGATATCGAACGGCAGTATGGCGGCCGGCTGGGCGTACTGGCGCTGGACACCGGTTCGCAGCGCACGTTGGCGTGGCGTGCCGATGAGCGGTTCCTCATGTGCAGCACCTTCAAAGGGCTGTTGGCGGGGCAGATACTCGCGCGTATCGATTCAGGTCGAGAGCAGCTCGACCGCATGGTCCCGTATACCGAGCGAGATCTGCTCTTCACCTCGCCGGTCACCCAAGCCAATGTCGCACGCGGCGCGCTGCCCGTTCGTACACTGCTACAAGCGATCCTGGAACAGAGCGACAACACCGCAGCCGTGTTGTTGATGCGCGGCGCCGGCGGGCCTAGTGGCCTGACGCAATTCCTGCGGGAACTGGGCGATGACGTGACCCGGTCCGATCGTTATGAGCCCGAGTCGAATCGAGCCGAGGGCGTGCTCGACACCACGTCGCCGCGCGCAATGGTGATGACCGCACAGAAGCTGTTATTGGGCGATGCGCTGAGTGCGAGTTCTCGCGCCGTTCTGGAAGACGGGATGGCAAAGTGCATACCGGGTCTGGGCCGCCTACGTGCGGTGTTGCCCGACGGCTGGCACGCTGCTGACCGGCCCGGCACCAACGTCGAGAATGAGACCAACGACTATCTGCTGGCACGTCCAGCCGAGCAGGCACCCCTGCTGATCGCCGCGTACTACGACGCACCGGGCAAGCCTGCCGATGAGAGGGAAGCGGTGCTGCGGGAAGTCGGTCGGTCATTCGTGCAATGGGCTGCCGGCACGTGAACGGTCTCGGCCGAGACGAATAGTGCTGCGGCAGAGTCATACAGCGACCGGCAACGAGTCAAATCTCGATGTCGAGTTCGAGCGAAGCCAGTCGGCGTACCAGCAGACTGGGCAACCAACGCCCCACCGCGCGCGCCGATATCCAGTCGGTGCGCCGCAGCATGTCACCGATGACTATCCGCGCTTCCAAACGGGCCAAAGCCGATCCGACGCAGAAGTGAGCGCCCTTGCCGAAACTGAGGTGACCTTTGCCGTTGGTCCGGTCGAGTCGGAATTCGTCGGGCTGGTGGAACTGTGCCGGGTCGCGATTGGCTGCACCCCACAGCAGGAGCAGCCTGGAACCTGCAACCAGTTCCGTGCCGGCCAGCGTGCAGTCGTTGACGACGTGTCGATAATGCCCCCGAAATGGCGGTTCGAACCGGAGCACCTCTTCCAGGAACGGGCCGAGCAGATCGGGATTGTCCCGCACCTGCTGCTGGATATGTGGTCGTGTTGCGAGGACGTGGGCCGCTGAGCCGAGCAGCGATGCGGTGGACTCGCCGCCGGCGCTGAACAACGTGATCATCATGATTTGTGCTGTGAGAGTGTCGACTTCACCGCTCTGGCATGCGATCGCCAGATCTCCCAACAAGTTATCGCCGGGGTTCTGCGCGGCGCGGGTGAAGTGCTCGGCAATATAGCCGGACAGTTCCAGGGTCGCGGCGCGGGCAGCAGCCAGGTCGTCAGGTCCGAGCAGCCCTTCGAGCAGTTGAGTGCTTGCATAACCCCACGCCACCAGCTGATCGACGTCGTCGTCCGGGACGCCGATCATCCTGCCGACCACCATCATGGGAAGGCGGTTGGCGAGGGCAGACATCCACTCGACCGTCCCGTCAGCGAGGCTTTTGCGCCACAGGGAATCGTTGGTCCCTTCGACCAGTGGCTGCAGCGCGCGGATGCGCTTGGCCGCCAACTGTGGGAGCAGCATCTTGCGATGCACACGGTGGCTTGGATCATCGGCCGTCGCGAGCACGTGGGTGGGGCCACCCAGTCCGTCCATGGTGAACGTGCCGATCGACCCGTCGGCTCGGCGCATGATGGTTCCCGTCAAGTTGGACGAGAAATCGTCGACCCGGGCCACCGCCTCCTGCACGGCGGCCCACCCCGGCACCGCATAGAAGCCGGTATCGCCGACGGAATGGACGGGGCCTTCCGCGTGCATTCTCCCGTAAAGGGACGCGGGGGACTGGATGTAGTCGTCGTCGAGTAGTTGGAGCCCCAACGCGCCGTAACTCACTGTCACTCCAGCAGATTCGAGCGTGGAGAGCGGCACGTCAACCCACTGAAGCGAGGTTGATACGGGCATCGGGCCTGCGCGGGCGTGGCCGTGTGTCGCAGACGCACCGGCGACCAGCGGGTGCGAGTGGTAACTTTCGGGGAGTTTGTCTCACGGTGAGATTTCTGGCGAATTCGTCCAAGGAGGGCGCATGCCACCGCAGGACTGGCTTCTCGGTGATCGTCAGGCCGTCGCCGCCGAGAAGATCTATTCGGCCGCTGCTGAGCTGATCGCCCGCGGCGGGTTCGACGCGCTCGACATCGATGTTCTGGCTGCTCGGGTGCACTGCTCACGCGCGACCGTCTACCGACACGTCGGCGGCAAACGCCACATAGCCGACGTGGTTCTCGCGCGCGCGGCCGAGCGCGTCGTGGCCAAGGTGCGTCTGGGTATTGAGGGTCTCGCCGGGCGGGAGCGAGCTGTGACGGCGATTGCCGTCGCGTTGGAATACATTCGAACCGACCCACTCGGCAGATTCATGGCCGAATCCCTGCGCGGTGTCGATCAGATGAGTTGGCTGACCGATATGCCGGTGTTCGCAGACTTGGCCACCGAGCTTGTCGGTGTCGCTGCCGGCGACCGGGCCGCCGGTCAATGGGTCATGCGTGTGGTGCTGGCGCTGATCTATTGGCCCGTAGAGGATCATCGAACTGAGCGTGAGGTGATCGACCGCTTTGTGGGTCCTGCCTTCGACTCGATGGCGTGAGCGGGGCCGAGGACGCGTCTGATCAATCCGCCGTTTGCAGGTAGGCGACCAGCGCGTTGGTCAACCCGCGACGCGCGACGTCGAGGTCGGCGTAGGAGCCGAGCTGCCGCTCGGAAACCAGGCCGCGCATCGCGCCCGGAATCAACGTCGCCACCTCACGGACGCGCTCGGGATCGGCACCAAGATCCTCAAAAGCGTTGCGGCAGATGTCCAGCCACGACTGACCCCACGAGTACAGCTCAGCCGCGGTCTGCGGGTACAACCGCTCCAGTTCGGCGTGATCGCGGGGCAGCGCCGCGCGGAGATTCTCGATGGCCCGTGAATCCGGCGAGTCCAGGCCGTCGAAGAGGGTGTCGATGATGTTGGCGACGCGTGTGCTCAACACCGGGTCGGTGCTGAAGGAGGCGAACACGTCAGCTCGGCGTTGCGCGGTGCGGTGAAGTACAGCGGCCCAGAAGCCATCGGCGTCGCCGAATTGGTACTGCACCGCGCCCCAGGTCGCGCCGATGTCCTTGGCGATCCGGTTGGCCGATACGGACCCGGGGTCGCCCGACGCCAGCGCCTTCAACGCGGCCTCCAGCATGTTCTCGCGGGTCGCCTGACCACGTCGATTCGGGCGCCGTGCCGGCATCGAGGCCTCGGCCGTATCGGTCATCAACCGAGAATAGCGCGGCTCAGAGAGAATCATAAAGGGCACTATGCAACTTTCATTGATTGTTCTATGCTTCGCCAATGGCCAAGCCGCCCCTTTCCATGAAGCCCACCGGCTGGTTCCAAGTTGCCTGGTCCGACGAGGTGGGCGTCGGTGACGTCCACCCCATGAAGTACTTCGATCAAGAGTTGATTGCCTGGCGCTCGGAATCCGGTCAGGTCACGGTGATGAACGCCTACTGCGAGCACCTGGGAGCCCACCTCGGATACGGCGGCAGCGTCCACGGCGAGGTGCTGCAGTGCCCCTTTCACGGGTGGCAGTGGAGCCAACAGGGCCGAAACGTCTGCATCCCGTACGAGAGTCGGCCCAACCGGGGGCGCCGCATCAAGACCTACCCCGTCGTCGAACGTAATGCTTCGATCTACATCTGGCACGACATCGAGGACCGTGAGCCATTCTTCGACGCCCCCGACGTTTTCGCCAGTTTCGGTGACGGCAGTAGCGAAGCCGACTACTACCCCCAGCAGCGTTTGTTCGACCAGGGCCGGGAGATGCATCCGCAGTACGTGCTCGAAAACGGTGTGGATTTCGCCCATTTCAAGTACGTGCACGGCACGCCCATCAATCCGATCTTCACCCGGCACGACTTCGACGACCCAGTGTCCTACGTCGATTTCACCATCACGTTCGAAGGCGATGACGGCCAGCGGATCGAGGACGTCAACAGCGGTGTCGAGGCGATCAACGGCGGACTGGGCATCGCGGTGACCAAGAGTTGGGGGATGATCGACAACCGCACGATTTCGGCCATCACTCCGGTCGACGACCGCACCTCCGACATCCGATTCATGGTCTACATCGGACGGCCGAAAGGCGAGGTGCGTAGTCCCGAGCGAGCCCGTACCAAAGCCGAGGAGTTCGGCAACGAAGTCATCCGGCAGTTCCGCCAGGACATTCACATCTGGTCGCACCAGCGCTATTCCGATCCGCCGGCGCTGGCCAGTTCCGAACTCGAAGGATTCACCGCGATCCGCAACTGGGCGATGAAGTTCTACCCCGACGGCAAGGGCGGCAGCGCAGCCGATCTGGCCGCCCGATCCACGCACTGACCGAACCAGTTTTGGATAGAGAGGTTTTTGATGACAATCAAGGTGTTCCAGGTCGCGACCGGCAATGTCGGATCCGAGATGATCAAGCGGATCGCCGATCAGCCGGATCTCGAACTTGTTGGTGTGCACTGCTATTCGCCGGACAAGATCGGCAGGGACGCCGGTGAGCTGGCCGGGATTGCGCCCAACGGGGTGATCGCCACCGGCACGCTCGACGAGATCATCGCCGCCAAGCCCGATGTGCTGACCTTCCACGGCGTGTTCCCCGACGAAGATCTGTACGTCAAAGTCCTTGAGGCCGGGATCAACATCGTCACCACCGCCGACTGGATCACCGGCTTCCACCGCGACACCAATCACCCGCACGACTCCGGTCGGCCGGTCACCCAGCTGCTCCAAGAGGCGTGCGAGAAAGGTGGTTCGACGTTCTACGGCACCGGGATGAACCCCGGCCTCAACCAAATTCTCGGCGTCGTCTGCTCGGCCGATGTCGCCGAGATCGAGAACGTCACCACCATCGAGTCCGTCGACGTGTCATGCCATCACTCGAAGGACACTTGGATCGAGGTCGGCTACGGGCAACCGGTCGACGATCCCTCGATCCCGGACAAGCTGCGCAAATACACCGAGGTGTTCGCCGACTCGGTCTACATGATGGCCGACTGTTTCGGGCTGGAACTCGACGAGGTCAAATTCGAGTATGAGCTGGGCGCGTGCACCAAGGATGTCGACCTGGGCTGGTACCAGCTCCCCAAGGGCTCCCTGGGCGGGAATTACATCAAGTATGTCGGCACCGTCGACGGCGTGCCGCGGGTCGAGACCCACCTGGAATGGCAGATGACCCCGCACACCGATCCGAGCTGGGATATCAAGGGCTGCTACATCACTCAGATCAAGGGTGATCCCAACATCTACAACAAGCACATGATCTTCCCCAAACCCGGCGTCGACCTGTCCAACCCCGACAACTTCGCCTCCATCGGTATGACGGTCACCGGCATGCCCGCGCTCAACGCCATCAAGTCGGTGGTCGCCGCCCGTCCCGGCATCATCACCAGCGCCGACCTTCCGCTGCGCGGCTTCGCCGGACGATTCAAGCTCTAACCGGCGGATACCGTCGGTTGCGCGTCACCGCCGCTGGAACGCCCTCCCGAACAACGCCTGGGCGAGTTCGGCGCCGTCGCTGTCGAGCCATTGCGACTCGGCGGACGCGGCAGCCCGGCCGAGTCGCTCGTGCAGCTCGGCGCCGCGCGCGCTCAAATAGACCCTGACCTTGCGCCGGTCCAGAGCATCCACCTCGCGGTACGCCGCGCTGTGCGTCACGAGCTTGTCGACCACCCTGGTCAGCGTAGGGCCGGGGGTCAGGGTCGCGATCTGCAGGTCGGCCATCGTGAGGCCATCACCGCTCGCCAGGGCTTCCATGGTCAACCAGTGGTCGATACCGAGGCCGTCGTCCTGCAGTTCCGCCTCCAACTGCGATGTCAGCCGCCGCGACGCGCGCAAGACGGCAGTGGCGACCGACGCGGCGGCAGGGCCCTCCGAGTCGCTGTTGGCCATAGCTCGCCCACTCCTTCGTGTTGCCGATCCCCGCCGACCGCGCGATACTTTTGAATGAAAACGATAGTAGACGATCGCGCGCAGATGGTGGTGAGGTCACGACGTTGACGGGCCCCGGGCAACGGAATCGAGACCAGCAGTGGCGGCTGGCGATGGTCATACCGCTGCAAGGCCCTGGCGGCGTCTTCGGGCCGGCCTGTGCAGCGGTGAGTCACCTGGTTGCCCGCGACCTGAACGCCGCCGGTGGGGTGCTCGGTCGTGAGGTCATCGTCGATATCGTCGACGGTGGAGCCGCCCCGTCCCGGGTGGCCGCCGACGTGAACGCCATGATCGCCGCCGGCGCCGTGGACGCGGTCAGCGGCTGGCATATCTCGTCGGTGCGTAATGCCCTGGCGCCCATTGTCGCCGGCCGCGTGCCCTATGCGTATCCGGCGCTGTACGAAGGCGGAGAGGCTCGCCCCAACATCTTCTGCTGCGGAGAGACGCCGGACCGTCAGATTTCCCCGGCTCTGCGCTGGCTACGCGACAACCTCGGCGTCCGGCGGTGGTTCGTTGTCGGTGACGACTACGTGTGGCCGAGGTCCTCCATGGCTGCGGTACGCCACTACGCGCACGCTCTGGATCTGGATATCGTCGGCGAGCGGCTGGTGGCCCTCGGCAGCGACGACATGCTCAGTGTCGCGGGTGAAGCGATGTCCTCCGGTTGCGATGCGGTACTGATGCTTTTGGTGGGGCAGGACGCCATTGCGTTCAATCGGGCGTGCGCCGAGTTGGGTGCCCACGAATCCTTCCTTCGGTTCAGTCCACTGATGGACGAGAACATGCTGCTCGCCAGCGGTGCGGAGGGCACGTGTGGCCTCTTCGCTGCGGCCGCGTACTTTCGCTCGATGGTCAGTCCAGCGTCCATGGATTTGATCGGTGGCTATCGGGAGATGCACGGTCCGTATGCCCCGCCGTTGAGCGGCATCGCCGAATCCTGTTACGAGGGAGCGACATTGCTGGCGCACCTCATCGCGAAGGCCGGGCGCCTCGGCGATATCGCAACGTCGGAGCGCCTCACGTACGAAAGTCCGCGGGGGACTATCCACTTCGATCCGCGCTCCACCGTGCAGCCGGTGCACCTGGCGGCGGCGAACGTATTCGACTTCGACGTGCTCGCGACCCTCGTTGTGTGAGCGCCACAGCGCAGGCCAGCTGCTGACCTCTTGACACGGCAGCACGTCAGATATATTTTCAATTGAGAATTGTTTAGCGGGCAACGACCTCCCGCGCAGGGGTCGGTCCGTGCACTCTCGCCGAGCGATGTTGCGGCGGCGGTCCTTCCGTGTGGATGCGGAAATGCTTTTCCACCAACACTTTAGGAGAAACATTCATGCGTCATGGAGATATCTCGTCCAGCCCTGACACCGTCGGTGTGGCCGTCGTCAACTACAAGATGCCGCGTCTGCACACCAAGGCCGAGGTGCTGGACAACGCCCGCAAGATCGCCGAGATGGTCATCGGGATGAAGGCCGGTCTGCCGGGAATGGACCTGGTGGTCTTTCCCGAGTACTCCACGCAGGGCATCATGTACGACCCCGAGGAGATGTACGCGACGGCGGCCACCATTCCGGGTGACGAGACCGACATCTTTGCGGCGGCCTGCCGAGAAGCCAAGACATGGGGAGTGTTCTCGATTACCGGCGAACGGCATGAGGATCACCCCAACAAGCCGCCCTACAATACCCTCGTCCTGATCGACGACACCGGCCAGATCGTCCAGAAGTACCGAAAGATCCTGCCGTGGTGTCCCATTGAGGGCTGGTACCCAGGGGATTCCACCTATGTATCCCGGGGTCCGAAAGGTATGAAGATCTCGCTGATCATCTGCGACGACGGTAACTATCCCGAGATTTGGCGAGACTGCGCGATGAAGGGCGCCGAACTGATCGTCCGCTGTCAGGGCTACATGTATCCGGCCAAGGACCAGCAGGTACTGATGGCCAAGGCCATGGCCTGGGCCAACAACTGTTACGTCGCGGTGGCCAACGCGGCCGGATTCGACGGTGTCTATTCCTATTTCGGGCATTCCGCGGTCATCGGGTTCGACGGCCGCACGTTGGGAGAGACGGGCGAGGAGGAGTACGGCATCCAGTTCGCGCAGCTGTCACTGTCCGCGATCCGCGACGCCCGCCACTTCGACCAGTCGCAGAACCACCTGTTCAAGTTGTTGCACCGCGGCTACTCGGGCGTGCACGCCGCCGGCGACGGGGACAAGGGGGTCGCCGACTGCCCGTTCGAGTTCTACAAGCTGTGGGTCACCGACGCGCAGAAGGCGCAGGAGGTGGTCGAGTCGATCACCCGCGACACCGTCGGCGTCGCCGACTGTCGGGTCGGCACGCTCCCTGTCGAGGAGACCGCCGAAGCCTAGCCGGGCACGCCATGCCGTTCATCACCGATATGTTCCACGAGCAGAACGGAACTGACCTGGAGCCCAACGACGCCGCCGGGCGGCGCGCTCCCGGCTTCGACGAGGATGCCTTCACCGCTGCACTCGCCGCACGTATCCTGGGCCAGGAGCACGCCGTGACGGCCGTCGGCCGGGCAGTGGCGATCGCGCAGGCCGGCATTGCGGACCGCGGCCGTCCGCTCGCCAGCATTCTGCTGGTCGGACCCACCGGAGTGGGTAAGACCGATCTCGTCCGGCAGGTGGCGGCTCAGCTGCGTTCCGGTCCCGACGACCTGTGCCGCATCGATATGGCAGCACTGGCTCAGGAGCACTATGCGGCATCGTTGTCCGGTGCGCCGCCTGGATACGCCGGGAGCAAAGAATCGTTCACGGTTTTCCAGAAGGACAAGATCGAAGGCGATCCGTTCATGCCGGGAATCGTGCTATTCGACGAGATCGAGAAGGCAGACACCACGGTCATCCGAGCCCTCCTGCACGTACTGGACTGCGGGCAGCTGCGACTTGCCAACGGACGCGAGACCATATCGTTCCGCAACAGCTACATCTTCCTCACCTCGAACCTGGGCTCGCACGCCGTGGCGCGCGAGCAACGATCCAAAAGCACACGACGCCGGTGGAATCCACGCCGCACGGTCAGTGCGCGCCATTCTCGCGACCTCATCCGGCACGCCGCCGAGGACTTCTTCGACCCGGAGTTCTTCAATCGCATCGATGAGACCGTCGTCATGGATCCGATCGCCCCGTCGACTGCCAGGGCCATCACCGAACGCGAAGTCGAACTGCTCACGGCGCGCCTCGCACGCGAATCCGTCACCCTCGTCGTCAACAACGACGTGGTGACGTTCCTGCATGACCGGGGCTTCGACCCGGTCTACGGAGCGCGCGGACTGCGCCGAACGCTCCGTCAGCACTTGATCGCGCCGGTGGCCACCGCACTTCTGAAGGCAAGACCGGCGGGGCGGGAACCCATCGGCCTGACCGCGGACCTGGCCGCCGGCAGGGTTGTCGTCGGGGTTTCGTGAGCGCGTGCGCTCTCGTAGCGGCCCGATCGAGACCCGGCTACTTTCTACGAGGCCTGTTCTGGCTAGTGCCAGTCCCAGACGGACATGTCGCCTGCTGGGTAGTTCTGGCAGATGTCGGTGGTGTGGGCGGCGACGCCTTTGTTGTTGAAGAACAGTTTGGCCCAGTTGGGCCAGCGCCAGGACATTTGTTCGTAGAAGGCGTTGGTGGCGGTGTCTTCGGAGTATTGGCGCCGTCCGGCGTAGTCCAGGGAGAAGAACCAGTGGATGCGGTCTTGGGCGCCTTGTTGGTCGGCGGCGGGTTTGTTGTTGTAGTCGATCATGTAGCGCTCGTAGTAGACGGGTTCGACGTCGCGGGCGGCGGCCATGATCTGTTCGGCGGTGCAGGGGGTGCGCAGGATGCGGTTGGGGATGGGGTAGTCGTCGGTGGCATCGGCTGAGGCGATGCCGGAGGTGGCCAGGGTGCCGGCCAGGGCTGCGGCGGCGACACCGAATCGGATGGTCTTGTGCATCATGGGCGTTCCTTCCTAGTGCTGGGCGGCCGCGACCTGGTCGAGGATGACGCGTTTGTCGGGGCAGTAGTAGTTCAGGGCGGCGCCCAGGAACTGCCAGTTCTGCTCGGTGGTGTTGTGGCGGTCGAGGTTGTCGCCGACGAATTTCGCTGAGGCGTAGGCGTCGTGGTCGACGTTGTTGGCCAGGCGTTTGCAGACCAGTTTGCCGATCCAGGCGTTGTAGTCCTTTTGGCCGTAGATGCCGTAGGTGTGCAATTCGTGGGCGAAGTTGGTGTCCGGATCCCGGTCATAGGCCGGATCGGCCTGGGCGGGTGCGGCCAATCCCACGGCGGCACCGACGATCAGGGTTGTGACGGCGAACTTCATGACAGGGCCTCCTCGGACTCTTTCTGGATGGGTGCCGGCCACGGCTCGGGCACCGGACGTTGACGCACGGGCACCGGCCACCAGAACCACTTGCCCAGCAGCGCGGCGATCGATGGGGTCATGAACGACCGCACGACCAACGTGTCGAACAACAAGCCCAGACCGATCGTCGTGCCGATCTGACCCAAGACCACCAGGTCGCTGAAGATGAACGATGCCATCGTCGCCGAGAACACCAGACCGGCTGCCGTCACGACACGCCCGGTCCCCGCCATCGACCGGATGATGCCGGTGTTCAGGCCCGCGTGCAGTTCTTCCTTGAACCGCGACACCAACAGCAGGTTGTAATCAGCGCCCACCGCCAACAGCAGGATGATCGCCAGCGGCACCACAATCCAGTACAGATGGATGCCGAAGATGTACTGCCACACCAAGACTGCCAGGCCGACGGAAGCGCCCAGCGATATCGCGACGGTGCCCACGATGACGAGGGCGGCCACGATGCTGCGGGTCACGAACATCATGATCAGCAGGATCAGCGCTATTGCGGCCAGCGCGGAGATCAGCAGGTCGTACTTCATGCCCTCCTGAATGTCCTTGTTGGTGGACCCGATTCCCGCGACGTAGATCTTGGCGTCTGACATGGGCGTCGCCTTGAGCGCATCGAATACCGCGTCCTTGATGGCATCGATATGCGGGATGGCTTGCGGGTCGGCTGGATTGCCCTGGTGGGTGACGATGAACCGGGCGGCCTTGCCGTCGGGGGAGAGGAACAGCTTGAGGCCACGCTTGAAGTCGGCGTTGTCGAAGGCCTCCGGGGGCAGGTAGAACGTGTCGTCGTTCTTGGAGTCGTCGAACGCCTGGCCCATCGTGGTGGCGTTCTTCAGGGCCTCATCGCTCTGGGCGTTGGTGCCGCCGGTGGTCGCGTAGTTCGACAGCGTGAGTTCCTTGTTGCGTTCCTGGATGGCGATCTGCGGCGGCAGCAGGGCCACCAGTTGCGGTTGCAGGGCATCCAGTTTGTCCAGGCTGGCGGTGATGTTGGTGAACTTGTCCGACAACTCGGAGATGCCGTCCAGTGAGTCGAACACCGAACGCAGTGCCGAACACATCGGGATGTCGAAGCAGTGCGGCTCCCAGTAGAAATAGTTGCGCAGCGGACGGAACTGGTCGTCGAAATTGGCCAGCTTATCGCGCAGGTCGTTCACCGTGGCGACGGTGTCGTGGAACGCCTCGGTCTGTTCGTGCGTGGCCGCTGCGCTCTGCTGTTGCAGGGCCAGTTGCTGTTTGAGCACACCGATGGTGTTGTCGATCTCGTTGGCCTGCTTGAGCAGATCGTCGGCCCGATCCTTCTGGTAGCCCAGGTTCATGATCTGGCTCGCGCTGGTGGCACTGATCTGGAACGGGATGGAACTGTGCGTGATCGGGGTGCCCAGCGGGCGGGTGATCGACTGCACCAGCGCGACACCCGGGGTGTGCAGCACCGCTTTGGCCGCCCGCTCCAGGATGAGCATATCCGCCGGGTTGCGCATATCGTGATCGGTTTCGATCATCAGCAACTCGGGATTGATCCGCGCCTCGGTGAAATGCCTTTCGGCGGCTTCCATCCCGATGACGCCGGGCGCAGTGGCCGGAATGTAGGGGCGATTGTCGTAGCTGGTCTGGTAGCCGGGCAAGGCGAGCACACCGACGAGGGCGATGCCGCAGGTCACCACCAGGATGGGTCCGGGCCAACGCACGATGGCGGTGCCGATCCGGCGCCAGCCGCGGGCGCGCAGCTGTCCTTTGGGCTCCATCAGCCCAAACCTGCCGGCGATCAACAACACTGCCGGACCCAGCGTGAGGGCGGCTGCCAACGTGACGACGACACCCAACGCTGCGGGGATACCGAGGGTCTGGAAGTAAGGCAGCCGGGTGAAGGCCATACAGGCCACCGCCCCGGCGATGGTCAACCCGGATCCGACGATGACATGGACGGTGCCGCGCCACATGTCGTAGTAGGCCGGGATCCGTTCCAGCCCGTTACTGCGGGCTTCCTGGTAACGGCCGACGACGAAGATCGCGTAATCCGTGCCTGCGGCAATGGCAAGCAGCGTAAGGAGATTCGTTGAATAGGTGGACAACCCGATGACGCCGGAATGAGCGAGTACCGCCACCACGCCGCGGGCGGCGGCGAGTTCGATGGCGACGGTCACCAGCACGATCAGCATGGTGACCACCGAGCGGTAGACGAACAGCAGCATGATCCCGATGACCAGGAAGGTGATGCCGGTGACCTCGTTGGTCCCGGCGCTGCCCACTTCGAAGTTGTCGGTTACCAGTGGCGAGGCGCCGGTGATGTAGGCCTTGAGGCCGGGTGGGGGCGGGTCAGCGGCCACGATTTTGCGTACCGCGTCGACTGATTCGTTCGACAGCTCCTCGCCTTGGTTGCCCCGCAGGTAGAGCTGGGTCAGGGCGGCCTTGCCGTCCTTGCTCTGCGATCCGCCGGCAGTCAGCGGGTCGCCCCAGAAGTCCTGCACGTGCTCGACATGGTCGGTATCGGCCTGGAGCTTCTTGACCAGCCCGTCGTAGTACTTGTGAGCGTCCTCGCCCAACGGTTGATCGCCTTCGAGGACGAGCATTGCCGCACTGTCGGAATCGAACTCGTGGAAGACCTGGCCGATATGGCGCATCGCCAGGATGCCGGGCGCGTCGGCGGCGTTCAATCCGACCGAACGCTCCCAGCCGACCTCTTCGAGCTGGGGCACGAGCGTGTTGGACAGCGCGGCGATCGCGATCCACGCCAACAGGATCGGTAACGACAGCGTGCGGACCAGCCGGGCCGCCCGTGACCCCTGGACCGGTGTCTGGACTTCTTGGTGGGTCATGCCGTCTTGTCCAGGCACGCGATGTATCCGTTCACGTTGTCCGACGACCTCTCGTCCTTGACGATCCCATTGACGGTGATCCGGCAGCTGATGGTGTCGCCGTCACCCTGGGCCCGCAGATCGGCGTACATCGTCGGGTCGTCGGTGACCAGTTCTCGGGACCACGGCAGCGGTACGTTGTCCACGCGTTGCGGCTGGGCGTGGATGTCGAGGTAGTTGATGGTCGCCACGGAACCGGGCGAGCCGAACACCTCGAACAACACGTGCTTGGGGTTGTAGCCGGTGTTCTCCAGGGCTTCCGAACCTGCCCTGGAGATCTCGTTGTCGGAGCCGAAGATGCCGTGCAGTCGGCTGACCGCGAAAGCCACCACGGCCACCACCAGGATCGCGACGATCACTATCCACTGCCGACGCGCCAGCGCACTCACCGAGAACTTGCTCAAGCCCGACCCTCCCGACGCCCCCGTGATCGACCGGTTCCGTTGAGGAACGGATCGCAGAAGGAGAACGGTACGGTACCGTACGATGTCGTGCAACCGCTTGACGTGCGACTAACTAACTGCTCTCGCGGAGTTTCGCGCACCTGGTGCGGTGTAATCCTGATCGGGCAGAGAAAGGGGCGTAGTGACTTCCGGCCAATGTGACGATGCCTCGAGCTGCCCGTGGAGCGAGCGGGAGGCCGAACTCCTCGCGATCACGTTGGAGTTGCTCCAGGAGCACGGGTATGACCGACTGACCGTCGAGGCTGTCGCCGTCAGGGCCAGGGCCAGTAAGGCCACCATGTACCGGCGCTGGCCGTCGAAAGCCGACCTCGTGCTCGCGGCCTTCATCGAGGGCACCCGTAGTGCAGCTATTCCGCCGCAGACCGGCTCGCTGCGCGGTGACCTGCTGGAAATCGGCAGGTCGACCTGCCGGCAGTCGCGAGAGCACATGCGCACCATGCGAGCCGTGCTCAACGAGATGTCGCACAGCCCAGCGCTTCAGGAGGCGATGCGCGAGAAGTTCGTCCTGCAGCGCAAGCTGGTCCTCGAGGGGGTGTTCGCGGAGGCGGTTGCCCGCGGCGAGATGGCGGCCTCCGCGATCAACGACGAGATCTTCGATCTGCTGCCGGGCTATCTGGTGTTCCGGTCCCTCGTCTCGGACCGGCCGCCGAGTGACGAAACGGTGCGGGTGCTCGTCGACGAGGTGTTGCTGCCGAGCCTGACCGGTCACGGCAAGGCATAGTCCATCGGCGCCGCGTTACCGCCAGTGGCCTGCCGATGCGCGACCACGGTGGCGATATTGGCACCGCCCCGGGTGATGCCGAGGATGGACACCTCGTCGTTCACGGCGAAGGCACTGGCCGCGGTACCGACGTGGCTGCCCGACATGGTGATTCCGTTGGTCTGGGCATCGATCACGTAGGTGCGGGCCACGCCGTCGGCACCGACAGCGGTCAGGGAATCAGGCGTGACCGCGACCAGCCGGCCCTCCTGCATGATCGGCTGTGCGGTCCCGGCGGCCGGAGCGGGCGCGGATGCCTGCGTGGCGGCCGAGTCCGCGATGTGCATGAGAACCGCCGCGGCGACCGCGGCAAATGCCACGACGAACGACACGGTGAGCGCGATCGCGGTGGCGCGCGGCGTCTTGCGCGCGTGCTTTCCGTGTCCGGAGCTCATCACAGTCCACCTTTCGTTGGCTGACATCGAGTACCCGAGGGCCGGACGCGAAAAACCCCGGCAGCGTCTCACCCCTGCCCAGCAGAACCCCGCCGAACGTCGTTCTCATTCCCGCGGACCGGCGACCACCTCGTGTGATCCGGCAGTTATGGGCGCTTAATCGCGGTAGCGGCGGGTAGTCCGCTGCCATGGCGAAGATCGGTTACTTCTTATCGTGCGAACAATTCGGTCCCCACGACCTCGTCGACCAGGCCAAGCGCGCCGAAGACGCCGGCTTCGAGGCGCTGTGGATTTCCGACCACTTCCACCCCTGGAACGACGAGCAGGGCCAGAGCCCGTTCGTGTGGGGCGTCATCGGGGCGCTGTCGGAGGCGACGACATTGCCGGTGTCGACCGCCGTGACGTGTCCGACGGTGCGGATCCATCCGGCCATCGTGGCCCAGGCCGCCGCCACGGCCGCGGTGCAGCTGGACGGCAGATTCGTACTCGGCGTGGGCAGCGGCGAGGCACTCAACGAACACATCCTCGGCGACCCGTGGCCGTCGGTGGGCGTTCGTCAGGAGATGCTCGAGGAGGCGGTCGATGTCATCCGGCTGCTTCTGGCCGGCGACGAGGTGAGCCACCACGGACTGCACTACGAGGTTCAGGAAGCGCGGATCTACACCCGACCCGCCCAGCAGTTGCCGATCTATGTGTCCGGTTTCGGGCCGCAGGGAGCCGAATTGGCCGGCCGCATCGGTGACGGTTACGTGCTGACGATGCCTGATGCGGATCTGGTGCAGACCTTCCGGTCCTCCGGCGGCGGCGACAAACCTGTGCAGGCCGGGACGAAGGTGTGCTGGGACACCGACGCGGGGGCCGCGCTGGACACCGCGCATCGGTTGTGGGGCAACGAGGGCCTGCCCGGGCAGACCGCCCAGATCCTGCCGCGGCCAAGGGATTTCGCCGCCCTGCAGAACCTGGTGCCCAAACAGGACATCGCGGAATCCGTGGCGTGCGGCGCCGATCCGGAAACGCATGTGGCGCAGGTACGCAAGTATCTCGATGCCGGTATCGACGAGGTGTACGTACAGCAGATCGGCCCGGATATGGCCGGCTCCTTCACCGCCTGGCAGCGCGATGTCCTGCCGCACCTGCGCTAGCGGCCTACCTCTTGATCGCGGTGACCAGCGTATTCGACTGCACCATCAGCGCCGATTGTGATCCCGCTGCGGGTAGTGGACGACCGAGGCCACGGATCTGCTCGGCGAGCGGGGTGGCCTCGGCGTCCCATCCGTGACCGGTGAACCAATCGGCGGCCTTGGCGACCTGCTCGTTGTAGATCAGCTGAAAGAAGGAGCCGTCGCCGTCGGGAGCGCCGGCTTCGGCATGCTTGGCCGCTTCATACGCGGCGGCCGGCATCGGGTCCCCCTCCTCGATACCGGCGTGACTGCCCGGCGCAGACAGCGCATGGATACCGTGGAAGAGCTCGCCTTGGGCTGTCGCGGGCAGGTAGATGAGCAGCCCCTCGGCGATGAACGCCGTCGGCACGCCGGCGTCGAACCCGGCATCGCGCAACGCTGCCGGCCAATCGTCGCGCAAGTCGATGGGTACCTCGACGCGCTGTGTGGCCGGGCGGGCGTTGTGTGCGTCGAGCACCTCGCGTTTGAACTCGAGCACCTGCGGCTGGTCCAGTTCGTAGACGGTGGCGCCCTCGGGCCACGGCAGACGGTAGGCACGAGAATCCAGGCCGGCTGCCAGCATGACCACCTGGCGCACGCCCGCAGTGGTGGCCCGCCTGAAATAGTCGTCGAAGTACTTGGTGCGAGCGGCCTGGAACGTGACGAAGTGGGTGCCGAAGTCAGCGGTGGTGAGCTTGCTGTCGGTGTTCTTGCCATCCACCACATCGGCCCACCGCCCGCCGACGGCCCGGCAGAACAGCGCAGCGTACGGATCGACGGCCAGCGGATCGGGTTTGCGGGCCTCGAGTGCGCGGGCGGCCGCGACGAACAAAGCCGTCGAACCGACGCTGGAGGTGATGTCCCAGGTGTCGTTGTCGCTGCGCATGGCGCGAGGCTACCCGGCGAGCCGGCACCGCGCTGCTGGTTGGCGGGCGCATGCCGACGGCCGCCGCTGACCCGAAGATGTTTGCCAACGAAACTATTGTGAGCTGCCGGTGGCGCACCGGTCTGCCCCCTGAGACTCCGCCGTTCACGGGCACTTAGCTGCACTATGGACTGATCATGAGCCGTTTGTTAGATTGCTCAAGCGCCGGCGGGGGGCGCCCGGTGGTCGATTCGCTGGATCGGGACTGTGAGCGGGGGGCGTTTGCTGTCTAAGTTGAAGAGCTTGCGCGCGGTCGTGCGCCTGTTCGGTGTGTGGTGGTCGGCTGACGTCGAGCCGGAATCCCACGTCCGATACTTCGCGCACCGGGGCCTGCTCCACGGCATCCAATTGCTCATCGGCACATGCACTTTGGTGTTCGCCATCGTCCCGTTGATCAGCCAGTTCTCCCCGAGTGGGCCCACCACGCACGCGACGTGGCTGGTGTCCTGCGCGCTGGCGCTGTCGGCACTGATCTGGACCGGCGTGTGGTGGTTCGGCCCGTGGCCGTCACGGCCGTGGTCGATCCTGTTCACGGTGTATGCCGACGTGGGAATCACGGTCGTCGCCCTGACCTATTCGAATCGGCTGGCCGGGATGTTCGGGCTCAACGTCCTGGTCCTGGTGTCGGTGTATGCCAAGTTCTTCGAAACCCCGAAAGTGCTTGCCCTGCATACCGTCATCATGCTGTTGGCGGTGGGGGTGTTCGCGGTCGTGATCGCGACCGGTCCAGATGGTGACCCCTATCTGGCCACCGCCAATGCGCTGATTGCCGTGGTCTCGTTGCTGGTGACACCGGTGGTGATCCAGTTCGGGATCTGGATGCTGCGCAACGACGCCAACGACTCGACCACCGCCGCCATGACCGACGAGCTGACCGGGCTGCTCAACCGGCGCGGCCTCAACTTCCACATCGCAGAACTGGTCGGGGACCGGGACCGCGATGGTGGCGATTCGGTCATGGCGGCGGTGATCGACCTGGATCGCTTCAAGCTGGTCAACGATTCCTTCGGGCACGCGACGGGCGATGCCGTGCTGGTGCGCAGCGCCCGCAGGATCGTGCACTCGGTCCGCGGTTCGGCGCTGGTCGCCCGAACCGGGGGAGAAGAGTTCGTCGTGGTCGACATCGCTGCGCCCGAACATACCCGCAGCATCGCGGAGCGGATCAGAGCCGCGATCGCCGCGCCGGTCGACATCGCGCCGGTCACCGCGAGCGTCGGCGTCGCCTCGATGGCGCTCGCCGAGTTTCGGCGCAGCGGCGCCGAACCGTCGGCGGTGTTGGCCGAGGCCATCGAGCGCGCCGACCGGGCCATGTTCGACGCGAAACGAACCGGCGGAGATGCTGCCGCCGGCCCCGCGGACACGTCGAAATCGATGCGGTGTCAACAGGATTGTCGTCAAGGCGACAGATGCCGCGAGGCGATGGTGGTGGGCGCGGGCGGATCGGGTGAAGGGTGTCGCCGCGCCGGGTGATGTTCGCCCGCGGCGGCGCCGAGCGCGGCTAGCATGGCCTGGCGACGCTCAGGAGACGATATGGCACTCACCCCGCGGGACCTGGTCAGGGCGAAGGGGCTCGGTTTGACGCTGGTTGCCGGAGCGCGTGGCGCCGACCGTCAGGTGAGCTGGGCGCACGCCATCGAACTCGCCGACCCCACGCCGTACCTGTCCGGGGGTGAGCTCGTCATGACGACCGGGATCAACATCGGCCAGGACGACGCCGCCCAATTCGACTATGTGGCGCGGTTGTCTTCGGCCGGTATCACCGCACTCGCCGTGGACACCGGAACCACCCTGACCGATATACCGGCCGGAATCATCACCGCGGCAGACCAATTGGATCTTCCCGTGCTCCAAGTTCCGGCATCGACACCGTTCATCGCCATCACCCGGGTGGTCATCGACGCACTCAAGGGCGACGAGTTGCGCTCCGTTCAGGAGGTGGTCGACCAACAGGAGGTCCTCGCCAGGGCCACCTTGGGCGGCGGTATTCCCGGCGTCGTCGCAGCGCTGGCAGATGGGCTGCCGGCCGGTGTCGTCGTGGTCGGCGTCGACGGGAGGGTGCTGGCGGCCGCTGGGGCCGAACACGAGCGAGTGGCGGCGCTGCTGACCGGTCCCGCGGCACCGATCGGCGACTCGCGTGGTCACGCCGCGCGGGTCTTCGCCGATGGGGACGCCTTCGTCGTCGTGCAGAGTCTGCGAGCCGCCCAAGCGTTGCGCGGGTATCTGGCGGTGCGTACCACCGCACCCCTGTCGATCGCGGACCGGCTTCTCGTGGCGCACACGGTGTCGCTGGTGTCGATTGCGATCGAGAAGCCGGCCAGGGTGGTCGACGCCGAACAGCGACTGCGGTCGGCGGTGACCCGTACCGTGCTCGCCGGCGGTGACGTCGACGACGGCGTACTGAGGTACTTCGGTTTCGAGCCCGCAAGCGATGTCGTGGTGCTCCTGCTCACCGGTGTCGGTCCGGTGCTGGCAGCCGAGCGTGACGCCGGCCGCCTGCTGGCCGGTGTGGGCCCGTACCTGCTCGCCTCCGACGATCAGGACATCGTCGTCATCGTCCCCGCGGCGCACAAGCGCCGTGTTCGCGGCCTGTGCGGGCAGTTGGCCGAGCAACTCGATGGGCTGGGTGCAGGCCTGAGCGGGCCCAGTCGGCTCGCCGACGTCAAGGTGGCCGTCGCGCAGGCCCGCATCGCGGCGACAGCCCGTGTCGGGTCCACCTTCGCCGAGTTCGCCGAACTGGGCGCCTACGGCGTCCTTCTCGGCGGCAAGACCCCGGCCGAACTCGGTGTTCTCGCCGGCCTGTTGGCCCCACTGATCGGGCAACGGGGCGATCTGGTGGAGGCTCTCACGGTCTTTCTGGAACGAAACGGGCAGGTGGAGGCCGCCGCGGCCGCTCTCGGGATCCATCGCCACACCATGCGAAATCGGATACAGCGCATCGGCCAGCTGCTGGGCGACGATCTCACGTCGGCCGATACCCGGGCCCAGCTCTGGATCGCGATCAAGGCCCATCGGCTGCTCGCGGCCCGCGACGTCGGTCAGGCTTGATCGCCGAGCCGCGGCGGGCCGCTGCGGTATGTCGCGGGTGTCACCGACAACGAGATCGGGTTGGCGACCTGCGCGGTCGGGGTGCCCGGCACGGTGACTGTGGTACTGAGGCCGAGGCGTTCGGCGAAGGCGAAAGCCTCCGACATGTCGTTGATCGGACCGGCCGGGACCCCGGCCGCGGCGAGTGCGTCATACCAGTGGTCGGCGCCCTGCGCCTGGAATGCAGATTCCAGGATGGTGCACAACGCATTTCGATGCCGCACCCGCAGTGCGTTGGATACGAAGCGTTCGTCTTCGGCCAGCCAGTCCAGACCGAGTACCTGGGCGAGTGCCTTGAACTGCTTGTCGTTGCCGACGGCCACTGCCATCGGCCGGTCGGCGGTGGAAAACGTCTGATACGGCGTGATACTCGGGTGCCGGTTACCCATCCGGGCGGGCACGGTTCCCGCCCCCAGGAATCCCGAGGCCTGATTCACCATGGACGACAACAGCACCGAGAGCAGGTTGGTGTCGACCCGCTGACCTTCCCCGGTGCGCGCCCGGTGTGCCAGTGCGAGCAGGATTCCGCTGAGCGCATGCATTCCGGCGAGGACGTCGACGACGGCGACGCCCACCTTCGTCGGTTCACCGTCGGCCTGCCCGGTGATGCTCATCAGGCCACCGACCGCCTGGACCAGCAGGTCGTAGCCGGGCAGATCGGCACCGCCGTCGCGGCCGAATCCAGTTATGGCACAGTAGATCAGGTCCGGTTTGAGCGCGCGCAGGGCGTCGTACCCCAAACCGAGTTTCTCCATGGTGCCCGGGCGGAAATTCTCCACGACGATATCGGCGCCGGACACCAGCTCACGGGCGCGGGCCACGTCGGCCGCATCGGTGAGGTCGAGCACCACCGACCGTTTGTTGCGGTTGACCGCATTGAAATAGGTTGCGACTCCTGCTGAGTCGTACGGTGGGCCCCATTCCCGGGTGTCGTCACCCACGCCCGGCCGTTCGATCTTGATGATATCGGCGCCGAAATCACCGAGCATCATGGTGGCGTACGGTCCGGCCAGCACGCGGCTGAAATCGACGACCACGATGCCGTCGAGGGCGGCGCTGGTCACGATCGAACCGCCCCGCCGCGTAGATACACAGTGGTGGTGTGGGTGAAGAACTCTCTGGCCGCCCGGCCCTGCTCCTTGGGGCCGAGCCCACTTTTCTTCGCGCCACCGAACGGGACGTGCGGGTCGGCGCCGGCAGACTCGGAGTTGATGTGCAGCACGCCCACGTCGATATGCTCGACCGCTTCGAGCGCCCGGGTCACATCTTGCGTGAAAACGGCTGCAGATAGCCCGAATTCGCTGTCATTGGCGAGTGCGAAGGCCGCTGCGGGATCGGCGGCGCGGCGCACCGCCAATACCGGACCGAAGAGCTCCTCGGTCCAGACGTCGGCGGGCTGCCCGTCGAGTTCCAGGACGGTCGGGGCGATGAAATAGCCGTCGGTCAACGGGCCGTCGACGGGGACGCGGCCGCGAGCCAGTGTGGTGGCACCCTGTGCGGCCGCCGCGTCGATACCCGCGGTGATGGCACGTCGGGCGGATGCGCTGACGACCGGCCCGAGCTGCGTGGCGTCATCGGTGGGGTCGCCGGTCCGCAGAGCGTGCACGTTTTCGGCCAGCATCGTCAGGAACCTGTCCGCGATACCGTCGGTGACGATCAGACGTGAAGTGGCCGTGCATTTTTGGCCTGATGAGCGGAACGCGCCGAGCGCGACCTGTTCGACAGCGAGCTCGATGTCGGCGTCGTCGAGTACCACGGCGGCGTTCTTGCCACCCATCTCGGCCTGCACCGGCACGCCCCGCGCTGCCGCGACCGAGGCGATGCGCCGCCCCACCGCGGTCGAACCGGTGAAGGAGATGGCGTCGACGCCGGGGTGGTTGACCATGGTGTCGCCGATATCCGTTCCGCCGATCAGCAGGTTCAGCGCACCGGGCGGTAATCCGGCGCTGGTGAGCGCCTCCGCCAGTCGCAGCGCCAGCAGCGGCACGGTGCTGGCGGGTTTCCACACGACGGTGTTGCCGTAGACGAGTGCCGGCGCGATTTTCCACGCCGGGATGGCGATGGGGAAATTGAACGGGGTGATCACCGCGACCACGCCGACCGGTTTACGGGTCACCAGGATCTGCTCACCGGCGCGCGGTGACGAGTAGATGTCACCGGTCCGGCGATCGCCTTCGTTGCCGTAATAGCGCAGGATCTGGGCGGCGCGCCGAACCTCGCCGATGCCTTCGGCTTTGGTCTTGCCTTCCTCCCGGCTGAGGTCGCGTCCCCAGTCGTCGGCGTTGCGTTCCAGGATCGCAGCGGCCGCCAGCAGCACGGCGCCGCGCTGGTGCATCGGGGTGGCGGCCCAGCCGGTGCCGGCCCGGTCAGCGGCTGCCACCGCGGTGTCGACATCATCGGCCGTGGCGCAATCACCTTCGGCGACAACGATCGCGGGCTGTGATGGGTTGATGCTGGCCATCCGGTCGCCGCCGCCGGCGATCCACTGGCCGTCGACCAGATGACGTAAAGAGATGGGGCTGGGTGACGTCATGTGTGCTTCCTGCTCGGCGACGTGGGTCAGCGGAATGCGGCGTGGCCGGTCAGGGCCTTGCCGATCGACAACAGGTGCATCTCCGAGGTGCCTTCGTAGGTGAGCACCGATTCGAGGTTGTTGGCGTGCCGCAGCGGTGAGTACTCAAGAGTGATACCGCTGCCGCCCAACAGGGTTCGGCATTCGCGTGCGATGGCGATCGCTTCCCGTACGTTGTTCAGCTTGCCGAGGCTGACCTGTTCCGGTCGTACACCTTCGGTGTCCTTGATGCGGCCGAGGTGTATGGCGAGCAAGGTGCCCTTGCCGAGCTCCAGCGTCATATTGGCCAGTTTCTCCTGCGTCAGTTGGAAACTCGCCAGCGGCCGATCGAACACCTCACGGGACTGGGTGTAGGCGATGGCCATCTCCAGGCTGTCGCGCGCCGCGCCGAGCGCTCCGAAGACGATCCCGAACCGCGCCTCGTTCAGGCAGGACAGTGGTGCGCTCAGCCCCACCGCATGCGGCAGCTGAGCCGATGCCGGCAGCCGCACCTCGTCCAGCACCAGTTCCGAGGTGACCGAGGCCCGCAGCGAGAGCTTGCGGTGGATCTCGTTGGCGGTGAAGCCCGGCGTGTCGGTGGGGACCAGGAAACCGCGGACCCCGTCGTCGGTCTGCGCCCACACGGTGGCGACATCGGCGAGGTTGCCGTTGGTGATCCACATCTTGGTCCCGGTGATGACCCAGTCGCTGCCGTCGCGGCGCGCCCGGGTGCGCATCCCGGCCGGGTTGGAGCCGAAATCGGGCTCGGTCAACCCGAAGCAGCCGATCGCCTCGCCGGCTGCCAACCGGGGTAGCCACTCGCTCTTCTGCTCCTCGGAGCCGTACCGATGGATCGAGAACATCGACAGTGATCCCTGCACGGACACGAAACTGCGGAAGCCACTGTCCCCGGCTTCCAGTTCCATACATGCCAGGCCGTAGCTGACCGCGTTGGTGCCCGCGCATCCGTAGCCGTCGAGGTGCATGCCGAGTACGCCGAGCGCACCGAACTCTTTCGCCAGCTCACGCGGCAGGGTGGCCGACTCGAACCAGCTCTCGATATTGGGTCGCAGCCGGGTGTCGACGAACTTGCGCACGGTGGCGGCGATATCGCGTTCGTCGGCGTCCAGCAGCCGGTCGATGTCGAACAATCCCAGCGGGGTGGGGAAGTCCACCAGCGTCATATCGGTCGTCTCTTTCGTCGGCGTCACGCCAGCGTAGGGAGGGACCCGCTGCAATCTCCATCGCCGTAGTGGATAGGCTCCGACTGACGGCTATACAACTCGGCGATGCGCCGAGGTGCCGTCGGTCACGACAGGGCCATCCACGCGCCGAGGGCCACCATGATGACCGCGATGGCGCCGTCGAGGATGCGCCAGGTCAGCGGCGTCGCGAACAACCCGGCCAGCCGTTTGGCGCCCAATCCGAGCCCGGTGAACCACAGTGCGCTGGCCGCGACCGAGCCGGCACCGAAAAGCCAACGCTGATCGCGGTGTTCGTTGGCCAGTGAACCGAGCAGTACCACGGTGTCCAAGTAGACGTGCGGGTTGAGCCAGGTCATCGCCGCGCAGGTGAGCAGCACCTCGGCCAGGCGTGCCGGATTTTCTTCCGACGGGGTGAGGGCCGACGGCCGCCATGCCCTCCTTGCCGCCAGCAGGCCGTAACCGGTGAGGAAGGCCGCGCCCCCGAGCTTGGCGACGGTCATCGCGTCGGGGTGGGCGGTGATCAACGCCCCGACGCCCGCGATGCCCGCGGCGATGAGGACCAGATCGGACACGGTGCACATGGCGATGACCGGGATGACGTGCTCGCCACGGATGCCCTGACGCAGCACGAAGGCGTTCTGCGCGCCGATGGCGGCGATCAGCGTCATGGTGGTCAGGAAGCCGAGCAGGACGGGCGAACTCATGAGGCCGACGGTAGACGGCGTCTTTGATGCAGTACAGCTAAATATTTTCAGGCATCTTAAGAATGGTTCATGTGTATGGGCCCTGTGCCGCGGCGAAATCCGCAACGACGAGAAAGCCGTTGCCGGATCTCGGCAACGGCTGACAGGTCCGCGGCGCAACGCACGGCGGCCGGGACCGATCCGGTTTAGGCTGAACGCGGCGCACACAGCGAGGAGGGCGTAGTGACAGCCGAGGGGCAACTTCAGCCGAGCAAGCGCCCGCGCCAGCGCCGATCGGAACTCACCCGCGACCGCATCCTCGATGCGGCGGTCAGCGTGTTCAGCGAATTCGGGTATGCCCGGGGCACGACCAACCGGATCGCCGCGTTCGCCGATGTGTCCATCGGCTCGCTCTATCAGCACTTCCCGAACAAGGACGCCATCGTCGTCGCACTCGCTTCCCGGCACCTGGAGGCCGGTGTCGCGACGGCCCATCAGCACCGACCGCTGTGCGGTCCAGCCTCGCTGGAGCAGGTGATGGGTGACGTCGTCGCTGCCGCATTCGACACCCACCGCCAGGACCCGGAGTTCCTGCGGGTGCTGGTCGAGCAGGCACCTCGCTCACATGAGTTACTGGCGAAGGTGGCCCAGCGGCGCACGGAGTCGATCGAGGCCATGCGGGAATTTCTCACAGCTCACCCCGACGTGTCGGTGCCCGACAAAGAGGCGGCGGCGCGCCTGGTGGTCATCACGATCGAGTCGGTGGTCCATCACGCCATGGCGGCGCCGCAGACCCATGCCGTGCCCGAGTTGAGCGAGCAACTGGTGACCATGCTGACGCGCTACCTGGCGGCCTGACCGCCGAGACGCGCAAATCCCCTCAGGGGTGCAGGTTCCACTGCCCGCAGTCCTGGGCCAGCACGTCGTTGACGTCGACCTCCAGCCCGCCCACCACCGGGCCCGGATTCGACGCGGTGCTCACAATGCGCTGATAGAGAACGGCGGCGGGGTGGATCTGCCCGCGCGACCAGGACCTGGTCTGCCACGCCCAGGCCCGGCCGGGCGTACTGGAACGCCCGATGACACCGTCGGCGATGGCCCACTGGCACGGGTTGATGCCCGCGTAGATACCGGTGCGCTGCACCCCGATCACCGAGTTGATCCCGCGGAACCATTGCAGGGCAACGTTGTTCCACGTGGTGCGGTCGATGTCGTCGTCGACGCTGAAGAAGATCGGCGCGCTGCGGCCCCCGCCGGCGGCGGTGTGCAGCTGCCAGGCGGTCTGCGCGTCGGCAACCCCGCCCGCGTAGCCGCGGGTGAAGTCCGACGGTGCGGTCCCGCCCGGTTTGCCGTATTGGTAGTTGCTCACGATCACCAGACCGGCGGCGGTCAGCGACTGCGCGTAGGGGAGGGTGATCGGCTTGGCGCCGAAGGACGAACCGGGCCGCGATGTGGAGACGTAGTTGATCACGCCGGAATGGCCGGCCGCCAGGATGTCCCTGGCCGGTATCTGACGCATCGCGAAGTCGATCAGGGTCGGCGCGGCGGCAGATGCCGTGGGTATGTGTGCGGCTGCCGAACCGAGTCCGGCCAACGCGGTCGCCGCACCGGCGTAGCGCAGCGCGTCGCGCCGCGAGAGCATGCGTGATCGCCGCCGATGTGGCGTCCACGACTCGTCGGGCATTGCCCGATGTTAACAGAGTGATCATTGTGAATGAAGTGATGGAAGCGGCGCGGCGCGTGGCCCCGCCGGTGAACATAATGTGCGGAATATGGCGTGCGTCCCGGCATGCCCCGACGATCGAAGCGGCATCGTCGAAGTGGGTCGCCGAGTGGAGGTCATGAGCGTGGTTGCAGCGCGGGTCGCCGAACGCATCCGTAAACCGCACTGGTCACTGGCCCGGACGTGGCTGTTGCAGCCGGGCCTGCCCGGCGGCGGCGAGGCGTTCGACGCCGCCGCAGCCGGGCGCGCCGACATCGTGGTGCTCGATATCGAAGACGGGCTTCCCGAGGCGCAGAAAGCGGCCGGCCGACACGCGGTGGCCGAGTACCTCAGCGCCGGGGGACGGGCGTGGGTGCGGATCAACTGCGTGAGCACTGCCGCGTGGTCGGCCGATCTGGACGCGGTGGCACAGACCCCGGGCTTGGCCGGCGTGATGCTGGCCAAGGCCGAAGGTGCCGACGACGTGGCCGCCACCGCCGCCCGGCTGCCCGACGGCCTGCCGGTGGTGGCGCTGATCGAATCGGCGCTCGGTATCGAGTCGGCTCTCGATATTGCGCGCACGGCGGCATGTGCGCGGATCGCGTTCGGGCTCGGCGACTTTCGTCGCGACACCGGCATGAGCGACGATCCCACCGTGCTGGCTTACGCGCGGGCCAGACTGGTCATCGCGAGCCGCGCCGCCCGGCGCCCCGCCCCGATCGACGGACCGACGCTGCGAGCCGCAACCAACCGGCTGGCTCGGGACACGGCGGTGGCCAAGGCCGCCGGCATGACGGGACGGCTGTGCCTCGATCCCGCGCACGCCGAGACCATCAACACTCTGCTGAGCCCCTCTGAGATGGAGATCGACGAGGCACGCCGCACGCTCGCCCTGCTGGACGCGCCCGCCGGCCCCTACGACGGCAGTGTCGGCCCCACCAAGGCGCGTGCGCAGGCGGTGCTCGACCTCGCCGCCAAACTCGGCCTCGAATAGACCCGCGGAGCCCGGGCCGGGAGAACCCGCCGCCCTACTCGGCGGGAGTCACGTCCGCGCCGGAGCCCTTCACCGACGCCTTCGCCCGATTCTCCGCCCGCACCGGCCTCTTGCCGCGCACGAACCCGGTGGTCGAGATCGACGCCGACAGCAGCGCACCCTCGCCGGCGGCGAAGGGATGGAATCCGACGCCTGCGCCACCGCGGCCCTTGACCGGGATGTCGGCGACCTCGGTGACCTTCCACCCTTTCTCGGAGGTGGACAGGATGGCCTCGCCGTTCTGGCAGGAGACCGGCAGCGCCGCGATCACCTCATCACCGTCGGCGGCGAGCTTCACGCCGGCCACGCCGTTACCGGCCACGCCCTGCGGGTTCACCGCCGCCGGGTCGATCCGCAGAATCTTGCCGCGCCGCGTCACCAGGGCCAAGTGGTAGCCGGCGGGCAGGACACCTGAGCGCAGCAGCCCGGTGATGTCCGGGGCCACCGGGATGTCCCGGATCTTGAACGGCAGACCCCCACCCGCGGTGAACTTGATCCGCCCGTCGGTCCACACGGCCCAGCCCAGGCCTGAGGTCAGCAGCTCGCCGTGGCTGTCGGAGAACACGCCCCGATCGTCAAGGCGCCACGCGGTGTTGACCTTCCGCTCGCGCGGCCCGTCCTCATCGGCACCGGAGGTCACCGGCGTGGCGTCGAAGTCGAGGACGGTGCGTCGATCGAATTCGGGCCCCTTGAACAGTTTTGCCGTCTCGACCAGTTCCCGATCGATCACCGCGCGCCGCGCCTCCGGGTTGGCCACCAACTCGGTGAGCTCGGCGAACTCGGCGTCCAGCTTCTCGGCCTCAGCCTGCAGCTCGATGACGTCGAGTTTGGTCAGCCGTCGAAGCTGAAGTCCCAGAACGTAATCCGCCTGCTCGGCGTCGATGGAGAACCTGTCCTGCAGACCCTGCCTGGCCTCGTCGACGGTCTCGGATCCGCGGATCACCGCCACCGCCGCGTCGATGTCCAGGTGAATGGTCATCAGCCCGGCCACCAGGTGGCGGCGGGCGGCGACCTTCTCCAGCCGGTACTCGCTGCGGTGCAGCACCACCGAATCTCGCAGATGCAGGAATGCGGAGATCAGTTCGCGCACCGACCACCAGCGCGGCACCCGATTCTCGTCGAGCGCGACCAGGCTGGCGGCGAAAGTGGATTCCAGCGGTGTGAGGGCCAGCAGCTGCTCACGGATCTGCTCGGCATTGTGCCCACGCTTGGCCGTGACGACGATGCGCAATCCGTTGCGGCGGTCGGTGAGGTCCGACATGTCGGCCACCCCGGACAGTTCACCGGACTCCACCAGCGCCCGGATCCGGTCCTGCACGGTGTTGCTCGCGACACCCGGCGGCAGTTCGGTGATGACGCAGTTCTTCCCGTCGACCGTCACCGTGCCGCGCACCGTGAAGGCGCCACGGCCGGTGGTGATGTATTCGCGCAATCCGGCCGTGCCGACCACCGTGGCCCCGCAGCCCCAGTCGGGACCGGGCATGAGTTTCACCAGCCGGTCATCGGTCATATTCGGGGTCTTCAGCAGGGCCCGGCAGGCCGCCATCACCTCGCGCGGATTATGGGCCGGAACCTTGGTGGCCCAGCCCTCCGCGATGCCGACGGCACCGTTGCACAGCAGCACCGGCCACTGGGCGGGCAGCCACGTCGGTTCCACCCACTCGCCGTCGAAGGTGGGCACCATCGGCACCGCATGACTGTCGAGCTCGGCGGTCAGTGCCGCCCCGGGTGCGGACAACCGCATCTCGGTGTAGCGGTCGGCCGCCGGAATGTCACCCTGGATCCTGGGGAAAGCACCTTGCCCGTCAATGACTTTCACGCGCTGGAACTCGGCGGCCATCAGTGCGGCGGCCCCGTACATCGACGCGCCGCCGTGCGGGTGCAGGTTGCCGGTGACCGCAGAGCACACCTTCGAGGATTTCTGCGGCTTGTTCCCTGGCAGCAGTTTGGAATCGTGCATCTGATAGAGCAGCCGTCGCTGACCCGGCTTGAGGCCGTCGAACGCCGAGGGGATGGCGCGGTCGCTGACGCTGTAGAGCGCGAAGGTGAGCTGGTAGTGGTTCCAGTAGTCGTCGGCGCTCTGGTCGAGCACCAGGTCCGGATTCTGCTCGATAACGGCGGTCACGGGGTGTCTCCTAGGTCAGGTCCAGCGCGGAGGTGTCGACACGGGAGGCGATATCGGCCATCCACGTGCGCCGGCCCTCCGGTGGCCCGCCGAACAGCGTGTGATGCAAATTCTTCTCGCCGTCGTCGGGATGGACCCGAATCACGGTGCGCCGCTGGGGATCCAGCACGGTGTTCCAGAAGTCGTCGGCATCCATCTCACCGAGACCCTTGTTGCGCTGGACTTCGACCCGTTTCTTGGAGGTCGCTTTCAACTGGGCCACCGCGCTGTCGCGCTCGGACTCGTCCTGGCAATAGATCCGCTCGTCACCGTTCTTCACGACGAACAGCGGCGGCATGGTGACATAGACCATCCCGGCCTCGACGAGGGGACGGTAGAAATCCAGGAACATCGAGATGAGGCTCGAGTTGATGTTGCCGCCGTCGGGGTCGGCGTCGGAGGCGAACAGGATGCGGTCGTACCGGCACTGCTCGGGATCGCAGTTGTCCCGGATGCCGCAGCCCAAAATCCGCTCGATGGAGTCGAATTCGTCCTTGATGCGCGCCTTGCTGACGGTGAAGCCGTAGACGTTGGGCGGCTTGCCTTTCAAGGGGAACGCCGCCTGGAACGTGGCGTCGCGGGCCGCCTTGATGGTGCCCAGCGCCGAATCGCCCTCGCACAGGAACAACTCGGCGCCCGATCCGCGCCCGGTCTCCCGGCTCGGCAGCAGCTTGGGCGGCAGCGACAGGTTCGTGCCCAGTCCCTTGGCCTTCGACGCCGCCCGTGACCGGGCCTTGGCACCCTCGGCGCTGCGCCGGGCGCGCGCCGCTTCGAGGGCCAGTTTGGTCCACAACGTCACCACGTCACCGTTGGCGGGATTGGCGGCCCAGATGGTGACACTGCGCGCCACGTCCGGTGCCATCGCCACGTTCAGGGAGCGGGAGGACACCGCGGTCTTGGCCTGCGAGTCCCAGGCCACATCGGGTGCCCGGGTGTCCACGGCCAGCGCGGTGACGGCCGCGAAATCCTGGGGTTCGGGGCCGTCCTCCCCCTTGGCCAAGCCCAGGTCGCGGATGCGCGACGCCCGGTCGGCCAGCGCCTCGGACAACCCTTTCACCGCGGCCGTCAGGTGCGATCCGCCGCCGGGGGTGCGCACCGTGTTGCAGAACGCGGCCACCGTGGCCGGTTCGGCCGGACCGGCGGTCAGAGACCAGCGGAACGGGGTGGGGCCACGGCCGGTGGTGTACTCGCCGCGGCCTTCCACGACCGCCCGGACCTCGGGCAGCGGGGTGCCCGCGGCGGTACACATGAGGTCGAGCAAGGTGTCGGTACCCCAGGGGCCGCTGAACGGCGTGACCAGCGCGGGCGGAACCTCCCCGCCGGGCCAACCCTCGTCGACCACCACCAGATGGACGCCGGGCGACATCCGCGCGGCGGCGTGCGCCCGCAACAGCACCTCACCGATGTCGATGCTGGAGTCCGGGACGACGGCCTGTTCGAACAGGATGCGCACTTCCGTGCCGTGCGCGTCGGGCTTGCGGTTGCCCGTGCCGCGCAATTTCTGGGTGTCGGCGCGGGTGAACGGGGCCTCGGGGTCGAAGTCCTTGCCATCGAAGATGCCGGGATAGCCGCCCCCGAAGCTCTGCAGATAGGTCTTCCCACCGCGACGCACCGTGACGTCGGTCCTGGCGGAGATGAATACGGCCGCCGCGGCGCCGATGCCGTTGAGCCCGGCGCCCGTGCTGCTCGCATCGGCGTGCGCGGAGAACTTTCCGCCGGCGCGCGCGGTGCCCAGGGTCTTGACGATGCCGTTCTTGCCGGTCACCGGGTCCGAGTCGACGGGGAGACCGCGACCGTCGTCGGCGACGCTGACCGATCCGTCGGCGTGCAGGGTGATGGTGACCGTCGACCCGCCGTGGCTGGGGTCGGCAACCTCTTCGATGGCATTGTCGACGAGCTCGCGCAGCGCCGTGTTCAGGACGTCCAAGCCCAGGTTGACCGCCGGCCGCAGGCGGGTGTGCTGAACATCGTCGAGCTCGGTGATGTCAGCGGCGTTGTAGCTCACGGCGGGTCCTTTCCTTCCGGGCCGGGCGAGCGAGGACCGAGCCTGAGTTCTGGCGGGTTCGCGGTCGTCGTCCGCGACGCGACGCGTGGTCCCGGCACCGGTACCCGGCACGGCCTGCCGCAGAGATACTAGGCGCCCCGCCCGACATGTTTGCGCACGCGCACCGTGAGCGACGGCACGGGTGAATCACATCGGACCTCGCCGAGGACGCCGCCGAGGATACCGCCGAGGACGCCACCGAGGACACCGCAGTGACCGCGGACACGGTGGCCGTGGACCCGCTGCGGAGCGCCCGGGGCCGGGTGCACGGTCGGTGCCGGGCGCTGACAACCTTGCTGCTCAAGGCCTTTGGGTCAGCCGGACCGGCCTGCCACAATGGTCCTATGGTCGAGCAGAGTATCTGGATGCAGAAGGTTGCCGCCGACCCAGGGCACTCGCAGTGGTATATCGACCGCTTCCGGGCCATGGCGGCCGCTGGGCGTGATCTGGATGGCGAGGCCCGCCTGGTGGATGCGATGGCGCCGCGCGGTGCGCACATCCTCGACGCCGGTTGCGGTCCGGGTCGGCTCGGCGGTTACCTGGCCACCGCCGGTCACCGGGTGGTCGGCGTCGACGTCGACCCCGCGCTCATCGAGGCCGCCGAGCAGGACCATCCCGGACCGCGCTGGCTCGTCGGTGACCTCGCCGAACTCGATCTGCCTGCGCGCGGCATCACCGAGCCGTTCGACGTCATCGTCTCGGCCGGCAATGTGATGACGTTCCTGGCGCCGAGCACCCGTCGCGCCACGCTGGCCCGGCTGCGCGCCCATCTCGCTCCCGATGGGCGGGCGGTGATCGGGTTCGGTGCCGGTCGGGATTACGAGTTCGATCAGTTTTTCGACGACGCCGCCGCCGCGGGTTTGCGGGCGGACCTGCTGCTCTCGACCTGGGATCTGCGGCCGTTCACCGACGGCGCGGACTTTCTGGTTGCGATTCTGTCGCCGGCCTGACGCGCCTCACCCCACGTTCAGCCTGGCGAGCTCCGAATCGGCTTGCCGCAGGGCGGTTTCCGCCGTTTCGAGTTGGTGGTGCGCGGTGTCGGCCCGGCGTTGTGCATGAGCGTATTCGCGCTGGGCGGCAACCACATCGCGCTCCGCGGCGGCCAGCGCTGCCTGCAGCTCGGCCAACCGGTTGCGGGCGGCAGCGAGCTTGTCGCGGTGCTCCTCGGCGGTAGCCACGGCGTCGGCATGGGCGCTGCGCGCCTCGTTCACGGCGCTGGTAGCGGTGTCGCGCCGGCGCAGCGCCCGCCCGATCTCGGGCCGGTCCTGCGGTTCTCCGGGTGCCGGTTGGGGCGCCGGTTGCTTGGTGGCTGTGGTCCGTTTCGTCGCGGCCGCCCGTGTCGTGACCGCCGACGACGTGCCGAAGTCGGCGAAGCCGGACCAGGTCTCGGCTTTGGTCAGCCGGCCCAGGCGGGCGGTGACGTCGGGATCGGCGACCGCGGCCTGCAGGGTGCCGCTCACCTCCTCGCGCAGCGCCGACGTCGGATGCGCCTGCCCGGTCGCCGCCAACGCGGCGGCCGTCAGCTCGTGCATCAATACCCGTTGCTTCTTGGACAATTCGCGGATGCGCGGCCCGTCCATCTCGGTATGGGCCGCGCGCAGGTCCTGACGCAGCTCGGCCAGTCTCGGCCGCACCGTCGTGTCGGTCAGCACCAGCAGGTTGACCAACCATGCCGCCGTCGTGGGACGTCGTGCCGCGCCGACGGTGCGGGCCGCGTCCGGGTCGCCGCGCTTCTTGGCGGCGGCGACCAACTCCTTACGCCGCGCGGTGAACCGCTCCGGCGGGGTGCGGAAAAGGTCGTCCAGGTCGGTCATGCGGCCCGAGCCGCTATCAACAACGTCGAGGTCGACATCCACTTCGACGGCACTGGTGTCACCTGGCCGGGCAACGACGGTCGGGTACACCGCCTGGGCGCTGTGCACGCACCCGCGGTGCTGGCCGACGCGATCATCGACAGCCTGCTCAACCCGGCTTAGTGGTCGGTCGCGGTGGTCATGCGGCCTCCAGATCGAGCAGGAGTCGCTTGGCCTGCGGGCCGCCGAGGTAGCCGCCCATCGCTCCGTCGCTGCGCACGACGCGATGGCAGGGCACGACGACGGGGAGCGGGTTGGTGGCGCATGCGGTGCCCACCGCGCGGACGGCCCTCGGATTGCCGGCGAGCTCGGCGACCGCGGCGTAACTGGCGGTGCGGCCGTATCCGATCTGGGGGAGGTGTCGCAGGACGGTGTTGCGGAAGCCGGCGGACAGCCGCCAGTCCAGCGGCATGTCGAATGCGCGCCGCACACCGGCGAAGTACTCGTCGAGTTCGCGTGCGGCGGTGTCCAGACGGTCGGGCGCCAGCAGGATGCGGGGGCTGACCTTGTCGGCCAGTCGCTGCAGGACGGCATCGTGGCCCTCGCTGGCATAGGCGACCCGCAGCAGTCCGACCTCGGTGGCGGCGATCAGCAGCGGCCCGACGGGACTGTCGACGACGCGGTAGGCGATGTCGAGGACGGCGTCGCGCTGGGCGGCGGCGGCGAGCCGGTTCTGCAGTGCCGTCAGGTGATCGGCGTCTGCGCCGGTGATCGTGGCGAGGTGGCCGATGACGTCTCGGTTGTCGATGTTCATGAGTGCTGTCCTTTCGTGGACGCGCCCGGTACGAGGGGCGGATCGCTGAGGCGGCGGCGCAGCGCGGCGATCCCGTCGGCGGCGGCGCGGCGGGCGGCGTCGGGACTGCTGCCGGTGATGTCGGCGACTTCGGTGTAGGGCAGGCCGGCCAGGTAGTGGTAGGCGACGGCCTGTTTTTGTTTGGGGGACAGGCGGTTCACCGCGTCGATCAGGTCGTCATGTCCTTCATCGCGCGCCGCGGTGGGCCGTTCGGGGAGATCATCGGTGGGGACGGCGTGCCGGGCCCGGCTGCGGAGGATGTCGATGGCCTTGCGGTGCGCAATGGTCACCAGCCAGGCCGCGACGTTGGCATCCGCCGGCAGGTCGGGATAGGCCTTCAGCGCCGACAGGAAGGTTTCCGACCATGCATCGTCGCCGTCGACGGGACCGACGATGACCCGGCAGACCCGCAACACCGTGGGACCGTGCTCGGAGACCACGGCCTGGAAGGGCTGTTTGAGCGTCACACCGAGTAGACGGCCCAGCCGCGGGTTTTGTGAGGACCCGGTCTCACGCCTCGTGACCGGGTTCCAGATCGGAGACGTCGCTGAAGGTGAGGATATCGCCGAACGATTCCGGGGCGTCCCCGGCGACCGGCTCCAGCAGGTGCGCCAGATGATCGCCGGCGTCGAAGCGGGCGAGCACCTTGCCGGCGAACCAGGCCGGGGCGTCCCGCAGGATCGGCAGGTCGTGCGGGCCGGCGTACCAGTCGCAGCGCGCGAACTTGTCCACCTCGTCCCCGGTTTCGGAGCCGAACGACCGGGCCAGCGCCGCGTCCTGGCGGGAGAGCACATGCACCGCAAGATGGTCGGCGCCGCGCGCGATGCGGTAGGTGAAATTCCGCTTGGACAGCCCGATCAGGAAGCGCGGCGGCCGGATGCTGGTCTGGCTCGCGAAGCCGACCAGGCATCCGGCCCGGGTGCCCTCGGCGTGGGTGGTCACCACGAACATCGGGTAATCGAGGTGCCCGACCAACCGTTCGAAGGCTTCGGAACCGGACAAGGCCATCGCGCTCCTCCTGATGTCGGGCGGGGACTCGTATTCTGTCAGCCGACGGCGGCGAACAGACGCGCGAGCACCGCGCGCGTCGTGTCGAAGCCCATGCAGGCATCGGTCACCGATTGCCCGTAGACAAGATCGGGCCCCAGGTTCTGGGCGCCGGCGACCAGGAAGCTCTCCAACATCAGACCGCTGATCCCGCGTTCGCCCGCCGCGATCCGGTCGGCGATCTCGGTCGCCACCTCGGCCTGGCGGACATGATCCTTGCCCGAATTCGCGTGCGAGCAGTCGACCATCACCAGGCCGGGTAACCCGGCCTGCTCGAGTTCACGCACGGCGGCGCGCACCGACGCGGCATCGTGATTCGGGCCGGCCGTGCCACCGCGCAGGATCACGTGGCAGTCCGGATTTCCGGCCGTCTGGACCGCCGAGCCCCGGCCCAGCTCGTCGATACCGAAGAAGACATGTTGTGCCGCTGCGGCATTCACGCCGTCGATGGCGACGCGCAGGTTTCCGTCGGTGCCGTTCTTGAACCCGACGGGCATCGACAGACCCGACGCCAGCTGGCGGTGAATCTGCGACTCGGTGGTGCGCGCACCGATGGCACCCCACGCGATGGTGTCGGCGATGTACTGCGGGCTGGTCGGTTCCAGGAATTCGCAGCCGACGGCGAGGCCGAGTGCGCCGATGTCGAGCAGCAGGGCGCGGGCGGTCCGCAGCCCACGCTCGACGTCGAACGTGCCGTCCAGGCCGGGGTCGTTGATCAGGCCTTTCCACCCGACCACGGTCCGCGGTTTCTCGAAGTAGACGCGCATGACGATCTTCAACCGGTCGGCGTAGTCGGCGGCCAGCGGCGCCAGCCGGCGGGCGTAGTCGAGGGCCGCGACCGGGTCGTGGACCGAGCACGGACCGACGACCAGCAGCAGGCGCCCATCGCGGCCGGCGAGGATGTCGGCGATCTCGTCGCGATGGCGTTGGACGTCGGCGGCCAGGGCGGTGGGGAGCGGCAGCTCGGCCCGGATCTCCTGTGGACTGGGGATGGGGCGGAATTCGGTGATCCGTCGGTCGGAGGTGGGGATGTCGACGGCGGTGATGGTCATATCGGGGTGGTCTCCTTGATCGATATCAGGGCTCACCCGACCCGTCCGGTGCCCTGAAATGACGAAAGCAGTGACCGATTGGTCACTGCCGGGCTCCGGGTGGTGGCGTCGCGCGCTGGATTACCGCACTTTATCCGTGGCTCCACCCGGAGCCGGGATAAAGCGCCAATAGCGACGCAGGCCGATGTTCACGAAGTCGACTATAACCACCGCCCCCGAATGGGGCGAAAGCCACCGTCCCCGAAAGGGGGCGAAACCCGGCCCGATGCTCGTCATCCCGCGCCGACGGCGGTCAGATCTGATCGCGCGGGCGTGGCGCCGGGGCGCCGGTCCAGCGTCGCGATCGCGGACACGATCACCACGGTGGCAATCGCGCCGGTGTCGACCCAGGACAGCGTTTGGCCGAGCAAGGCCCAGCCGGCGATGCCCGCAACGGCCGGTTCGAGGCTGAGCAGCACGCCGAAGGTCTGTGTGGACAGCCGGCGCATGGCCGCGAATTCCAGCGAGTACGGGATCACCGAGGAGAGGACGGCGACGGCGGCCAGCTGGAAAAGCAGGCTCGGTGCCTGCGCCAGCGCGGGCAGGGCCGGCGCGGCGAACGGCAGCGTCGCCGCGGCTCCGACGAGCATGCCGACCGCCAGCGCGCCGTGGCCCGGCACCTGGGCGCCGACCTGCTTGCCGGCCAGCATGTAGAGCGCCCAGAAGCCGGCGGCGATCAGGGCGAGGATGACGCCCGCGGCGTCCAGGTGGGTCGTCGCGGTGCCTGAACCGTGCAGGCCGAGGGTGGCGATCGCGATGGCCGCTGCGGCCACGCACACCAGGTGCCGAGGACCCCGCCCCAAGATCGCCGCCAGCAGCAGCGGACCGGCGAACTCGATGGTCACCGCGGTGCCGAGCGGGATGCGGGCGATCGCGGCGAAGAAGAAGCCGTTCATGCCGCCCAACGCGAGCCCGAACACCAGCACCGACGTCCATTGCGACCGGGTCCATCGGTTGACGCGGGGCCGGAACACGGCCAGCAGCAGGGTGCCGGCCAGCAGCAGCCGGAACATCACCGGCAGGCCGGTGCCGAGGTGGTGTAGCAGGGGCGTGGCGACGGCGGCGCCCAGCTGCAACGACACACACGATCCCAGCACCATCAGCACGCTGCGCGACGAGCCGGAGTGGCGCGGGTGGGTCGCGGAGATCGGCATGGCACCAGCTTCCCAACGCTGAAACAAACAGTCCAGCGAATGTTTATGATCCAAAACAGTAAGTAGAACTGGTGAATGGAGCGGCGGTGCTCAACTTGCAGCGGCTGGTGCTGCTCTACGAGTTGGAGCGGCGGGGCACGCTGGCCGCGGTGGCGCGCGCCCTGTCGTACAGTCCGTCGGCGGTGTCCCAGCAGCTGGCCCAGCTCGAGCGAGAGGCCGGGGTGGCTTTGACCGAACCGGTCGGCCGGGGTGTCCGACTCACCGAGGCGGGCCGCATCCTGGTCGACCACGCACGGGTGGCCATCACCGCGCTGGAGGATGCCGAGACCGCGCTGGCCGCGGCGCAGGGCAGGGTCGGGGGCCGGCTACAGGTGGCATCGTTCCAGACCGTCCTGTTGTCCCTGCTGCCCGCTGCCCTCGATGCGCTGGAGCGTGATCATCCGGAGCTGCGCGTCGACATCGCCCAGCGCGAGGCGGATGCGGCGATGTCGGGACTGCTCACCGGTGGATTCGACGTCGTGCTCGGCGAGGAGTATCCCGGCGAACCGTTCCGCGGGCGCCCGGACATGCACCGGGTGGACCTCGGTGCCGACGAGGTGTTCCTGGCCGTGCCGACCTGGGGGCCGTGGAGCGAGCCCACCGGGCTGGCCGACCTGGCGGGTGCGCCGTGGGCGCTGGATCCCCGTGATTCCGCGCCCGGCCGGTGGGCGCGAGAACTATGCCGCGACAACGGATTCGAACCATCGACTCGATTCGACGGCGTGGACCCGCTGGTGCACGTGCAGATGGTGGAGTCCGGTCGGGCGGTCTGCTTCGTGCCGGCGCTGCTGGGCCGGCAGCGATTGCAGGGTGTGCAGCTGTGTCGGTTGCCGGGCGCACCCAAGCGTCAGCTCTTCACGCTCGCCCGCGCCGCCTACGCCGCGCACCCGTCGGTGACCGCCGTGCGTGCCGCGCTCGGTACCGGCTTCCTGGTGCACGAGTCCCGCTCCCTGGCGGCAAAACGGTTGTGCTGAAGCCTCTTTCCGATGCGGTTACGGTGCGCGGTCGGCCGTTTTCTGATCGTCGGTGGCAAGCATGTGTGGATGGAAGAACTTCAGCCAGGTGTACGGATGTTCGGGTGAGGTCGTTCCACCCAGGATGAACGTCCGATCGGTGCGGCTGGCCCGGGCAATGGTCACCAACCAGCTGCCCAACGTACTGATCCGGTTCTCGACACCGGTGAGGAACGCGATGTGGATCAGTCCCCAGCCCAGCCACCCCAACAACCCCGCCAGCCGGATGGGGCCGGCTTGCAACAGCGCGTTACCCCTGCTGATATAGGCCGCCGAGCCCAGATCCCGGTAACGGAAGGGCCGCCGCGGCTTTCCTGCCAGACCGCGGCGGATACAGGCCGCGGCGTGGAGGCCGCCCTGCATGGCGTTCTCGGCGACCCCGGGAAGGTGATCGCGGCCGACCAGATCGCCGATGACGAAGATCTCCGGATGACCGGGAATCGACAGGTCCGGATCCACCGCGATGCGGCCGGCACGATCGGATGCGGTTGCGGTGACCGCGGCGACGCGGCGCGCGAACGGCACCGCCTCCACACCGGCGGTCCACAACACCGTGCGCGCCGGGTAATCCGCCGGCGGGCTGCCGTCCTTCGGGGTGACCGTCACCCCGTCGGGCCGGACATCGGTGACGTGCACCCCGAGATGCAGTTCGACCCCGAGTCGCTGCAGCGTTCGGGTCGCCTTATCGGTCAGATCCGGGGCGAAGCCACCCAGAATGCTGTTTCCGCCGTCGAACAACAGCACCCGGGCGTCCTCGGGATCGATGCTGTGGAATTCGTGCGCCAGCGCGCGGGTGGCCATTTCCCGGATCTGGCCTGCCAATTCCACGCCGGTCGGGCCCCCGCCGGCCACCGCGAAGGTCAGCCAGCTGTCGCGTTCCGGTCCCGGCGGCAGCGTCTCGGCGATCTCGAATGCGCCGAACAACCGCCGGCGGATGCTCAGCGCGTCATCGAGCGTCTTCATCCCGGGCGCCCACTGTGCGAACTCCTCGTTGCCGAAATATGCCTGCCGCATGCCGACCGCCACCACCAGCACGTCGTAATCCAGCGTGTAGGTGGACTCGTCGGGCCTGCGCACGGTCACCCGACGGGCGTCGGCGTCGAGATCGATGGCCTCCCCGAGCAGTGTCGTGACGTTGCGGTGCCGCGCCAATTCCTCGCGCAACGAGCGGCTGATCTGACCGATGCTCAGCGTCCCGGTGGCACATTGGTAGAGCAGGGGCTGGAACACGTGGCAGGCCGCCCGGTCCACCAAGGTCACGTCGACGTCGGCCTTCCCGAGCCGGCGGGCGCAGAACAAGCCGCCGAAGCCACCGCCGACGATCACTACCTTGGTCCGAGACGTCGTCATCACCATCACTCCATGTCGCCAATAGGGTCCCTCCCGTAGTACCCGCTGCGCCGGGTCTTGGGTACTTGACGGGCCGACCGACTCACGCGTTGTCCAGCCTGGGATACAGGATCTCGGCGACCAGCAGCGCAATGGCGGCAGCGACGGGGATGGCCACCAGCGCGCCGACGATGCCGAGCACCGCACCGCCGATCAGCACCGCCACGACGGTGACCAGCGCCGGGACGTCGACCGCTCGCCCGATGATGCGTGGCACCAGCAGATAATCCTCGGCAAGCCGGAACACCACGAAGAACACGATGGTCGCCACACATACCGGCCATGACACGGTCCAGGCCACCGTCGCCACCGCGACCCCGGCAATGGTGGAACCGACCACCGGCACCAGATCGAGCAATGCCACCAGGATGCCGAGCAGCAGGGCATAGGGAACATCGAATGCGTAGAGCCAGATCATGGTGGCCGCACCGGCAATGAGCGAGATGATCACATTGCCCAGCAGGTAGGCCCCCACCTTGGCGAACACCTCATCGCCGATGAGGATCGCGCGGGGGCGCCGGGAGTGCGGCACCAAGCGGTACAGGAACGTCCGGATGCGTGGCAGGTCGATGAGAAAGTAGATGGTCAGCACCACCACGATGACGGTGTCGACCACCGTCTCGACCAGAGCAGATCCCGCACTGATGACCTGGTTCAACGCCGATCCGCCGGAAGCGTCGAGCATGTCGGTGAGCCTGCGCTGCAATTGGAAGCGCTCGTTGAGCCGACCGATCGTCGACGAGTGGTCCTGGGCCTGCTGCAGGTAGTGCGGTGCTTGGGTGATGAGCTGGCTGAGTTGCTGGGACAGCGGCGGGATGGCGGCGGCGATGAACGCGGCCAGCAGTGCGGCGACCGCGAGGAACACGATCGTCGTCGCCGCCCAGCGCGGCAGCCGGCGTGTCACCAGCCACGACACGGCCGGCTCGAGTCCGAGGGCGAGAAAGAAGGCAACGCCGATCAACAGCAGCATCGAGGACATGATCGACAGCAACTGGACCGCGCCGTAGGTGACCGCCACCCCGCCCGCCGCTGTCATCCCGATGTAGAAGGGCGATCGGCGATCGAAGCGCCGGCCGGGAACGCCCAGCGGCCGTTCGCCCGTGCTGATCTCGGCGGCGCGTTGCTCGGCATCGGCCACCGGGCCCTCGTCGATCTCGGTGTGCGGCTGACCGACCCGCTCGTGGTGACCGTCCGGGGCCTGGGGGTCCGTCTGGACGTTATCAGCGGACATGACGCCTCGCCGAATCGAAGGAACGAATCACGGCGGCCTCCTACTGTCGAGCCAGAGGTGCTGCTCGCCCGGCATAGCGGAATACCCTGCGCGACGGTCAATTAACCGTCGTTGCGAAGAGGCTGCCGCCCTGGGCTAGGGGACGCCGCTGCCTGCCCTCGCCTCGGTTGCCATCGCGCTCTCGTAGACCCATTCGTATTCTTGTGCGACGCGCCGCCAGCTGTAGCGGGACCTGGCCCGGGCGCGTCCGGCCGCGCCCATGCTCATTCGCGCAAATGGTTGGGCCAGAAGCCTTTTCGCGGCGGCTGCCAGCTCTCTTGGCCGCCCCGGCTGGATCAGCAGTCCGGTGACGTCGTCGATGACGGTGTCGGCCAGAGCGCCGGTGTCGTGGGCGATCACCGGGATGCCGGCGGCCATCGCCTGGAGCGCCGCCGAGTGATCGGTGCACAACGCCGGTGTGCACGTGGCCACATCGGTGCGCCCGAGCCATACCAGTGCCTCGGCCGGGTCGGGCACCAAGAGTTCGACGCGGTGCTGCACCCCCAGTGCGCGGGCCAGCTGCCCGGCCGCGTCCAGGTGATGTCGTTGTGGCGGACGGCCGATGCCGACGAAATGGGCCTCCGGCACGGTCGGCAGGGTACGTATCACCGCGTCGAACCCGGGATCCAGATCGTCGGAACCTGCCAGCCCGGTGATCAGGTGCGGGGGGCCGTCCGATCGCACCCCGTCGGACAGCGCCTGCTCCACCATGTCGACGTCGATTCCGCCGGCAATCACCGATGTTCGGCGACGTGACCCGCGCAGCGCGGCCACGGTCTGCAGCTCCTGGCTGGAACCGGTCGTGACCCAGGTGGCGTTGCGCGCCACCAGCGCTGCCAGCCGGGTCTGTGCGGGTTTGGCCATGCGTTCACGCGGGCCGAGCGGGGCGGTCCCGTGAAACGACTGGACGGTCGGCAGCCGGTGCCGATCGGCGGCGAGCTGGGCGAAGAGCCCGATCGGCCAGGAGTGCGCCTGGACGACGTCGGGACGGTCTCGCTCCCAGGCAGTTTCCAGCTCGGCGGCGAGTTCACCTGCCGCGCCGGTGATCGCGACGACTCCCGGCGCCGCCGGTCCCGATGACGCGTCGCCGAGGCTGTAGACGGTCACCCGATGGCCGGCTTCGCTCCACAACTCGGGCAACCACCGGGCGTGCTCGGATGCCGCGCAGGGTTGCCTGACCGAACCGATGACCATCGCGATCTTCATATGCCCCCTGAAACGCGCTCCTGAACCGCCGCATGCCTGAACGGCAAGACTCAGCCTGGACGGGCTACCCGAAGTCCCGGCGCAGACAAACGTTGTGCGATGAGCTCTTCGTATCGCGGGGCAGTGTTTCGTTGTGCGGACGATCGACGACCGTTTGGCGCGGGCGCGTCTCAGCGCGGCCGGACGCCCACGGCAGCCAACGCCAATCCGGCGACGGCGAGCCAAAAGGCATAACTTGCGGTCCACATCGGAGCCGCGACGGGCATCTGAGTCGCCAGCGCGGCACGTAGTGCCCCGAAATGGGTTTTCCAGTACGCGGCCGCCAGCAGGCAGGTGAGCACGAGGACAACCGCCCGCCCCGGCCATCCGGTGAGTCGGCGGCTGCGTGCCACCACCGCCAATACCACTGCCGCTGCCGCCGCGACGCCCAACGCCGTCCATCCCAGCAGCAGAGTGCGGTCGGCCACGCGTCGGCAGACGTACAGTCCGGCGCAGTCCGGCAGTGGGGCCGCCACGGTGTACGCGCCGACGATGAGGGCACCGGCCACACACAGCGCCCCGGCCGCCCAGGCCGCGCGGCGGATCGCGGGAGTAGCCGCGGTGCCGCGGGCTTCGTTCACGATCAGCAGGTTAGCGGGTCCGGCTTGCCGGCGGCGGACAACGCCGCGATGGGACTGGTGTCGAGGTTGGCCAACAGGTCGCGCGGGTCGTCGTAGATGACCTTGGCTCCGGCACAGTCCAATTCACAGCTGCCCACCCCGCCGCTGCGCAACCCGATGGTGACCACGCCGGCTCGCCTGGCCGCCAACGCGTCCCAGGTCGAGTCACCGACGAACACCGCGCAGGACGCGTCGACGCCGGCCCGCTCCAGCGCCACGTGCACGATCCCAGGGTCGGGCTTGGCGACGTCGACGTCCCGCGAAGAGGTGACTGTGGAGATCACGTCGTCACAGTCCAGTACTCGCCGCAACAGCATCAGCTCGTCCTCCGGGGCCGACGTGGCCAGCACGACCTGTATGCCCAGGTCGGAAACCCGGTGCAGCAGGTCGCGCGCACCGGGCAACACCGTCAGCAACGACGCCATCTCACGGTAGAACTGACTGTGGTGGTCCTTGAGCCGGTGTTGCACGGCCTCGTCGGCACCACGCGCCAGGGTGCGGACCAACGTGTCGCCGTCCATGCCGATACAGCGATGGACGCGCCAGGCCGAGACCGGCTGGTCCTCGACCTCGAAGGCGCGCACCCAGGCATGCACGTGCAGGTAGTTGGAGTCCACGAGCGTGCCGTCGACGTCGAAGAGGACCGCTGGAACATCCGAAGAAGCCGGCCGCATCGTCTACTCCTCTTGTCCTGTCGAAGTGGTCGAGACATACCCGATGCCCGGCCGGCGCAAACTGGGCGGCACTGTGGTTCAGCGCACCGCGGCACGGAGCGGGGCGTAGGCGAAATCGGTGATCCCGTCGGCGGGGTCGACCGTTGCGCGGAAGCCCAGCCGGGCGGCGGCCCGGCCGGGGTCGGCGACGATATGCCGGACGTCACCGCTGCGGTAGCGGCCGGTGACCTCCGGTCGGTCGGACCCGCGCGCCGCGCACAACCATCCGGCCACCTCCCGAATGGCTACCGGCCGCCCGGAACAGACGTTGAACGCCTCGAACCCGCCCAACTCGGCGTCGAGTGCCGCGAGGTTGGCGGCGGCGACGTCGTCGACATGGACGAAATCGCGCATCTGACCGCCGTCCTCGTACACCTGCGGCCGCATCCCCGCCTCCAGCGCCGAACGGAAGATCGCTGCCACCCCCGAGTACGGGGTGTCGCGTGGCATGCCGGGCCCGTACACGTTGTGGTAGCGCAGCGCGACAACAGACCCACCCGTCGCCTCGGCCCAGGCCAACGCGTAATGCTCTTGCGCCGCTTTGCTTGCCGCGTACAGACTGCGTGGACGCACCGGTTGATCCTCGTCGACCAGGCGCCACTGCAGCGGCTCACCGCCGTGTGGACAGCGGTGCTCGAACACCCCTCGATCCAGGTCCGTCGCGGTGCGCGGCAGCGGGTCGACGGGACCGTGCACCTGACAGTCGTAGCGCCCTTGCCCGTACACGACCATCGACGAGGCGAAAACCAGTCTGCGGCAACCGGCGGCATACATCTGGGCGAGCAGAACGGCAGAGGCGTAGTCGTTGTTCGCCGCGTAGGAGGGCGCGTCGGCGGCGTCGACGCCCGCACCGACGACCGCCGCCTGGTGACACACCGCGTCGACACCGCGCAGCAGTGCAGCCAGCCCGTCGGCGTCCCGCAGGTCGAGCCGTGCGCAGTCGTGGGGCACCTCGGCGCCGCGACCGTGGGCCATGGGCAGCATGGCGTCCAGGGCAACCACGTCGTGACCGGCCGCCCGCAGCGCACCGGCGATGCGGGCACCGATGAACCCCGCGGCACCGGTCACCAGCACCCTCATCGGCTCACATCTCCTCGGCCAGCGGCAGGCGCACTTCGAATCGGGCGCCCGTCCCCAGGTTGTGCGCAGACAACGTTCCCCGGTGCGCCTGGACCAAACCGGCTGCAATCGCCAATCCGAGCCCGGATCCGCTGGGTAACGACGAATCAGCGCGGGGCACACGGCCATTGGAGCCGCGGTAGGCAATGTCGAAAACTCTGGGCAGGTCCGTCTCGTCGATGCCGACACCGGTGTCGTCGACGCGGGCCCACGCTTCGCGCTCGTCGCGACCGGCCGTCAGCTCCACCCGGCCACCCTCGGGGGTGTGTGCGATGGCGTTGGCGACGAGGTTGGACAGCACCCGCACCAGGGCCCGTCCGCTGCCGACGACGTGCACCGGCTGCGGCGGCAAGCGGGCACGCAATTGCACTCCGGCGCGTTCGGCCGCGATCCGGTGCGCGGCCACCACGTCGTCCACCACCTCGTCCAAGGCGACGGTGTCGAGTGCCGGTTGCACTGCACCCGCGTTGATCTTGGACATCTCGAAGAGGTCGTCGACCATATCGGAGAGCCGGATCGATTCCTGCTCGATATGTTTGGCGTGCTCGCGGGTCTCGGCGCCGTCCACCAGACCGTCGGCGATGGCTTCGGCCACTGCGCGGATCCCGGCCAGCGGTGTCCTCAAGTCGTGACTGACGAAGGCCACCAACTGTCGCCGGGAGTGTTCGGCGGCGCGCTCGGAATCACGGATCTCCTTCTCCCACACGGTACGACGGGCTTGGTACCGGGCCAGCGTGACCGCGGCCGGGATGGTGACCACCGAGACGATGACCAGGACGACCGCGGTGCGCTCGAAGGTCTCGGTGATCATGAAACCGCTGGCGCCGAGGACACCGGTGAAGGTGGCCAGCGTCGGGATGAGGACCAACGCCGCCATGCTGACCGCCAGCGACCAGGAGCGCGCCAACCTGATCGTGAGCGCACCGGCGATGACCACCGGAACCGAACAGGCGAGCGCCCACCCCACGATCTCCCACACGTCGGTTGCCGGCATGGGCTAGCCCTCCCCACTGACGTGTCCGGCGGTACCCCAGAGGTACCCGCGGCCCCAGACGGTCTGGATGCGGTGGTGGGTGCCCAGTTTGGCGCGCAACCGTTTGATGTGCACCGTGACGGTCGACATATCCCCGAAGTCCCACTGCCACACCAGTTTCAGCAGCTGGTCGCGGGAGTACACGGTATCCGGGTGGGACATGAAGAAGGTCAGGAGATCGAACTCCCGCGCGGTCAGGCTGACCGGACTGCCGTCTGCCGCCACGGTGCGCGCGGCGGTGTTCAAACGCAGCCCCGCACACTGCAATTCCGCAGGAAGTTCGGCAGGCGGTGGCGTGCGGCGCAACACCGATCGCACCCGCAGCGCCAGCTCACGCGGGCTGAACGGCTTGGTGAGATAGTCGTCGGCGCCGGCTTCCAGGCCGGCGATGCGGTCATCCTCCTCGCCGAGCGCGGTCAACATGATCACCGGCATGCCGTAGTCGTCGCCACGGCGCAGACTGCGGCACAAGGTCAGGCCATCGGGGCCGGGCATCATCACATCGAGGATTGCCAGGTCGATCCGCATGGATTGCAGCATCTGCAGGGCCTGCGCACCGTCACCCGCCGCCGCCACCAGGTGGCCATCCCGTTCCAGGTAGCGGCGCACCACGTCCCGCACCACAGGATCGTCGTCGGCGATCAGCACCCTCGTCACCCCTCCGACACTAATGCGCCGGCGCCGCGACCTGCAGCGATGTCACGGACTTGTCATTATTGCGCCCTTTCCATGACCCCGCGGCAGGCATACGTTCGATGGCATGCGGCAAGCCAGGGTGACGGTGGTGCTGCCTTGTCTGAACGAGGCACAGTCACTTTCCGGCGTGCTGGCGGCCGTCCCGCCCGACTACCGGCCGCTCGTCGTCGACAACAACAGCACCGACGGCACCGCCGAGGTTGCCCGTGCACACGGGGCCGATGTCGTGTCCGAGCATCGGGCGGGTTACGGGGCCGCGGTGCACGCCGGGGTGCTGGCAGCCGAGACCCCGATCGTCGCCGTGCTGGATGCCGACGGTTCGCTGGATCCCGCGGCCCTGCCGACTCTGGTGGCCGAACTCGACCGCGGCGCCGACCTGGTGGTGGGACGGCGCCGTCCGACGCCGGGTACCCACTGGCCGTGGCACGCCAGGCTGGGCACTGCGGCGGTGTGTTGGCGGCTGCGCCGCCGTCACGGCCTGCCGGTGCACGACATCGCGCCCCTCCGGGTGGCCCGCCGGGACGCCTTGCTGGCGCTGGGGATTACCGACCGGCGATCGGGGTATCCGCTGGAACTGTTGGTGCTCGCGGCACGCAACGGTTGGCGGGTGGTGGAACTCGATGTCACGTATCGATCGCGCACCGGGGGCCGGTCGAAGGTGAGTGGATCGCTGCGTGGCAGCGTCATCGCGGCCGTGGACTTCTGGCGGGCCATCACATGAACGCACCCTTTCCGGTGAACATCGTGGTGGTGGCCAAGGCGCCGGTACCCGGTTTGGCCAAGACCAGGTTGGCCGCGTCCATCGGTGCCGAATCGGCGGCCGATGTGGCTGCGGCGGCCTTGCTGGACACCCTCGATGCGGTGGCCGCCACCCCGGCGGCGGCCCGCACCGTCGTGCTCACCGGCGATCTGGGCAGGGCCAGCGGCGCCGCCGCCATCCGGGATCGGCTGCGGACCTTCACGGTGATCGACCAGCGCGGCGCCGATTTCGCCGAACGCCTGGCCAATGCACACCGAGACGCTTCCCGCGCCGGGTATCCGGTGCTGCAGATCGGTATGGACACCCCGCAAGTCAGTGCCGCACTGCTGGCCGAAGGCGCGGAGGCGCTGCTCGGCGCCGAGGCGGTGCTGGGCCCTGCCGAGGACGGCGGCTGGTGGGCGCTCGGGCTGTTCGACGCGTCCGAGCCCGACTGGCTGGCCACCGTGCCGATGTCCCGGTCGGACACCGGCGCGCAGACCATCCGCGCGCTGCAGGGCCGCGGGCTGGAGGTCCAGCTGCTGGCGACGCTGGCCGACGTGGACACCCTCGGTGACGTGGAAAAAGTTCGTCGTCAGTGTGGCCCCACAAGCCGGTTTCGCCGTGCGACAAGCGCTTTGGAGGTGTGATGTTCGGAAATCTCTACGAGCGCGCGCTCACCGGTGAGCGCTGCTGGATTCGGCACACCGACGGCACCGTCCACCGTCTGCCGGTGCACAACTGGCTGGGCGGCCTGCACGCCGACGTGCGTTTCGACCGGGCTGTGCTGGACCGCTGTGACGGACCCACGATCGACCTGGGCTGTGGGCCGGGGCGGTTGGTCGCCGATCTGATCCGCCGAGGGATCCCGGCGCTCGGTGTGGATGTGTCGGCGACGGCGGTGGAGTTGGCCCGGCGCAGCGGCGCGCCGGCGCTACTGCGCGATGTCTTCGGTCCCCTTCCCGGCGCGGGACGCTGGCAGACGGTGGTGCTCGCCGACGGCAACATCGGGCTCGGCGGCGACCCGGTGCGCATTCTGCGGCGCGCCAGGGATCTGCTCTGCCGCGACGGGTGCTGCCTGGCTGAGTTCGACGCGACGCCAGGAGGGATCCGGCGGCAATGGGTGCGACTGGAGTCCACCCAGACTATCGGCCCCTGGTTTCAGTGGGCCACAGTGGGATTCGACAATGCTGCCCGTGTCGCCGGTGATGCCGGTCTGGTGATCACGGGCATCCATCCGATCGGCGAGCGGATGCTGGCCAGTTTGGCCCCGCGGTGACGGCCGGGTGGAGAACCGCGGTGACCGCACGCGTCGGCATCGCACTGGGTATCGCGATCACGGTGTGCTTCGGTACCGGACTGCTCAGCCATCTCATCCAACACCCGGTGCCCTGGTTCGCCTGGCCGACAAGGCCGGTCTGGCTGTACCGGTTCACCCAGGGCGCCCATGTCGTCACCGGTATCGCAGCCATCCCACTGGTCATCGTCAAATTGTGGGCGGTGTGGCCGAAACTGTTCGAGCGGCCCGTGATCGGGGGACTCACCCGCCAGCTCGAGCGACTGTCGATCCTGGTGCTCGTCGGCTCGGTGTTGTTCGAGTTGTCCACCGGCCTGCTGAATATCGCCCAGTGGTACGTATTCGGCTTCTTCTTCACCACCAGCCACTATGCGGTGGCCTATCTGGCGGCCGGTGCGGTGCTGGTGCACGTCGCGGTCAAACTGCCGGTCATCCGCCGTGCCCTCGGTGAACCGCTCGACGACGTGGCTGCCGGCGGCAATATCGGGCCGACCCGCCGCACCGTGTTGCGGGCCACCTGGCTGGCGGTCGGGGTCGCGACGTTGGCCACCGCCGGACAGACGATTCCGTTGCTGCGGCAGGTGTCGGTGCTGGCGCCCCGGTCCGGGGCGGGGCCGCAAGGACTTCCGGTCAATCGCACCGCGATCGCGGCCGGCGTCCTGCGCCGGGCCTATGCACCCGATTACCGGCTCACGGTGGTCGGCACAGCCACGAGCCGGTCGTTCACGATCGCCGAACTGACCGCACTGCCGCAGGTGACCCACCGGCTGCCGATCGCATGCGTCGAGGGGTGGAGCGCGGATGCCGATTGGACCGGTGTCGTGCTGGCGGACCTGCTGGCGGCGGCAGGCGCAGCACTGGACCGAGACCTGCGGATGGTGTCGCTGGAACCTCCCGGCCCGTATTCGAGAACGGTACTTCCCGCGGCGCACGCTCGCGATCGCATGACCTTGATTGCATTGCGGGTCAACGGCGAACCGCTGCATGCCGACCACGGCTATCCGTGTCGGCTCATCGCGCCGTCGCGCCCGGGGGTGCTGCAGACCAAATGGCTCAGCCGGATCGAGGTGATCCCGTGACCGCGGTGCGGACGGTGCTGTTGCTGGCGGGTGTCGGGTCGGCGGGGTACGGCGCATGGCTGCTGGCAGGCCAGCCGCCCGTGGTGCTGCTCCGCATGCTGGCATGGGCATTGGCGGCCGTGTTGATCCACGATCTCGTTTTCGCGCCGCTGTGTGCGGCCGCCGGTTGGGTAAGCCTGCGGATCCTGCCGCGGCACTGGTGGGCTCCGGTGTCGGCTGCCGGGTTGTGCACCGTCGTGCTGGTTGTGCTCGCCATTCCGGTGTACGCCACACCGGGTTTGCGGCCGGACAACCACACCGTGTTGAACCGGGATTACCCACGCGGGCTGTGGGTCAGCATCGCGTTGGTATGGGTCGTGGTCTTGGGCGCTGCGCTCGGGTATCGAGTTGCGTTGCGGCGGCTACCAATTGGTCAGGATCAGATGGTTGAGCGCGAGGGCGCCGATGACGTTGACGGCCAGCCACCAGCGTCGTGACGGCGCGGGCAGCAAGGCCCCCGCCGCGGTGAGCCAGACCGTGAACGGCAGCCAGATCCGTTCCGTCTCGGCCTTGCTCAGCATGCTCAGGTCGGCGCAGACAATGGCCAGCAGCGCCGCGAACACCACCAGCTCAAGTCCGCTGCGTTCGCGAAGTGCGGCCCGGCGAAACGCCCGGCTCAGACCGGCGACCGAACCAAGTCCGATCGCGCAGACCACCGAGGCCAGGTTTGCCCACACCCAGTATGCGAAGGGCCGGTCGGATGCGATGCCCTGCCAATAGCGCTGCTGCACCAAGGTGTAACCGTCGAACCACCAGAATCCGGCAACCGCGAAGGTGCCGACGACCAGCAATGCCGCGACGGCAGCGGCGGCCAGTAGTCGGGCCGCGGTGCGTCGGTCGGCAGTGAGCAGGACCGCCAGCGCGGGCAATCCCATCAACACGAGCCCGTAGTTGAGGAAGATGCCCCAACCCAGCAGCAGTCCCGCCGCCAGACCCAGTGGTACCGGGTGACGGCCCCGGCTGGCCAGAGCCAAGAGCGCGATGCCCCACGCCGCGACTCCGGCGTAGTATCCGTCGGCCGATACCGCGATCCAGATCGCCGTCGGCGCAACCGCCACGAACGGCGCCGCGGCTCGGGCCAGGGCCTCGCCGGAGAGGGCCCGGACCGTCACGACGATTGCCGCCGCGGCGCTGGAGCCGATGAGCAGACACCACCACGCCGCCCACGCGCCACCGCCCAGGCCCAGTCGATCCAGCCAGACGAAGGTGAGCAGCGCACCGGGCGGATGGCCGGAGACGTGGGTGATCCACGAGTCCGGCTGGTAGTCGAGGATCCGCGCCGAGAAGGTGCGGACCGCCTGGGGGATATCGGTGATCGTCGGTACCTGGCGCAGATACTCGTGGCGAGCGGTCAGCCGCCCGGCGAAGCCGCGCTGCCAGCCGTCCACCATCGCCAGCGCGAACGCCCACCCGAATGCTGTCGCCCAGGCGACCCAGGGCACGGCACGCCACGGGATCCGGTCGGTCACCGACGGTCCCCACCACACGGTCGCGGCGCCGATCAGCACGGCAGGACCCGATCCCCACCCGACATGCGCGTCCCACCACCCGAAGATGGGCGCGGTCTGGGCGAAGGCCCTGATCTGTTCGGCGGAACTGTGGATCAGCGGGGTGACGCCACCGAGGTGCAGGTGGGGCACCACGAAGGCGGCGATGACCAAAATCAGTGCGGCACCCGCGGCGGCGGCTTCTCGGCTACGGACCCTCACACCCCACCACGTTATGGGACGACGGCGGGCTCAGTCCTGACAAATCCGTGACGCCTGCGGCCAGTCGGGCCGCACCTACGAGCAGTCGAAGCAGACCCGGGAATCCTCGTCGGCCATGTTGTGCCGATGATGAACCAGTAGGCAACGGCTGCAGATGAATTCGTCGAACTGATAGGGCAGCGGCCCCACGGTGTTGCCGCGGCGCGCAAGATCATGAGTGATAGTCACGGGCGGAGGCTCCCTCTCGGTTCGGAATCGCTGGCATCACTGGCCTCGAAAACGGTGAGGAGATGATGCCCGGCCCGCGGTCGTGATAAACCCGTTATCGCCGGCGCAACTCGATGATCGGGATCACCGAGGTGGTCAGCTGCCGGGCCACTCTCCGGTAGCTCGCTCGAACATCCTGGCTCCCTGGCGATCGATCACCGTCTTGACGACGGAGAAGATGACTCCCTGCAGCGCCGCGGCCAGCAGTATCTCCCGGAAGGAGTATTCGGTCTGCAACGCACCGGGCGGGTCGGTTCGATTGTTGTTTCCCACCGACCGTGCGGTGAGTTTCCAGACCTGTTTGAAGATCGCCCCGGCGACCAGGCCGCCGGCCACCGAACTGGCCAGGCCGACCGGCCGGTACAGCATCCGGGCGGCCACACTGGGCTTGTTCGCGGCCATCGTCACCTCCGTTGCTTTCTGCGCTGCCAGATCACCAGACCGATGACGGCTCCCAGTCCCGCCAGCGCCAGCGGAACCCTCCTGGCCGCCGCGGCGTCCTTGGTGTCGCGAGCCCGGTCGACGAGGTGCCCCTTGGTCTCGTGGGCCTTGTCCTGGACACGCCCCAACACGTCCAACTTGTCCGAGAGGGCGCTCACGGTTTCGCCGAGTTCGTGCCGTGTCCGCGCGATATCGCGCTCGATCTCGTCGACGGCGGCGTCGGCGCGCAACTGGGCGCGCGGTTGCTCAGGACCGGTCATGGCGCGCTTCCTTCACCTCGTCGATATCGGTCTTGACGCTGGTGACAACCTTGTGGCCGGCCGGCGGCAGCTGTTGTACCTCTTTCTTGCCGACGACGCCGGCAACCGCTGCGGCAATGAACAACAGCGCCGCGACGATCAAACAGGACGCCCAGACCGGCAGCACCAGAGCCAGCCCGGTGACCGCGGCGGCGACCACGGTGAGAAAGCCCGCGCCCGCCAGCATGCCCGCCGTGCCGAACAACCCGGCACCGAAGCCGGCCCGTTTGGCCGAAAGCTGAAATTCCTTCTGCGCCAGCAGTATTTCGTCGCGCACCAACCGTGACGTCTGGGCGGACAGCCGGGACATCAGTTCGGTGACCGATGCATCGTCGGCCGGTCGGTGTGCAACGCTCGCCTCGGCCATCTCAGCCCTCCCATCGCTCGCATCCTTTCCGGCTGTGCCCGGCAGCAGTGCGGGTTAAACATTGGGGCGCCACATTCGGGCTTCCGGAAATCAAGATCGCGGCGAGTTATGACTTGGGCATGTCGACTGGGTATGGTCGGTGTTGTCACTGAAGCAGACGGTCAGCGCGACCAGGGTGACCTTCATACGTACTTCATGAAGGACGTGATCATCCATGCGCGCCCCATCAGATCGACCGCTCGTGCCGGCTCCGGTTGCCGGCACCACCGAATTACCCGGTGCGCGGCTGTCGTTGTTGCTGGTCGAAGACGACCGCGCCGACGCCTTGCTGGTCGAAGAGCTGATTGCCGATACCGCCGCGAACATCGACTTCGTCTGGGCACATTCGATGTCGGACACCGAGAGCAAGCTTGCGGCCGCCCGCCCGGACTGCGTGTTGTTGGATCTGAATCTTCCCGATGCCGACGGTATCGACGCGCTGCACCGGATGGGCAAACTCGACCCCACCATTCCGATCATCGTGCTGACCGGCCTCAACGACGAGCACTTCGGCATCTCCGCGGTGGCATCCGGTGCGCAGGATTACCTGGTCAAGGGGCGCGTGGAGCCGGATACGCTGCGTCGGGCAGTGCTCTACGCCATCGAGCGCAAACGCGCCGAACTCACCGCGGTCGACTTGCACGCCAGCCGGCTGCGCGCGGCCGAGAACGCGCGGCTGGAGCGCGGATTGTTGCCGTTGCCGCTGCTGCACGACGAGCCGGGCGTCAGTATCGTCGCGCAATCCCTGCCGAGCCGGCGCGAAGCGCTGCTCGGCGGCGACTTCTTCGACGTGGTCCAGACCTCGGACCGCACGGTGCACGTCATGATCGGTGACGTGTCCGGGCACGGCCCTGACGAAGCCGCCCTCGGCGTGGCGTTGCGCATCGGGTGGCGTGCGCTGACCTTCGCCGGCCTGCGGGGCAACGATCGCATGCTGCAGCTGGACCGCATCCTGATGACCGAGCGCCCGGGCCGGGGTACGTTCGCCACGCTGCTCAGCGTGGCGCTGGACCCGGACACCGGCGCCTTCGATGTGGTGCGGGCCGGGCACCCGGGTGCGCTGTTGCACGGCCCGGGCACCGTGGAATGGCTCGAACCGCCGGCCGGCCCGGCGTTGGGCCTCGGCGCCTCCGAGTGGCCGGTCAGCCGCCTGCAACTACCGAACGATCACGGTCTGCTGCTGCTCACCGACGGGTTGTTCGAAGGGCATGCCGGCAGCGGTGAGGAACGACTCGGGGAACAGGGTCTGCTGGCGCTGGCGCGCTCGGTGGCCGACCTGCCCGGGCCGGACTTCGTGCACGCGCTGATCAGCCAGGCCGATGCGCGGGCCCGGCCGCACGGCGGCCTCACCGATGACATCGCGGTGATCCGGGTCCAGCGGGATGGCCGTGCGGCCGGGCCGACCCGATGAAACTGACCGTACAAGGCTGGCAGAACCTGGTGCTGTCGGTGATGGGGTTGGTGGTGCTCTCCGGAGCGGTGGCCGGTGCGGTGCTGATGAGCCGGACCGACGAGGTTGCCGGTGATTTGATCGACCACATCCAGCCCGCCCGGGTGGCTGCGTACGAACTTCAGGCGGCCCTGCGGGATCAGGAAACCGCGGTGCGCGGATACGCGATCGCCGCCGATCGACAGTTCCTGACTCCCTACCAGGTCGGGCAGCGCACCGAAGCCTCCGCGGCGCAGGACATCCGGGACTACCTGGCCGGCCGTCCCGACCTCATCGGCGATCTCGACGCGATAGAACATGCGGCCGCGGTGTGGCGCGCCGGTTATGCCGAACCCCTGATCGCCAGTGTCACCCCGGGCCGTCCCGCCGTGCTCGACGGCGGCACCGCCGAGCGTGGTAAGGCCCAATTCGACGGACTTCGTGCACTTTTCGATGTGCAGAACGGGAATCTGGCGCAGGCGCGCGGCGCGGCCATCGACGAGCTGGACTGGGTCCGCAACTGGCGCGACGGCGTGCTGGTCGCGATGGTGATCGCCTTCCTGGTGATGGGAGGGCTGCTGGCGGTGGTGGTGCGCAACGCCGTCACCAGGCCGCTGGACCTCCTTGCCGCGTCATGCCGGCGCATCACGGAGGGCCACTTCGCCGAACGCATCGTCGTACGCGGACCGAAGGACATCAGGGCCATCGCGACCGATGTCGAGGACATGCGCCAGCGGATCGTCGAGGAGCTGGCGTCGTCCGAATCGGACCGGGCCGCCCTCGACGAACAGACCGAAGAGTTGCGGCGGTCCAACGCCGAGTTGGAGCAGTTCGCCTATGTCGCATCCCACGACCTCCAGGAGCCGTTGCGCAAAGTCGCCTCGTTCTGCCAACTGCTAGAGAAACGCTACGGCGACAAGCTCGACGACCGCGGTATCGAATACATCAACTTCGCCGTCGACGGTGCCAAGCGCATGCAGGTGCTCATCAACGACCTGCTCACCTTCTCCCGCGTCGGACGGCTGAACGCCACGCACGCCGAGGTCGACCTCGATGCAACGCTGGATGCGGCGGTGAAGAATCTCTCGGTGAGCGTCGCCGAATCCGGGGCTGAACTGATCCGCCCGCCGGCACCGCTGCCGTCGATCGACGGTGACCCGACACTGTTGGTCATGTTGTGGCAGAACCTGATCGGTAATGCCGTGAAATTCCGACGTGACGGTGTGGCGCCCCGGATCGTGATCGAGTGTCGGCAGGGCAGCGGTCCCGACGCGGAACACTGGGTCTTCACGGTGTCGGACAACGGCATCGGAATCGGCGAAGAGTTCGTGGACAAGGTCTTCGTCATCTTCCAGCGCCTTCACGGCCGGGATGCCTACAGCGGCACCGGCATCGGACTGGCCCTGTGCAAGAAGATCGTCGAGCACCACGGTGGCACCATCTGGATCGACACGTCATACACCGACGGAACCCGCTTCGTCTTCACGCTGCCCGTCACCCCCACCACAGAACCGAACGCCATCCCGGTGGCCGTCACGGAAGGAAATCGCGCATGACCATGCCCGACGAAGGTAGAGCAATCGACATCCTGTTGGTCGAGGACGATCCCGGTGATGAGCTGATCACCCGGGAAGCCTTCGAACACAACAAGATCAAGAACACGTTGCACGTGGCGCACGACGGCCAGGAGGGCCTGGACTTTCTGTACCGGCGTGGCCCGTATGCCGACGCTCCGACACCCGACCTGATCCTGCTCGACCTGAATCTGCCCAAGTACGACGGGCGCCAACTACTGGAGAAGGTCAAGTCCGATGCCGAGCTGTGCCATATTCCGGTCGTGGTGCTGACGACGTCGTCGGCGGAGGAGGACATCCTGCGTAGCTACAAGCTGCACGCCAACGCCTATGTCACCAAACCTGTGGACCTCGACCAGTTCATGAACGCCGTCCGGCAGATCGACGAGTTCTTCGTTCAGGTGGTCCGGCTGCCGCAGTTCTGAACTTCGGAGGGGCCGCCGGGAACCACGCCGATGCGGTCCCACTGCATGCAGACCTGGGTGCCGGTCGGTGTGGTGTCGATGGTCGCGCGGTCGGACAGGGCGTGCATCAACGGAATTCCGCGCCCCCGAGCGGGATCGGTGACCGTGGGGTCCTTGGTCCGCCACGATCCCTCGTCGGCGACCGTGACGGTCAGTGTGCCCAGCTGGCGGTCGTGGTCGGCCTTGAGGTGCATCTGGCCGGGCTGATCGACGTTGACGTAGGCGAATTCGGCGGCGTTCGCCAGTGCCTCGTTGACGGCCAGCACGATATCGCTGGCCTTGGTCGGGTCGAGCGTGAAGTGGCCCCGCAACCATTCGGAAAACTCATGGCGGAGAACGGCTGCGCGTTCGGGTGCCGCTGTTACGCCGATTCGCGTAAAGCGGGTGCCTGATTGCGTTGCGTCTACCATGTCGGCTGCGGTGTTCCCGATCTTGTCCGTGTTATGTCGCGATTGCGTCGAGCGCTTCGTCGAGGGTGGCGAACACGTCGACGACGTCGGTGATCCCGACGAGCTTGAGCGGCCGGCTGGTCGCAGGCCCGTCTGCCACCACGGCGAAGCGCACGTCCGGCGTCAGATCGCCGTGTGCGGCAACCAGGAGGCCCATCCCGGCAGAAGCCAGGAAGTCGACCGCTCCCAGGTCCACCACCACGGCTTGTGGCGTCGTGGCCGACGCTGCCGAGATCGCGGCTTCCAGACGTGGTGCGGTGAGCATGTCGAGTGTTCCGGTCACCGAGATCACGCTGACCTCTCCGATCCGTTTTTCCTCGACCGTGCAGCTGGGTGCGCCAGCGGCACCTGGCTCGGGCTGGTCAGTCATCGCCACCTCCGACGTGTTCTTCGCTACTCCGGCAGTTGCCAAAGTCTAACGACGGGCGTCGGACTTCTTGCCGCAGCCTCGGGCAGCGATGGATCACGGTTTGACCGCGGCGATGACGGCCAGCGTCTCGATGCGTTTGCCGACCGGTAGCAGCCCGGTCTCTTCCAGCCACCGGGCGCGGCTGTGCAGCACCGGCCCGAAGGGAATGCGCTTCTGTGCCACCACCGAACTGCGCAGGCCGTTGGCGGTGAGCGTGTTGACCGTGCGAGGGATATCGGCCAGTTCCGATTGCACGATCAGCATGGTGCCGTGCCGTCGCAGCAGCGCCGGGGCGGCGGCGCACAGCGGATCGAGCACCTGCCGGCCGTCGCGGCCGCCGTTGACCGCCAGCGCGGGGGCCGGCACCTCCGACGAGGGCAGATCCGGTGGCACCGGCACATAGGGCGGATTGCACAGCACCAGGTCGTACGGTCCGTTCGCCACGGCTCGGGTCCAGGCACCTTCGAACACCTCGATGTCGGCACCGGTGGCAAGGGCCTGCGTACGCGCACATTCGACGGCGGACGGGGAGCGGTCGAACGCGCTCACCGAATACGCGCCGGCGGCCGCAGCGGCCAGCGCCACCACACCGGATCCGGTGCACAGGTCGGCAACCGAGAGCCCCTCGGGCGGCGCGACGGACATCATCGCCTCGATCAACAGATAGGAATCATGTTGCGGTTGGTAGACGTCGGGGCCGACATCGGGCAATGACCTGGCAGACGCAGGCTGGGCGAGGCCATCGGCGGTGACGGTCATGGCATCCTTCCGGGGCAAAGCAATGCGGCCAAAGGTTGGCCGGTCGTTGCGGACGGCTGTTAATTCCCAGTTGCACGGGGTGTTAAACCCCGTGGGCAGTGCTCGCCGGCGGCCGAAAAGACGCTCAGCACAGCACCTGCGCTCAGCCGAGCCGGTTGTCGCCGTCGGGGCAGGAGCCACATTCGGCGGCATCGATGTCGATGTGGCCACAGGTGGGGCAGATGAACGGGATCACGGACACCTCCAGATTGAGCGGTTCGGCGCCGACGGCGCCGGACGCCGCATCTGTACCCACCGGGGGGTGCGTTCGAAACGGGTTATTTCCGCCCCGGAGTGGGTATCCCCGCCGTTATGGCTTTTCGGGAGGTGCTGAACTCTGCACTGACGTTCCTGCGTCCAGGCCACGCTGCGCTCCCGGTGCCGGGTGGCTATGTGCCGCTGCTGGCGCTACAGCCACGTCGCCCCGGGGCAGGACCGAACGGGACCCGCTGACCGCCCTGCGCTCAGCCGCGGACCAGCCGGGGAAAGCGTGCCGCCCCGCGACGTACGCCGGCCAACGCATCGCGCAGGGTGTCGTGGCTTGGCAGCGCCGATTCGGGGTCACAGATACCGAGCAACCGGGTGACCTCCCGGCTGGGAATCAACGCCCAGCTCACACCGAGGCCGGCGGCCTGCACGCTGAGGGTGTGCAGTGCCGAGAAGCCGGCGGTACCGAAGAACCGGACGGCGCTGAGGTCGAGAATCAGGCGTTCGGTGGACGGCAGCAGCGCCGATACGCAACGGATGAACTCGCCGGCGTTGGCGGCATCCAGCTCACCGTGCACGCTGACGGCGGCGGTCGACGGCTCCAGCCAGCTGGTGGAGAATGTGGCGAGCGTGTTGTCTTGGGCGGGGAGTGGTGCAGCGGTGGATGCGGTTACCATGGTGACTCCATCAGTCGGAATAACGTGTATTCGACCTGCGGTGACGACTCGGACGACGCAGTTGGCGACAATGCCAGAAAGCTGTGACGCGACGTGGTGTGGTGTCAGCCTCCGCGTCATCGTGGGACGTCCCGCAGCTGGCTGTGAACTCAACCTGCCTTGACACTACGCCAGGAGTCCGGTCCACACAATCGTTGTCGACGGATTCTCATAAAGCTCAGGAGCGTGGAATGGCAAATGTGACAGTAGGGCTACGGAGGTATCAATAGTGTTGTCCCGCAGGCAAATTCGATCGGGCTCCGACGCCTGTTTCGCTGGGGTTACGTGTCGGCGCGGCACGTTTCCGGCGTACCTACCGGGGGTATAGACGCATGATGACGCAATCCGACGCTGTAGAAATCTGGCCGGGCAAAGCGTATCCACTGGGCGCCACCTACGACGGTTACGGCACCAACTTCTCGGTGTACTCCGAGGTGGCTGAACGGGTGGAGCTCTGCCTGTTCGACGCCGACGGCACCGAGACGCGGGTCACCCTGCCGGAGGTGGATGCGTTCGTGTGGCACGGTTTGGTGCCCAACATCGAGCCGGGGCAGCGGTACGGCTACCGCATCCACGGGCCCTACGACCCCGCCAACGGGCAGCGCTGCAATCCCAACAAGCTTCTGGTCGACCCGTACGCGAAGGCAATCGACGGTCAATTCCATTGGGATCAAAGCCTGTTCGGGTACAACTTCGGCGACCCGGACAGCCGCAACGACGACGACTCCGCGGCGAGCATGCCCAAGTCGGTGGTGATCAACCCGTACTTCGACTGGGCTATGGACCGGCGCCCCGGGCACGAGTACGCCGATACGGTCATCTACGAAGCGCACGTCAAGGGGTTGACCCAGACTCATCCCGATATCCCTGAGCAGATGCGCGGCACCTATGCCGGTGTCGGTCACCCGGTGATCATCGAGCATCTGAAATCGTTGGGTGTCAACGCCATCGAGCTGATGCCGGTGCACCATTTCGCCAACGACTCGACGCTGATCGACAAAGGACTATCCAACTACTGGGGCTACAACACCATCGGTTTCTTCGCCCCGGACGGCAAGTACAGCTCCAACACCACGCCTGGCGGGCAGGTGCAGGAGTTCAAGGCGATGGTGCGTGCGCTGCACGAGGCGGATATCGAGGTGATCCTGGACGTCGTCTACAACCACACGGCGGAAGGGAATCATCTGGGACCGACGATCAGTTTCCGCGGTATCGACAACTCGGCCTACTACCGCCTGGTCGAAGACGACGCGCGGTACTACATGGACTACACCGGCACCGGTAATAGTCTCAATGTCCGCAATCCGCATGCCCTGCAATTGATCATGGACTCGCTGCGGTACTGGGTCACCGAGATGCACGTCGACGGATTCCGGTTCGACCTGGCCGCCACGCTGGCGCGGGAATTCTATGACGTGGACCGGCTGTCGTCGTTTTTCGAGCTGGTACAACAAGATCCGACGGTCAGCCAGGTCAAGTTGATCGCGGAACCATGGGATATCGGGCCGGGCGGGTACCAGGTCGGCAACTTCCCGCCGCAGTGGACCGAGTGGAACGGCAAGTACCGCGACACCGTCCGCGACTACTGGCGTGGCGAGCCCGCCACGCTCGACGAATTCGCCTCACGGCTGACCGGCTCGGCAGACCTGTACGAGCACACCGGGCGTCGGCCCGTGGCGTCGATCAACTTCGTCACGGCGCACGACGGATTCACCCTACGAGACCTGGTGTCCTACAACGAGAAGCACAACGAGGCCAACGGCGAGGACAACAACGACGGCGAGAGTCACAACCGCTCGTGGAACTGCGGCGCCGAAGGGCCGACCGACGACCCGGCGGTCAACGAGCTCCGCGGCAGGCAACAACGCAACCTGCTCGCCACCTTGCTGTTGTCCCAGGGGGTGCCGATGATCTGTCACGGCGACGAACTGGGCCGCACCCAAAAGGGCAACAACAACGTGTACTGCCAGGACAACGAACTGTCCTGGATCGATTGGGCCAACGCCGACGAGGAGTTGATCGAGTTCACCCGCCGTGTCGGTGCGCTGCGCCGCGCCCACCCCGTCTTCCGGCGCAGGCGATTCTTCGACGGCAGGCCCGTCCGGCAGCGCGCCGCCGGGGGGCTGCCCGATATCGCCTGGCTACGACCCGACGGTACCGAGATGGGCGACGCCGATTGGGACAGCGGGTTCGGCAAGTCGGTGGCGGTGTTCATCAACGGTAACGGCATTCCCGACCGCGACCCCCGCGGCCAGCGCATCACCGATGATTCGTTCCTGTTGTGCTTCAATGCGCATCACGAGCCCATCGAATTCACGCTTGCCGCAGGCGAATTCGGCGAACGGTGGGAACCGGTCCTCTACACCGCGGATGCCGTCCAGACCGACGGTGCCAAGCCCGTCGACGCCGGACACACGCTGCCGGTCGAGGCGCGCTCCATTCTGGTGCTGCGCGCGGTGCCGGCGTCGTCGTGACCACGGCCACGGCCGTGACCAGCGCACACGTCCGCCACAACAGGTTTGGGGTGGTGCCCCCGCGGGGTATCTAGCGGTCACGAGTTCCCCGATCGAGAGGAAGAGTGATGGGCGACAGTGGACCCGAAGAGGCCGTGAAGGGCGTCGTGGAGGACGTCAAGGGCAAGGCCAAGGAAGTGGCCGGCATCGTGACCGGAAGCGACGACCTCCGCGAGGAGGGGCGGGCGCAGCAGGACAAGGCCGACGCCGCGCGTGACGCCGCCAAGAAGGAGGCCGAAGCCGAGGCCGCCCGGGCCGCCGAAAGCGCCGCCGAGGCCCGCCAGCAGGCCGCAGAGTAACCGTCGCCGCACCGAGCGGCAGGGGTCCATCGGGCTCCTGCCGCTCGTCTGCTGTCTGAGAATGAGGATGACCGATGCGTGATTTCACCTGCCCGAACTGCGGGCAACGGCTGGCTTTCGAGAACTCGGTTTGCCTCAGCTGTGACAGCAGGCTCGGCTTCTCACTGGACGCGATGGCGTTTCTGGTGATCGCTGAGGACGACATGGCCGAACAAGCCGGTTCGGTGGCCGGCAGTGAGTATCAGTTGTGCGCCAATCTGCACCTGGCCGAATGCAATTGGTTGGTCCCCGTCGCGCCCGTCCGCAAGCTCTGTGTGTCCTGCGCGCTGACCAGGACCCGGCCCAACGACGCCGACACCGTCGCGCTGGCGGCGTTCGCCAGGGCCGAGCAGGCCAAGCGCCGGCTGATCGCCGAACTGCACGAGCTCGGCCTGCCGATCGTCGGCCGCGATGTCGATCCGCAGTATGGACTCGCGTTCGATCTACTGTCGAGCGCGCAGGAGAAGATCTTCACCGGCCACGAGAACGGGGTGATCACCCTGGACCTCGCCGAGGGCGACGACGTACACCGTGAACAACTACGCATCGCGATGGACGAGCCGTACCGCACGTTGCTAGGTCACTTCCGGCACGAGGTGGGGCACTATTACTTCTATCGACTGGTAGCCGGAGAGTCGGACCGGGCGCAGCAGTTCGTCGAGCTCTTCGGTGATCCCGATCTGGACTACCAAGAGGCGCTGGATCGCCACTACAGCGACGGACCGCCGGCAGACTGGCAGCAGGACTTCGTGTCCTCGTACGCGACCATGCACCCGGCCGAGGACTGGGCCGAGACGTTCGCGCACTACCTGCACATCCGCGACACCCTGGACACCGCCGCGGCCTTCGGATTCGCACCCGCCGGCGCGGCCCTGGACCGGCGGGTGCTCGGCCCCAGCGGGTTCGGCACCATCACCGAGATGTGGTTGCCGCTGTCTTGGGGACTGAACATGGTCAACCGCTCGATGGGTAAGGACGATCTGTATCCGTTCGTGCTGACCCCCGCCGTGTTGGACAAGATGCGCTTCATCCACACCGTCATCGACACGGTGATCGACGAAAAGACATCCTGACCGTTTGGGGAGTTCAGGCGCGGGTACCCACGGGCGTGCCGTCGACTGCCACCCATCTCCAGCCCGCACTTCCCTCCGCCGTCGGACCCGTCTCGGGTGCCCTTCTCGACCATCTGGCCTGCCGTGCGCCGCGTCGGCATTACGTGCCGGTGGAAGCCCCGGTGGGCGACACCAGGCCCTACGGCCACGATCTGCAACTCGCCCTCTATGTCAGCTACGAACTGCATCACCGGGGCTTCGCCGATGTCGACCCGCGCTGGGAGTGGGATCCCGGTGTGCTGCAGTTCCGGGCTCGGCTGGAGGAGGCGTTCGGGACCGCCCTGCGCGAGGACGTCGGTGACGTGTTGGCATGCACGGCCGCCGATGAGATCCGGCGGGTGTGCACCCGGTCCTCGGCGCTGGCGGAGCACCTGCGCGAGCGCGGCACCTGGGCGCAGATGCGGGAGTACTTCGTGCACCGGTCGGTGCACCGGTTGAAGACCGACGACGCGGGCGCTTGGGCCACCTACGCGATGACCCCGGCTGAATTCGCCCAGTCGGTCGCCGGTGCGCCGCAGCGCAGCTCCCGCGGCCGGTTCGCCGACGTGCTCAGTGCCGCTGGCCTGGACGACTCCTACCTGCACTATCTCGGCGAGGTGACCCCCGAGGCGTTGGCGCTGGTCAACATGATGTCCATGTTCGGCCTGCACCGGAATCTGCGCGGCGCCGCCACCGGCCAGGTGGTGGCAACCACGATCACCATCAGGCGTGCCTCGGCCGGGCTGCGCGATGCGCTGCTGCGGCTCGGCGCGCCGCAGCCGTGCGTGCAGTTCTACCGCGACCAGGCGGGCACCGCCGACGGATCGCCCCGCGGTGAGTCGGTGGGTGCCCTGCTGGAGCGCGAGCCGGAACTGGAACCCGATGTGGCGCTGGGCATCCGCGCGTTCGGGCTACTGGAAGAGCGCTTCGCCAGCCGATTGTTGACGTGCTGGGCCGACGGCCGTTCGTCGCTTCGGCATCTGTCGCTGCGATGAATCCAGCGCTACCCGATCTGGACCGCGACCTCCTGCGCGAACTGCTGGCCACCTACGGCCCCTGCGGGCAGGAGGACGAGGTGCGGGAGATCTGTCGGCGTGCGGTGGCGCCGCTGGTGGACGAAACCTGGGTGGACTCCGCGGGTAACCTGGTCGGCCTGCTGCGGGGCCGGGATTCTGCGGCCGCGCCGATACGGGTGATGGCGCATATGGACGAGCTGTCGATGCTGGTGAAACGGGACGGTTCGCTGCATGTGACCCAGCTGGGCACGATGTATCCGGGCAATTTCGGCTTGGGGCCGGTTGTCGTCCTGGGGGACCGCGAGCGATTGAATGCAGTGCTCACCCTGGGATCGGAGCACACCACTCAGGAGAGCCCTCGGATCTGGGAGACCAAACCCGACCAGGGGGACAAGGCGATGGATTGGCTGCACGTCTATGTCTTCACCGGGCGCACGCCCGAAGAGCTGGCGCGAGCGGGCATCGGGCCCGGCACCCGGGTGTGCGTCGACGGCAGCAAGCGCACACTCTTCGAGTTCGGTGACTATCTCGGTTGCTATTTCCTGGATGACCGCGCGGCGATCGTCGCGGTGGTGCAGGCGCTGCGTGAGTTGGTGGGCGACGGTGGCCGGCCGGCCGGCGACGTCTACGCCGTGTTCACCACCAACGAGGAGATCGGCGCGGCCGGCGGCTCGTATGCCAGCCGGACGCTGCCCGGTGATCTCACGCTGGCCGTGGAGGTCGGCCCGACCGAGGCCGAGTACGCGACCACCTGCGCCGGCGGACCGATCGTTGCCTACAGCGATGCGCTGTGCGTCTACGACAAGGTGGTGGCCGACCGGCTGGTCCATATCGCGGCCGGGCTCAACCTCGACCCGCAGTCTGCCGTGCTCGGTGCGTTCGAATCGGATGCCTCGCACGCCAAAGCGAATGGGGTGAGCGCGCGCGCCGGCCTGCTGTGCCTGCCGACGATGAGCACCCACGGCTACGAGGTGATCACCCATGCTGCGATCCCATCGGTCGCGGCGACGCTGGCTGCCTTCCTCCGCGAGCCCGGGCCGGCGGGCACCGCGCTGACCGGCTGACAGGTGTGCGGTCGCCGGCCCGCGGGTAATCGCAGACGGTGAACCAGTCCGAGGCGCCGTTGCTGGACGCGCTGGCCCAGTACCACCACCTCAACCGGTACGGCTTCACCCCGCCCGGGCACCGGCAGGGCCGGGGCGTCGATCCGCGGGTGCTGGCCGTGCTCGGCCGGATCCAACTGGACACCGTGATGTTGCCGCGGGACGCGTTCTTCGGAGCCGCCGAACAGGTGCCCGCCATCGAGGCGGTGGGACGCATTGCGGCCGAACAGATCACGCCCTACCCGCCGGGGATCCCGGCCGTCGTGCCGGGGGAGCGGTTGAACGACGCGGTGCTCGACTACCTGCGCTCAGGGGTGACCGCCGGCATGAACGTGCCGGACCCGGCCGATCCCAGCCTGCAGACGCTGCGGGTCGTCGCGCAGTGATTTGTGGAGCCGCAGCCGTAATGGTTACGGGTGCGGCTCCACAAATCGCCGGGAGTTAGGCCGACCGGTCGATGAGGTAGTCGGAGCCGCCGACGTAGACGATGCCCGGGTGGTATGGCGAGCGCGCGGCACCGGCGATGGCGGCGGCGAACTCCTCGATGGTCGGCAGCGGGGCGTGGGCGCGACGGGCGTCGACCGCGCCGGGGTCACGGCGCTGCAGCAAGCGGATGATGATGGTCCCGTCGATCATGTCACCGGACACCACCGTGAAATGGATTCCGCGCCGGTCGAACTCGTGCTTCATGCCGTGCAGGGCCGTCTCGCCGGCACGCTTGCTCAGTGCGATGGGGGCATAGCCCTTCGGGACGGCCTTGTGCGGGTAGAAGTGCGCCTGGTGGCTGGTGACGAAGACGATCCTGGCGCCGGGCGGCATGAGCGGCAGTGCCAACTCGACGAGCCGCCGCTGCGCATCGCGGTTCAGCCGCATGGCGTAACCGGCGTCGGCGCCCTGCTCCAGGCCACCCGAGGCGTTGAGGACCAGCATGTCCAGCCGCCCGAAGCGCCGTCCGATCTCGGTGATCATCGCGGCGGCCGAGGCCTCGTCGGAGATGTCGGCGCCAACTGTGGACGCCTGGCCGCCGAGGTCGCGGATGTCGTCGGCGACCGTCTCGGCGCGCTTGGCCTTCTCTCGGTAGTTGACGATCACGTGGGTGTCGGGCTCGGCGAGTTGCTTGGCAACCTCGGCGCCGATGCCGCGAGACGCACCGGTGACCAGGACGATCTGGTTGGTGGTCAGGGTGGCGTGCATATCGGTTCCTTCCGCTGGTCACGGCGGAGATCGCTCCGCCGTGCTGGCCCTACCCGGAAGAACGGTACACCGAATTTAAGAAAAATAAGAGATACCTAAGGTAACGGTAAGGTGGAGCGTCGATCGCTTTCCACGGCTACACGCGAGATCAGCCGTTGCCGTAGACGCGGGTCGGCGTGATGAGCACCGCGGTGCGGCCCTGCTCTCGCATCACCCGGTCGTAGCTGTCCCAATCGTCGTGGGTGCCACCGGCCGCGGCGAAGATCTCGCGCAGCAGCACCCGCAACCGGTCGGGATCGGTGAGCCACGGCTGCGGATCGGCCGGCCCCGCCAGCTCGGCGTGCCCTTCGACGGTGGCCCATTGCCAGCCTGACCGGAAGGTCACCGAGATCTGGGGTCGCCGCCGGAGATTGGCCAGCTTCACCCGACCGTAGGTGACGAAGGCCAGGACCGGTTCCGCCGTGCCGGGGTGGGTAAGCACGCCTGCGTTGATCAACGAGGACTGGATGGTGGTGTCAGCGCGCAGTGTCGACACCACCGCCAACCCCTGGTCCGCGGCGGCCAGTGCGGCGGCTTCGGTGAGTGTGGGCATCGCGGACTCCTTCTTTTCGGCAGAGGGGCCGCCGTGGGGTCGCCCTGGGGTCATTGTGCGGGCACGCCCGGCCCGGCGACCAGATTCGACGGGACACCGCCCCCGGCGTAACGCTCGATCTGGTCACGGGCCACCACCCAGGCGCGTTGCCAGGCGCCCTCGGTGCTGCCCGCCACGTGCGGAGTCAGCAGCAGCCCAGGCGCCGACCACAACGGATGCCCCGTCGGCAACGGCTCGGGGTCGGTCACGTCGAGGGCCGCCCGTAGCCGCCCGGAGGTCAGCTCGGCCAGCAAGGCGTCGGTGTGCACCGCGCCGCCGCGGCCGGCATTCACCACCACCGCGCCGTCCGGCAACAGCGCCAGTACCTCCGCGTTCACCAGGCGGTATGTCGAGGCATCGGCGGGCAGCATGGCCACCAGCACATCGGTGCGGGGCAACAGGTCGGTCAGATCGTCCAGCGCGCGCACGCCGGCGCGGGGTCGCCGGCCGATCAGGGTCACCTCCGTCTCGAAGGGAGCCAACCGTGCTGCGAGATTGACCGCCAGATCGCCGGCGCCCAGGATGACGACCCGTTTACCGATCAGCGTCTCTGTCGACCGGTGTTCCCACACCTGCGCGGCCTGCTGGTCACCGAACGATCGCAGCTCCCGGAAGATGGACAGCAGCGCCGCCACCACCCATTCCGCCGACGAGCCACCGTGGGCCCCGCGCCCGTTGGACAGCGACACTCCCGCCGGGATCCACGGCAGCCACTGCTCGTACCCGGCGTTGAGGGTCTGCACCAGGCGCAGTGCCGGCAGGTCGGCCAAGCGCGCCCCGACCGCCGGCGCGTTCTCGTAGCCGACCACCACCACCTCGGCGTCGTTCCCGTCCGTCGGCCACGGTGCACCCGGCTGGTACCGGATCGGTTCCAGCACCGGTGACTCGTCGAGCACCTTGACGCCGAGATCGTCGGGAACCAGAACCTGCACGCCGCTCACCAGCGCCCCCGATGCACAACCTCGTCGAAGCGCCGGCGGTCCGGTTTGACGATGGGCCGCAGCGGCCGGTCAGCCGGATATCCGATACCGAGTAGATAGGAGACCAGATGGTGCTCCGGTACGCCCAAGATCGACCGGGCCTTCTCCTGGTCGCCGACGGCCGAATGCCCGGTGCCGATGCCGAGGTCGGTCGCCGCCAGCGTCATCGCCAGGGTGGCCTGACCGAGGTCGTACTGATCGATCAGCTTGGTGCGCTCATCCGGTGGCTCAGGAACGACCAGCGCAATGGCGGCGGCAGCCGACGCGATATGGCCCGCACCCTGCCACACGGTCGCGAGTTCGGTCAGCTGCTGGCGGTCGGTCACGATGACGAAATCCCAGTGCTGTTGATTGCGCGCCGACGGTGCACGCCAGGCGGCCTCGGCGATGCGCTCCAGGTCGCGCTGCGGCACCGGTTCGGGACGGTACGTTCGCACGTTGCGCCGGGCTCGGATGGCGTCCCAGGTCTCCACTTCATCTCCGTTCGTCGACTGTCCTGCAAAACCGTCGTCTGGTGTCGCATATTTCGGTGCCCGCCTAGGATTTCGCTGTGACCATGCCCGAGGTCCTGCACACCCACCCGTTGGTCGAGGAGATCCTCGAGTCGCATCGGTACCGCGCGCATGGTGACGACGTGGGGTTCGACGCGTACAAGGCGCACGTGTACCGGGTGCTGAACTTCGCCCGTGCGCTGTCAGCGGACGTGCCCGGTCGTGATGACAAGCTGGCGATCGCCGCGTCCTTCCATGACCTGGCCGCTTTCGAGAGCCTCGATTACCTGGCGCCCTCGATCGTGGCGCAGGACGCCTGGCTGCAGCGCACCGGACGGACGCAGTGGTCCGACGAGCTGGCGGTCATGGTCGCCGAACATCACCGCTTCACCCGGTACGCGGCACCGCGTCCGCACGCCGTGTTGGTCGAGGCCATGCGCCGGGCCGACCTGGTCGACGTCAGCCAGGGGCTGGTCCGATTCGGCCTGCCGGGCGCCTTCGTCAAGGAGGTGCGCGGCAGCTTCGACGCCGGCGTCTTCTTCAAACGCGTCATCCCGGCCGGGCTCGTCAAGACGGCGCGGACACTGCAGCCGCTGGGGTTCCTGCGGCCCGGTGACGCGCTGCGGCGTTCGGGGCATCAGGGCGCCGACAGCTGACGGACGCGGCCCGTGGGGCAGATCGGCACCCCGATCGGGCTCCGGTTACTGTTCGACACGTTCATCGTGCGCTCGCTGACACGCCGGTGGCCCGGGCGGCCGTACTGGCGGAAGGACCATCATGACCGACACTGCACCCTTCACCCGACTGGTCGCGCTGGAGGAGACCGGCGACGGCGTGTTCACGGCCGTCGTCGACCCGATCTGGACGATCGGCCCGAAGGTGCACGGTGGTTGCTTGATGGCAGTGTGCGCTGCGGCGGCGCAGCGGGTCTCGTCACAGGAGCCGATCGCGGTGAGCGCCAGTTACCTCGCCGCCCCGGACCCGGGACCGGTCCGGGTCGCCACCACCGTGCGCAAGCGGGGCCGGCAAGTCAGCGTGGTCGACGTCGAACTGTCCCAAGGTGACCGGACAGCGGTCACGGCCACCGTCACGCTCGGGCCCCTCGATAGCGACCAACCCCGACATCGGGAACCGCTTGCGCTGCACGACATGCCGATCGCACCGCCGCCCGACGCCGTCCACATCACACCCGATCACCCCATGGGACAGATCGTGCACGTGGCCCAAGGCTGCGATCTGCGGGTCGATCCGTCGGCGGCGCACTACCTGTCCGGGCGCCAGGGCGATCCGGTCAACCGAATGTGGTTGCGACCCTTCGCCGACGACGAGTCCGACCCCGGCACCGCGCTGCTGTTCGCCTTGATGGCCGGCGATATCAGCGCGCCCGTCACCATGAACCTCGGCATGTTCGGCTGGGCGCCGACCGTCCAACTCACCACCTATCTGCGTCGCCGTCCCGCCCCGGGATGGATGCGGGTGATGGCCAGTGCCACTGTGCTGGGCGATGTCTGGTTCGAGGAGGACCACGTCATCCTCGACTCCGACGGGCACGTGGTGGTGCAGAGCAGGCAGCTGGCGATGATCCCGAAGGGAGTGTGACGGCTCAGCTGCGGCTGGCCACGGCGTCGACGGTCGGACGGAGTTCGGCGTCCCCGGCGATGCCCGCGCGCCGTAGCTTGCCGACGATCATGCCGCGCAGCCGGCGCCCCACCTCGAATTGTTTGCCCGGCAACGTGCGGGCCACCATGCGAACGTGCACGTTGTCGACCTCGATACTCTCCACTCCCATCAACGACGGGGTGTCCAGCAGGAGGTCGCACAGCTGCTCGTCCTTGGTTGCTTCGGTGGTGACATCCTGCAGCAGTTTGTTCACCTGGTTGAGATCCTCGGACACCGGCACCGGGATGTCGATGACGGCGCGGGCCCAGTCCTTGGACAGGTTGTTCGACCGCACGATCTGCCCGTTCGGGATGGTGTACACCTCCCCGTCACTGTTACGGAGCTTGGTCACGCGCAGGGTGACATCCTCGACGGTGCCGACCGAGTCCGTCGACGCACCGGTGACCGTCAGACGTACGAGATCGCCGAAGCCATACTGCTTTTCGACGATGATGAAGAACCCGGACAGCAGGTCCTGAACCACCCGCTGCGCGCCGAAACCGAGCGCGGCGCCGAGCACGGCGGCCGGCGCCACCAAGGACCCTATCGGTAGGCCCAGCAGGCCGATGATGTCCAGTCCGACGATGATGTACACCACGGCGATGGCCACCCAGGAGATCACCGAGGCGACAGCCTGTCGGTGCTTGGTGGCCTCCGACCGGACCAGCGCATCACCCTGGGACACCCCCAGTCGGCGGGTGATCCGTTGCGCCGTATAGCGGATGAACCGGGCGGCCAGTATGGAGAACAACACCAGCACGACGATGCGTAGACCCTTGTGCGCGACCCACGTGCCGACCTCGCTGTGCCAGAAGGAATTCCAATATTGCGCCGCTGAGGCGGTCAGTTGTGTTCCCTGCATGCCACCTCAGCTCACCGTGAACGTGTCGACGGTGGCGATGTGATGTTCCGGCGCCCGGAACAAACGCTGATGCATGAAAACCTCTCTGTCGATCGCGCGCCGCTCACCGCTCCTGGCAGCGACGACGCGTGGGCGGTCCTGGCGACGTCCCGTGCGCGCTGTCAGTGCGGCTCATCGGGCGTCGGTGACCCTTGCGGTGTTGCCCACGGGTGCGGTGGCCAAACCTGCGCGAGGTTTCAGTTTGTGCGGGTCCGGGAATCATCACACAACACACGCACGATCGGCCGAGGAGGTAGCCACGGTGCCGAATGCATCGATCAAGAACGAAGAGATGTACCGCGACCTGCGTGAAGAGGGAAATTCCAAGGAGAAAGCCGCCCGAATTTCCAACGCTGCGGCCAACCGCGGAGCGTCGGCGGTGGGACGTAAGGGCGGCCGATCAGGCAGCTACGACGCGTGGACCGTGGTGGAACTGCGCAAACGCGCCAAGGAGCTCGGGCTGTCCGGCTACTCGAATCTGCCGAAAGACGAGCTGATCAGCAAACTCCGCGACTACTGACTGGCAACCAGTCATCGTCAACCCTGGTCCCGGTCCCGGGCCGAGCATGCGTCAGGATGTCGCTATGGGCCTGTTGCCGCTACCGAAAGCCGAACTCACCGACGAGGACGTCACCAGCGCGCTCGGCCGCGCTGTGGGTCTGATCGACCTGATCCTGGAAGTGCTGGCCGAGGCCGACCCGCTCGGGCTGCGACCGCGACTGCGCTGTGCCGACATCCCGGGTACCCAGGCGTGGGACGCGAAGGATCGCGCGGCCCGGGTCCGCTGGTGGGTACGGCGCGTGGGGGCCCTTGACACCGTCCTGGTGGCCTTCCCCGGGGTCTTCGGTGCGGTCGCGGACCGCCTGCCGATCCAGGATCTGCTCGGATTCACGAACCAGGCGATCGTGTTGTGCGCGGTGGCGCGCGAACACGGCATCACCGACACGCCCACCCGGGTACGGATGCTGGCCGAGGTGTTGTGTGGCCGCGATATCGCTGCCGACGTGGACGCCGACGTGAACTCTGCGCCGCCGCAGGAACCCGGTTGGGCGCAGATGTCGCTGGCCGGCAAGGTCTGGCACCTGGCGGGCATCCTCAACGCCGTCGGCGGCGAACTGGGCAAGCGGCCCCAACCCCGTGGCCTGTTCCGCTACCTGGGCATGCTGCCCTGGCTGGGCGCGGTCGCCGACTATTTCGGCGAGTACGGCGCCCTGGTGCGCGCCGCCGCCGCGGCCGAGCAGTGGATCAGCTCGCACACCGGCCGGGTTGGCTCACCGGCCGGACAGTAGCGGCTCGGGCGCAGCCGTGGCGCGCGGCGCCACGCTGCGGCAGGCGGTGAGGCACAGCGCGGCGATGGCGAAGCACAGCACGGTGTACCAGAGGCTACCGACCGGGTCTCCGTCGGCCGTCACCCCGCCGTCGGCGCCGAAGTAGGCGGGCAGGGCGGCGACCCACAGCACCGCCATGACGACCAGGTATACCGCGGCGTAGCCCAGGATGAGCGGGTTGTGATGGGCGCTCCCGGACCCGCGCAGGGTGCGCCATTGGCCGATGAGAGCCGGTATCGCGACGACGCTCAGTGCCACCAGTTCCAGGGCGTACACGATGCCACCGATATCGGTGCTGCCGGTCAACCTGGTGACCACGGTGGCGGGCAGCGGCAGGACCGCGGTGCCGACGGAGGCCAGCACACCGACCACGATGGTGCGCCAAACGATCTGCCAGCCGGTGTAATTCGTGCCGGCGTCGACGTGGCGCCCGACGAACAACTGCACGCAGAAGGCCAGCGACATCGGCCAGAGAGCGGCGAACACCACGACGCTGGGGAGCGGGACGGAGTCGAAGAACGGTTGATTCATGGGATGGTCCAGCGTCCATTCCCACCACCGCAATTGGGGCCCGAGATGATCGAAGATCTCGTAGAAGGCGTGGTGGACGAATCCGACGCAGATCGCGCCGATCAGCACCCCGCGTCGGGCGAACACGCCGAGAACACGGACGATCTCGAATGCGACGGTGGCCATCATCGGATAGATCGCGATGATGTAGAGCGGCAACCGGCCCCACAGGAAATCGACGGTGAACACGTTGTGCGCGAACATGGTGTCGACGTACTCGCCGATCCCGAACTGCGCGGGGAAGTACAGCGGTGGCTCGATGATGAGCAGGTAGGCGATGGCGCCGAACCACAGCACGATGTTGGTGGGATCACCGTGGCGGCGCCACCGGGTGACGGCGTACACCAGCGACAGCACCGCGCCGGTGATGACGATGAGCTCCAGTACCGGCAGCGTCCAGTTCTCCAAAGCCAGCGGATTGCGCAAGGAGATGAGGCCACCCATCTCGTCGCACGAGAAGCCGAGGCGCGCAGCCAAACCAGCGAATGTCGCGGCGCACAGATCAGACATCGGCGGCCGCCCTGGCCGTGTCGCCGGCCGTGTACCACTTGGTCACGTCGTAGCCCTCGTCGTAGCGCCGGAACCACTCACCGGCCAGCGCAGGCAGCTTCTCGTGCGCCGGATCGTGCCCGGGTATCTGGCTGCGCACGATACCCACGAACGCGGTGAGCAGTTCCCGCTTGGACAGATTGGGGAACGGGCTCTGGAACGGCCCGTAGTCGGGCCGGCGACCGATCTTCTGCAGAAAGGCGTTCTTGCCGCGCTCGAGGGCGAAGGTGGAGACCGCGTCGACCTTGCGCACCTCCAGTGGGATGTGCTTGTTGAAGCCGTCGCACGCCATTCGTACGACATCCAGTACGTGCTTGAAGATGGACGGGGCCACCCGGGCCCGGTACCAGGGGTCGCCCACCAGGCCGTTGTAGATGATCAGGGCCGAGCTGCGGTGTTCGACCTCTTCGACGAAGTGCCACAGGAACAGTGAGGCCACCCGGTCATCGCCCGGGGCGAACAACGTTGCGTCGTTGTCCAACATCAGCTTGAACACCGGGGTGAAGGTGGCCTCCAGGTCCGCGGTGTAGGCGAGCCGGTACTTCAGCGGCGTGTTCTCGACCAGATCGTCGAAAGCGGCCATCACCTGGTCGAGGGTCTCCTTGAGGGCCGGGTAGGCCTTGATCAGTCCCCGCGCGTGCTGGCGGTGGGCCATCGAATGCTGGCCCTCCTGCCGCGTGAACGCGTCGGCTTCCTCGGCGATCACCGGATCGGTGAGCAGCGGCTTGGCCTCGGCCATGGTGCTGACGATCATCTTCTCGAACGCGATGGCCAGGAAGGACACCGCATTCGCCATCGCCGAGAACGCCGGATTGGTCTCGTTCCACAGGAACGGGACGTCGTAGTCGGCGAACGCAAACCGCATCTTGCGTACCACCAGGTCCGTCATGGGAACACCTCGCTGTGATCATACAAATCTGCCGTCGTGTGTATGTTGACATTGCGTGCTGTACGACGTCAACGCGGGGTGGCGATATCCTTCGACCATGGCGCGCAGGCGCGGATGGGGTGGCGAGCCGCCGCGCAGCGACGAGGAGGCGACGGCGCGGATCGTCGAGGCGGCCGTGAAGCTCATTGCGGAGACGGGCAAGGGCATCAGCATCGCCGATGTCGCCGCATCCCTCGGGGTGATCCGCCAGACGGTGTACCGGTACTTTCCGACGGCCGAGTCCCTGATGCACGCCGCGGCCATCGCGTCGGTGGACGGCTTCCTGGACCGGCTGGCCGGCGCGGTCGGTGGCATCGCCGACCCGGCCGAAGCGATGACCGAAGGGGTGATGTTCACCCTCGAAGAGGTGGCGCGCATCCCGCACCTGGCGATCCTGCTGTCCGAGTCCTACGAGAACGCCCGGCCGGGCAGCATGGCCTCCGACGAGGCGCAGGACTTCGGTATGCGGATGATCAACCGGTTCGACGTGGACTGGGCGGCCCACGGGTACGACGACGCGGCCCTGCACGAGTTGGTGGAGTTCACGCTGCGGATGATGCTGTCCTTCTTCGTGGCACCCAATCCGGCCGGGCGGTCACGGGAAGACTTGCGCCGCTTCGTCAAACGGTGGCTGGGTGGTGCGATCACCGCGCAGCGCTGACTAACCGGCCCGGGTGGCGGTGGCCAGCAGGGTGTCGGCGAGCCGCACGGTGGCCGGGGTCATCCGCTCGGCCGGTGGTGAGGCGAGGTAGACCTGCCAGGTCACCGGGTTGACCAGCTCGACGGCGTTCAGGTGGGGGAACCGGCGCGCCTCGCAGCGGGGCATGAAGGTGGTGCCCAGCCCGTTGCTCACCAATTCGGCGATGGCGGCGAAGCCGGCAGGCACCTCGTACTGGGTCTGGGCGTGCACCCCGGCGGCGTGAAAAGCGTTGTCCACCAGCTTTCGCAGCCCGAAGTCGGGCGGGAGGCCGACCAGTTCCTCGGTGGCGACATCGGCGATGTCCAATCGTCGCGATGCTGCCAGCGGGTGGTCGGAACGGCACACGAAGGTCATCGGTTCTTCGAACAGCAGCCGCAGGTCCAGCTGCGGGGGAAACCGGTTGGGCATCGACACCAGGGCCAGGTCCAGTGACCCCTCGGTCAACGCGGCCAGATAGGCCGAGGCGCCACTCTGGCTGAGCCGCAACCGTAACCGCACGTGCGGATGCGCCCGGTGGAACTCACCGAGTGCGCCGGCCACGTCCAGCGGGCCGAAGGAAATCAACGATCCGAACTCAACTGTGCCGGAGAGGGTTCCGCGGAACTCACCGATCGACTCGGTGGCCGCCCTGGTTGCCCGCAACACGTCGAACGCGTGCGCCCGGAAGCGTTCACCGGCGGCGGTCAGGGTGATCTGCTGACGGCTGCGGTCGAACAGCTGTACACCCAGCTCGCGCTCGAGCTTGCCCACCGAGGTGGACAGGGCCGATTGCACGACGTGGGCGCGCTCGGCAGCCCTGGTGAAGCTCAGCGCGTCGGCGACGGCGAGAAAGTGTTCGATCTGACGCAGTTCCATATCTACACGGTAGATGGCTCAGATGAAAAAGAATCGTTGGACCAGATGGGCGCGATGCGTTCAGATGAACCCATGACTGGTGCCGCCTCACCCGGGATCAACCGCCGGACCTTCGCTCGGCTCACCACGCTGGCCGCGGGTGCGCTCACCGTGGCCGCCTGTAGCCCCGCGCCGAAGGACGGTCCGGCCGCCCCGTCCGGCCCGCCGGCCGCACCACGGCACGCGTTGGGGCCCGTCAAGCAGATTGACGCGGGAGTGCTGACGGTCGGTTACGTGGACGCCGGGCCCGCCGACGGGCAGCCGGTGATTCTGCTGCACGGCTGGCCGTATGACATCCACAGCTATGCCGATGTCACCGCCATCCTTGCCGGGCAAGGCTTTCGGGTGATCGTCCCGTTCGCCCGCGGCTTCGGGTCCACGCGGTTCCGGTCGGCCGACACCGTCCGCAACGGCCAGCAGTCGGCGCTGGCGCACGACGTGATCGACCTGATGGATGCGCTGAACATCCCCAGCGCCATTCTCGGCGGCTACGACTGGGGCGGTCGCACCGCCAACGTGGTCGCCGCGCTGTGGCCACACCGCGTGCGCGGGTTGGTCGCGGTCAGCGGCTACCTCATCGTCGACCTCGAAGCCAACCGTGCACCACTGCCGCCGAAGGCGGAATACGGTTGGTGGTACCAGTATTACTTCGCCACCCCGCGGGGCGAACTCGGCTACCGGCAGAACACCGCCGACTTCAACCGTCTCATCTGGCAGAACGCTTCGCCGCTATGGCATTTCGACGACAGCACCTATGACCTGTCGGCGGCGGCGTTCGACAACCCCGACCACGTGGCCATCGTCATCCACAATTACCGGTGGCGCCAGAGCCTGGCCGCCGGTGAAGCCCGCTACGACGACGACGAACGACGGCTGGCCGCGAAACCGCCGATCACCGTTCCCACCATCACGATCGGCAGCGACTTCGACGGGCCGGCCAAGGACGGTGCGGGCTACCGAGCCCGCTACACCGGCCCCTACGACCACCGGGTGCTCGACGGTATCGGGCACAACGTCCCGCAGGAGGCACCAGATCGGTTCGCCGCCGCGGTCAACGACGTGCACCGGATGGCGTGAGCCACGACGCGATATTGCGCACGTAATCCTTGAAGGTCTCCAGACGGGATGGATCGTCCTTGATCGCACAGCCGGGCGACTCGGTGACGAAGGTCGGCGCGCCGCGGCCGACATCCCAGTTGTAGTCCGCGAAATGGTGAAAGGTGGACTCCGCAAGTGCCCGGCCCATCATGTGCTCGCCCGGTGGACCCGATTCCTCCAGTGCGACAGCCAGATTGAAACGCCGTCCGGTCGATGCGCTGCGGCCCTGGGCCACCACGCGCGCGCCCGGCACGTCGTCGGCAACCAACCCCTCATGCGGGTGCGCCGGGAACCACTCGATGCGCCCGCTGGCGGTTCGGCCGGTGCGCAGCAGTTCATGTGGGACGCCGTCGACCAGCACCGGTTGGTAGTCGCCGTTGGCGCCGGAATGGAAGTTGGGCCAAGAGATATCGGGATTGTCGCGGTCGTCGCACATGCTGTCCGGGTCGACCGCCGGGTCGTGGAATCGATTCACCATCCCCAGTGAACCCAGCCGCAGCAGGCAACTGCCGAGTTCCTGATGATCACGGGCAGTCAACACCCCACCTCCGGCCAGCCGGAATCGGCTGATGGCCGTGCACTCGGCCTCGGTGAGGCCGCCGCCGGTATCGACGGCCATCAGCCACAGTTGGTCGTAGCCGAGCTCGTCGAGATGGGACAGCACCGGATCGTCGTCGTCACCGGCGCGGTTGCGGGCGATCACCTGATGCCCGGCTGCGCGCAGTTCGTCGGCGAGCAAGGTGAACCGGGAGATGTCCCAGTCGTCGGCGTTGGCCGGAATGGTGGTCTGTAACAGGATTCTGGACATCGAACTCACTCCTGCGCCGGCACGCGCAGGTGCGCGCGGGCCGCCAGTTCCTCGTCGTCGACGAGGGTGAGCATCGGCTGCCCTGGCACACACATCATGGTGACCAGGAAACGGCTCCTGACATCGTCGCGGTGGTTGGCATCCGAATAGTGGATGACATCACCGCCCGGCTCCCAGAACGCCTCACCGGCCCGGATGACCCGTGGCGGTTCGCCTTCCAACTCGAACAGCATCTCGCCCTCGAGCATGTAACCGAATGCCGGACCACTGGGGTGCCGGTGCGGCGGTGCGCCGGCGCTACCGGGTGGATATTCGATGATGACCGTCATGGCGTGCGCGCCTTCGGCGATGGCAGGCGGCATCACCTCCTGGACGACGGTCAACGCGTCCTCCCAGCCGGGGTCGTATGTTTTCGTCACGGGGTGCTCCTCGGGGTGTTCGAGTCAGATGGCGCTGCCGCCGCCATCGGCGTGCAGCGTGGAACCGGTGATGAAACTGGCGAGCGGAGAGGCCAGGAAGAGCACGGCCTGCGCGATCTCCAGGGGATCGGCGGTGCGGCCCAGCGGAAGTGAGCGGCCGAGTTCCTCGTTGGTGTCGCCCCATTCCGCCTGCACGCCTTCGGTTCTGGTGGGGCCGGGAGCGACGCTGTTGACACGGACCCCGCCCGGACCGAATTCGGCGGCCCACGTGCGGGTCAGCGATTCCACCGCAGCCTTCGATGCGCTGTACGCCGACGCCCCCGGTACGCCTTTGCCGGCAACCATGGTGGTGATGTTCACGATGCTGCCGCGCCCGCGGGCGAGCATCCCGGGCACCAACGCGGCAGTCAGGAAGTAGAGTCCCCGGACATTGGTGGCAAAGGTCCGCTCGAAGGGGTCGAGTTCCTGCTCGACGGTGAGAGCCGCGGGAAAGGCGGCGGCATTGTTCACCAGGATGTCGACCTCCGGCGCCTGCCGGGCCAGCGCTCGTACCGACTCCATATCCGACAGGTCGGCCCGGACGAACCGGGCTCCGATCGCGGCCGCCGCCGCGGCACCCCGGTCGCCGTCTCGGCCGGTGACGAGCACCGTCGCGCCCGCAGCGGCCAGCAGTCGTGCGCAAGCCAGCCCGATCCCCGCGGTGCCGCCCGTGACCAGTGCGGTCTGCTGTGTCAGTTCCATCGGTCAGGCGATCCGTCGCTCGTGCACGGCCAGTGAGGTGCGCAACCGCTGGCGACCACGCGAGACCCGGGACATCACCGTGCCCATCGGGATGTCCATGATGGCCGCGGTTTCGGCATAGGTGTAGCCCTCGACATAGGCGTAGAACATCGCCGTGGTGAAGCCCTCCGGCAGTTCGGCGAGGGCCTCGGTGAGCTCCGGATCGGGCAGCGCCCCGAGCACCACGGCCTCGGCGGAGTGCAGGCCACCGGACTGATGGGTGGCGGCGCGGGCCAGCTCTCGGTCGGTGATCTCCTCCACCGTCACCTCGGCGGGGCGGCGTTGCCTGCCTCGGTGATTGCTGATCCACCGGTTGTACATGATCCGGAACAGCCAGGCCTTCAGATTGGTGTCGGGGCGGAACTTGCGGAAGCCGGTGTAGGCGTGCAGCAGGGTGTCCTGCAACAGATCCTCGGCGTCCGCCTCGGTGCGGGTCAGCCGGCGGGCGCCGCGATGCAGCACATCGAACAGTGGCTGGGTGTCACGGGCGAAGCGTGCCGCGAGTTCGGCATCGGATTCGTGCCCGGCCCCGTCGGCCGGGACGGATGTCAGGGTCATGAGTGCCTCCGCGCGTCATTGGTTTTCTCGTTCGAGAACCAGCCTTGTCGGCGAAGGGGCGCGGCGGACCCTTGAAAGTCCGTAGTCGCGACTCCGTGGTGCGGATCAGCCGGCCGGCCCCGGTGCCGACGAGAGCGTGCGTAACTGTTTGCGCGAGGTGATGCCGAGTTTGACGAACACCTTGCGCAGGTGCCATTCCACGGTGTGGGTGCTGATGAACAGCTGGGCGCCGATCTCCTGGTTGGTCAGGCCGTTGCGGGCCAGCTGGGCGATCTGGGCTTCCTGGGCGGTGAGTTCGTCCCCGGAACCGGCGGCCTGTCTGCGGACCTTGTCGCCGCTGACGTTCAGTTCGCGACGTGCCCGCTCGGCGAAACCGTGTGCGCCCATCGTGGTGAACAGTTCGTGGGCGGCGGTCAGCTGTTTCCGGGCGTCCGCGCGACGGTTGGCCCGCCGCAACCACTCCCCGTAGGACAACCGGGCCCGGGACAGGTGGAGCGCGATGTCGGCGCGCTCCAGTCGCTCGATCGCTTCGACGAAAGCCTCCTCGGCATCGTCATTGTCGGCAAGCAGGGCCTGCGCGGCCGCGACCGCGCCGAGGCCCCAATCGGTACCGCTGGCACCGGCGCGCTCCTCGAGCTTCGGCAGCGCCGCTTCGGCAGCGGCGCGGTCGCCGGTGTGGACCGCCGCCTCGATGAGTTCGTACAGACACCAGCCGTAGAAGCCGAGGTCCTCGTACTCACAGCAGCGGTGCGCGGCGGCCAGTGCCTCGTCGTAGCGGCCGAGTCCGTTGTAGAGCACGGCCTTGCTGAAGCCGGACAAGCCGAGCAGCCGCCCTTCACCACGGGCCGCACCGTCGGCGGCGGCCGCCTCGATGATCGCCTCGGCTTCGGCGACCGCGCCACGCCACGCGGCGAGCAGCAGCGTGTGATAACGCACCGGCGCATTGCCCATCGATGCGGTGATGGCCATGGATTCCTCGATCAGCGTTGTGGCCGAATCGAACTCGCCGCGGTAGAAGTGGACGCCGGCTCGATAGCCGAGTGCAGGTGGCAGCGCGGCCAGGGCGCCGGCCTCCCTGGCCCGCCGCACCGTGTCACCGGCGATCCGTTCCAGCACCTCGTCGTCCCACATCTCGTGGGCGGCTGATTCCTGGGCGACCGGGAACGGCCAATACAGCCATTGCCCGGTCTGCTCCTGAGCGTGGGCGTTCCACAGTTCGAGTGCCGCACTCAAATCGGCCGAACCGGTGCCAGGACCGTCGACGATCCGGGTTGCCATGCCGCGCAACAGATAGTCGACCGGCCGGCGCAGCTGCGCAACGGAGCCCGCAGCCGCCAGACCCGCAGTGGCCACCTCGACCATCAGGTCGGGCTCGCCGAGACGGCCGGCGTACATGGCTGCGGTCAGGGCCTCCAGGTAGGTTTCGCGGGCCAGCTCGTCGTCCAGGCCGGTCAGCGCGCGCGCCGCGTCGAGCAGTTGGGCGGCGGCCGCACCGACGGGTGGCGTTCCTGCCGACGTGGCCCGGCTGCGCACGAAGTCCATCTGGGCTCGCATCCTGGTGACCAGGGCTCGTTGCAGGGTCGATAGCGGGCCCGCTTCGGCCAGCGCCAGCAGCTCGTAGGCGGCCTCCGGCGCGGCCGCCTCCCGCTTGGCGTCGGCGGCCGCGATGGCACGTGCCCCCCGCAGTGCCGGGTCCAGCGTGAGGATGGCCGCACGCTCCAAAAATGCTGCCGCTGCGGCGATTCCGCCTCTGCACTGGGCACGGTCGGCCGAGGCCTCCAACTCAGCGGCGATGGTGTCGTCGGGGCCGGTCGCGGCGTTGGCGGCATGCCAGGCCCGGCGGTCGGGATCGGCCTGCGGATCGGTGGCGTCGGCCAGCGCACGGTGCACCACCCGACGGTCACCGAGGTCGGCGGCGCGGTACGCGGCCGAGCGCATCAGCGGGTGGTGGAACCGCATGCGGTGCCCGAATTCGATCACGCCCGCCTCTTCGGCAGGGGCCAGGGCATCGACCGGGATACCCAAGGCCGCGGCCGCCCGCAGGAACAGCGCAGCATCACCCACCGGCTCTGCGGCGGCAACCAGGAGCAACCGTTGCGTATCGGCAGGCAGCGCGGTGATGCGCCGCACGAACCCGGCCTCGATCGCGGCCGTCGATGATCTCTTGCCGGCAATCCAGAAGCCCCCGGCCAGCTCGGTTGCCGTCACGGTGCGTGGCACATCGACCAAAGCCAGTGGTAGGCCGCGAGTTTCGGCGACGATGCGATCCCGCACCCGGGGGTCGATGCCGCCGATCATCACCGACTCCAGCAGTGCCCTGGCATCAGCGTCGGACAGCCCCGTGATCGGCAGGTCGGGTAGTCCTGGCAGGATTTCGGCGTGGCCCTCGCGCACGGCGAAGACCATGGCGATGCGTTCGGCGAGTAGGCGCCTCGCGACGAACGCCAGGGTCTGCACCGACGCCTGGTCGAGCCATTGCGCGTCGTCCACCAGGCAGAGCAGTGGTTGATCGTCGGCCGCCGCGGCGAGCAGGCCGAGGACGGCCAGGCCGACCAGGAACCGGTCCGGGGTGGGACCGGTGCCGTACCCGAAGGCCACCGCAAGGGCTTGCCGCTGCGGCACGGCAAGAGTGTCGACGTAACGCATCAGCGGTGCGCACATCTGTTGCAGAGCAGCGAATGCGAGTTCCATATCGGTCTGCACTCCGGCGACCTGGACGACGCGGAAATCGGCTGCCACGCCGGATGTGTATTCCAGCAGCGCCGTCTTGCCGACCCCGGCCTCGCCCCGGAGGACCACTGCCCGGCCGGTGCCGGCGCGCGCCTGCAACACCAGGTCGGCCAGCGTTGCGGACTCGCGGCCGCGGCCGCGCAACGTTGTTCCCCGCCCGCCGGCTTGGCTCGACATAGCTACCACCGTGTCTGTTCGATTCGATCTTGGATGCTAGCGAGTGCAGGTGTGCAAGGCGATGGTGGGCCGCCAGACCCAGGGCTAGCCGCGTTGTTCGGTGGCCGCGGTTTCGAGAATCCAGTCCGCGAACCGGGTCTCGAACAATGTCGCGCCGGCCGACGGCACCAGGGTGTCGGCATCGATGTCGATGCCCCAGTACGTGGCGGTGGGGTCGGTGATCACCGTCCGGCCGTCACCGCGGGCGGTCAGCGCTGTCCGGATGAGGTCGGGCAGGTCGAAGCGTTGTGGGCCGCCGATTTCGGAGACCCCGTTGACGGGTTCTCCGAGTGCCGCGATGGCGACCCCCTCGGCGACATCGGATGCGGCCATCGGCTGGATACCCTTGGCGGGCAAGCGGACGCTTCCCTCGACGGTCGCCGAGTCGGCGATGACGCCCAGGAACTCGAAGAACTGCGTTGCCCGCACGATGGTGTAGGGAATCGGGCCGGCCCCGATCAGGTTCTCCTGTGTCAGCTTTGCGGCGAAGTAGCCGCTCTGCCGTGCCAACGTCGGGGTGCCCACCACCGAGAGGGCCACGTGATGCCGCACCCCGGCGGCGGACTCGGCGGCCAGCAGATTGGTTGCCGACCTGGTGAAGAACTCCAGTGCCGGCCCGTCCTCGAAGCTCGGCGAGTTCGATACGTCGACCACCACATCGGTCGGCCGCCCGGCACCGGTCAGCACGTCGGTCAGCCCTTCGCCGGTGACGGCGTTCACCCCGGTCCGCGGCGAGGCGGCGATCGCCTGGTGGCCGTGTTCGGTCAAGGCGTGCACCATCTTCGATCCGATCAGGCCGGTCCCGCCGATGACGACGATGCGCATGCTGTTCCTCTCCGGCCGCAACCCTCGGCGGCCCTCCGCGGACCAGAACGGATGCGCCGGTGCGGATTCATCCCGTCGCGGTGGGTGCCGAGGTGGTGCCCCGCACCACCAGTGTCGGGGGGACGACGATATCGACCGGCCCGGTGCTGTCGTCCGTCTCGTCGAGTCGGCTCACCAGGCGGGCCACCGCCGCACGAGCCAACTGCCGGGTTTCTTGCCGAATGGTGCTCAGGTCGATGTGGGCCAGCCGGGCCGCCGGGCTGTCGTCGAAACCCAGCACCGAAACCCGTTGGGGTACAGCGACACGAGCTCGCACCAGGACGTCGAGTACACCGAGTGCGCAGCGATCGTTGAAGGCGAAGATCGCCGACGGCAGGGCCGCGCCGGAGCCGAGCAGGGCCGTGGTGGCGGCGGCGCCTTCGCGCTCGGTGAGGCCGCCGGGCACAGTGGCTGCCGTCAGGCCGGCGGCGCGCATGGCCTGCGTGTAACCGCGGCGCCGTTCGGCGGCGCCGGGCGCACGGCCACCGTCGAGGTGGACGATATCGCGATGCCCGAGAGCGTGCAGGTACTCGACGGCCATCGCAGCGCCGGCGGTGTCGTCGCTGCGGACGGCGTCCACACCGCGTAGGCGCCGTGCGACGACGACTACCGGGATAGTGGTGGCCAACCGGATGAGCTCGGCGGCGGACAGCTGCGGACCGAGCAGCAGCAGGGCCTCGCACCGGTCGTCCAGCAGGGTGCGTACGGCGCGGCTTTCATCGTGGTGTCGGGTGACGCCGCTGAGCACGACGTCGTAGCCGAATTCGTCTGCGGCGGCGTAGACGCCGTCGACCAGTTCGGCGTGGAATTCCTGACCGGTGGCGAAGGCTACCCCGAGCAGTTTGGTGCGCAGTTGACGCAGTCGCCGCGCCCGCGGGTCGGGGCGATAGCCGATCTCGTCGGCGGCCAGGCGCACCCTGGCGCGGGTCTCGTCGCTGGCGCCGGGGACGTCGCGCATGACGATGGACACCAGCGCGCGCGAGACACCGGCGTGCCGGGCCACATCCTCCAGCGTGGGTCGGTGCTGCATGACACGACACTAGAAGGTTCTAGTCGAGCAGTGCTTTACTGAACGCGACTAGAACGTTCTAGTCGAAAGGAGAGAGAAGATGGGTTTCCAGCTGGCCGTCTGCTCGGAGATGGTGTTCCGGGACCTGCCGATCGTCGAGCGGGTCGAGCGGATTCACGAGCTCGGCTTCGCCGCAGAAATCTGGAGCTGGCACGACAAGGACCTGGCCGCGCTGGCCGCGACGGGGGCCACCTTCACGTCGATGACCGGTTATCTGCACGGCGACCTGATCGACCCGGCCACCGCCGGCGAGGTGGTGCGCACCGCGGAACTGAGCATCGAGGCCGCCGAGACGCTCGGCGTCACCCGGCTGAACCTGCACACCGCCGAACTGGTGGACGGTCAGGCGGCCCGGCCGCGGCAGCGCGCCACCGGGGAGATGTGGCTGACCGCGCTGCGCACCCTGGAGCGCATCGGCGAACTCGGGGCGCGTGCGGGCGTGACGTTCTGCGTGGAGAACCTCAACACCATCGTCGACCACCCCGGTGTGCCGCTGGCCCGTGCCAAGGACACCCTCGCGCTGGTGGAGGGCGTCGGGCATCCCAACGTCAAGATGATGCTGGACCTCTATCACGCGCAGATCGGGGAGGGGAACCTCGTCGAGTTGGTGCGGCGGTGCGGCCCGGCGATCGGGGAGATCCAGGTGGCCGACGTGCCCGGCCGCTGCGAACCGGGCACGGGGGAGATCAACTACCCGGCGGTCGCGCGGGCACTGGACGGGATCGGGTTCACCGGCACCGTCGGCATGGAGGCGTGGAATTCCGCGGACAGCGAGACCGCGCTGACGGCCTTCCGGGCGGCGTTCACGGTGTGAGCCGCGTTGACTTGGCGTTGGTGGCGGGCGCTTCTCGCACTTTTGCGCCGCCACGGCCAAGTCAACGAGGTGTGCGGCCGCGCCAGGCGCGGTAGCCGCGGTGGGCGGCGAAAACCCCGACGATGGCGGTGACACACCACACCGCGGCGGCGGCGAACGCGAGCGCGGCGGACTTCTCGCCGAGCGCCGCGCCGAGTGAGGTGTACACGAACGCACGCGGCGTCGACCCGATGAGCGCGCCGAGTGCCATCTGCCACAACGGCATTCCGAACGCCCCGAACGCATAGGCGGCCATCGTGTCGGACATGCCCGGAATGAACCGCTGCCCGACGACGGCCCACAACCCGCGCCGCTCGATCAAGCGGTCGAGGCGATCCGCCCGCTCGGGGCCGAGCAACGCGCGGGCACTGTCACGTCCGGCCCGGCGCCCGACCAGACTGGCGATCACCGCGGTGCCGACGGTCGAGCCGAGGGTGACGGCGAGTCCCACGGCCGGACCGAACAGCAGTCCGCTGCCGGCGGCCAGGATCGGGCCCGGCACGAACAGCGCGCCGAGTACGGCCGAGACCACGATGTAGGCGAGCGGGGCGGCGGGTCCGGCGGCGGTGACGACGGCGCGGATCTCGTCGGCGTCGATCACCTTGCCGAACACCATCAGCGCGAACAGTGCCGCCAGGACCGCCGCGAACAGGACCAGGCGCACGATGTGGTGACGCCGATCCACAGTCTCCCGGTTGGCTGCGCCCTCGGTATCGGTCATCTCGTTTGTCATTCTTCCGTACTCGGGGGGGCGGTGCTGTGCCGGCGAGATCACACTTGCCGTGGACCCACCACCGGAGGATAATCCTAGTCAGGCTAATTAATTGGTCTGAGCAAGGAATGGCATGAGCGATGAAGGCGAAGATTGCCGGCGCCGTTCTGGTGGCGTTGGCCTTGTCGGCGGCGGGTGCGGTCGCTTCGGCGCCGCCGGCGGCCGCTGAGTGTGGAAGTGCCGTCGTCTGGGGCAACGGCGGCGGTCAGTGTGACGGGCCGTTCTATCCGGACGGCAGTTTCCAGCGCTGCGTGACGGTCTATGTGCTGGGTATCGGCGGTTCGAATTGCTTCATCGTTCCTCCGCCGCCCCCGCCGCCCTGACGGTGACGCGCGCGGCGTGCGCGCTGACGGCGGGCGCGACCCAGTCGTCGAGGTAGTCGCGCAGCGCCTGACCGTGCCGCGCGGGGCGACCGGGGTCGACGATGAACGACTGCAGGATGCGCAACATGAACTCGACCAGTTCATCGAGCCTGCTGTCGGCGAATCCCGCTGCGGTCCAATCGATGTCGAAGCGTTGGAGGATGCTGCGGCCGAACCCGATGGCGATATCGGAGGTCACCCCCGCGGTGAATGCACTGGCCTTGCCGGGCTGCAGAACCAGGCCGAGGTAGCGGTCGTGTGGCAACTGCTCGACGGTGTACGCGATGCCCTCGACGACGGCTTCCGTGGGGTTGCGGATCGAACCAAGTTGGGCGGCAAGGCGATCCAGGAACCCGTCCACGGATGCGACGGCCGTTGCGGCCATCAGCGTCTCCTGGGTGGGAAAGTATCGATAAATCGTCTGACGGGTGACGCCCAGGGCTTGGGCCACCGCGGACACGCTCACCGTGCCCTGGGCGTCGATGGCGCGGCGGGACGCGTCGACGATCCGGGTCACCGCTTCGTCGTCGTCGGCCGGGATGTCGCCGGACCAACCATGCCTGCGCATGCATCGATCGTCGCATGGATCGGCGCGCAATCTTGACAATACAGTCATTGGCAAATGTATGGTCTAGTCATGGTTCCCACACCCACGACGTGCGCTGACGAGGCGCTGACCCGGCGAGCCCTGCGGCATGCACTCGACGGCACCACCGATATGGCCGATGCCGTGCTCAAGGTGCCGCTGCACTATTACCGCGATCCCAAGATCACCGAGATCGAAGAGGCGCAGATTCTGCGCCGGGTGCCGCTCGCGATCGTCCCGTCGGCGCAGTTGCCCGAGCGCAACGACTACGTGGTGCGCTCCGTGCTGGGTGATTCGTTGCTGGTCACCAGGGACCGGACGGGCGCCGCTCATGTCCTGCTGAACTATTGCCGGCACCGTGGGGCGATGCCGGCCTGTGGGTCCGGCAATGCCGCCCGCTTCGTGTGCCCCTATCACGCCTGGACCTATCGCAACACCGGCGAATTGTTCATGGTGCCCGGCAAATCGGGCTTCGACACCATGGACAACGCCGACTACGGGCTGGTCGAACTTCCGTCACAGGAACGGTACGGGTTCATTTGGGCGGTGCTGACCGCCGATGCGTCCATTGATGTCGACAACCATCTGGGAGCGCTGGGACCCGAACTCGCGCAATGGAATTACCAGTCGTATGGCTACCATACCGATCGGGAGTTCTCCTCCGAGGTGTCCTGGAAAGGAGCGCTGGAGGCGTTTGCCGAGGGGTATCACTTCCCCTTCGTGCACGGCGAAAGCCTGATCGGGCAGAACACGCTACCCAACACCTCGATCTACGACGAGTTCGGCAAGCATCACCGGATCGGGTTCCCGTTCACCTGGATCACCAACGTTGAGCAGGACGCGGACGCGCCACGCGAACCGTCGGCGAATATGGGCGTCATCTACTGGGTGTATCCCAACCTCATCCTGGCCAACAGCCCGGTCGGGGTGGAGATCATCGACATGCTGCCCGCGGGCGAGCCGACGCGCTGCACGGTGCGGCACAGCTGGATGGGGCGCGTCCCGGCCGTGGACGACGACATGCGTGCTTTCTACGACACCGTGTACGAAGGGGTGCATGCCGCGGTGCGCGACGAGGATTTCGCGATGCTGCCGCAGTGCGGCGAGGGCGTCCGGCACGGCCAGCATGACCACATGATCATCGGCCGCAACGAGATCGCCGTGCAGCACATGATCAAGGTGTTCGCCCAGGAGCTGGGCGTCGCTCTCGGATGAGGCATGCCTGTTCAGCGGCTGTCATGCCGCTGAACAGGCAGAGATCACGAATTATTCGACGACGAAGACCGGGATCTGCCGGTCGGTCTTGGTCTGGTACTCGGCATACGGCGGGTAGGCCGCGACGGCCAGCTCCCACCAGTGGGCCCGCTCGTCACCCTCGACCTCGCGGGCGGTGCCCTCGGTGACCTTGTCCCCGTCCTGCACGGTGACCTGGGGGTTCACCTTCACGTTGTGATACCAGGACGGGTGGTTGGGGTCGCCGCCCTTGGAGGCCACCATGGCGTACTTGCCGTCCTCCTCGACGCGCATCAGCGGCACATAACGCTTCTTGCCCGATTTCGCTCCCGTCGTGGTGAACAGGACGATCGGACGATCCAGGACCTCGACGCCGTCGGTGGTCCCGCTCTGCAGGATCTTCTCGGTCTGGGTGCGGACCCAGTCGGTGGGGCTCAGTTCAGGCTGCTCAGTCACCTGCTGCGCAACACCGATCGGCGTGCGGATATTCCCGCCGTGTGTGACGCAACGTTACGGAAGAGAATCGCACCGATTTGATCGGTATCGCGAAGCCGTCCGGTGGGCCATCGTGTCGGCGGTGGCCCGCCAGATCGTTCTGAACGCGTTCGACATGAACTGTGTGACGCATATCGTTGCCGGTACCTGGCGGCACCCGGAGTCGCAGGCGGCACGGTACAAGGACCTGGAGTACTGGATCGACCTGGCCCGGCTGTTGGAGCGGGGGCTGTTCGACGGGTTGTTCATCGCCGATGTGCTGGGCATCTATGACGTGTATGCCGGCGGTCCGGAGGCCGCGCTGCGCTCGGGTGCCCAGGTGCCGGTCAACGATCCGCTGCTGGTGGTGCCGGCGATGGCCGCCGTCACCGAGCATCTCGGATTCGGCATCACCGCGGCAACGTCGTTCGAGCACCCGTATTCGTTCGCGCGCCGGATGTCCACCCTGGACCATCTGACCAAGGGGCGCGTCGGGTGGAACATCGTCACCGGCTACCTGGAGAGCGCTGCCCGTAACCACGGGTTGGACACCATCACCCCGCATGCCGACCGCTACGCGATCGCCGACGAGTACACCGAGGTGCTGTACAAGCTGTGGGAAGGCTCCTGGGAGGATGACGCCGTCGGCGCCGAACCCGGGCGCGCGCACTACGCCGATCCGGCCAAGGTGCACCCGATCGAGCACTCCGGCAAGCACTTCCGGGTACCGGGAATCCATCTGTGCGAACCGTCCATCCAGCGCACCCCGGTGCTGTACCAGGCCGGGGCGTCGAACCGGGGCCGGCAGTTCGGCGCCGAGAACGCCGAGGTGATCTTCATCGGCGCGCCCACCAAGGAGGTGCTGCGCGAGGCCGTCGCCGATATCCGGACGCGGGCCTCCGATGCCGGGCGCGACCCGTACGACGTCAAAATCGTCAACGGGCACGTCGCCGTGACCGGGCCCACCCGCCAGGCTGCGCGCGACCGCTACGAAGACTTCCGCCGGTATACGGATCCCGAAGGGGCACTGGCTCTTTGGTCGGGCTGGCTGGGCAGTGACCTGTCCCGGTTCGACTTGGACGACCCGGTGGCCGTCACCGACAACGAGTACCTGAAGTCGTCGGTGCAGATGTTCGGGCAGGGCCAGTGGACGCTGCGCGATTTCATCGACGCACATGCCATCGACGCCGAGGGCGGCTTCAGCGTCGGCGGACCCACCGAGGTGGCCGACGACCTGCAGTCCTGGGTCGAGCAGACCGACGTCGACGGATTCAACCTCACCAACGTCATCACCCCGGGGTCGTTCATCGACTTCATCGACCACGTCGTTCCCGAGCTGCAGCGACGCGGCGTCTATAAGACCGCATACGAGCCGGGTTCGTTGCGGCACAAACTGTTCGGGCGCGGTCCGCGGCTGCCCGAATCACACCGCGCGGCGCGCTACCGCCGCGTCACCGAGGAGATATCACGATGACGAACACCCTGTCCACCGAACCGCTGACCTATGGCTCGGACCGGCTGGCGCAACTGATCGCCCAGATCGGCGAGGGCGCCCTGGAACGCGAACGCAACAACGAGCGACCCTTTGCCATCATCGATCTGATCCGCAAGTCCGGACTCGGCGCGCTGCGCGTCCCCGCCGAGCACGGTGGCGGCGGTGCCAGCCTGCGGGAGTTGTTCGCCACGGTGATCGCGCTGGCGGCCGTCGACGTGAACGTCGCGCACATCCTGCGTGGGCACTTCTCCCACGTGGAGGAGCGGCTGCGCCTGGACGAGGACGAACGCCGCCGCGTCATCGACCTGGCGCTGCGCGGTGCGATCGTCGGCAACGCCTCCACCGAACTCGGGTCCACCCCGGCCGGATCGTTCACCTGGCAGACCAAGCTGACTCCCGATGGTGACGGCTTCCGGCTCAATGGCACCAAGTACTTCACCACCGGCACGCTGTACGCCGACTATGCCGAGGTGCTCGCCAGCAACCCCGAGGGCGCCACGGTGATCGCGCTGGTGCCCACCGATCGGGAGGGCGTGACCGTGCTCGACGACTGGGACGGTTTCGGGCAGCGCGCCACCGGCACCGGGACCGCCGTCTTCGACAACGTCGAGGTGCACGCCGAGGAGCTGTTGCAGTTCGCGCCGCCGGACGCCGATGCCGAGCCGCCGGCGCTGTATCTGTCCGGGGCGTTCTTCCAGCTGTATGTCACCGCGCTGGAAGTCGGTGTGCTGCAAGCTCTTCGCAACGACGCGGTCGCGCATGTGCATCAGCGCCCGCGTAGCTTCACCTGGGCTCCGAATCCATCGGCCCCTGATGATCCGCTGCTGCAGCGCGAGATCGGGGAGATCGCCGCGGCCGGGTATGCGGGTGAGGCCACGGTGCTGGCCGCCGCCGATGCGCTGGAGCGCGCCTATGACGCCGACGTCGCCAAGACCGATCCGCACCTGGACCTGGCGCATGAGGCGTCGCTGCACGCCGCGGCGGCGAAGGTCGTGATCGACGGGCTGGCGCAGAAGGCCGCATCGCAGATCTTCGACGTCGGTGGGGCGTCGGTGGTACGGCAGGCGCATCTGCTGGACCGGCATTGGCGCAACATCCGCACGCTCGCGTCGCACAACCCGACGTCGTACAAGGCCCAGGCCATCGGCGCCTACTACACGCGCGGCACCAAACTCCCGGGCAGCGGCTACTTCTGACCGGCGATTTGTGGAGCCGCACCCGTAACCAGTACGGGTGCGGCTCCACAAATCAGGAGAAGGACGAGTTTTCCGGCTAATCGGTCCCACGGTTCAGTTTCGGCGTGACCGAGGGGGACAATCACGGTATGCCCCGCACCTACGCCACCGCCGATACCGTCAGCCTCGAGCAACTACTGGAGTTCGTCCGCCCACGTCACCGGATGGTGCTCACCACCTTCCGGGCGGATGGCTCGCTGCAGAGTTCGCCGGTCACCGCCGGCGTGGACGGCCAGGGCCGCATCGTCATCGCCAGTTACCCGCAGCGCGCCAAGGCCGTGAACATCGGCCGAACTCCGCGGGCCAGCGTCGTGGTGCTGTCGGACGAGTTCAACGGCCCCTACGTCCAGATCGACGGTGACGCCGAGCGGATCGACTTACCCGACGCGGTCGAGCCGTTGGTCGACTACTTCCGCGCCGTCGCCGGTGAGCACCCGGATTGGGACGAGTACCGGCAGGCCATGGTTGATCAGCGAAAGTGCTTGCTGCGCATCACGCCTCGCCGGTGGGGGCCGGTGGCCACCGGGGGATTCCCGCCGCCGCAGGATTAGTTGGCGCTCGTCGGTGGTGGTTGGAAGGGTTGGTACCACCACCATTGGGCGCGTTCACCGGTCGGGCCCTTGTAGGGCGCGACGGTCGGTGGTGCGGTGGTGGGTGGTCGGGCCAGTGAGCCGCGGTCGATGGGGTCGCCGTCGGTGTCGGTGACGACGAGGCGATCGGCGGGGCCGGTGATGGTGATCTCCCCGCGGTGATGCAGGCGGTGATGCCGCGGGCAGAGCAGCACGAGATTGTCCAGCTCGGTGGGGCCACCGTCCTCCCAGTGCACGAGGTGATGCGCATGCAAGCCCCGACTGGCGGCGCAGCCGGGGATGACGCAGTGCCGGTCCCGGTGCTCCAAGGCCTTCCGGAGCCGGCGGCTGATGGTCCGGGTGGACCGCCCGGCCCCGATCGGTCGGCCGTCACGCTGAAACCAGGCCTCACAGGTCGCATCGCAGAGCAGTTCCCGGCGCTCCGCATCGGTGAGCACCGGCCCCAGGTGCAGGGCGGCGGGTTGGTCGACCTCGACGTGCACGATGACGGTGGTGTGCTGCCCGTGCGGGCGGGCGGGCGGCGACGTCGGTGTCCCAGCCGGCGTGCACCAAGCTCATGAACGCATCGACCCGGGTGGGGAACGGCGTCTGGTCACCGGGATGCTCGGCGATCAGCGCGTCGTGGCGGGACTGCAGCGCGGCGTCGAGTGTGGCGGCTTCCAGCCGGGGCAGGGTGATCCGGTAGGTGCAGTGGTCCCCGTGTTCGGTTTTGGTGATCGCCGGTGTGGGTTCGGGTTTGGGTGGTGCGTCTGGTTGGGGTGCCAGTTTGATGGCGGTGCGCAGTTGTTCGACGGTGGCCGACAGCGCCAGTTCGGCGTAGTGGGCATCAGACCCGTCGGCGGCGCGTTCGGCGATGACCCCGACCTGATCCAACGACAGCCGGCCTTGGCGTAGGCCGTCGGCGCACTGGGGGAACTCGTCGAGGCGGTGTGCGACGGCGGCGATGGTTTCGGCGTTACGCGGTGTGGCCCCGGTTTTCCAGGCGATCAGGGCCGCGATCGAGCGGCAGCCGGTCATGCCGGCCAGGTCGTTGCGTTCGAGTTCGGCGACGATCTCGACGAGTCGTCCGTCGATGGCGTTGCGTTGCCCGCACAGTTCACCGATCTCGTCGAACAGCACCGCCAAGCGCTCTTTGGGTTCCAAAGACGCTGCGGCGGTGGACATACCTCATTCTGGCAGAGGGGTACGACAAGTCAGGCTCTGAACGCCGCCTCGAAGAATCCCAACTCCAGACGCATGGCGCGGCGGTAGGTGTCGTGCAGCGCGGGGGTATCGACGTCCTGGTGATCCAGCAGTGTCTCGAGCTGAGTTGCCAGCGCCTCGAATTCCGGATCGGCATAGGTCTGCACCCAGTCGGCGTACGGTCCGGCGTCGCCGCCCGCGAGCGACCGGCCCAGCCATGCGTAGAGCCGCATGCATGGCGTCATCGCGGCGTACACGGCGGCGGCATCCTGGGTGGATGCGGTGGCCAGCAGGAAGTCGGTGTAGGCCAGGGTCGCCGGCCACGGCGTCACCCCGGCCATGTCGATACCCCACGAATCTGCGTACGAGGCATGCAGCCGGAGTTCGTCGCGGACCCCGCCGAGGAGATCCGCCAGGGTCAGCAGGGTGGTGGTGTCGGCGCTGCGCACCAGCACCAAAGCGTAAGCCCGCGCGAAGGATTCGAGAAAGAACGCATCCTGGGCGACGTACCCGGCGAACAGCTCGCGTCGCAACGACCCGTCGCCGATACCCTGCACGAATGGGTGGGCAAGGGTCTGAGCCGCAAGGTCGTCGTTCTCCGACCACAGCCGGGAGGACAGGGTCATGCGCCGGCCATCTCCCAGAAGTCCACCTCGTGCGACAGCACTTCGTCCACCAGTGCGTTGTTGTCCTCTGGGGTGGCCAGCTCACCCAGTGCGTCGACGTATGACGCGAATTCCGGTGTGCTCCAATGTTCGACGAACTCGCGGAAACGTGAGCTCGGCGAGTGTGCATACTGCCATGCGAGCAGGTACACCCGTTCCAACGCCCACAGCGCGGTGACGGCCGCGTCGAACGGTTCGGCGTCGAGGACGCGGAGCAGTTCCCGGTAGGCGAGGGTGGCCGGCAGCGCCGTGCTGTGCAGCTCGATACCGCGCCGGGCGGCCTGTTCCTCGAACCAGTCCAGTTCGCTGACCAAGGCCGCGCAGCCGGCGACGAGCACCGCCTGCGCCGGGCGTGGTGAGCGGGCCAGCAGTCGGGCCTGGAACTTCAGCAGGTCGGCGACGAAGATGGCGTCCTGTTCCAGCCAGCGGTCGAAGGCTTCGTCGGTGATGGTGCCGTCGCGCACCGCATTCAGGAATGGATGCCGGGTGGCCGACGCCCAGAGCTCATCTGACACGCTCGAAGGATAGCGCCCACCTCGTGGTTGCCCGGCAGCGCTCATTCGTCGTCGGTGAACACCGGGCGTGCCGGCGGAAACCGCGCTGCGACGGCCGGCAGGAAGAACACCTCGATATAGCGCCTGGTGGTTTCGGGATCCTCCGACCCGGGCACGACGCCGAGCAGCAGGCTCATGCTGGTGGCGATGAGAAAGCGGGCGAGGTCCTTGCCGCGCAGGCCCGGTCGCAACGATCCGCCGGCATCGGAGTCGACGACGGTGGCCATCCATGCCTCGACCATTCGGTGCAGTTCGGCGTTGTTGGCCAGCATGTTGGCCACGATGCGGTCGTCGGCCTGATCCGAGATCGACCGCACCAGCGGGTCTTGGTTGAGTTCGGTGGCGACGATCACCAAACTCTCGACCATGATGTCCAGCGGCTCGGCATCAGCGGGCAACCGGTCGAGGATGCCGACCATGTGCCGTTGGGTGGTGCGCCGCATGAGCGCTTCGACCAGGCTGTCCCGGGTGGGGAAGTGCCGGTAGACGCTGCCGCGCGAGTAGCCGGCCGATCGGGCGATGGTCTCGATGGTGGTGTTCCGGTAACCACGGGTGACGAACAGCCGCTCCGCCGTATCGAGGAAAGTCTCCCGCAGTTCTTCTGCTGCCGCGCCGCCGCCAGCCGGGCGGCCCCGACGGCGGCGTGCCGGCTCCTCGCCCACTCGCGTGCCCGTCCTTCGTGCCGTGTCGTAACACCACGACGCTACTACGCGTCCGTCAATTACTCTCGACAGCTAAATATCAAGTGAGCTAGTTTGTTCAATTGTGCCGCGTCGCGCGGCCGCGGTGGGGGGATTCCGATGGTCGCTCGGGTGATGGCATGGCTGGCTGCCGTGTTCGCGATGACTGCGGTGACCGCCGCGCTGCTGGCCGGTGCGGCGGTCGCCGCCGCCGATCCCGATGCGGGGTCGGCCGCCGGCAGCGGCAAGCCGGCAGCCGAAGGTCCGCGTGATCCGAAGTCCGCGGACCCCGCGGCGGCGACGAGGGACGAACCCGCCACCGAGTCGCAGCGGGATGTTTCGAAACCGTCGACACCGGCGGAGGAAGAACCGGCGCCCACCGAGACCGCGAAGTCCGGCACCACCAAGAAGAAGGCTTCGACCACTCGGCAGCGCAGCGCTACTCCGACCACCCATCGCACCGCGGCGGTCGCATCGGCCACGAAAACTGCACCGGTGCAGGAAGAGACGAAGGACACTGCGGCGCGCCCGAAGGTGCCCTCCGCGGGATTGGCGCAGGCGGCGGCGCGCGAGCCCTCGGTGACTGTGGACGCACCGTCGTCGGTCAGCGCGGCCGCCGTGGTTACCGCCCGTCCGGCTGATCGGGTGGTGGCCGAGGCCGCGACCCCGCGCCGGGTGACGCCGGTCGACGCCATCGGATCGGTCATCCTCAACGCCGTGATGGGTCTCGTCCAGTTCTTCGCGGGGCCGCCGGTGCTGCCTGCCGACGCCAACGTGACCGTCCGCACGTCGACACTGCGGATCCCGGTCGCGGGCGGGCGCACCGTCACCGCAGACTGGTATTTCCCCACGGGTTCCGATGACCAGGCGCCCGCCCGGCTGATCTATCTGCAGCACGGGTTCGGTGCGGTGGGATCGATGTACAGTTTCACCGCGACCGCGCTGGCCGAGCGCACCAACAGCGTCGTCGTCGCGCCGACCATCACCTCGAATTTCCTTGCCGCCGATGGGGCCTGGCTGGGCGGTACCGCCATGCAACAGGGCGTCGCGGACCTGTTCGCCGGTGATCGAGCGGCGCTGACGGCGAGCGCGTCGGCGGCGGCCGGGCGCGAGGTGACCCTGCCCACCCGCTTCGTCCTGGTCGGCCACTCCGCCGGCGGCAGCCTGGTGATGGGGGCGGCAAACGACATGATCGACAACGGGGCATTGGCCGACCTGGCCGGCGTGGTGCTCCTGGATTCGGTGGATATGAACGGCACGGTGCCCAAGGCGTTGGCGCGGCTCACCGGAGCCAATGACGTTTCCGTGCTCGATATTTCGTCGGAGCGCTACGTGTGGAACATGTTCGGTGCGGTGGGCGACGAACTGGAAGCCGCTCGTCCCGGTCAGTTCAACGGTGTGATGTTGACCGGTGGGCGTCATATCGATGCGTTGCTGGGCGGCAACAAGCTCGTCCAGTTCGCCGAGTATCTGGTGGCAGGCTTCTCGGCACCCGCGAACGTCCAGGCCGTTCCGACGATCGCGGCCGGCTGGATCAACGACCTCTTCGCCGGCACGCGCGAGGGGTACTACCCAGCGCCGGGACACAGCGTCGAGATTCCCACCTCGTCCGGGGTCGCCACCGCGGTCGCACTGCCGTTCGCCTCCGGCAAGCGCATCCAAGCCACCCCGCTGGACGGCATCTTCGAACTCGTCCTCGGTCTGATCACCCGGGTGGCACTGTTCGATACGACGCCGGATCAGTTGCGGCTCTTGGCTCTAAGGTCGTGACCGTGCACTAGCATGGCGGGCATGAGGCTGGACGGTCAGCAGTTGGCCGCCTACGCGGCCGTCATCGAACGGGGCAGCTTCGATGCCGCCGCAACGCATCTGCACGTCACGCCATCGGCGGTCAGTCAGCGCATCAAGGCGTTGGAGCAGCGGGTCGGCCAAGTCCTGGTCATTCGGGAAAAGCCTTGCCGGGCAACACCGGCCGGTACGCCGCTGCTCCGACTGGCCGCCCAGATGGCGTTGCTGGAGGCTGAGGCGCTGGCCGAGACCGGCGACGGACCGCAGGAGCCCATCAGGGTGGCGGTGGCGGTGAACGCGGACTCCATGGCCACGTGGTTCGCCGGCATCTTCGCCCGGCTGCCGGGCATCCTCTTCGATATCCGGATCGAGGACCAGGATCATTCGGCCCGGCTGCTGCGCGCCGGTGAGGTGATGGGGGCCGTCACCACCGAGCGGACCGCCGTCTCCGGCTGCCGCGTGCAATCCCTCGGTGTGATGCGCTACATCCCGGTGGCGACCCCGGACTACCTGCGGCGCCACCTGCCCGACGGCTTCACCGCGAAGGCGGCTGCCGAGGCGCCGTCACTGGCGTGGAATCGCGATGACGCACTTCAGGACAACTTGCTGCGCAAGGCCTTTCGGCGTGATGTGCGTCGCCCGGTGCACTATGTACCGACCGCCGAAGGGTTCCGCGCGGCGGTTCAAGCGGGATTGGGGTGGGGTATGTACCCCGAGCAACTGGTGGGCCCGGACTTCGTCCGGATCGCCGAGATCCATCTCGACGTTCCGCTGTACTGGCAGTGCTGGAAGCTGGACAGTCCCGTCGTGGACACCGTCACCGAAGCCGTGCGGACCGCCGCTGCGGTGCTGGGGACGAAAGCGGCGACACGACGGCCAAGCTGACCTATGACAACTGTAATAATCACAGTTCGAGGTACCTTATGACAACTGTCATAAGGGAGCTGCGATGAACGGCGGAGATGTCGACGCCCGGGCCCGGATGGTGGCCGGGGCGGCCGAGATGATCCGGCGGCGCGGGGTGAACGCCACCAGCGTGCGTGAGCTGGCCAAGCACACCGGCGCGCCACTCGGGTCGACCTATCACTATTTTCCGGGCGGCAAGAGCCAGCTCGCCGCAGAGGCCGTCCGGTGGGCCGACGACCGCACGGCGCGCAGGCTGACCGAGGCGACGGCGGCGGGTCCGGCCGAAGGCCTGGAGGCCTTCCTGGCGATGTGGCGAGAGATCTTGGTGGACAGTGACTTCCAAGCCGGCTGTCCGGTGCTGGCGGTCGCGGTCGAAGAACTGGCCGACGGTGATTCCGCCCCGCGTGATGCGGCGGTGTTCGCGTTCGGGCACTGGACGACGATCCTTGCCGGCGCATTGCGCAGGCAGGGCGTGTCTCCGCACCGGGCGACCGGGACGGCCACCCTGATCGTCGCTGCGGTGGAGGGGGCGGTCGTGATGAGCCGGGCAGAGCGGGCCACCCAACCGCTGGACACCGTCGGTGAGCAGCTACGCGATGTGCTGGGGACGGTGCTCGGCTGACCTCGACTAGGGCAAGGGCACGTGCCAGCGCAGTACCATCCCCCCTCCGGTGGGCGCGGTCAGCGCGAGATCACCGCCGCACTCCTGGGCCCGCAGGCGCAGGTTCGCCAGCCCGCTCTCGGTGATCGGTCCGTCGAATCCTCGTCCGTTGTCGGTGACCTCGACGGTGAGATCGTCGTCGACACGCACCGATACCGTGATCTCCGTCGCGTGGCCGTGTCGCACCGCGTTGCTGACGGCCTCGCGCACCACAGCCTCGGCATGGTCGGCGATCGCCGGCTCGATGACCGACAGCGGACCGTTGTACTGCGCGGAAGTGCGGACGTCCGCCGACGAGAACTGCGCGAGCGCGTCGTCGAGGCGCTGCCGTAACCGGGTGCTCCCCGCGGATCCGCTGTGCAGATCGAAGATCGCGGTACGGATCTCGGAGATGACGTCCTGCAGGTCGTCCACGCATTTCTCCACCCGCTGTGCCGCATCGGCCGGGCGGATACGGGGGATGGCCCCTTGCAACGCCAGTCCGGCGGCGAACAACCGCTGGATGACATGGTCGTGCAGATCCCGCGCGATCCGGTCCCGGTCGGTCAGCACGTCCAGTTCGTGTATCCGCCGCTGCGTGGTGGCCAGCTGCCAGGCCAACGCCGCCTGGTCGGTGAACGCTGCGGCCATCGACAGGTCGTCGTCGGTGAACGGCGCGGCGCCCGGTTCGCGTTGGGTGATCACCACGCCGGCAACCGTCTCGGTGGTGCGAAGGGGGAGCACCAACGCCGGTCCCGCACTGCCCGCCACGTCGAGATGGGGCGCGCTCAACGGAATTCGCCGGGTATACGCCTCACCGATCGGTCCGTCGCCCACCGGGATCGGCGCCAGCGTCCCGATGTCCACCGATCCGGCGCCGGTGACCTCGGCCACGAGAAGTTCACCGACGGCCCCCGGCTCTTCGTCCTCGTCCTCGGCAATCGCGACAACGGCGACGGCCGACGCGGTGAGCGCTCTGGCGCGTTCGGCGATCACCCGGAACACCGCGGCCGGGTCGGTGCCCGACAGCAATTCGGTCGCGATGTCCCGGGTGGCCTCGATCCAGGCCTGCCGCTGTTGCGACTGCTGGTACAGCCGGGCGTTCTCGATCGCGATGCCCGCGGCCGCGGCGAGGGCCTGCGCCAGCACCTCGTCATCCTCACTGAAGGGCTGGCCGGAGTTCTTCTCGGTGAGATAGAGATTGCCGAACACCTCGTCGCGGATCCTGATCGGAACGCCGAGGAAGGTCGTCATCGGCGGGTGGTGCGGCGGGAAGCCGACCGACGCCGCATGATCGCGGATGTTGTCCAGCCGGATCGGGCGTGGATCGTCGATGAGCACGCCGAGCACGCCCAGTCCCTGCGGCAGATTGCCGATCTGGTGGCGGGTGGGTTCGTCGATGCCTTCGTAGACGAATTCGACCAGTTCGTGCCCGTGCCCGCGCACACCCAGTGCTCCGTAGCGGGCGTCGATCAACTCGATCGCCGTGTGCACGATCGTGGCCAGCGTCGCGTCGAGTTCCAGGCCTGCGGTGACCGTCAGCATCGCGTCGACCAACCCGTCCAGCCGATCCCGGCCCGCCACGATCTGCTCTACCCGCTCCTGAACCTCGCTGAGCAGTTCGCGCAGCCTCAACTGCGACAGCGTCTCCCGCATCGGGCGGTTGCGTCCGTCATCTGCTCCAGGCACGGCTGGAGTCTATTGCCCGCGTTGGATCGGACGATCGAGTCGGGAGACGTAGACGGCCGCCTGCGTGCGGCGCTGCATGCCCAGCTTGGCCAGCAATCGGGACACGTAGTTCTTCACGGTCTTCTCCGCAAGGAACATCCGGGCGGCGATCTGCTTGTTGGTCAACCCTTCACCGAGGAGGTCCAGTAGAACCCGTTCCTGATCGGTGAGGCCGGACAACGGGTCGGAATGTTCGCGGGATCCCCGAAGCTTGGCCATCAGGGCGGCGGCGGCCCGGTTGTCGAGCAGGGATCGCCCGGCCCCGACCTCCTTGATCGCCTGGGCCAACTCCATGCCCTTGATGTCTTTCACCACGTAACCGCTTGCGCCGGCCAGGATCGCATCCAGCATCGCCTCGTCGGACGTGAACGACGTCAGCATCAGGCAGCGCAGATCGGGCAGCTGGGACAGCAAGTCGCGGCACAGTTCGATGCCGTTCCCGTCGGGCAGCCGCACGTCGAGCACTGCCACGTCGGGGCGCAGCGCCGGTATCCGGGCCAGCGCCTCGGACACCGACCCGGCTTCACCGATGACGTCGAGATCGGGATCCGACCCGAGGAGGTCGACAAGCCCGCGACGCACCACCTCATGGTCGTCGACGAGGAATACGGAGACCATGGGCGCACCTTCCGGGAGAGAGGCTGTGCTCATCATTGTGGACGCATCGTGGCTGCGGCGGCAGATGCGGGATCAGATCTCGACCCGCAACACGTCCTGCAGCGGGCGGCGCGGTGTCGGCGGCGGCACCTCCTCCAGCGGAGATGCGACCCCCAGCCGCACCACCACCTGCGGCGCGGCGCGGCCGACGAGTGTGCTGACGATCTCCCGGCTGACAGGCACCTCGGTCAGATGGCTCAGTGTGCACGACGACAACCCGGCCATGGTGGCATCCAGCAGTACCGCCGACAGCGCCTCGCCGGCGGCCAGGATGCCTTCCCGGCTGTCATCCAGGGCGGAGATGACGAGCAGGCGGGCCTGATCCTCGCCCACATCGCGCCGGCGTTCGCGATTACCCGTGACGGGGAAGGTCCGACCGACGTCGACACGATCTGCCTCCTGCGCCGAGATCAGCGCCGTGTGCGGTATGCCATCGCTCACCTCGTAAGCAGTTGTCCACCAGGTGATTTCGTGGTGATACTCGGAATCGTAGAGACGCATCGCGTCGGTAAGGGCGGAGGCCTCGGCCAGGGCCGGGCGGTCGGCGGGGTCGACGATGTCGACGGCGCAGCCGAAGTGGTCGGTGCCGCGCAGCATGTGCTCGAAGGAATCCCAGTCCGGGGGTGCCCCGAACGGCAGCCGGTCGGTGCGTCTGCGCAGGATGGCATCGGCACGCTGGCGTTGGTCGTCGGTGACCTGTGCCAGCTTGCTCAGACCGATATCGGCCACGCGGTAGCGATCCTCGGCGTCGGGGTACAGCGTGACATGTGTGGCGTAACCGGCTGCCGCGACAGCCACCCGGAAATGATCGAGGGCAGCCCCGCAACTGATCAGCGCTTGCCGGCCGCCGGCATCCGAGGCGACCAGATGGTCGGGATCGATGAACAACGACACCGTGCCGGACCGGATCACCCAGCGCCACGGCTGGCTGTTGTGATAGGAGGGGGCGCGGCAGGCGAGGTGTACGGCATCCTCGACGAGCGTGACGGGGACAAGTGTCGTCGGCATGAACTGATCCTGCGCTGCGGACCGCTCGCGGGGCAGGGCCAGAAGTCCCTAATCGGAAGTACGGAGCGCCGAGGATGCCCGCCCCGCCGCGTCGATTCGCCGGCCGGTCAGGTGAGGTTGAGCGCCGGTCCGATCCAGCGCCGCAGATACGCCCGCAGCCGGGCACCGGTGCGCGGCGGATCGGTCGGAGCGAAGATCATCGACTGGATGTTGCGCAACAGGAACTCGACCAGCTCATCGAGCATGTCATCGCCATAACTCATTGCCGCCCAGTCGATATGGGTGTGGCGCAACATGGTTCGGCACCGGGCGATGACTTCCGGGGTGAGCATGCCGCGGCTGAAGCTACTGGTCCGGTCGCTGTCCAGCAGCAATTCCAGCAGCGGTTCGTGGGGGAGTCGTTCGATGATGTAGGCCACCACCTCGACCAGTTGATCGGTCACGTTGAGGTTCGCGGTGAGGATGCCGACCTCGGCGACGAAGCCCTCCAAACTCACCTCCGCCACCGCGGTGAACAGTTCCTCGGTGCCGGTGAAGTAGCGATAGATGGTCCGGCGGGTGATGCCGAGCGCCTCGGCCACGTCGGCCAGTGCGGTGCGGCCGGCACCCCGCTCGTCGATCAGCACCCGGGTGGCGTCGATGATCCGCTTGCGCGCCTCGGCATCGTCGGTCGGCGGTGTGCCGCCCCATCCTTTGCGTCCCACCCCCGCGACTCTTCCAGATGGCGACATCGGGGTGCGCCCGGTATCACGGGCACTGTCCGTTGTTGACGCACGTCGGTGCCGCCGTCGCCTTGAATGTCGGGGCCGCGAACGTGGTGGCCGGTTGTGACGCCGGCACCTGCGCGGTGGCGGTGGAACCCAGCTTCATGGCCGCCGTGGGATTGATCAGCATGGCCGGCACGGTCGGTGACGAGTAGGTGCCGGTGGTCGAGGAGTCTCCCGACCCGCCGGCGACCGTGGTGCTCTGGGCGCCGCCGTCGATGATCTCGATCAGGATGGCGACGAGGACAGCCCCGCCGCCGACCGTGGCACACACTCTCTTCTGCAGATCCGCCATCGTCGCTCCTTCGGGGGACTGGGCACGAAGTGACGGCATGAATAAGGACGCGGGAGGGTCCGGAATTCCCGAAATAAGCTGTCTCAGCAGGCTTTACGCCCATCCACACGGGACAGGCAGCTCACAGGTGGGCGACGCGCGATCGTCGACGGCAACGGCCGAGAACAGCAGAAGGACCGACCGGCGAGTCGGGTGACTCGCCGGTCGGCCTTCTACGATGGAGTTAGTGAGCCGGCTTGCGGTGACGGCGTACGAGAGCGGTCAGCCAGCGAACGTCGATCAACATGGTGGTCCGCCTTTCTTTGTTATGCGGTCTTGTGCAGCAGGGGCAGGAGGCGCCGGCGGGCCAGAGTGCCCTCGGCGAAGTGATGCAGCGCCTCGGGAACCGACGCGGTGATCGGGAAGGCGTCGTCGAGGAGCTGCAGGATGTCGAGCACCTCCGGGCTGGCCACCAGGGCCCATTCCACTCCCGCCAAGTCGCACTCGTCGTCGAGTCCGTACAGCAGGGACACGCCGCGCGCCGACAGTCCGCTGACGCCGCTGAGGTCCAACACGAACGGCTTCTCGGTGAGGACCAACTGCCGGACCCGATGGGTGAGTCGCTCGAAGTTGGCGTCGTCGATGACGCCGGTCAGTGTCGCGACGGTCGCCAGATGGCGGCACTGCGCGCGCAACTGGGCACCGTCACACTCGACCGCCGGATTGCCGTACCGGAATGCGATCGTCATGTTTGGGCCTCCCTTCGGTGTCTCTTCACGTTGGTGAACGTGCTACCGAAGTTATCCGCCGAATTTAAGGTACCTGGGAGTACGCATTAATACTTTGCTAAGAAGTGCCCCTGAAATGCGCGTAAGGGTTTACTGAGAAAATCGAACATTGCTGCGCTGCAACGTCTTTCGCTAAAATAAGACAATTTCTCAGTAACTGGAGTCAACTTACCGGGCAGTAGCCTCACTGCATTCTCAGCGTCGAAACTGGCCGCCGGTGTAACCGATCCACGGCGAATAATCGGCGATCAACGCCTCCTGCGCAGGGCGTTCGTCCTCGGGTACGTGCTGCAGATTGATCCGCACCCGGTACCAGATCGAACTGGGCCCGCGCATCCCGTCGATGAGGACGTCCACCGGGGTGAGCCGTCGGGCGGCGCCGGGATGGCGGTCGCGCCACACGTCGAGCGCCGCCAGTGCCTCGTCGCGGGTCTTGGTCCTGGCCACCTCGATGAGCGGCATGGTCGATTGCCGGCGCCCGTCCTTGGGCGCCTTGCCCCGCTTCTCCATCGGCCCGAGTTCCTCGGCCAGCTCGAGCAGCGGCTCCAGCCCACCCGCCGAATTGTCCATGCCCTCCCACGGATCGCCCATGTCGGCGAACCGCGCGGGCACGGTCGCGATGGTGAAGGCCTCGGCGCGGCACTGGGGGACCTCATCCCAGCGCAACGGCGTCGATACCCGGGCATCCGGCGTCGCGCGAACCGAGTAGGCGGAGGCCACGGTGCGGTCCTTGGCGTTCTGGTTGAAATCCACGAACACGCGCGCGCCGCGTTCCTCCTTCCACCAGCGCGCGGTGGCCAGGTCGGGAGCGCGCTGTTCCACCACCCTGGCCACCGTCTCCGCAGCCAGCCGGACCTGTTTGAACGGCCACTGCGGATGGATGCGGGCGTAGATGTGGAAACCGCGCGACCCCGAGGTCTTGGGCCACGCCGTCAGTCCGTGATCGGCGAGCACCTCGCGGGCCACCTGGGCCACCGCCAGAATCTGCTCCCACTCCACGCCCGGCATCGGATCCAGATCGACCCGCAGTTCGTCGGGATGGTCCAGGTCGGCGGCGCGCACCGGGTGCGGATTGAGGTCGACGCAGCCGAGGTTGACCGCCCAGACCAGTCCGGCGGCATCGCTCAGGACCGCCTCCTTGGCCGAGGTGCCCGAGGCGTACTTGAGTTCGGCCACCTCGATCCACTCGGGCCGTTTCTCCGGCGCCCGCTTCTGGAAGATCGCCTCCTCGGTGATGCCCTTGACGAAGCGCTTCAAGATCATCGGCCGGTCCGCGACACCGCGCAGCGCGCCATCGGCGACGGCCAGGTAGTAGTCGATCAGATCGCGCTTGGTCACCCCCGCATCGGGGAAAATCACCTTGTCGGGATGGGTGACGGACACCTTTCGGCCACTCACGTCCCATGCGACCGAGTCGGCCATAGCGCCATCCTAGTTAGCTCTCCGGCTGCGACCTGAGTCACATATGGTGGCCGTATGTCCAGTCTCTTCAGCCTGCCGGCGCAGGCGGTGGCCAAAGCCCAGCAGTATCTCGACCGCGGCTCGGCGGAGCTGCACTATGCGCGCAAGATGTTCGAGGCCGGTGCCTTCAAGCTCGAGCCGCCGCAGAACTTCGTCGCCATGTTGGCCGATATCCGCCGCTGGGGGGAATTCGGGATGATCCCGGCGCTCAACGCGCGGCGTTACCCGGACCGGATCGCCGTCATCGACGATGACGGCACGATCACCTTCGCGGAACTGGACCAGGCCGCGCACGCCGTGGCCAACGGACTGCGCACCATGGGCGTCAAAGGCGGCGACGGCGTCGCCCTGCTGGTCCGCAATCACCGCTGGTTTCTCATCGGCCTGTATGGCGCAGCCCGGGTCGGTGCCCGCGTCATCCTGCTCAACAGCGAGTTCTCCGGTCCGCAGATCAAGGAGGTCTCCGAACGCGAAGGCGCGAAAGTCATCATCTACGACGACGAGTACGCCGGCGCGGTGGCGCAGGCCGAACCCCCGTTGGGCAAGCTGCGCGCCCTGCCGACCAATCCGGACAAGCCCGACGAGCCGTCGGGCACCGATGACACGTTGGCCGATCTGATCAAGCGCAGCAGCAAGCAGCCCGCGCCCAAGGCCACCAAGCATTCCTCGGTGATCATCCTGACCAGCGGCACCACCGGGACCCCCAAGGGTGCCAACCGCAGCACCCCACCGTCACTGGCGCCCATCGGCGGCGTGCTGTCACACGTCCCGTTCCGCTCCGGCGAGGTCACCGCGCTGCCCGCGCCGATGTTCCATGCGCTCGGGTTCCTGCACGCCACCATCGCCATGATGCTGGGCACCACCCTGCTGCTGCGTCGGCGCTTCAAACCGGCGACCGTGCTGGCCGATATCGAAAAGCACCAGGTGACCGCGATGGTGGTGGTCCCGGTGATGCTGTCGCGGATCCTCGACGAATTGGAGAAGACCCAGCCCAAGCCCAACCTGTCCAGCCTGCGGATCGTGTTCGTGTCCGGCTCCCAGCTGGGCGCCGAACTGGCCACCCGGGCGCTCAAGGACCTGGGGCCGGTGATCTACAACCTGTACGGCTCCACCGAGATCGCCTTCGCCTCCATCGCCCGGCCCAAGGACCTTTCCATCAACCCGGCGACGGTCGGCCCGCCGGTCAAGGGCATCACGGTGAAGATTCTCGACGACAACGGGAACGAGGTGCCCCGAGGCGACGTGGGGCGCATCTTCGTGCGGAACACCTTCCCCTTCGAGGGGTATACCGGCGGGGGTGGCAAGCAGATCATCGACGGCATGATGTCCTCGGGCGACGTCGGATACTTCGACGAGAACGGACTTCTCTACGTGTCCGGCCGCGACGACGAGATGATCGTCTGCGGTGGCGAGAACGTCTTCCCCGCCGAGGTCGAGGATCTCATCAGCGGACATCCCGAGGTGGTCGAGGCGACCGCCCTTGGCGTCGAGGACCGGGAGTTCGGTGCGCGGTTGCGCGCCTTCGTGGTGAAGGCCGAGGGGGCCACCATCGACGAGGACGCGATCAAGTCGTACGTCAAGGAGAACCTGGCGCGCTACAAGGTGCCTCGCGACGTCGTATTCCTCGACGAGTTGCCGCGCAACCCGACCGGGAAGGTCCTCAAGCGCGAGCTGCGCGAAATGTGATGCCGCGCATGGTGTTACCGGGCCGATAACGTTCCCTTTTGCGCTGCCATCCGGCGTCCTACCCTTGGTGGGGTGGCAACTCGGATATCTCGACATCGGTGGACGCACCCATGACCGGCAGGGTGTTGTCCGACGAGCAGATTGCCGCCATGACGCCCGGTCAGCGCCGGGACCTGATTCGCCGGCTGCAGCGACCGGTCGACGATATGCGGCCGGCGGGACTCGCGTCGTTGTTGCGGCGCACCCACCTCGGCCTGATGGCCGGCGGCGCCTTCTTCATGGTGCCGTGGATCGTCTACCTTTCCATCACGCTGCCGCCCAGCTATCTCGTCCGGAATTGGACGGTGACCTGGGTGGGTTTCGACACGCTGCTGGTGGGGTTCATGGTCGCGACCGCGGTACTGGCCTGGCTGCACCGGCAGATGCTGGTGTTCTTCGCCTTCACCACAGGCATCCTGCTGGTCTGCGATGCCTGGTTCGACGTGATGACCTCGGATCCCGGTGATCGCCGGGCCGCGGTGCTGACCGCGGTGCTCGGCGGTTTGCCGCTGGCCACCATCCTCATCGCGGGCGCCCTGAGCATCGTGCGCCTCAACGCCGTGCGGTTGTGGCAGTTGACGCCGGACCAGACACTGTGGCGATTGCCCCTGCTGCCATGACCCGACGATGACCCGATGCGGTTGTGTGTGCCCGACTCGGCGAGCGGAAAAGGGCCGGAGGTCCCTACCGCGGACGAGCCGTGCACGATTAGCTGGACTCAGTTCTGCACGGGCCGGGTTGCCGGTGGGCGGACCGGGTACCTAGGGCCAACTGGTCGTTGAACGGCCCGGGGAACGAGACCGAAAAGAGGGCAGCCGGTGATCGCCTCTGCTGTCCGCCGCGCGACCCGAATCGGTGATGTCGCCAGCCGTGACCGCTTACTGCTCGCGGCGCCGTCCACCCGCGTGCGTCACATCGCGGCGCTGGCGACGGGCATCGGCCTCGTCACACTGCTCGAGGTGCTGATCCGTGAACGCGGCGAGGGCGATTGGAGCGGGCTCGGCCGCCTCACCTGGACACTGGCCCTGCTCGTCGCCGTGGTGACCGTCACGCGCGGGCTGTCACTCGGACGGCCGGTGGTGGGCGCCCACGCCGTCATGGCCGTGGCAATGCTGGCGACGGGTCTTGCCGCGCATGTGCTGGGCCGCGGGATCGTCGGTGACGTGCTGGTGGTGTCGGCCGCGGTGGTACTGACCTGGCCGGCACCGTCACCCTTCGACCCGAAAGACGGTGCGCGGGTGCGACCGCTGATCGCCGAGACCGAGGACGACCCGTTGGCGCCGTTCGCCGTCGCATCCACCAAGCGGGTGTTCCTCGGCGTCGACGGCACTGCTGCGGTCACCTATCACACCCGCGTCGGTGTCGCGGTGGTCAGCGGTGATCCGGTCGGTGATCCGCAGGCGTTCCCGGCGGTGGTCGATCAGTTCGCCACGATGTGCCGGCAACTCGGCTGGCGCATCGCGGTGCTCGGCTGTTCCGAGCGGCGGTTGGGCCTGTGGCGCGCTGCCGCCGTGGCAGGACAGCGGCTCAAAGCAGTGCCCATCGGCCGCGATGTGGTGATCGACGTGGACTCGTTCACCATGCAGGGCCGCGCTTTCCGCAACCTGCGGCAGGCGGTGCGAAGGACCGAACACAGCGGTGTGACCACCGAGATGCTCCGTGAGGACAGGTTGACCCGACCCCAACGCCGGGAACTCGAGGCGGTGGTACGAGACTCCCACCGGCAGTGGCGCTTTGAGCGAGGCTTCTCGATGACGCTGGACCACGTGTTGGAGGGCCGTTATCCGAGCGTCGTGCTGATGGTCGCGCGCGATCGGAACGGTAATGCGCAGGCCTTTCAGCGGTATGCCCTGGCCGGGTCGGGCAGCGATGTCAGCCTGGATATCGGATGGCGGCGGCCCGGCACGCCGAACGGTATCGACGAACGGATGACCGTCGATATGATCTCGTGGTGCCGTGAGCGCGGCGTCAAACGAATGTCCTTGGCTTTTGCGCCTTTTCCGGAGCTGTTCGAATCCGATCACCGAACCGCAGCGTTCCGGATCGCGTACCGGCTGACGCATGTCGCGGACCCGTTGATCAAACTGGAATCGTTGTATCGGTACCTGCGCAAGTTCCATGCCCTCGGCGCGCAGCGGTACGTACTGGTGCCGCTGTGGCATCTGCCGACCGCGGTGGTGGCTCTGATCAGCCTGGAGTTCCTGCCCCGGGCGAAGAAGCGTCGCCACACGCAGCCCGAATTTCCCGGAGATCGTGTCTTCTTACGGCCGGTCGGTGTGACGAACGCCCCGGCGGGGCGTGGTCTGCTGGAGGTGCTGCGCACGGGAATAGATGACCGATTCCACGGGTAGTAACTGCTCGTGAATATCGACCTCTCCGGAAAAACCGCGCTCGTCACCGGCTCCACCCAAGGCATCGGCCTGGCCATCGCCGAAGGCCTGGCCCGCAGCGGGGCCCGGGTGGCCGTCAACGGCCGCACCGCCTCGCGGGTGGACGAGGCGGTGCAACAGCTGCGAACCACCGGCGGTGACGCCTTCGGAGTGGCAGCCGATGTCAGCACCGCCGAGGGCACCGACCGGCTGCTGGCCGAACTGCCCGATGTCGACATCCTGGTGAACAACCTGGGCATCTTCGGTGCGGTTCCGGCCCGCGAGGTCACCGACGAACAGTGGCGCACCTATTTCGAGGTGAATGTCCTTGCCGCGGTGCGGCTCATCCGCGCCTATCTGCCGGGCATGACCGAGCGGGGCTGGGGCCGGGCAATCCAGATCGCCAGTGACTCCGCCATCGTGATCCCCGAGGAGATGATCCACTACGGGGTCTCCAAGACCGCGTTGTTGGCGGTGTCACGCGGCTTCGCCAAGGACGCTGCCGGCACCGGCGTGACGGTCAACTCGGTGATCGCCGGGCCGACGCACACCGCCGGCGTGGAGGATTTCGTCTACCAATTGGTGGACAAGAACCTGCCGTGGGACGAGGCGCAGCGCGAATTCATGCGCAAGCACCGGCCGCAGTCGCTACTGCAGCGACTCATCGAACCCGCCGAGATCGCGAACATGGTCACCTATCTGGCGTCGCCGCTGGCGTCGGCCACCACCGGCGGAGCACTGCGGGTGGACGGCGGATACGTCGATTCCATCCTGCCGTGAGCGTCGAGACTACGGGTCGTGGCGGGGTTTTCGCGCGAACACGCCACGAACCGTAGTCTCGGCGGCGGCTACGGGTCGCGGGGCAGGCCCAGCAGGCGTTCGGCGATGATGTTGAGCTGCACCTCGGTGGTGCCGCCGTAGATCGTCGTCGCCCGGCTGAACAGCAGGTAGTCGGCCCACTTGCCGGTGATCTGGTCCTTGTCGCCGATCACGGCGTCGGTGCCGAACGAGGACACCCCGAACTCGGCGTAGCCCTGACCGGTCTTCATCGAGAGCAGCTTGGAAATGGCCGCGGCCGGCATCGGGTCACCGCCGGCCAGGGTCAGCAGAGTCGAACGCAGGTTGAGCACCTTGGCGGCGTACCCCTCGGCGATGAGCTTGCCCGCGTGGTTCTGCTCGATCTGGTCGAACTGCCCGTTGGCCAGGAACTGCACGAACTGGTCCAGGCTGGCCAGGAACGGCGGCTCGCCGCTACCGATGGACACCCGCTCGTTGGTCAAGGTGTTGCGGCTGACCTCCCAGCCGCGGTCCACCTCGCCGAGCACCATCGAATCCGGCACGAACACGTCGTCGATGAAGACGGTGTTGAACATCGCGTCGCCGGTCAGCTCGCGCAGCGGCTTCACTTCCACGCCAGGCGATGTCATGTCCAGCAGGAAGTAGGTGATGCCATTGTGCTTGGGGACGCTGGGGTCGGTGCGGGCCAGCAGGGCGCCCCACTGCGAATACTGGGCACCGGTGGTCCAGATCTTCTGCCCGGTGATCCGCCATCCGCCGTCGACCTTGGTGGCCTTGGTGGTCAGGCTGGCCAGGTCGGACCCGGCGCCCGGCTCGGAAAACAGCTGGCACCAGATCATCTCGCCGCGGAAGGTGGGCGGCAGGAACTGCTGTTGCTGCTCGTCGGTTCCGTAAGCGACGATGGACGGGATGATCCACGCCGCGATGCCCATGTTGGGCCGCGCGACCCGACCGGTGCCGAACTCCTGCGCGATGATGATCTGCTCGACCGGACCCGCGTCCCGCCCCCACGGCTTGGGCAGGTGCGGCTGTACCCAACCGCCCTCGGCGATTGCGGCGTTACGTTCCTCGCGCGCAATGGCTTTCAGGGCAGCGACCTCGGCCCTGATCTCTTCGCGCAGCTTCTCGGTCTCCGGGTCCAGGTCGATGTCGAGCTTGCGCAGGCCGGTGCTCGTTGCGGTGTCGACCACCAGCTGCGGATAGTCGGCGGCGCGCCCGAAGCTGGCGGCCAGCACCAGCGCCCGACGGTAGTAGACATTGGTGTCGTGTTCCCAGGTGAACCCGATACCGCCGTGCACCTGGATGCACTCCTGCGCGCAGTGCTGCGCGGCGACCGGGGCCAGCGTTCCCGCGACGGCCGCGGCGAACTCGAAGTGCGAATCTGTCGTGCCGCCGGTGAACTCGTCGAGTGCCCGAGAGGCATCCCAGACCGCGGCGGTGGCCCGCTCGGTCTCGGCGATCATGCCGGAGCACTTGTGCTTGATGGCCTGGAACTGACCGATGGGCCGGCCGAACTGTTCACGGATCTTGGCGTACTCGACGGCGGTGTCGGTGGCCCACCGGGCGACGCCGACACATTCGGCCGACAGCAACGTGGTGATGAGCGCGCGGGCATGGCCGCGGGTGAGGTTGGAAAGGACCTTGTCCAGGCCGATCTCGACGGCGTTGGCGCGCACATGGGCCACCGGGCGCAGCGGGTCGATGCTGGTGACGGGTTCGATCTCCAGCGCGTCCGCGTCCAGGACCACCCATTCCTCGCCGCTGTCGATCGACACCGGTAGCACCAGCAGTGCGGCTTGTGCGGCCGCGGGCACCGCTCGCACCTCACCCCGGATGGTGAGCGTGTCGTCGTGCCGGGTGGCCGTCAGCCCCGAATCGATGGCGTAGGCGGCGATGACCGCGCCGGAGGCCAGCCCGTTCAGCAGCGCCGACCGGGGGTCGTGGGCCGAGATCAGGGCGCCGGCGATGGCCGACGGCACGAACGGGCCGGGAACCGCGCCGTAGCCGAACTCGGCCAGGGTGATGGCCAGCTCGAGGATGCCGAAGCCCTGCCCGCCGACCTCTTCGGCGAGGTGCACACCGTTCAGCCCTTGCTCGGCGGCCGCCCGCCAATAGCTCGGTGGGTTGGCAATCGGCGTTTCCAGCGCCTCGTGCAGCACTTCGGAGGGGGCGACCTTGGCCACCAGGGACCGGACCGAATCGGCCAGGTCGTTGTGCTCAGGATTGATCGCGATCGGCATATGCGCCCTTCCCTAATAACCGGTGGGTTGGGGACGAGGTTACCCGCGTCGTGACGGGCGCCACTCCCGGGGGTTATCTGACTTCGTTTACCAGGTGCACCAGCGGCGCCGCGTCACGCAGCCGCCGGCAGTTGTCGACCGCCATCTCCAGGTAGCGACGCATGGTGTCGACGGTGTACCACGTGACATGCGGCGTCACCACGACGTTCTCCAGGGTCAGCAGGGCGGACTCCGCGGGCACCGGTTCCTCGGCGAAGACGTCCAGCCCCGCCGCGGTCAGGTGACCGCTGCGCAGCGCATCGATCAGGGCCGCCTCGTCGATGATCGGGCCCCGCGACGTGTTGACCAGGACCGCGCCGGGTTTCATCGCGGCGATCTCGTCGGCACCGAGCAGGTGCCGAGTCTGGTCGGTCAGCGGCAGGTGCAGCGAGACGATATCGCTGGCGGCCAGCAGCTCGGTCAGGGTGCGCCAGCCGGGGGAGCCGTCGTCGCGGGTGCTGGTGTGGACCACCTCGGCACCCATGGCCGTGACGATGGTCTCGACCTGTTTGGCGATATTGCCGTAGCCGATCAGCCCGACCGTGCACCCGCCGATATCGCGGACGGTTTCGCCCAGGCTGGGATCGGACGGCCATCCGCGTCCGGCCCGGGTGGCTCGGTCCAATGCCGGTAGCCTGCGCAGCGCCGCCAGCATCAGCAGCAGGGTGCCCTCGGCCACCGACGGCGCATTGGCGCCGGGCATGTTGGCAACCGCGATGCCCAGTCCGGTGGCGGTGTCCACGTCGATGGTGTTCACTCCGGCACCGAGTTTGTGCACCAGCTTGAGGCGCTTGCCCTGCTGCAGATCCTGTCCTGCGATGGGGCGCAGGACATGCCAGATCACCTCGGCGTCGGGCAGTTCGCGGTAGAACATCGCGTCGTCGTCCTCGGCGCACCACCGGACGTCCAACCAATCAGACTCCGGCGCAACGAAATCCAATACCTTCTGGCCGGGCGTGAAATGCGCGAGAACTCGCACCGGCGGGCGCTCGCGCGAGGAGTCATCGGCTAGCGCCACCGCTTCGCGATCCATCTGGCGATCGTATCGGCCTGTTCGCTGCGGGCGCCCGGGGTGGTGAAGTAGTGATCCGTGTCGATCGAGCACAGCGTTTTGTCCTGAGCCGCGAGGGCGTCGTAGATGCGTTGCGCGTCGGACGGATACACCCCGGTGTCCTGGTCGGCGTTGATTACCAGGGCCGGGCAGTCGATGAGTGCCAAATGCGGCTCGGCCCTGGTCTGGGCGTGCCGCAGGCTCCACATGCCGAGCCAGTTGCGGAGCGTGCAGGCCGCCGCGATACCCCGAGCGGATCGGTTGGCGTGCATGGGAACTCCTGCGTAGCACAGGTTCGCTTGGCGCCTGGTCGGTTCCAGTGTCGGGTCCACCATCCGGGGGTCGGCCCACGTGCGCAAGACCGAGAACGGCCGGTCGCTGAAGCCGGCCGCGCGCACGCGCTTGAGTTCGGCCTCGGCCCAGTCGGTGATGGACTCGTTGCGCGCGACTTGTGCCGCGCGGTAGCGGGTCACGAAGTCCGCGGAGTATGGCGGACCGTTCTGCCTGTGGAACAGGTCCAGCGCGAGATCGGTGGCCACCGGGTCGTTCTCGTCGATCACCGCGGCATCCATCCACGCTGTCAGGACGTCGGGTCGGCCGGGATGTGCGGCGCTGGCGACGTACCCGTCGGCCGGCGGCAGGTCGGAGACACCGGGAGCCGGGCGCATGCCCTCCAGCACCGGCCCGACATGGTTGTGCAGCGCCTGCGCCTGATAGGCCGCCATCAGCGATCCGCCGCCGGAATTGCCCAGCAGCACCACGGTTTCGATGTTCTGCACCTCCCGCAGCCAGCGCACGCCCACGCCGATGTCCACGAGTGCGTGGTCGAGCAGGAAGCTGCTCTCGAAACCACGGAAGCGCGTGTTCCAGCCCAGGAAACCGATGCCCCGGGTGGCCATGTAGTCGGCGAGATAGTGCTCGGAGAAATCGATCTGATAATGGGTGGCGACCATGGCGATCTTGGGCTTTCGGCCGACACCGCGGTAATAGAGCCCCTGACACGGATGGCCGCCGGCACCGGCGCGCAGGGCGGTCGGTGAGTCCAGTCCGACGAACTCACGGGATACCCCGGCGGCTGCGCTCCTGCTCATGGTGCGGCGGTCCCCTCGTGGTAGATCGTCCGGTAGAAGATGTTGGCCAGTGTGGCGATGCAGGCGTCGTCGTCGACGGTGGCCGCGCCGTCGCCGCTGAGCTGGGTGTAACAGAACTGGTTGAGCATCGACACCAGGGCCACCGCAACCAGCCGAGGGTCGTCGTCCGGGCAGAATCCCTGGCGCTGAGCATCTTTGACCATGGTGGTGATGAGGCCGATTGGGAGCGCGCAGATGTCGCGCCAGTACTGCGCGAAGTCGTCGTTGATCATGGCCAGCTGCGAGACGCTGATGATCTCGGCGAGCCGATGTCGGTAGGTGTGCCAGTGCGCAGCGGCTGCGGCGTGCGCCCGCTCGGCATTGCTGCGGCCCGGCTCGGCGGCTGCGCGTGCCCGGTCCCGGGCCTCGTCGCGAAACCGCAGCGCCCACTGCCGCACCATGGCTTCCTTGGAGTCGTAATAGTTGTAGAACGACGCGGTGGAACGGCCGGCCTCGGCCGCGATGTCGGCGATGGTGGCGGCCAGAATCCCCTTGCGAGCCACGACGTTCCGCGCCGCGATGTCGATGGCGGCCTGAGTCTGACGCCCGCGCACGGTCGGGAGTTGCACGCGTGCGGTCACCGAGTTCCCTCTCGTCCGGTAGGGCGTTGATCAAAACTGAATCTGATGTTAGATTCAGTTTCGGATCTGCGCTAGAGGTGGGAGATCGTCATGATCAAGCCGGACAATCCGAATCCCGAATTCCAACTCGGCGGTATCAACCACGTCGCACTGGTGTGTTCGGACATGCAACGCACCGTCGACTTCTACTCCGGCACCCTCGGTATGCCGCTGATCAAGGCGATCGACCTGCCTGGCGGTATGGGACAGCATTTCTTTTTCGACGCAGGCAACGGTGACTGTGTCGCCTTCTTCTGGTTCGCCGACGCGCCCGACGGTGTGCCGGGGATCTCGGCGCCGATCGCGCTCCCGGGTCTGGGGGAGATCACCAGCGCGGTATCGACGATGAACCACCTGGCCTTCCACGTGCCGCCCGAGAAGTTCGACGAGTACCGGGAGAAGCTCAAGGCCAAGGGCGTTCGGGTCGGACCCGTACTCAACCACGACGAGAGCGAGTGGCAGGCGTCGCCGACCCTGCATCCGGGGGTGTATGTGCGGTCCTTCTACTTCCAGGACCCGGACGGCATCACGCTGGAGTTCGCCTGCTGGGTCAAGCGGTTCGATCCGGACGAACCCAAGGTGGCACCGCGCACCGCGGCCGACCGCCGGGTGAAGGTCTGACTTCGTGAGCTCTTGACACCTGTCCAATCAAAGCGGCACTATCTGGAAACAACCGTTCGCAGATTTGGGTAGGGGTGTCCATGACCATTGCCGAACGCCCGGTCAACGAGGCTGCGCGGCACGCGGTGCGGCGGCTGCGCTGGGGCGCCAGTTTCGACGACGGACTGATGGGGGTGGCATTGTTGGCCGGCCCGGCGAACGTGATCATGCAGTTGGCCCGTCCCGGCGTCGGCTACGGCGTCATGGAGAGCAGGGTCGACAGTGGTCGGGTGGACCTGCATCCCATCAAGCGGGCCAGGACCACTTTCACCTATCTGGCGGTCGCCGGCCGGGGCAGCGACGCGCAGAAGGCGGCTTTTCGGCGCGCGGTCAACCGGGCGCACGCGCAGGTCTATTCCACCGCGGACAGTCCCGTGCAGTACAACGCCTTCGACAAGGATCTGCAGCTCTGGGTGGCGGCGTGCCTGTACAAGGGCGCGGTCGACGTGTACCGATTGTTCGTCGGGGAGATGGATGACGAGACGGCCGACCGGCACTATCGCGACGGCATGACACTGGGTACCACCCTGCAGGTGTCACCGGAGATGTGGCCCGCCGATCGCGGCGCCTTCGACAAGTACTGGGCCGAATCGCTGGATCAGGTGCGTATCGACGACGCGGTCCGTGAATACCTGTACCCCATCGCGGTGGCGCGGTTGCGCGGCTTGCGACTGCCCGGCCCGCTGCAGCGGCACGCCGAGGAGTGGGCCGGGTTGATCACCACCGGATTCCTGCCGCAGCGATTCCGCGACGAGATGCGGCTGCCGTGGGATGCCCGGCGTCAGCGCCGCTTCGACCGGTTGATCACGGTGCTGCGGACGGTCAACAACGCCATGCCCGCAGTCGTGCGGCAGTTCCCGTTCAACATTCTGCTCAAGGACCTCGACTGGCGGATCCGTACTGGCCGCCCCCTGATATAGCCAAGCTATAGCCAAGCTCTAGGCCAGTTCCAGCCAACTTGTGGCGCGCGCGCCGGAACCTCGCGGGGAACCGGCCGAATCGCGCAAATCACAAGGTCGCGGGGCACCGAACGTCTCGACAGTTAGCTTATGCAATGCTAACTTCACCGGAGTTAGCATAGGCAAACTTAAGGAGACGGCGGGCGGCGTTGTGCCCCGCGATGGCATATGGAAACGGTCAGTGGCACGCTCACGCCGAGCGTAGGAGCAGCACGCGTCGACCGCGACGTCGCAAGCAGGTTCGCGACGTGTTGTCGCGCCCTGGGACTGTCGGTCCACGAACGGCAGCGCCCCGCCGACCTTGCCGCCGCCCGGTCGGGCTTCGCCGAGCTGACCCGCATCGCCCGGGAACACTGTGACGGATGGGTCGGCCTGGCCGCCGCCGGAGCGGGAACCGGCGAGCACGCCGGCCGGGTCATCGAAACCATCTGGCGCACTGCCGCGACGCTGGGCGTCCTGCAGCGCGATATCGACCTGCACCCAGGTGCACTGGGCTTCACCTACGACACCGGGCTCTATCTGCAGTTCCGGGCCACCGACCGCGACGATATCCAGCTCGCCTATGCCGCCACCCTGGCCGATTCCGGTGACTTCGCCACCGCGGACAGCCTGGTGGCCGAGCTGGTCGAGCGCAGGCCCCATTGGCTGCAGGCGCGCTGGGTCCGGGTCGCGATCTTCCATCGCACCCGGCGGTGGGCCGACGTGGTGCGCCTGCTCACCCCCGTCGTCAACGCCCCCGACCTCGACGGGCACTACGCGCACGCCGCCCGGATAACCCTCGGTATCGCACTGGCCAACCTCGGAATGTTCGCCCCGGCGATCTCGCACCTGGAGAACCCGGAAGGCCCCGTTGCGGTGGCCGCGGTGGACGGCGGGCTGGGCAAGGCGCTCTCGCTGCGCGCCCAGGGCGAGGCCGACGAGGCTGCCGACGTGCTGGCCGCGCTGTACGCCGCCAATCCCGAGCATGCGGGAATCGAAGAGGCACTCCAGGATTCGTCGTTCGGGCTGGACACCACCACCGCAGCCCGGATCGACGCGCGCACCGATCCGTGGGATCCGGGCACCGAGCCAGGCGAGGGCGACTTCGTCGATCCGGGCGCCAAGGAGCGCAAGGCGCACCTGCTCACCGAGGCCGAGGCCGAACTCGCCGAGTTCATCGGCCTCGCCGAGGTCAAGTATCAGGTGGCCCGGCTGAAAAGTTCTGTTGCCATGTCGATCCGGCGGCAGGAGCGGGGGCTGGCCGTCGCCCAGCGCACCAACCACCTGGTGTTCGCCGGGCCGCCCGGTACCGGTAAGACGACCATCGCCCGTGTCGTCGCCAAGATCTATTGCGGTCTGGGACTGTTGAAGAAGGAGACGGTGCGCGAGGTACACCGCGCCGACCTCATCGGCCAGCACATCGGCGAAACCGAAGCCAAGACCAACGCGATCATCGACAGTGCGCTGGACGGCGTGCTCTTCCTCGACGAGGCCTACGCGCTGGTCTCCACCGGCGCCAAGAACGACTTCGGGCTGGTGGCCATCGATACCCTGCTGGCCCGGATGGAGAACGACCGCGACCGGTTGGTGGTCATCGTCGCCGGATACCGCGCCGACTTGGACCGCTTCCTGGACACCAACGAGGGTCTGCGTTCGCGCTTCACCCGCAGCATCGATTTCCCGTCCTACAGCGCACCGGAGCTGGTCGAGATGGCGATGCGGATGGCGGAGAAGCGGGACAGCATCTTCGAGGCGGCGGCGCACGACGAAATGGAGAAGTTGTTCGAGCAGCTGGCGCAGGGATCCACCCCGGATGCCGATGGCGTTGCGCGACGCAGCCTCGACATCGCTGGTAACGGCCGCTTCGTCCGAAACCTTGTCGAACGTTCCGAAGAGGAGCGTGAGTACCGATTGGACCACTCTCATTCCGACGACTTCACCGATGACGAACTGATGACGATCACCGCCGACGACGTGAGTCGCTCGGCCGGCCCGCTGCTGCGCGGTCTCGGGTTGACGGTGCCCGAATGAGCGCACAGGACAACGACGACCGCCGCGAATTCGCCTCGCGCACACCGGTGAACGACAACCCGGACCAGATCCGCTATCGGCGCGGCTTCGTCACCAGGCATCAGGTGTCGGGCTGGCGGTTCATGATGCGCCGTATCGCCTCCGGGGTCGCCTTGCACGACACCCGGATGCTGGTGGATCCGCTGCGCAGCCAGAGCCGCGCGGTGCTCGTCGGCGCGCTGGCGCTGGTCACCGGACTGGCCGGTTGCTTCGTGTTCTCGTTGATCCGGCCCGCCGGGGACGCCGGCACGTCGACCATCCTGGCCGACCGCGACACGTCCGCGCTGTATGTGCGCATCGGGGATGTGGTGCATCCCGCGCTCAACCTCACCTCGGCCCGGTTGATCGCCGGCCGGCCCGACAACCCGACGCTGGTCAAGAGCAGCGAGATCGACCGATTCGCCCGCGGCAACCTGATCGGGATCCCCGGCGCTCCGGAACGCATGGTGCAGAACATCTCTCGGGCAGCGGACTGGACGGTGTGCGACACCACCGCCTCGACGGCCGCCGCTCCGGCCGGGGTCTCCGTGCTGGCCGGAACCCCGGACCAGTCCGGCGAGCGGGCCGCCTCGTTGCCGTCCGACCGCGTCGTACTGGTGCAGAACGTCGGCGGCGTGCACGCCGGGACGTGGCTGTTGTGGAACGGTAAGCGCAGCCCCATCGACCTGGGTAACCGGGCGATCACCGACGCGCTGGGCCTCGGCACCCAGATCCCTGCCCCGCGGGTCATCGCCCCAGGCCTGTTCAACGCCATCCCCGAGTCGGCGCCCCTGGTGGCGCCCGCGCTGCCCGGCGCAGGCACCCCGCCCCGCTTCGCGGTGCCGGTCCCGGTTCCGGTCGGTGCCGTCGTCGCGGCCTACGAGGCGGACAACACCATTCGCTATTACGCCGTCGAGGCCGAAGGCCTGCAACAGATCTCACCGGTGCTCGCGGCCATCCTGCGCAACACCGATTCCTACGGCCTGCAACAGCCGCCGCGGCTCGGCGCCGATGATGTGGCGCGGCTGCCGGTGGCTTCGGGTATCGACACCGCTGCCTACCCGTCCGATGCGGTGACCCCGGTGGACGCCGCGGCGGACCCGGTGACCTGCGCGCACTGGTCCAAGCCGGCCGGCGCCACCGAAAGTTCGCTGACCCTACTGGCCGGCGCCGCGCTGCCGGTCCCGGACGGGCTGCACACCGTCGACCTGGTGGCTGCCGGCTCCGGCGGCACCGCCGATCGTGTCGCCCTGCCCGCGGGCCGCGGATACTTCGTCCAGTCGGTGGGCGCGGAAGCCGGTGCACCACAATCTGGTTCGTCCTTCTGGGTGAGCGATACCGGCGTGCGGTACGGCATCGACACCATCGGTGACACGAAAGCGGTCGAGGCGCTGGGCCTGACCCCGCCGCCGGTGCCCATCCCGTGGGCGGTGCTCACCCAGTTCGCGGCCGGGCCGACGCTGTCGCGCGCCGATGCGCTGGTGGCCCACGACGCCCTGCCCGCCGATCCCAGACCAGGCGTGGTCAACGCCGCCCGCGAGGGAGAAAACTGATGAGCCGGTTGATTTTCGAGGCCAGGCGGCGCCTGCCCGCACCGGAGGTCCGCAAGGGTGCCATCACCATCGAGGCGCCGCCCACATTGCCGCGGCTGGTGCCGCCGTCGCTGCTGCGCCGGGTGTTGCCCTACCTGATCGTGATCCTCATCGTGGGCATGATCGTGGCGCTGGTCGCCACCGGCATGCGGCTGATCTCCCCGACGACACTGTTCTTCCCCTTCGTGCTGCTACTGGCCGCCACCGCGCTGTACCGCGGGTCGGACAACAAACTGCGCACCGAGGAGGTCGACGCGGAGCGCGCCGACTACTTGCGTTACCTGTCGGTGGTGCGGGACAACGTGCGAGCCCACGCCCAGGATCAGCGTGCCGCACTGGAATGGTCGCACCCGAATCCCGATCTGCTGGCGGCGATCGCGGGCACCCGCAGGCAATGGGAGCGCGACCCGCATGACGCCGACTTCCTGGTGCTGCGAGCCGGTCTGCACGATGCGCCGTTGTCGGCTGCGCTGCGCGTCAAAGACGCCGTCGACGAGGTCGACCTGGAACCGGTCTCGCACACCACGCTGCGCGGTCTGCTCGACGTGCACGGCACCGTCCGCGCGGTGCCTGCCGGGATCGAGGTGGCCAAGGTTTCCCGGATCACCGTGCTCGGTGATCGTGACGAGGTCCGCGGCGCGGTCCGGGCCTGGCTGGCGCAGGCGGTCACCTGGCACGATCCCGCCGTGCTCGGCGTGGCCCTGGCCACTCCCGACCTGGAGCAGCCGGACTGGTCCTGGCTCAAATGGTTGCCCCACACCGACATTCCCGGTGCCGCTGACGGAGTCGGACCGGCTCGCTATCTGGCGACCGGCGCCGACGAACTGCGCGCGCTGCTGGCGCCGGTGCTCACCGACCGCGGGCCCTTCACCGGCGACGCCGCGGGCAAGCACCTGCTGATCGTGCTCGACGACCCGGAGATCGACGCCGACGATATCCTCGGCCGGGCCGGGGCCGCCGGTGTGACCCTGATCCACTGCGGCACCAAAGAGCCACATCGCGAACAATATTCGGACCCGGAGCGGCCGATCCTCAAAGTCGTCGACGGCAGGATCGCGCGGTGGCAGAGTGGCGGCTGGCAGCCCTATATCGACGTCGCCGACACGTTGTCCGACGCCGCGGCCACCCACCTGGCGCGCCGGTTGGCCCGCTGGGACTCCAATCCGGACCGGGCGCGCACTGCCGCGTCGGGTGCCTCGACGTTCACCACGCTGTTCGGTATCCCGGATGCCTCCGCCCTTGATGTCGCGAGCCTGTGGGCGCCGCGCAGCCGCGATGACGAACTTCGGGTGCCGATCGGTGTGACCGCCACCGGTGAACCCCTGATCTTCGACCTCAAGGACGAGGCCGAGGGCGGCATGGGCCCACACGGCCTGATGATCGGTATGACCGGATCGGGCAAATCGCAGACGCTGATGTCGATTCTGTTGTCGCTGTTGACCACCCATCCGGCCGACCGGCTCATCGTCATCTACGCCGACTTCAAGGGTGAGGCCGGCGCCGATATCTTCCGGCACTTCCCGCAGGTGGTCGCCGTCATCTCCAACATGGCCGAGAAGCGGTCGCTGGCCGACCGATTCGCCGACACGCTGCGCGGTGAGGTGGCCAGGCGGGAACAGCTGCTCAAAGAGGCCGGCCGCGCGGTGCAGGGCAGCGCGTTCAACTCCGTCACCGAATATGAGGCGGCCATCGCGGCAGGGCACGACCTGCCGGCCATTCCGACATTGTTCGTGGTGGCCGACGAATTCACCCTGATGCTGGCCGAGCACCCGGAATACGCCGATCTGTTCGACTATGTGGCACGCAAGGGCCGGTCGTTCCGAATCCACATCCTGTTCGCCTCGCAAACCCTCGATGTCGGCCGGATCAAGGATATTGACAAGAACACCTCCTACCGGATCGGCCTGAAGGTGGCCAGCCCGTCGATCAGCAGGCAGATCATCGGTGTGGAGGATGCGTTTCACATCGAGGCCGGACGGGAGCACAAGGGCGAGGGCTTCCTGGTGCCCGCCCCGGGCGCGACGCCGATCAAGTTCCGCAGCACCTACGTCGACGGCATCTACGACCCGCCGCGCACCGCGCGTTCCGTGGTGGTGCAGTCGCTTCCGGAACCGCAGCTGTTCACCGCGGGACGGGTGGAGCCCGCGGTCGAGACCGTGATCCTGTCGAGTGAGCCGGACGAGGCACCGATCCCGCGCAAACTGATCACCACCATCGGCGATCAGCTGGCGGCCTACGGTCCGAAGGCGCCGCAGCTGTGGCTGCCCCCGCTGGACGAATCCATCCCGCTGGCCGACCTGCTGGCACATGTCGACGGACACCAGTTCCGCTGGCCGCTGGGTGAGATCGACAAGCCGTTCGAGATGCGCCGGGACACGCTGATGTTCACGGCGGATTCGGCGGCGGGCAATGTCGTGGTGCACGGCGGGCCGAAGTCCGGCAAATCGGGTGCGTTGCAGACGTTCATGCTGTCGGCGGCGGCCCTGCACGCTCCGGGTGATGTCAGCTTCTACGTCCTGGATTACGGTGGCGGGCAGCTGGCGCCGATGGCCGAGCTGGCGCACGTGGGTGGGGTCGCCTCACCACTGGAGCCCGAGCGGATCCGCCGTACCTTCGCCGAACTGGAACAGCTGCTGCTCGCCCGCCAGAGGCGCGGTGCGGTGCACCGGGCTGGCTCCTATGACGACGGCTACGGTGAGGTCTTCCTGCTGATCGACAACCTGTACGCGTTCAGCCGCGATAACGTCGACGCGTTCAACACCCGTAATCCCCTGCTGGCCAAAGTGACCGAGCTGGTCAATACCGGGTTGGCGTACGGCATCCACGTGGTGATCACCACGCCGAACTGGCTCGAGGTGCCGCTGGCCATGCGTGACGGGCTGGGGCTGCGGCTGGAGCTCAAGCTCAACGACTCGCACGACAGCAATGTCCGGGTGGTCGGGGCGCTGCGCCGGCCCGCCGAGGCGGTGCCCGCCGACCAGCCCGGCCGGGGTCTGACCATGGCCGCCGAGCACTTCCTGTTCGCCGAACCGGACCTGCGTCTGATCCCTGCGATCAACGCCAAGTACCCGGCTCGGCGGGCGCCCGAGGTGCGGTTGCTGCCCACTCAGCTGTCCCCGGACGCGCTGGGCCCGTTGTATGTCGGCGCCGAGCAGGTGGTGATCGGCCAGCGCGAAGAGGACCTGCGCCCGGTGGCGATCGACTTCGCCCGACACCCGCTGATGATGGTGTTCGGCGATACCCGCTCCGGCAAGACCACCCTGCTGCGGCACCTGATCCGCACCATCCGGGAGGGCTCGACCGAAGATCAGGCCGCGTTCACCGTCGTGGACCGCCGCCTGCAACTGGTGGACGAGCCGCTGTTCCCCGACAACGAGTACACCGCCAACATCGACCGGATCACCCCCGCCATGCTGGGCCTGGCTGCGTTGCTCGACAAACGTCGGCCACCGGCCGGGATGTCCCCGCAGGAGCTGCGGAACTGGACGTACCCGGGGCACACCCACTACCTGGTCATCGACGACGTCGACCAGATCCCGGACGGCCCCGCTGTCAGCGGACCGTACGTCGGGCAGCGGCCGTGGCCACCGCTACTGGCCTTGCTGTCACAAGCCGGTGATCTGGGACTGCGGGTCATCGTCACCGCACGGGCCAGCGGGTCGGCACATGCGGTGATGACCGCGCCGTTGCTGCGCAGGCTCAACGACCTGCAGGCGACCACGATCATGCTGTCGGGCAGCCCGGCCGACGGCGGCAAGTTGCGTGGGCACCGGTTCCACCGGCTGCCTCCGGGGCGTGCCGTGCTGCTGAGCGACAGTGCCGAGGCTACCCACGTGCAGTTGGTGAATCCCTCAGCTGCAGAACATGTTTCGGCCGGCACCAACGGAAAGGAATACAGCTGATGACGCTGCGAGTCGTTCCCGAAGGCCTGACCGCGGCGGCCGCCGCGGTCGAGGCACTCACCGCCCGACTGGCCGCGGCGCATGCCGCCGCCGCACCGGCGATCACCGCGGTGCTGCCACCGGCCGCCGACCCGGTGTCGCTGCAGACCGCGGCCGGTTTCAGCACCGCGGGCACCGAATACAACGCTGTTGCCGCGCTGGCAGTGGAAGAGCTCGGTCGTTCCGCCGCTGGGGTGGCCCAATCTGGGGCAAGTTACGCCGCCGGTGATGCGCTGGCCGCCTCGTCGTACCTGATTGCCCGCGGCTGACCCATGTTCACCCCCGTCGCTTCGCTCGCCCGGTCATGACAGCACCCATCTGGATGGCGCTGCCGCCCGAGGTGCACTCGGCCCTGCTCAGCAGCGGTCCGGGCCCCGGGCCACTGCTGGTCGCCGCGGGGGCTTGGCAATCACTCAGCGCCGAATATGCCTCCGCCGTCGCCGAACTGACCGCCACCCTGGGCAGTGTCGGCGCTGGTTCATGGGAAGGCCCGAGCGCCGAACAGTACATCGCCGCGCACCAGCCGTACCTGGCCTGGCTGGCCCAAGCGGGCGCCAACAGCGCGATCGCGGCCGCCCAGCACGAGACCGCGGCGGCCGCCTACAGCACCGCCCTGGCCACCATGCCGACGCTCGCGGAGCTCGCGGCCAACCATGCGCTCCACGGGGTACTGCTGGCCACCAACTTCTTCGGCATCAACACCATCCCGATCGCGGTGACCGAGGCCGACTACGTCCGCATGTGGATTCAGGCGGCCACCGTGATGAGCACCTACCAAGCGGTGTCGGCGGCGACCGTCGCGGCCACACCCGCGTTGCCGCCGACGCCGTTGTTGGTCAAACCCGGGGTCGGCGAAGCCGGCACCGCCACCGCGACGGCCACTCAGTCGGTCGCGCAGGCACAGGCACTGGATTCCGGCACCGCACTGGACAATTCGAACTCGATCCTGAGCTACCTGGAGTCCTACATCAAATCGCTGCCGGGCGGCGACCTCATCTGGGACTTCCTACAGAACCCGATCGGGATGACGCGCCAGATCATCATCGACTTCCTCACCAATCCGTCCGCGGCACTGGTGCAATGGGGTCCGTTGCTGGCCGCGCTGTTGTACCAGGTCATCTTTCAGCCGGTCGGCTGGGGAACGTGGGGCGCGCTGCTCGTCGCCCCGTTCCTGCTGCCGGTGCTGGCCGGTGTCGGTCTCGGCATGCTCGGGCTGCTCGCCCTGCTCCCAGCCCCCGAGGTTCCGGCCGAGGCGGTGCCGGAAGCACCGACGCCGCAGCGGGCCGACCAGCCCAACGTGTGGCCGGTCGCCAGCGTCGCCCCAACCATCGGCGCTCCCGCCGGTACGGCGGCCGGCGCACCGACCGGTACGGCGCCCGCCGGCGCGCCGGCCGCAACCCCCGCGGCGGCCACCACCGTCGCCTACGCGGTGCGCGGTGGCGATCCCGGTGAGGGCTTCACGCCGGTGATCCGCGATCGCACCGCGGCCTCCGCACCCGCCTCCGGATCGGCGGCCGCGGTGAGCTCGGCGGCGGCACTGAGCGCCGCGGAACGCCGGAAACGGCGCCGCAAGAAGGCCGCCGAGATCCAGGATTTCGCGTACGCCGACGAATACATGGACTATGACGAGAAAGCCGACCGCCCGCCCGTGCCGCACGAGCACGACCCTGCGGTCACAGCGTCCACCCGCGGGGCAGGACCGATGGGCTTCACCGGTGCGGTCAGCGGTGACGCCGAGAACACCACCGCCGCCGGCTTGACCGAGCTGACCGGTGACCAATTCGGCGGGGGACCGGTCAACCCGATGCTGCCCGGCACCTGGTCATCCGATGAGCAAGGGGGACAGCGCACCTGAACACGCCACCGCACGTGACCGTCATCGACCGACACATCGAGAAGGAAATTCCATGAGCATGCTCGACGCCCACATCCCCCAGATCGTCGCCTCGGAGACCGCATTCGGCGCCAAGGCCGCGCTGATGCGCAGCACCATTGCCCAGGCCGAGCAGGCCGCGACGGCCTCGCAGGCCTTCCACATGGGCGAGGCCTCGGCCGCATTCCAAGCCGCGCACGCCCGTTTCATCGAGGTCGCCGCCCGGGTCAATGCGCTGCTGGACATCGCACAGGCCAACCTCGGCGACGCGGCGGGTACCTACGTGGCGCAGGATGCCGCCGCCGCGAGCAGCTACACCTCCATCTGACCTTCCACCAGGAGAACATCATGTCGCAGATCATGTACAACTACCCGGCCATGCTGGGACTCGCCGGTGAGATGGCCGGGTACGCAGGCGCTCTCAATGCGGTGGGTGCGGATATCGCCGCGGAGCAGGCCGCGCTGGGCAGCGCCTGGCAGGGCGACACGGGAATGACCTACCAGGCCTGGCAGGCCCAGTGGAACACCAGCATGAGCGAGCTGGTCCGGGCGTACCAGGCGATGGCCAGCACACACGAAACCAATACCGTCGCGATGAACGCCCGCGACCAGGCCGAGGGTGCCAAGTGGGGCTAGATGGCTGCTAATGCGGTCGAGCTGACCGTCGAGCAGGCCTGGTACCTCGCCGAGTTGACCGGATCCGGTTCGCTCCCATGGGTACTGGCGATCACGCCGCCCTACAGTGAACCGTCCGCCGGTGCCGACTTCGCGGCCGCCCGCGTTGCCGAGCTGACCGACCTGGACGTGCTGTCCAGGGAAGGGACGGTGAATCCCGATGTTGCCCAGTGGATCCGGGTGGTCTGCCGGGCCCGGCAATGGCTGGAGCTGCGAGTGGTGAGCGCCACGGGCGACATGCTGCGGGGCGTCGTCGGCAGGCGGCAGGGCGACACCGTCGTCGCGCTGCGCAGCGGTGGACTGGTGACCTTCACCGAGGTGGATCTCGCCGACCCGTCCGACGTGGTCCCGGTGGTCACGGCCGGCCTACCAGGACGGCGGCCGGCCGGGTTCGACGAGTTCGCCATACCCATGCGGGCCGGCGCCCGCGCAGACGAGAAGCTGCGCAGCGGCGCTGATCTCAGCGAAGTCGTTGCCTACCTGGGCATCCCGGCATCGGCGCGGTCGGTGGTGGAGACGGTGTTCACCGGCCCGCGCAGCTACGTCGAGATCGTGGCCGGGGAGCACCGCGATGGCTACCGAGTGAGCACGGAGGTCGGGGTCAGCGTCGTCGACTGCGGTGCTGGACGCATCCTGGTGCACCCGCACCGGGCATTCGACGGGGAATGGGTGTCGACCTTCACCCCGGGGGCCGGCCCGGCGATCGCCGACGCGGTGGACCGCCTGACCGCAAGCCTGCCGGACGGCTCGTGGTTCGCCGACACCAGAAGCGATCGACCTTCAGCCACACCGTCCGACCGAGATTTCGACCAGAGAATGGAAAACCGATGCCCGACAACACTGTGATTCCGATCGTGCGGGTGGCCGTGCTGGCCGCCGGTGTCGATGAGGAGTCCGGTCGCGCGGCCGGCCGGCTCACCGAGCTGGCGCTGCCCGCCGAACTGCCGCTGCGCGAGATCATCCCGGCCGTACAGCGCACCGTGCGGCCCGCCGACGACGGTACCGATCTCGACGGCACGCCGGCCAGACTGAGCCTGGCCCCGATCGGTGGCGCGCCGTTCAGTCTGGATGCCACCCTGGACACTGTCGGGGTGGTCGACGGGGATCTGCTGGCGTTGCAGGAGATCCCGGCCGGTCCGGCCGCACCCCGCATCATCGAGGACATCGCCGACGCCGCCGCCATCTTCTCCACCGCCGGCGAGCGCGCCTGGGGGCCAGGTCAGATCCGACGGGGAGCCGCTGCGGCGGTGATCACCCTCGTGCTGCTGGCCACCGCATTGGCGGCCACGTTCCGGGTCGGTACCGGTCATGCGAGCGGGCTGTTCGGGCTGGCCGCAGTCGCCGTCGTCGCGGTGGTGGCGTCGCTGGCCACGCGGCCCAGGTCGGCTTCGCTGGGCACGGTGCTGGCGGTGACCGCACTGGCCCCGCTTGCCGCAGCGTTCGCGTTGGCCGTGCCCGGTGACTTCGGTGCGGCACATCTGCTGCTTGCCGCGGCCGGGGTGACCGCCTGGTCGATCATCGGGATCGTCGTGTTCGAGCGCGCCATCGCGACGTTCACGGCGACCGCAGTCACCGGATTCGGTGTGCTGCTGTTCGCCGCCCTGGCATCGGTGTGGGAGTCCACCCCCACCCGGATCGGCTGCGGATTGGTCGTTTTCGCGCTCGTGGTCACCGTCCAGGCCGCTCAACTGTCGGCTGTGTGTGCGCGGCTGCCCGTCCCCGTCATCCCCGCACCGGGTGACCCCACCCCGTCCGCGCCGTCGATGCGGGTACTGGCGGATCTGCCCCGCCGGGTCCGCGTCACGAACGCCCACCAGGCCGGTTTCCTGGCCGCCGGCGTTCTGCTGTCGGTCACCGGTTCGGTGGTCCTGGTCAGCGGGCCCGTGGTGTCGCCGTGGGCGTGGGTTCTGGTGGTTGCCGCGGCGGTCGGGACGGCACTGCGCGCCCGGGTCTGGGATTCGCCGGCCTGTAAGGCCTGGCTGTTGAGTCATTCGGCGCTGGTGACGGCGGCGCTGCTGATCGTCCTGCTGGTCACCGATCGCTATGCCGCGGCCTGGTGGGCGCTGGGCGTGCTGAGCCTTCTGGTCGCCGGCTGGGTGCTGGTGGCGTTGAACCCGCGGATCGCCGCGCCGGACACCTATTCGTTGCCGGCCCGCCGGTTGCTGGGCTTCGTCGCGGCCGCGATGGACGCTTCGGTGATCCCGCTGGCTGCCTACCTGCTCGGCCTGTTCGAATGGGTGTTGAATAGGTGAGCGGATCCCGCTGTCGTGCAGCACTAGTCGGCACCATTGGGGCCGTGGTGCTGCTGAGCTGTCCCGCCGCGGGAGCAGTCACGCCGCCGGCGGTCGACGCTGCGGTGGGGCCACCCACGGGAGCGGCGGGGCCGGTGCAGCCCATGGCGCTGCGTACCCCGTGCGTGACCACCGGTGTGCTACCCGGCACCGATCCTTCGGCGGTGAACCCGAACCAGGTGGCCCTCGACCTGTCCCGGGCCTGGCAGTACAGCCGCGGCGACGGACAGACCGTCGCTGTCATCGACACCGGCGTCCGCCCCGGCCCGCGGCTACCGAACGTGGAGCCTGGTGGTGATTTCGTCGAGGCCGGTGACGGACTGTCCGACTGCGACGGCCATGGCACGCTGGTCGCCGGGCTGATCGCCGGGCAGCCCGGCCAGGACGGATTCTCCGGTGTGGCGCCCGGCGCCCGGCTGGTGTCGATCCGCCAGACCTCCGCGCACTATTCGCCCGCGCAGCAGGGGCCCGATCCGGTACTCACCCGTGCCGGTATCGATATCGCGACGCTGGCCCGCGCGGTGGTGCGGGCGGCCGACCTGGGTGCGCGGATCATCAACATCTCCGCGGTGACCTGCCTGCCCGCCGACAACACCGTCGACCAGTCCGCCCTGGGCGCGGCGCTGCGGTACGCTGCGGTCGACAAGGACGCCGTCATCGTCGCAGCGGCCGGTAACAGCACTGCCACCACCGCAACCGGAACCTCCTGTGCGGCAAACCCACTCGCCGACCCGGCCCGCCCTGGCGATCCCCGGAACTGGGCCGGCGTCGCATCGGTGTCCATTCCATCCTGGTGGCAGCCCTATGTGCTGTCGGTCGGCGCGCTGACTCGGCAGGGCGAACCCGCACCGTTTACCATGGCTGGGCCCTGGGTCGGCATCGCGGCACCTGGTCAGGACATCACCTCGGTGAGCAACGGCACCGACGGCGCACTGGCCAACGGGCTGCCCAGCGCCAGAGGCGAACTCGCGCCGGTCAGCGGGACCAGCTACGCCGCGGCGTACGTGTCCGGGGTGGCCGCACTGGTGCGATCCCGCTTCCCCGAGCTGACCGCCGAGCAGGTGGTGCGCCGGCTGACGGTGACAGCGCACGGTGCCGACCGCTCACCGTCGAATCTGGTGGGCGCGGGCAGCGTCGACCCGGTCGCCGCGCTGACCTGGGATGTACCCGGTCCGGGCGGCCCGGCTGCTACAGCCAAAGCGATTGCCGCACCACCGGTTGCGGAGCCCAAAGACGTCACCCCTGCGATCGTCGCTTTCGTCGGGGCCGGGGTGCTCGCGCTGGTGGTCGTGGCGGTCGCCGCTCTTCGACGGAAGGACACAGCCGCATGACGGCCCGACTCGCCCTGGCGTTGCTCTTCATCACCCCGGCCGCACTGGCCTATCCTTGGCCGACGGTCGCCTCGAGGTGGGTGCTCGGTGTGGCGATCGTCCTAGTCATCGTGTTATTCGCTTGGTGGCGTGGAGAATTCGTCGCGACGCTGCTGCGGCGCCGGCTGGCAATCCTGCGCCGTAACATCCGCACGTCCGGCACCGGCGCGCAGCCGGCCGATCACGCGTCGGTGCTGCTGCGAATCGAAGGCGCGGGTGAGCTACCGGTGCCGCTGATCGCCGGGTACGTCGACCGCTACGGACTGCGCTGCACCAAGGTTCGCATCACGAGTCGCGACCAGGGCGGGCACCGGCAGACCTGGGTCGGCCTGACCCTGGCAGCCGAGGACAACCTTGCTGCCCTGCAGGCACGTTCGGCGCACCTACCGCTGCACGAGACCGTCGACGTACTCGGCCGCCGGTTGGCCGGCCACCTGAGAGAACATGGGTGGACGGTCACCCCGGACGACGCCGGCCAGCCGGAACCGGTTCGCGATGGCGCGCGGGAGTCTTGGCGTGCGCTGGCCGACGGCGACGGGTTCGTTTCTGCGTACCGCATTCCGGTACCGGCGCTGCCGGAACTCCTGGACGCGGTATGGGCAAGTCCAGCGCAGGAGACCTGGACCGCCGTCGAGTTCGGCGTGCGCAGCGTCGCGGCCCTGGTCGCGTTGCGTAGCGCCGAAGCTCCCGGGGCCGCCGCACCGGTGCCGGGACTGACCCGGCTGGGCGGGCAACAGCGGCCCGCACTCGAGGCGCTCGCGTTGTCTGCCGTACACCGTCTGGACGGTCATGAACCAGCCGACCCGGACCTGTCCGCCCGGCTGATCTGGCCGGCGGATGTCGCGCAGGCGCCGGTCAGAACATGAACGGTCGCAGGAACCGCGTCATCCGGCGCAGGTAGTCCGGCTGGCTGACATGCACGACGTGGTTACCCGGGAACCAGTGGAATGCGCAGCGATCCCAGTGCCGCCACAGCATCTCGGCCTGCTGCGGCGGTGCCAGCCGGTCGCCGAGGCCGGCGATGATCAACCGCCGGTCCCACGGCACCAGCGGCCGATAGTTCAGCGGTGAATGGAACAGGGTGGCCGCGTCGGAGCGGGCCTTCTCGATATGGGTCAGCCGGTTGCCGAGGGCGACAAGTTTGTTGGCAGGGAACCAATCCGCGAAGGCGGTCTCGGGCGTCACCACCGGCACATTCGGGATGACGGCCTGGATGCGGTCGTCGACGCTGGCGATCAACGCCGACGTGTAACCGCCGAGCGACATCCCGGTCAGCGCAATGCGGTCGACCCCGGTGTACTCCAGATGGTCCAGTACCGAACGAAAGTCGTGCACGGCCTGGGCCATCGATTCGGCGAATCCGGCCATCCCGTCGGCGAAGTACCCGAATCCGCTGTAGGGCGAGCCCTTCTCGGCGCGAGGACCGTGGAACGGCAGGGTATAGAGCAGCACGTCATACCCGCAGCGGTAGAACCACGGCAGCGCGAAGAACAGCCCGTTGAGCAGGTACGGCGAACCCATGAACCCGTGGATGACACACAGCGTAGGGTGCGGTCCGTCGGCGTGTACCCAGTGCTGGGCGTGCACCACATTGTTGCGGCTGTAGGCCTGCCGTTGCTCGCGCAGCGCCGGATTGACGGCCCGGAAGCTGCTCTGGAAGCGCAGGTTGCGGACCTCGCCGTGGGCCATCCAGGCGGCGATCGGGTTGGCCGGACGCGAGGAAACCCGGGGCGGGGTGGTCGGGGCCGGGAAGGACCGTTGCGGGTCATGCTGCGCGGCCAGGTCGATGTAGAAGTCCAGCGCATCCTCATCGGCGTGGACGCGCGACGGGTGCAGCGCCGCCGACGCCAGCCGCGGCAGCATGGCCGCGCCGACGATCGAGGCGATGGTGGTGCGCAATCCGAGGTCGGCGATGGCCGAGGAGTCGACCACGAGCCGTTGTTGCCAGGTCAGGTCGACGCGCCGGGGCAGCCCGCGGGAGTCGGCGCCGGGGACATCGGGGACCGGCAGGGGCGACACCTGCGGCACCGGGAACGGTTCGGTCACCTGCCGATGGTAACCGCGGAACCGGTCAGTTCAGCCCGAACAGGGCCACCCCATTGTCGTGGAACACCTGCCGCAGCCAGTCGTCGTCGACGCCGGGTAGCCGGGTCACCGCTGTCATCGCATCCAGGTAACCGTAGGGAATGTTGGGGAAATCGCTGCCCCACAGGATGCGGTCGCCGAGCGCGCGCAGCCTGGGATACTCTGCGACGGGGAACGGCATGGTCTCCTCGGAGAATCGGGTGAAGGCCATCGTGGTGTCCAGAGCGACACCGCTGAAACCTTCGGCCAGATCGAGGAATTCGGTGTACTCGGGCATACCCATGTGCGCGACGATCAACCGCAACCTCGGGTGCCTGCGCAGGACGGCGCGCACCGGATCCGGTCCGGTGTGGTTGCCCGGCTGCGGGCCAGAGCTGCAGTGGATGACCACGGGGACGGCGGCCTCGGCCAGCAGGCCCCAGACCTCGTCGAGCAGCGGGTCGGTGGGGTCGTAGCCGCCCACCTGTACGTGCGCCTTGAAAACCTGGGTGCCGCCGGTGATGGCGGCCTGCACGTACCCGGCGGCGGTGGGCTCGGGATAGAAGGTGGCCGTCGACAGGCAGTCCGGGGTGTCGGCGGCGAACTGTGCCGTCCACTGGTTCAGCCATGCCGCCATATCGGGTTTGTGGGGGTACACCAGCGAGGTGAAGGCGCGCACCCCGAACCTTCGCAGGGTGTCCAGCCGGGCTTGCTCGTCGCTGCGGTAGGTGATGGGCCAGGGCCGGCCCACCAGCGGACCGGCGGCGTCGAAGTACTGCCAGACCTTGTCCATGACGTTCTTGGGCATGAAGTGGGTGTGCACGTCGACGATGCCGGGCAGCCCGAGGGATTCCCAGATCCGACGCACCGAAGTCGGTTCGTCCATCGTTGCCGAACATACTCACAGTTGCGGGGAGGACAATCGCGGGTGTGTGGAATCCCGATGTATACCTCGCGTTCGCCGATCACCGCGGGCGCCCGTTCTTCGACCTGCTGTCGCGGGTGGCCGCCGACGCACCCCGACGGGTGGTCGACTTGGGTTGCGGTCCCGGCAACCTGACTGCGACGCTGGCTCAGCGGTGGCCGGGGGCGCAGATCGAGGCGTGTGACTCGTCGCCGGAGATGGTGGACAAGGCACGCGAGCGTGGCCTGGACGCCACGGTCGGCGCCATCGAGGAGTGGACGCCCCGACCCGATACCGATGTGGTGGTGTCCAACGCCGCGTTGCAGTGGGTGCCGGGGCACCGGGACATCGTGCTGCGCTGGGCCCGACAGCTGGCACCTGGGTCGTGGATCGCCTTCCAGGTGCCCGGCAACTTCGATGCGCCCTCGCACCGGGCGATCCGGGAGCTGGCGCGTCGCGAACCGTTCGCCGAACCACTGCGCGAGATGCCCTGGCGGGAAGCCGATGTCGTCGGCAACCCGGAGGACTACGCCGGACTGCTCACCGACGCAGGATGCGCGGTGGACGCCTGGGAGACGACCTATATCCACGAACTCCGCGGCGCGACACCGGTATTGGATTGGATCACCGGAACAGCGTTGACGCAGGTGAAGGCCAGGCTCTCCGAGCAGCTGTGGCAGCAGTACCGGCAGGAGATCATCCCGGCGTTGGCTCAGGCCTATCCCGCCCGCGCCGACGGCATCACGTTCTTCCCGTTCCGGCGCGTGTTCGTCGTCGCTCAAATTCGGTGATTTGTGGAGCCGCAACCGTAATGATTACGGGTGCGGCTCCACAAATCGCCTCTTGTCGAGCAGTTCGATGACCTGTTGGACCAGGTGATCGATATCGGCCCCGGTGGTGTCGACCACCAGGTCCGGTGCCTCGGGCGCCTCGTACGGCGCGTCGATCCCGGTGAGCCCCTTGAGTTCTCCGGACTTCGCCCGCGCGTACAGGCCCTTGGGGTCGCGGCGCGCGCACTCCTGCACCGGGGTGGCGACGTGCACCTCGATGAACGGCAGCTTGGCGGCGTCGTTCAGGGAGCGGGCTATCTCGCGATCCGAGCGCAGCGGTGACACCAGCGCGGCCAGCGCGACGACACCGGCGTCGGCCAGCAACCGGGTGAGATGGCCCACCCGCCTGATGTTCTCGGTGCGGTCACCCGCCGAGAAGCCGAGATCATCGGACAAGCCGTGCCGCAGATTGTCCCCGTCCAGCAGGTAGGCCACTTGGCCGGCCTCGACCAGTGCCCGTTCCACGGCCACGGCCAGCGTGGACTTCCCCGAGGCGGGTAACCCGGTGAACCAGATGGTTGCGCCGCGCTGGCCGGTCTTGGTCCAGCGGTACTCACGGTCGAGCGACGACGGATGCCACTTGATATCGGAGCGATTGTGACCGCTGGGTTTGAGTTCGCGGGCCTCGACGATGATCCCGGCGCCGACGGTGTCGTTGGACACCTCGTCGATCAGGATGAAGGCGCCGCTGTCGCGGTTCTCGGCGTACGGGTCGGCCACCACCACCGAGCTGGTGCGCAGCGTGACCGCGCCGATATCGTTGAGTACCAGCTCAACCGGGCCGTCGAGTTCGTCGAGTGTCTCGGGATCCAGCTTGGTGTGCAGATCCTGCACCGTCGCCCGCACGGTGCGGGTGCCCTGCTTGAACGCCAGCCGATCACCCGCGCGCAACGGGCTGTCCTGGAACCAGCAGACCGTGGCGTCGATCTCACGGGCCAGCACCGGCAGCGGGGCCTGGTCGGCCGCGCTGACGAACACATCACCGCGGCCGACGTCGATATCGTCGGCAAGTTCGATCGACACCGACAGCGGCGCCACGGCAGTGGTTCGCTCGTCGTCGAGGGTGTCGAGCACGGTGACGGTGGACCGCGTGCCGGCGGGCAGGCTCACCACCTCGTCGCCGACGCTCAACGTCCCCGCCGATAGCCGCCCGGTGTAGCGGCGGCGCTGCTCCGAGGTCGGGCGCGACACCCACTGCACCGGCAGCCGCAGGTTCGCGGGATCAGGGTGTGGCGCCGAAAGCTCGATGCCCTCAAGGTATTCCAGCAGCGTCGGGCCGGTATACCAGGGCGTGTTGGTGGAGCGGTGCACGACGTTGTCACCCAGTTTGGCGGCGATGGGGATCACCGTCAGCTCGGCTCCACCGAGCCGGTCGGCGACCAGTTGCAGCTCGCCCTGCACCTCGGCGAACCGGCCCTCGTCGAAGTCGACCAGGTCGATCTTGTTGACGGTGGCCACGAAGTGCTTGATACCCAACAGCTTTGCGATTCGCGCGTGGCGGCGGGTCTGGCGCAGCACACGCGCGCGGGCATCCACCAGCAGGATGGCCACGTGCGCGTTGGACGCACCGGTGAACATGTTGCGGGTATAGCGCTCATGCCCCGGGGTGTCGGCCAGGATGTAGCTGCGGGTATCGGTGGAGAAGAACCGGTAGGCCACATCGATGGTGATGCCCTGTTCGCGTTCGGCGCGCAGGCCGTCGGACAGCGCGGCCAGATCGGCGACGCCGTCGGAGTCGGTGACGGCCTTCAGGTGATCCAGTGGCAGGCTGTCGGTATCGTGCAGCAGCCGGCCGATCAGGGTGCTCTTACCGTCGTCGACCGAGCCGGCGGTGGTGATGCGCAGCAACTGCCGGGTCGTCGAGCCCGTCTGAGAAGCCATCAGAAGTAACCCTCCCGTTTCCGGTCTTCCATCGCGGCGACCGACGTCCGGTCATCGGCGCGGGTCTCGCCCCGCTCGGAGACGGTGGCCGCCGAGATATCGGCGATCACCCCGTCGATCGTGGTGGCCGTGGAGCGCACAGCACCGGTGATGGTGAGGTCACCGACGGTGCGGTAGCGCACCCACTCGACGGCGGCCTTCTCGTCACCGGTCGGCTGCGTGTACTCCGACACCGCGAGCAGGATCCCGTCCCGCTCGAACACCTCGCGTTCGTGGGCGAAGTAGATCGAGGGCAGCTCAAGGTTTTCCAGCTGGATATAGCGCCACACGTCCAGCTCGGTCCAGTTGGACAGCGGGAAGACGCGGACCTGTTCGCCCTTGCGGATACGTCCGTTGTACAGCGACCACGGCTCGGGCCGCTGGGCCCGTGGATCCCACTGCCCGAACTCGTCGCGGAAGCTCAGGATGCGCTCCTTGGCACGGGCTCGCTCCTCGTCGCGGCGCGCGCCGCCGAACGCGGCGTCGAAACCGCCGGCCTCCAGGGCATCGAGCAAGGTGCGCGTCTGCTGCCGGTTCCGCGAGGCGCCGGGGCCGGGGTCGGCTACCCGGCCGCTGTCGATGGTCTCCTGGACCGAACCGACGATCAGCTTGTGCTCGGCGACTCGCCGGTCACGAAACTCGATGACCTCGTCGAAGTTATGGCCGGTATCGACATGCAACACCGGAAAGGGGAGAGGGGAGGGCCGAAAAGCCTTCTCCGCCAGGCGAAGCAGCACGATCGAATCCTTGCCTCCGGAGAACAACAACACCGGGCGCTGCAGTTCGGCCACCACCTCGCGGATGATGTGCACCGCCTCGGCCTCCAACAGCCGTAGCTCGTCGACGTGGACGGTATCGGTCGTCATGTCGGCAATCCTTCCCGGTGCGCATCCGCGCGGTAACGGTCAACCCATTCATCGGATCGCTGATCGGCCTGGCGTTCCAGCACCGGCTGCGGCGCCAGCCGTGGGTCCAGGCCCAACTGCTCCAGCACCGTGGCCACCACCGTGGTGAGGTTGCGCCAAAGGTACGGATAGGACACGTCGATCGGTTCGACCCCTTCCTCGGCAAACCAGTTGCGCCAGCCTTCTTCCTGGGCCCGCAACAACGTCACGACGTGCGCGATGCCACCGGCGTGATACTCGGCGCGGGCATCGCGCACCGGGTCGGGACGACCACGCCACACCCGAGTCTGCACCGCCCGCCAGAAGGACACCGCTTGGGACACCACGTCGGGCCGGTAGACGTGGATCAGCACCGGGTCGCTGCCGACGACATCGCGGATGGCCGCCAGCAGGCCGTCGCCGGAACGGTCGGGGAGATCCTTGGCGCGGTCGAGCAGCAGGGGCGTCTGGTTCCACATCAACTTGCCGCCCCACACCCCGTTCGGGGTGCGCCCGACGGTGCGGATGTAGTCGCGCCAGATCTCGGCGGGCGCCAGATCGGGTTTGCCCTCGACCAGCGGATCGAGCAGTCGCAGGATCGACTCGTCGCCGACGTCGGCGAACCACTCCCGCGGTTGCGGCGACATGCTGGTGTTGGGCAGGTATTGGAAGAACTCCTGCGGCTCGCCGGCCACGCCCGTCGCGCGCAGCGATTCCACCAGCAGGGTGCTACCGCTGCGCTGCGAGGCGAGGACCAGATACGCCGTGGGTGTCGTCGGTGAAGCCATGCGCGAGAGCCTAACCCGTCCGGTAATCCGCTGCTCAGAGGCGTTTTTCGCGCACGGTGAGTATTAATCTTGCGCGCTGCGTTCCCGGTCCACGCCGCGGTCTGCTGCGATGCCGGACCGGCTGGTGACGGGCCGGCCGTGAATGCTCAGGTACGTCTGCGTGTAGCGCTCTGAGATGCGGGTACCGGCGAAATCGGACGGGATGACGTCATTGGTCTTGTGCCGCCAGTCGTCGAGTTTCAGGGCGAGATCCCCGGCGACCGCCTCGGCCGCCAGCAGATCGTCACCGGAAGCATTCGCGGTGAGCAGATTTCGGCTCTCGGTCGGGTCGGTGGTCAGGTCGTAGAGCTCGCGCGCCGGCCGCGGTGTGGTGGCCAGCGGCGCCACTGCGTGACCGGGTGGGCTGTCGGCGATGTCCCACGGCAGATCCAACAGCGGTCGCGGGGCGTAGTTCTCGATATAGCTGTACTCCTTCGTGCGGATGGCACGGATCGGGTCGAAGGAGTCGTGAAAGGTCTTGGTGGTGTAGACCTCGGTGCGAACCTCGTCATCGGCGACCCCGCGCAGTGTGGCGGCATGCGAAAGTCCCTGTACCGCTTCGGGGATCGGTACCCCGAGCAGGTCCAGCAGGGTGGGGGTGAGGTCGACGCCGCTGAACAGGTCGTCATAGACCCGGGGGGCGATGTCGGCGTCGCGGGGCGGGCGCACGATCAGCGCGATGCCGGTACCGGCGTCGTACAGCGTGGACTTGGCGCGCGGGAGCGCGGGCCCGTGATCGGTGAGGAACACCACCCAGGTGGTGCGGTCCAGACCCGTCTCGGCGAGCGTGTCGAGCAGTTCGCCCACGGCGGCGTCGGCCACCGTGATCGACCCGTAGAAATCGGCCAGGTCCTGCCGGACATCGGGCGTGTCCGGCAGGTAGTCGGGGACGGCCACCGCGTCGGGATCGGCGGGGTCGTAGCGTTCCGGCGGGTAGGGCCGGTGGGTCTCGAAAAACCCGGTGGTGAGCAGGAACGGCTTGCCCGTCGGATCGGAGCTGCGCCTGCGCAACCAGTCGGTGGCCCGCTCGACCACGTACTCGCAGTACGAGTTGGATACGTCGAACTCGTCGAACCCCAGCCGGGCGGGATAGGACGTCTCGTGCTGCATGCCGAACAATGCTGTGTGCCAACCTGATTCGGAGAGCAGAGCGGGCAGCGTCTGTACGTCCGAGCGGTACTCCCAGCCGTGGTGGGCCAGCCCGAGCAGCCCGTTGCTCTGCGGGTAGCGGCCGGTGAACAGCGATCCGCGCGACGGCGAGCACAGCGGTGCGGTGGCATGCGCCCTGGTGAACAGGATGCCTTCGGCGGCCAACCGATCCAGTCGGGGGCTGTCGACATCGGTGTGCTGATAGGCGCCGAGGTAGCGGCCGAGATCGTGCCAGTGCACGAACAACACGTTGGCGGGGCCGGTCACAGGAAATCCTTCATCGGAGGTACAGGCAACAGTGTGAATCCGGGTTCGGCAACCCTTTCGTTCACCGAGATGGTCACTTCCAGGCGAACACCGGTTGTTCGAGCTCGTCGACGCGGTCCGGCTTGCCCTCCAGGCCCAACCACCGCAGCTGCAGCAGCACGGCACCGGTGGGTGCGTGGATCAGGTCGTTGCCCAGCGGGATCTGCACCACCGGACGGGGGCTCTCCGGAATGCTGATGTAGCGCGGAGAGTCCTCGCGCAGCAGCTGATGCAGGCCGACCCGGTAGGCGGCGACGACCTCGTCGGGCTGCGGTCGCAGCTCCAGGCGCCCACCGCCCCACAACACCACCGGCGTGATGACATACCCGGAACGGGTCGGGTAGTCGTCGAGCAACCCCAGCACCGACGAGCCGGGCAGCTCGACACCGACCTCCTCGTGGGTCTCGCGCAGCGCGGCATCGACCGCCGTCTCGCCGGGGTCCAAGCGTCCGCCCGGCAGGGCCCATTGCGCCGCGTGAGAGGTGAGCCGGGTCGCACGCCGGCACAGCAGGAACGCGGCGCCGCCGGACACGTCGACCATCCGCCCGTCCAGGCCGGTGTCGGCCAGCGGCCGGCCCGCAGCCCAGTCGTCGACGGGTGCCGGATCGACGCGGTCCTCGCCGAGTTCGGAATCCACCAGCACGATCGCGACCGCGGCATGCCGCTTGGTGGGATCGGTGACGCTGCGGCGGTCGTGGCCGCTCAGGTGGTGCCAGATGCGTTCCCGCAGCGCGGCGTCATAGCTGACGGTCATGGGTGGTAGGGCACGCCGACGGCCCGGAACACCCACTCCGGCGGCACGTCATAGGCCAGGTGCAGGAGGGGCAGCCGCGTCAGCACCTCGGCGGGCAGGGGCTCCTTGTAGTGCAGCGACAGTCGTCCGCTGCAACGCGGGTCCACCCGGCCGACGTCGACGTTGATATGTAGCCCCGCTTCGGAGATGTCGGCGGTCACGGCGCCGGATTGCGGTGCATCCCAACGCTGGTCGATCACCCGGCCGGCCAGTTTCGGTACCGAGGACAGGGTGCCCAGCACGCGTTGGGAGGTCAACACCAGCGACCCGGTGTAGCTGCTGACGCTGCCTGCCGAGCGCAGCCCGGGAACCCGGCCGGAGAAGTGCCGGGTGACGGCCACGTATTCGGCCAGGTGGATGATGCCTTCGGCTTCCACGGCGGCCCGCAGATCGTCGGGTAGCTTGCCGATGCCGAGCAGCTTGCGCAGGAAGACGGCCATGGCCACACAGTACGACGATTTGTGCACGTTCCGTAACGCTCGGCGTGACGGAACGTGCACAAATCACCCGTGGATCAGGCGGGCAGCACGTGCTCCCCGGTCTTGTCGGTGCTCAGGCACAGCGAGCAGATGAACCCGTTGCCCGTCGCCGATGCGATCATGTCGGGCCGCTCGTAATCGTGATGGCAGACAAGGCATTTCAGATGGTCGGCGGCGGGGTTGCCGTGTTCGTCGAACAGCGGCAGGTCGATGCCGTCGTCGGTGCGGCGCAGGTAGTACTTGCCCTTGGTGGCGATCGCGATGATCGGCGGCAATACCACCGCCAAGCCGATGGCGACCAGCGGCGAGTACGGCCGGATGGCCTCACCCAGGCCACCGAAGAAGGCGATGACCGACAGGCCCGCGGCGATCAGCATCGAACCGAAGCCGACCGGGTTGAACGCGTAGAGCATGCCGCGCCGGAACTCCGGCACCTTGGGCGAGAGTTTCAGCAGGTATTTGTTGAACACGATGTCCGAGGCGACCACCACCACCCAGGCCATACCGCAGTTGGCGTAGAAGCCCAGGATGGTGTTGAGGAAGTCGAACATGTTGGCTTCCATCAGGATCAGCGCGATCAGCAGGTTGACCCCGAGGAACACCAGCCGGCCCGGGTAGGTCTTGGTGACCCGGGTGAACGAGTTGGTCCAGGCCAGCGAACCCGAGTAGGCGTTGGTGACGTTGATCTTGATCTGGCTGATGACCACCAGCACCACGGCCAGGGTCATCGCCAGCCAGCCCGGCAGGAAGTTCTGGTAGATCTCCAGGAACTGGTGCACCGGCTGGTTGGCGATGCCGGCGCTGTCGGCGACGTTCGCGATCAAGTACACGGCCAGGAACAGGCCGACAATCTGCTTGATGGCGCCGAAGATCACCCAGCCCGGGCCGGCCAGGAACATCCAGGTCCACCAGCTGCGCTTGTTCTCCGGGGTTTTCGGAGGCATGAACCGCAGGTAGTCGTTCTGCTCGGCGATCTGGGCGATCAGCGACAAGCACACGCCGGCGGCCAGCAGCGTCGAGCCGATGTCGAAGCCCTTGACCCCGTTCTCGCCCTGGTAGGCGAAGAACTGCCCGACCGACTCCGGATGGCTGATCACCAGGTAGATGAACGGCGCCACCATCAGGATCAACCACAGCGGGGTGGTCCACACCTGCAGGGTGGACAACACCTTCATGCCGTAGATGACCAGCGGGAAGATGATGAGCGTGGAGGCGGCGTACCCGAGCCACAGGGGGATGCCCAGCCCGAGCTGCAGGCCCTGGGCCATGATCGACCCTTCGAGGGCGAAGAAGATGAAGGTGAACGTCGCGAAGATGACGTTGGTGACCACCGAGCCGTAGTAGCCGAACCCGCTGCCGCGGGTGACCAGGTCGAGGTCGATGTTGTAGCGCGCCGAGTAGTAGGCCACCGGGAAACCGGTCAGCATCACCACGACGGCGAAGATGAAGATGCCCCACAACGCGTTGGTGGTCCCGTAGGAGATACCGATGTTCGCGCCGATCGCGAAGTCGGCCAGGTAGGCGATACCGCCGAGGGCCGAGATGCCGACCACTCTGGTGGACCACTTCCGGTAGCTGCGCGGGGCAAACCGCAGCGTGTAGTCCTCGAGAGTCTCCTTGGTAGCGGTGAGCCGGTCATCCGCGTCGACGGTGGCGTCAGCCGGCTCGCCCGTGAGCTCTTGTGTCATGGTCAGCAAACTTATGGGGGCTATGTTTCCGCTGCGTCACCACGGCGTTGCCCTCAGGCTGCGCCCAGCTGTGGATGGTAGGACTGGTGCGATGACACGCATGACGCGGTGGGCGGCGGCGCTGGCAGTCGTGAGTGCCGTCGTGTTCGTCGTTCTCCTCGTTGCGGTGCTGACCCATGCCGGCTGGCTGGCATCGGTGGACGCGGCGATCTTGGATCCGCTGCACAGCTACGGTCTGCAGCATCGGGACTGGGTACGGGGCTGGACGATCTTCTGCGATGTGTTCCATCCCGGAGTGTTCCGGGTCGTCGCGGGCATCTGCATCGTCGTGGCCCTGCTTCGTCGGCGGTTTTGGGTGGCGCTGTTCCTGACGCTGTCGGTGGAGGCGTCCGGTGTGCTGGTCGCCGTGCTGAAGATCGCGGTGCAACGGCCGCGCCCGTCCTTCGACCTCGCCTATGAGCCGTCCTGGTCCTTCCCGTCCGGGCATGCGCTCGGGGTGATGGCCGGTGTGCTGGCTCTGACGATCGTGGCCTTGCAGCTCTTTCCGGGGAAGCTGCGGCACGGCCGTCGGACGGCGGTGATCGCCGTGGGCGCGGTGATCGTCGTCGGGATCGGGGTGGGGCGCGTGGTGCTCAATGTGCACAACGCCTCCGACGTGCTCGCCGGCTGGGCGCTGGGCTACCTGTGGGTGCTCGCGTGCCTGCCGGTGCTGCGCCGCGAGCCGGTCAGGTCAGCGGCCGAAACACCGGCAGCGCTCGGTAGCGCACCTTGAACGTCGCCTGTTGGCAGGAGTTCTCCACCTCCCCGTCGTGGGCGACGGGTGTCGGTCCGTCCACCGCGACGAAGCTGAACTCGGGCACCCGCAGTTCGTGATACAGCGGGCTGCGCACCAAGCGACCCAGCGCGAGCGATACCAGGATGCGGGTGCGGCTGAACCGGCGCCCGGTCTCCAGGATGCGGACGTCGATCAACCCGTCATCCATCCGGCTGCGCCGGGACGGGGCGAAGCCCGACGGTGCGTACACCGCGTTCCCGAGGAAGAACAACGACGTCTGCATGGTCTTGTTGTCGTAGCTGATCCGGACCGCGGCATCGCTGCGCAGCGTGCGCCACAACGCGTACGCCCCGGCCAGCGGCTTGCCGATGCGGTGTTCGAGCTTCTCCCGGATTCGCACGAACGCCGGATAGGCGCCGATGCTGGCCGTGTTGACGATGGTGTCGGCCTCGTTGAAGCGGATCACGTCCACATGCGCCCCGTGCCCGGCGCGGATGGCCGCCACGGTGGCGGCCACGCTGTCGCAGCCGATGTCCTTGGCGAAATGGTTGAACGTTCCGCCTGGGAACACCGCCAGCGGCACGCCGGCATCGACGGCAATACCGGCGGCACACGACACCGTCCCGTCCCCGCCGCCGACCGCCAGCACCTCGGCCCGGGCGGCGGCGCTGCGCAGCACCTCGGCGATATCGTCCTGGTCGCCCACCTCGATGATCTCGGTGCGGGGCAGTGCCCTGCGCACGTCGTCGACGACGCGGGCCCCGGTGCCGCTGCCCGAGGCCGGGTTGATGACCAGCACGACCCCTTCGCCGTCGGGCCGCGGCCGGGTGTCCAGCCGCAGCAGTTCCGACGTCGGGGGCGGAGTCTCGACGATGGGCGGGACGACGCGGGCGCCGAGCACCGCGACGGCGGCGCCGATGCCGAACCCGGCGAAGACGTCGCCGGGGTAGTGCGCCCCGGTGGCGACCCTGGACAGGCCGACCAGTCCGGCCAGCAGGGCCAGGCCCAGGCCCACCGGTGGGCTTTCCAGGCCGACGCCCACCGCGAAGGCGGCGGCGCTGGCCGAATGCCCGGACGGTAGCGAATTCGATATCGGGGCGCGCCGCGATCGGCGGATCAGGGGAACGGGGCTGCGGTCCGGCCGGGGTCGGCGCCACAGCCGTTTGGCGCCCTGATTGGTCACCAGGCTGGTGACGGCGAGCGTCACCAGCCCACGCGCGGCCCCGCGCCGCATGGACGGGGTGCCCGCGGCCGCCAGGGCAGTGCCGATGGCGATCCACATCTTGGAATGGTCGGCCGCCGAGGTCAGCCGGGGCATGAGGAAGTCCAGCAGCGGACTGGGCGATTCGGCGACCGCCTCGTAGATCTCGCGGTCCAGGGTGCCCAGGCCCCGGCCGATCTGCTGGAGTCCGCGTGCCCGTCGTCCGATCATGACTCCAACCTACTGATGCCTCTATCTCCGGGAAGGCTGTGTCCAAACCTTGACTTGACCCCGACCGCGCCTGCTGCCGACGATGGTGTGATGCGCCGACTGCTCGCGCCGCTGTGCGCGGTGATCGTCATGTGCGGTGCTGCGCTGGGTTCACCGGTGGCCCGTGCGGTGGACACGCCGTGGTTCGCCGACGCCGTCGGCGGTGCCACCCAAGTGATTTCGGTTGTCGGCGTGGGTGGTTCGTCGGCGAAGATGGATGTGTGGCAGCGCACCGCCGCCGGATGGGAACCGATCGGCGTGGGTATTCCGGCGCATATCGGCGCCAATGGCATGGCGCCGCAGACCCATGACGGTGAAATGAAAACGCCGATGGGCATATTCACCCTCGACTTCGCATTCGGCACCAAACCCAATCCGGGGACGGGGCTGCAGTACGTCCAGGTCGGGCCCGATCACTGGTGGGACGGCGATATGAAAAGCCCCACCTACAACACGATGCAGGTGTGTAAGAAGGCGCAGTGCCCGTTCGACACCGACCCCCGCAGCGGCACCGAGAATCTGCAGATTCCGCAGTACGCGCATGCGGTGGTGATGGGTGTCAACAAGGCCAGGGTGCCGGGCAACGGTGGCGCGTTCTTCTTGCACACCACCGACGGCGGCGCGACGGCGGGCTGCGTCGCCATCGACGACGCGACCCTGGTCAAGATCATGCAGTGGCTGCGCCCCGGCGCCCTGATCGCGGTCGCCAAATAATCAGATATTCAGTGCGCGACCGGGTTTGAGGTGAAAGCTCAGGTTCTCCAACGACATGGTGGCGTCGTAGGTGCGGTCATAGGACGTCGCGCTGATCTTCCAGCCGTCCGGTGTGCGGCGGTAGCGGTCGTGGTAGAAGGCGGCGCCGATGAGCATGAAGTTGAAATCGGGCGCGATGACGCGGTCCTGCAGGTACCAGGTGGCCGAGGCCTCGTCCGGGCCGTCGATGGTGATCTCCGGATGATCCACCCGATGTTCGGTGATGATGGCCGGACCCAGCGATGTGCGCATGAAATCCACCAGCGCCTCCCGATCGGTGAAGTGCAGTTCGTTGCCCAGTGACGGGCCGTAGTCGCCCTTCACGTCTTCGGCCAGGGTGGCGGCGAAGTCGTCCCAGTGCTTGGTGTCCAGCGCCCGCAGGTAGCGGTACTTGACCTCTTTGATGGCCTCGATGTCGCGTGCGTTATCACTCACAGGCGACATTGCAGCACAAATGTCTGCTCACGCAGGCCGATCGGGGGCAGTTGGGTCACACCGGCGGCTGACGGCAACGTCAAAAATGGCGGACGGTCCGGGCTGTTCGGCGCATAGCGGGCGCACAACGATTCCAAAAGTTCAGCGGCGGAACGCAGTTCGAATCGACGCGGTGTGTCCGTTCGTGCCGGCGGCCCGTTGACGGCTAAGGTGTGCTCGATATGAGCGACCCGTTGGGGTTGTCGATCGGGACGACCAATCTGGTCGCGACGAGTGTCGGCGGCCAGTCTGTCACGCGGCGCGCTGTGCTGACGTTGCCCCCGCACGGTGCGCCGGTCGTCGGCGTGCCCACCGGTGACGGTCTGGTGTTGGCCGGATTCGTGGACCGGGTCGGTGATCCGGTGCCGTTGGTGGCGACCGACGGATCGTCGTACTCCGCCGACGACCTGCTGGTCGAGGCGCTGGAGGCGATGGTCGGTAGCGTCGGCGCCGGGCCGGCTGCCATAGCCGTCCCGGCGCATTGGACGCCCGCGACCGTGCGGACGCTGCGCGCCGCCATCCGCGCCAACCCGGTGCTCGCGCCGGGTGGCACCCCGCCCCGACTGATGTCCGATGCGGTCGCCGCATTGACCGCTCTGCGGACCAATCCAGGTCTGAACGGTGGCGGCCCGGTGGTGCTGCTCGACTTCGGGGGTGGGGGTACGAGCATCACCCTTGCCGACGCCGGGGCCACGTTCGACCCGTTGGACGAGACGTTGCGGGTGGCCGAGTTCTCCGGCGATCTGATCGACCAGGCGGTGCTGACCAAGGTGCTCGGGGGCTCAGCCGAAACCCAAGCCGATGCCGACGCCACCGCCGCGGTAGGGCTGCTCGGTGCGCTGCGTGCGCAGTGCCGACAGGCCAAGGAGCGGCTGTCCGCGGTCACCGCCACCGAAGTGCCGCTGACGCTGCCGGGCCGGCCGCCGGTGGTCCGCCTCACCAGGGCGGAATTGGAGGAACTGCTCGACGAGCCGTTCGCCGAGGTCTTGGCCGCCCTGGACAACCTGCTGCGACGTAACAGGATCACCGTCGCGGAGTTGTCCGCGGTGGCCGTCGTCGGAGGTGGTGCGAGCATTCCTCTCGTCACCCAACGGCTTTCCGAGCACACCCGGCTCCCGGTGGTGAGCACCGCCCAGCCCGCGCTCGACGCGGCCACCGGCGCAGCACTTTTCGCGGCGTACGCCGCCGAATCCGAGCTGCGTACCGGACTGGCGCCCATCGCCCCGGATGCGCCGACGGGTTTGGCGCCGTCCGCGGCGGACGCGCCGACGGGCCTGGCGCCCAGCGCCGCCGACACCCAACAGGGGCCCGCCGTGCCCGGTGCGGTCGGCGCGCTGGCCTGGTCCCAGGACGACGACGCCGTCCCCGACCCGGTCCCGTACGCCGGGCCGGAGCTTCCGTACAGCGTGGCCAATCCGTACGGCGTGGACAACCCGTACAGCTTGGACACCGCCACACGTGCTGTGGCACAGCATGTTCCACGTTCCTATGACGATCCGCCGAAAGCCTGGCAGCGACTGCCCATCCTGGTGTTCGCCGGTGCGGGTGTGCTGACCCTGGTGGCGTTGGGCGGGGTCGCGGTTGCGTTGACCGGCAATTCAGGCAATTCGGAGGAGCCCCGCCCGGCGCCGTCCACCGCGCCCGCTACACATGCGATCAGCCCGCCACCGGCCCAGACGCCGCCCGCGGCCATCTCGCCCTCCGCGGTTCAGGCCCCGCCGCCGGTCGTCACCGTCACCACCGAACTGCCGCCGCCGACGCAGACACCCGAGCCGGTGGTGACCGCAACGCATACCGTCACCGTCACCACCACCACGCAGCCCACGACGACCACAACCACGACGACCACGACCACGCCGAGCACCACCACCACTCCGCCGACCACCACAACCACGACGACGACCGAGACCACAACGCCGGCGATGACCACGACCTACATCAAGGTGCCGTTGATCCCGGTGCCCATCCCCATTCAGGTGCCCAACCGCGGGGCGCCGGCCTCTCCCACCACGGCGCCCTACCCGGGCGTCCCCGGCTTCCCGCAATGAACCGGTAACGAGGACCGCAGCAACATCACAGCCAGGGTCCAGCCAGTCTGAGGTTGGCCACAGCACGATCTGGGGCATGAACACACAACCGCCATCGCGCTCTCGTCGCGCGCTCCTGGGCGTCGTCGGAGCCGGCGCGCTGATCACCCTCGGTGCGCTCAGTGCCACGCACAGCGCCGGAGGCCCGACCAGCATGCTGGCCGGATCGGGTGACGCCCCCGCCAACACCACCTACTCGTCACCCGTCGTGCAGCCCGCCAACATGGGTGCGACCGCGACGTGGACCACCCCCGCGACGGTGGAACCCACCACCATGGCCGTCCCGAAGAAGGGCTGAGCATGAAACGCCTTGCCCTCGGCGCGGGACTGGCCGCCGTCTCGGCCGGTGTGGTCGTGGTGATCAGCACCGGCAGTGCCGCCGCTGCGAATACCGACGTGACCGGCCAGAAGTACAGCGACGCCTCGTCGACGCTCAGCGGAGCCGGCTACACGGTGATCGTCGGCACCACCTTCGGTGACGAACAGCAGCGCGATGACTGCATCGTCGTCAACGCCCAGCCCCGCACCGCGCAGCCGCCCCCGAACAGCAGCGGCTCGGCGACCAAGGAGATGGTCGTCTCGCTGAACTGCGACTCCGGTGCGGCCTCAAACAAGTCGGCGGGCTATTCCGCCGGCAGCCCGGAGGGCCGGGCCGCCAAGGCCGCCGCCGAATCGGCTGCCGCGCAGTCGTCGGCCGAGGCGGCGCCGTCGGGCGGCTGACCCTACTTGTCGTACCCCTCTGACAGAATCGGGGTATGTCCACCGCCGCAGCATCTTTGGAACCCAAAGAGCGCCTGGCGGTGCTGTTCGACGAGATCGGTGAGTTGTGCGGGCAACGCAACGCCATCGACGGGCGGCTGGTCGACATCGTCGCCGAACTCGAGCGCGACGATCTGGCCGGGATGACCGGCTGCCGCTCGATCGCGGCCCTGGTCGCCTGGAAAACCGGGGCCACACCGCGTAACGCCGAAACCATGGCCGCCGTCGCGCACCGCCTCGACGAGTTCCCCCGCTGCGCCGATGGTTTACGCGACGGCCGGCTGTCGTTGGATCAGGTCGGGGTGATCGCCGAACGCGCCGCCGACGGGTCTGATGCGCACTACGCCGAACTGGCGCTGTCGGCCACCGTCGAACAACTACGCACCGCCATCAAACTGGCACCCCAACCAGACGCACCACCCAAACCCGAACCAACGCCGGCGATCACCAAAACCGAACACGGTAACCACTGCATCTACCGGATCACCCTGCCCCGGCTGGAAGCCGTGAAGTTCGACGCCGCCGTGCAGTCCCGCCACGACGCGCTGATCGCCGAGCATCCCGGTGACCAGACGCCGTTCCCCACCCGGGTCGATGCGTTCATGAGCTTGGTGCACGCCGGCTGGGACACCGACGTGGCCGCCCGCCCGCACGGGCAGCACAGCACCGTCATCGTGCACGTGGAGGTCGACCAGCCCGCCGCCCTGCACCTGGGGCCGGTGCTCACCGATGCGGAGCGCCGGGAACTGTTGTGCGATTCGACGTGTGAGGTGTGGTTTCAGCGTGACGGCCGCCCGATCGGGTCCGGGCGGTCCACCCGCACCATCAGCCGGCGGCTCCGCAAGGCCTTGGAGCACCGCGACCGGCACTGCGTGGTGCCCGGCTGCGCCGCCAGTCGGGGCTTGCATGCGCATCACCTCGTGCACTGGGAGGACGGCGGCCCGACCGAGCTGGACAATCTCGTGCTGCTCTGCCCGCGGCATCACCGCCAGCATCACCGCGGGGAGATCACCATCACCGGCCCCGCCGATCGCCTCGTCGTCACCGACACCGACGGCGACCCCATCGACCGCGGGTCACTAGCCCGACCACCCACCACCAACCCACCCAACGCCGGCCCGTACAAGGGCCCGACCGGTGAACGCGCCCAATGGTGGTGGTACCAACCCTTCGAACCGCCACCGACAACGAACGGTGACAACTAGATCGCCGGCCGGCATCGATTACCTGCCGGGCTGCTGTGACCCATCGCGCCCGACGGATGGCACATTTACGGTGAAAGCGTGTGCTGCGGAGGTGCTTTCAGTCAGAGATCGACAACGCGACGAGATGTGCTGCGTCATGCGGCAGCGGCGTCGGTCTTTCTCGCGCCCGCGGCGCTGCTGAGTCCTCCCAGCGCCCACGCCGCCTCCAGCATGGCCGGCCGGATCGTCTTCCTCGATCCGGGCCACAACGGCGCGAACGACTCGTCCATCGTCCGGCAGGTCACCGACGGGCGCGGCAATACCAAGGAATGCCAAACCACCGGCACCACCACCGACGCCGGCTATCCCGAACATACCTTCAACTGGGACACGGTGTTACGGATCAGGGCCGGCCTCAGCCAGCTCGGCGTGCGGACGGCGATGTCCCGGGGTGACGACAATGCCCTGGGTCCCTGCGTGGATCAGCGTGCGGCCATGGCGAATTCGATACGCCCTGACGCGATCGTCAGTATTCACGCCGACGGCGGGCCGCGGCAGGGTCGCGGATTCCACGTCAACTACTCGGACCCGCCGCTGAACGCGGCACAGGCCGGCCCGGCGCGCCGGCTCGCGCAGGTGATGCGCGACGAACTGGTGGCGTGCGGCCTGCAACCGTCCACCTACCGCGGGACCGACGGCCTGTACGGTCGTGCCGACCTCGCCGGCCTGAACCTGGCGCAGTACCCGTCGATCCTCATCGAGATGGGCAACATGCGGAACCCCGACGACGCGGCGCTGCTCTCGGATGCCGGAACCCGCGCGCGGATGGCCGAGGCCGTCACGCGGGGTATCTCTGGCTATCTGCAGATGCTTACCTGAATGGTGTTGTGGCCGCCGGCGGATACGGCAGGTTACTGCTGGTCTCCGGGTCCACCTGAACCGGGCGGCCAACGTAGGGAAAGGCGCGCTGTGGGCAGGCCACGCGGTCGCAGATCCGGCAGCCGGCGCCGATGGGCACGGTGGCTTGGGGGTCGGTGAGATCGATGCCGACGGAGTAGATCAGCTTGTCGGCGTGCACCATGTCGCAGCCCAGCCCGATCGCGAAACGCTTGGGCGTGCCAAGGTAGCTGCCCGGCGTCGAGCCGGCGGTCTTGGCCAGCCAGAAGTAGCTGCGCCCGTCGGGCATCTGGGCCACCTGGGTGAGGAACTCTCCGGGACGTGCAAAGGCGTGGTGGACCACCCAGAGCGGGCAGTTGCCGCCGACGCGAGAAAAGTGAAAAGCGGTGGCGGACTGTCGCTTCGAGATGTTCCCGGCACTGTCGGTGCGGACGAAGATGAACGGGACGCCACGCGCGTCCGGTCTCTGGAGTGTGGACAATCGATGGCAGATGGTCTCGAACCCGACCTCGAACCGGCGCGCCAGCTGGTCTATGTCGTAGCGCAAATGCTCTGCCGCGTCTAGGAATTCGCGGTAGGGCAACAGCAGTGCGCCGGCGAAGTAGTTGGCCAGTCCGATGCGCGCCACCTCTCGCGCCTCGGGGCTGAGCTGGTCGTCGGCCGCGACGATGGCGGTAATGAGATCCGCGTGCAGAAGCAGGGCGAGCTGGGTCCCGAGTTGGAATGCTCGCTGACCGGGGAGCAGCCATCGGGCCACATAGAGCGCCTTGGTGTCGGACTGGAAGCGTCGCTTGACATCCGGCCCCAAGGCGCCGCCGTCGTCGACCACGACGGTGATGCCGAATTGTGCGGCGAGCAACGTGGCGAGTTGGGTGTCCAGTCCGCCGACGCGCAGTTGATGGGTGGTGAACAGATCCTCGGCGGCCCGGTCGAGGACGTCGATGTAGTTGCGCCGGTCGTAGAAGAAGTCCCGGACCTCCTCGAACGGCATCGGCTGTTGCGTGCCGGTCTGGGCGTCGAGGTTGGCTCGCTCCTGCGCGGCTTCCAATTCGGCGGTGGCGTCGTGCAGGCGGCGGTGCAGATTGACCATGGCCTGCCCGACCTCGGGCATCCGGGCGACCAGTTCCTCGATCTGCGCGGTGGTGGCAGGTCCGTCGGAGAGGATCTCCCGCAGATCTGCCACCAGCCGGGCGTCGGCGTCGGGTGCGAAGTAGTGGGTGGGCAGGTCGAAGCGGTCCGACAACGCCAGTAGTACGCCGACGGTGATCGGGCGCTGGTCATTCTCCAGCTGGTTGACGTAGCTGGTGGACAGGCCGAGGGCGCGCGCCAGCGCGACCTGTGTCAGGCCTCTCTCGTCGCGCAGCCGTCTCAGCCGGGCGCCCGCGAATGTCTTCGCCACCGCCGCCGAGACTACCGCGCCCTCTTACGCAACATTCGCAAAAGTGCCGGTCCAAGGACACATAATTACGCATCTACAGGCACTTTCCCCGTCGGCGATGGCCTGCGTAGCGTGCGGAATATGCGTGTACACGACGTCAGGACCCGGCGCAGCGCCGACGAATTCCCCCGCACCGAGCACCTCGCCTGGAAGATCGCCGAGGTCGCCGCCGATCCCGTCGCGGTGCTCCCGGAGACCGAGGCGATGGTCGTCAATCGCATCATCGACAACGCGGCGGTGTCTGCCGCCTCGGTGACCCGCCGGCCGGTCACCGTTGCGCGGGCGCAGGCGTTGGCGCACCCGACCCGTCAGGGTGCCGCCGTCTTCGGCGTGCCGGGCAGTGTCTCGGCCGAGTGGGCCGCGTGGGCCAATGGGGTGGCCGTCCGCGAACTCGACTTCCACGACACCTTCCTGGCCGCCGAGTATTCGCATCCCGGCGACAACATCCCGGCATTGGTTGCCGTGGGCCAGCAGCTGGGCGTCCGCGGGTCCGACCTGATCCGCGGTATCGCCACCGCCTACGAGATCCAGGTCAACCTGGTGAAGGGAATCTGCCTGCACGAGAACAAGATCGACCACGTCGCCCACCTCGGTCCGTCGGTGGCCGCCGGACTGGGCACCATGCTGCGGCTGGACACGGCGACCATCTATGCCGCGATCGGTCAGGCGCTGCATCTGACCACGGCCACCCGGCAGTCCCGCAAGGGCCTGATCTCCAGCTGGAAGGCCTTCGCGCCCGCCTGGGCAGGCAAGGTCGCCGTCGAAGCCGTCGATAGGGCCATGCGCGGTGAAGGGTCGCCGGCGCCCATTTGGGAGGGCGAGGACGGTGTCATCGCCTGGCTGCTGGGCGGTCCCCAGCGCACCTATCACGTACCCCTGCCCGAGCCGGGTGAGCCCAAACGCGCCATCCTCGACACCTATACCAAGGAACATTCGGCCGAGTATCAGAGCCAGGCGCCCATCGACCTGGCCCGCCGGATGCGTGAGCGAATCGGTGACCTCGCGCAGGTCGCATCGATCGTGCTGCACACCAGTCATCACACTCACGTGGTCATCGGCACCGGCTCCGGCGACCCACAGAAGTTCGACCCCGACGCTTCACGCGAAACCTTGGACCACTCGGTGCCCTACATCTTCGCCGTCGCCCTGCAGGACGGGACCTGGCACCACGAGCGATCCTATGCACCCGAACGGGCCCACCGGGCCGACACCATCGACCTGTGGAACAAGATCTCCACCGTCGAGGACCCGGAATGGACCCGGCGCTACCACTCGAATGACCCGGCCGAGAAAGCGTTCGGCGCCAAAGCTGTGGTGACGTTGAAGAGCGGCGAGACCATCGTCGACGAACTCGCCGTCGCGGATGCCCATCCGCTCGGTGCCCGCCCGTTCGAGCGTTCCCAGTACGTCGCCAAATTCACCGAACTCGCCGCTGGTGTGGTGGAATCCGAAGAGCAGCAGCGCTTCCTGAATGTCATGGACGGTGTCGCCGGCATCAAGCCAGGTGGCCTGAACGCACTCAACATCCGGGTGGACCAGCGGGTGCTGGACAAAGCCCCTACCGTTGCCTCGGGCATCTTCCGATGAGCGTCCTGGGGTCGGCGAAATCGGCGGTTGAGAAGCGGCTGCACTTTCGCGCCGGGCTGGAATCGGGCCACTTGCAACGCTTCCCAGGTGCCTTCTCGCCGCTGGTGGCCAAGCTGGTAGCCGAGATCGGCTTCGACGGGGTGTACGTCTCCGGCGCGGTGCTCGCGGCCGATCTCGGCCTGCCGGATATCGGTTTGACCACCCTGACGGAGGTGGCGAGCCGGGGAGCGCAGATTGCGTCGGCGACCGACCTGCCGACCTTCGTCGACGCCGACACGGGATTCGGTGAGCCGATGAGTGCGGCTCGCACCGTCACGGTGCTCGAAGACGCCGGCCTGGCCGGGCTGCACCTGGAGGACCAGGTGAATCCGAAGCGTTGCGGTCATCTGGACGGCAAGGCCGTCGTCGAGACCGCGGAGATGGTGAAGCGGTTGCGGGCAGCGGTTTCCGCTCGACGCGACCCCAACTTCGTCATCTGCGCAAGGACGGATGCCGCGGGTATCGAGGGCGTGTCCGCGGCCATCGAGCGGGCCAAGGCCTACGCCGACGCCGGTGCAGATCTGATCTTCACCGAGGCGTTGCATACCCGGGCGGAGTTCGAACGGTTTCGCGCCGCCGTGCAGACACCATTGCTTGCCAACATGACCGAGTTCGGGAAATCCGAACTGCTCAGCGCCCGCCAGTTGTCCGATATCGGCTACAACGTGGTGATCTATCCGGTCACGACGCTGCGGCTGGCGATGTTCGCCGTCGAGGCGGGGCTGCGCGAGATTGCAAGTGTGGGAACACAATCCGGTCTCCTTGATCGGATGCAGCACCGAAGTCGACTCTACGAGCTGCTGCGTTACGCCGATTACAACCAGTTCGATTCCGACGTTTTCAACTTTGTCCTGCAGGGGGCTCAACGATGAGTGTCGCCGTTCACAAGGGTCTGACCGGTGTCGTGGTCGACACCACCGCCATCTCCAAGGTGGTCCCGGAAAGCAATTCGCTCACCTACCGCGGCTACCCGGTCCAGGACTTGGCCGCACACTGCAGCTTCGAAGAGGTCGCCTACCTCCTGTGGCGCGGAGAACTGCCCAGCGACGCCGAATTGGGGCAGTTCACCCAGCGTGAGCGGGCGTTGCGTCGCATCGACCGCTCGCTGCAGTCGCTGCTGGCCAAGCTACCCGACACCTGCCATCCGATGGATGTCGTGCGCACCGCGATCAGCTATCTGGGCGCCGAGGATCCACAAGAGGACGACGCATCGGAGTCGGCAAACTACGAGAAATCCCTGCGCATGTTAGCCGTGCTGCCCACGATCGTCGCCGCCGATATGCGCCGCAGGCGCGGTCTCGACCCGATTCCGCCGCACAGCCACCTGAGCTACGCCGAGAACTTCCTGCGGATGGCACTCGGTGAGGTCCCGGACACGGTGATCGTGCGGGCCTTCGAACAATCCATGGTGCTGTACGCCGAGCACAGCTTCAATGCGTCGACCTTCGCGGCGCGCGTAGTCACCTCGACGCAGTCCGACATCTACAGCGCGGTGACCGCAGCCATCGGTGCGCTCAAAGGCTCGCTGCACGGCGGCGCCAACGAGGCCGTCATGCACGACATGCTGGAGATCGGCACAGCCGATAGGGCTTCGGAATGGTTACACGGCAAGCTGTCCCGCAGGGAAAAGGTGATGGGCTTTGGTCACCGGGTGTACCGAAGCGGTGATTCCCGGGTACCCACGATGAAGGCGGCGTTCGAACGCGTCGCCGCGGTGCGCGACGGCCGGCGGTGGCTGGACATCTACAACCAGTTGGAGCAGGACATGTTCGCAGCGACCGGGATCAAACCCAATCTCGACTTCCCGACCGGGCCGGTCTACTACCTCATGGGTTTCGATATCGCGAGTTTCACACCGATTTTCGTGATGAGTCGAATCACCGGCTGGACCGCACACGTCATGGAGCAGGCGGCGTCGAACACCTTGATCCGGCCCCTCAGCGAGTACAGTGGGCATCCGCAGCGCGCGCTCACGTGATCGATGAACGGGAACACGTCCCCGGATTGGCGGCATCTGGCTCGATGCCGCGATCACGACCCCGATCTGTTCTTCCATCCAGACGGTGAACGCGCAGAGTCCAGACGCCGGCGATTGGCCGTGGCGCAAGAGATCTGCGCAACCTGCCCGGTGAAATGGGAGTGTGCGGGGTTCGCGCTCGAGCGTGGAGAGGATTTCGGAACCTGGGGCGGTATGTCAGAAGTCGACCGCGCCGTGCTGCTGAACCGCCAAGACGAACACCGCAACGCTTGACCGCGACCGCGTTCCGGAATCCCGGATCCCGGATCCCGGAACGCGGTCGCTGCGTCACTGCTCGGTGCGTACCAGCTGGGCGGCCTCGACAAGGTGGCGTAGGGCGGCCGTCACCTCCTCGGTCCTGCGGGTTTTGAGGCCGCAGTCCGGATTCACCCAGAGCCGTTGCGCCGGAATCGCGCGCACGGCCGCACGCAGCGATTCCACGATCTCCTCAGTTCCAGGCACCCGTGGCGAGTGAATGTCGTATACCCCGGGGCCAACGCTGTTGGAGAAACCGATCGCGTTCAGGTCATCGAGCACTTCCATGCGTGACCGCGCCGCCTCGATCGAGGTGACATCGGCATCCAGGTCCGCGATCGCCCCGATGACCTCACCGAACTCGGAATAGCAGAGATGGGTGTGGATCTGGGTGCTGTCACTGACCCCGGAAGTGGAGAGCCGGAACGCGCCGACCGCCCAGGACAGGTAATCCTCTTTGTCCTTCGACCGCAACGGCAGCAGCTCACGCAGCGCCGGCTCGTCCACCTGGATGATGGAGATGCCTGCGGACTGGAGGTCCACCGTCTCGTCCCGGATGGCCAGCGCGATCTGATTCGCCGTGTCCGCCAACGGTTGATCGTCGCGCACGAATGACCACGCCAGAATCGTGATGGGACCGGTCAACATACCCTTGACCGGCTTGGCGGTCAGTGACTGGGCATAGACGGTCCAGTCGACCGTCATCGGCTCGGGCCGCGTCACGTCGCCGTACAGGATGGGTGGGCGCACACAGCGGGTGCCGTAGGACTGTACCCAGCCGTTGCGGGTTGCAAAGAACCCGGTCAGCTGTTCGGCGAAGTACTGCACCATATCGTTGCGCTCGGGTTCGCCGTGCACCAGGACGTCGAGCCCGATCTCCTCTTGGAGGCTGATTACGGCGGCGATCTCCGCCTTCATCTGCCGCTCGTACTCGGCCTGATCGATCTGCCCGGAGCGCACTGCGGCGCGGGCTTTTCGGATCTCGACGGTTTGGGGATACGAACCGATCGTGGTGGTGGCCAAAGCCGGCAAATGCAGCCGGGCGTCCTGGTCGATACGTCGCTGCTCGGCGGGCCCGCGCGTCGTCCCGGCGGCCAAGACCGCTGCCAGTCGGTCCCGAGCCTGGCCGTTGCGCAGGCGCGGATCGGACCTCCGGGATTCCTGCGCCCGCGCCGACGCGGAGATCGCGCCGATCACCGATTCGCGGCCGTCGCGCAGGGCCTTGGCCAAGGTGGCAACCTCGGCGAGCTTCTCGTCGCCGAACGCCAGCCAATTGCGCAGTGCGGCATCGAGTTCGGTCTCGGATCTCAGCGAGTACGGGACGTGCAAAGTGGAGCATGATGTCGACACCGCCACTGCGCCTGCGGCCGCGCGCAGTGCAACCAGTTTGGCCAGTGCGGACTCCAGGTCCGTAGCCCAGACGTTGCGCCCGTCCACGACACCGGCCACCACGAGTTTGTCGGCGAGTTCGGGGACCGCGGTTACCGCCTGCTCACCACCGGCGACCAGATCCACGCCGATCGCCTCGACCGGCGTGCTGGCCAGGGCCGGCAGCACCCGCTCGAGCGACCCGAAGTACGTCGCAACGAAAAGCGCAGGACGGAGGGTGGTTTCGCCGAGGTACCGATAGACCCGTTCGGCCAGCTCGGCGGCGTCCTCGAGGACGTCGGTCACCAGAATCGGTTCGTCGAGTTGAACCCACTGCGCGCCCGCGGCGGTCAGCTGGCCGAGCAGGTCCCGATAGAGCGGCAACAGTTCGTCGAGGCGTTCGATGGGTGCGGGGCCGCCGTCGACGGCCTTGGACAGCGCCAGGAAGGTGATCGGCCCGATGATCACCGGCCGCGCGGCCGTGCCTTCGCTGCTGGCCTCGCTCAGTTCGTCGAGGACCTTCGCCGGGTTGAGACTGAACGTCGTGGCGGGGCCGATCTCCGGAACAAGGTAGTGGTAGTTGGTGTCGAACCACTTCGTCATCTCCAGGGGAGGGATATCCGCGGTGCCACGCGCGGCCGCGAAGTAGCGATCGAGATCGTCGTCGATCCCGGCGCTGGTGACCCGCGGAGGCAGAGCGCCCAGCAGGACAGCGGTGTCGAGTACCTGGTCGTAATACGAGAAGGTGTTGACCGGGATCGAGTCCAGGCCGGCGGCGGTCAGGGCGTTGCGGGTCGCGGCGCGGATATCGGCGGCGACGGCCTCCACCTGGCTGCGGTCGGTGCGGTGCGCCCAATATCTTTCGACGGCTCGTTTGAGCTCACGGTTGGGCCCGATGCGCGGCGAACCGAGCACGGTTGCAGTGAATGGGTGAGTAGTTGTCACAACTCTGTCCTTCAGACGGGGGAAAGCTCACCGCCATCGGACGTGCAACCGAAAAAGACACCGCACCAACGCATGCGGCGGAACGTTCGGTCATACGCCCAGTCCTCGAGGCGATGCGCCACCGGGCGCGGCGCACCCGGTACAGCCGGCAGGTCTTCGGACTCACAGGCGATCCCGTTAACGGGTGTTCCTAGTAACCGTCGCTTCCCAGTTGCCCAGTGCGTGTGACGGCGTTCGTTCCTGCATACCGCTGCGGGACAGTCCCGGATTCCCACCGGGTTCCCTCTCACGACAACGCCATCGGGCGATGCCGCTCGATGCCGCCGACGCGTTTTCCACGCCGACTGCAAACCAGCTGCGAGGGGTCACTCTACTGCAAGCTGACAAACCGCGACGTTTGTCACCACCGAGCTGGGCTGCAGCGTGCCGGCGCAACCGAATCTGGGAACTCGAGTTGACGGCGGCTGGTTTTCCTCAAAGATGGTCCACAGCCCATTGACGTGGCGTACAGCTTATGGACATCAAATCGACAGCTGGTGGACGAGGGGAAATGGCAATGAGCAGGCTGCGCAGGGGTGCGACCACCGTATTCGCGGTCGCGCTGACGGCGTTCGGGGTGGCTGCGTGCGGAGGAGAGTCGTCGGAGGGTGCCGGCGGTGGTGGCGGTGGCGATATCAACATCTCGATGACGTCATTCCCGGACTACATCGATCCGCAACTGTCCTACACCGTCGAGGGGTGGGAGGTGATGTACAACGTCTACACCCCGCTGCTGACCTACAAGCACCAGAAGGGTGAGGCCGGCACCGCAGTGGTGCCCGGCCTGGCCAAGGCCATGCCGGAGGTGTCCCCGGACGGCTTGACCTACAAGCTGACGTTGCGGCCCAACATGAAGTACTCCGACGGCACCCCGATCAAGGCATCGGACTTCACCTACGCCATCAAGCGGCTGTTCAAGGCGAACTCCGGTGGTTCGGTCTTCTACGAACCCATCGTCGGCGCAACGGATTTCGCCGAAGGCAAGGCCGACACCATCTCCGGTATCAAGACCGACGACGGCACCGGTGACATCACCATCACCCTCACCGCGCCCAACGGCACCTTCGAGAACGTGCTCGGACTGCCGTTCGCCGCGCCCGTGCCGCCGACGACGCCGCTGGACAAGGACGCGACCAACAACCCGCCGGCGTCCAGCGGTCCGTTCATGATCACCAAAGTCGAGGCACCGCAAACGCTCACCATGGAGCGCAACCCGAACTTCAAGACGGTGAAGGATGCCGGGGCCAGCGAGGTTGCCGACGCGCACGTCGACAAGATCACCGTCACCCAGAACAAGAGCAACTCGGCGCAGGTCACCGGCGTCGAACAGAACACCATCGATCTCATGGTCGACCCGCCCGACGCCGACCGGCTGACGGAGGTGAAAACCAAGTACGGTGACCGATTCCGGCTGGAGCAGTCGATCAACACCTACTACTTCTGGATGAACACCCAGAAGGCGCCGTTCAACGACCTGCGGGTGCGCCAGGCGGTCAACTACGCCGTCGACCCGGAGGCGCTGAACCGCGTGTTCGGCGGCCGCATGCACCCGACCCAGCAGATCCTGCCGCCGGGAATGCCCGGCTACCAGGAATACAAGCTGTATCCGGGACCGGATATGAACAAGGCGAAACAACTGATCGCCGAAGCGAATCCGGCCGACAAGGACATCACGGTGTGGACCGATGACGAGCCCGACCGCAAGCGCATCGGCGAGTACTACCACGACGTACTCACCCAGCTCGGGTTCAATGCGACGCTGAAGGTGATCGCCGGTGACGTCTACTTCACCACGATCGGCAACCAGTCCACCCCGGACCTGGACACCGGTTTCGGTGACTGGTTCCAGGACTTCCCGCACCCGGACGACTTCTTCCGCCCGCTGCTCAACGGTGCAAGCATCCTGCCCACCAACGGCAACAACTTCTCCAGGGCGAACATCCCGGCGTTGGATGCCACCATGAACAAGCTGCGCACCGAAGAGCTCAGCGACGACGTCAAGAAGCAGTACGCCGACCTGGATCGGGCTTTCATGGAACAGGCGGTATGGGCGCCGTACGGTAACGAGGAGTTCAGCACGTTCGTCTCGGAGCGGATCGACTTCGACAAGGCCTACTACCATCCGCTGTTCAACGAGGACTACTCCGCGCTGGCGCTGAAGTAACCCCGCGGTGACCACCCAGATCTCGGAGTCCGCGCGCACCCGTGGACCCTGGTACCTCGGCTGGTTGCGGTTGCGCCGCAACAAGGTTGCCCTCGCGTTCGGAGCGCTGTTCCTGTTCATCGTGGTGGCCTGCCTGGCCGCGCCGGTGTGGGCCGAGCACGTCGCCCACACCGGCCCGAACGACAACCACATCACCGACAAGGTCCTGATCGACGGGCACGAGGAGTACGTCGTCACACCCGACGGCACCCCGCTGGGGCCGGGCCTGCACGGCCGATACCTGCTCGGTGCCGACCAGAACGGCCGCGACGTCATGGTGCGGCTGCTTTACGGCGGGCGGACCTCCATCTTCATCGGGGTGTTCGCCGCCCTGGTCACCACGGTGCTCGCGGTGGTCACCGGCCTGCTGTGCGGCTACTACCGCGGGTGGATCGACGCCGTGCTGTCCCGGGTGATGGACGTGGTGTGGGCCTTTCCGGTGCTGCTCCTGGGCATTGCACTGGGTACCGCACTGGCGTTGGGCGGGTTGAAGATCGGCGACCTGGTGGTGGCCGGTGACTCGTTGTGGATACCGATCATGATCATCGGGTTCGTGTACGTGCCCTATATGGCGCGGCCGATCCGCGGTGAGATCCTGGCGCTGCGGGAGAAAGAGTTCGTCGAGGCCGCTGTCGCGCAGGGCATGGGTTCCATGCGCATCATGTTCACCGAGCTGCTGCCGAACGTGGTCTCGACGATCATCGTGTTCTTCACCTTGAACATCGCCAACAACATGCTGTTGGAGTCGTCGCTGTCGTTCCTGGGCGCGGGGGTGCGACCACCCAACGCGTCATGGGGGACGATGATCGCCGACGGCTACCAAACCATCTACACCGCACCGCATCTGACGATCGTGCCCGGCCTGATGATCGTGTTGACCGTGTTGTCGCTCAACGTGTTCGGTGACGGCCTGCGCGACGCGCTGGACCCGCGGGCCAAGATCAGGCTGGAGCACTAGGCCATGGTTCGTTTCATCGCCCGGCGATTGGCGGGCATGGTCGCGGTACTGTTCGCGATCTCCGTCGTCGTCTTCCTGATCTTCAACGTCATTCCCAACTCCGACCCGGCCGCGCGCATCGCGGGCAAAAACTCCGACCCGGCGCTGATCGCCAGGGTGAGCGCCGATCTGGGACTGGACCAGCCGCTGCCGGTGCAATACCTGACCATGATGCGCAAGATCCTCACCGGCCAGCTGACCTCCTACGCGAGTTCACAGAACGTCACCGAACAGATCTGGAAGGGGCTGCCCGCGACGTTCTCGCTGTGCATCGGCGCGGCGGTGCTGTGGATGACGCTGGCGATCCTGTTCGGCTATCTGTCGGCGGTGCACTCCGGTAAGTTCACCGACCGGATCCTCACCGTGCTGTCGCTCACCGGTGTGTCCATGCCGGTGTTCTGGTTGGCCGCAATCCTGTTGTACTACTTGAGTTTCAAGGCCCAGCTCTTCCCGACCAGCAGTTACGTCCCGTTGACCAAGGACCCGGTGCAGTGGGCGTATCACCTGATCCTGCCCTGGACCACGTTGGCCGTGCTCTACGTCGGTTTCTACAGTCGGGTGTTGCGGTCGAACATGCTCGACGCGATGAACGAGGACTACGTCCGGACGGCGCGGGCCAAGGGCATCAGCGAACGCCAGGTGCGGATCCGGCATGTGTTGCGTAACTCGATGATTCCGGTGGTGACCATGTTCGGCCTGGACTTCGGTGTGGTGGTCGGCGGCGGCGCGATCCTGACCGAGACGGTGTTCAACCTCAACGGGGTCGGGTTGTACGCCGGGCAGGCCATCGGCAGCCTGGACCTGCCACCGCTGATGGGAGTGACGATTTTCGGGGCGTTCTTCATCGTGCTGTTCAACACCATCGTCGACATCCTCTACGCGTTCCTCGACCCACGGATCCGGCTCGGAGAGGCGGCACCGGCATGATGCTGCAAGTGGACGGGCTGACCGTCGGATTCAACACCGAAGGCGGGCTGGTGCACGCGGTCGACGGCGTCAGTTTCGGGCTGGACCGCGGCGAGATCCTGGCCATCGTCGGTGAATCCGGCTCCGGCAAGAGTGTCACCGCGCAAACCCTGCTCGGCTTGACCCGCGCCCCGAACGCCAGGATCGGCGGCTCGGTGCGGTTCGACGGTATCGAGCTGAATACCCTCGACGACGACGGTTGGCAGGCGGTGCGCGGCGAGCGCATCGCGATGATCTTCCAGGATCCGATGACATCGCTGAACCCGGTGTACCGCGTCGGCGATCAGCTGATCGAGATGATCCGGGCGCATCGCGACGTATCCAAGCACGAGGCCCGCGACCGCGCCGTCGAGCTGCTGCGCTCGGTGGGGATACCGAATCCGGAACGCCGCGTGCGCGATTACCCGCACGAGTTCTCCGGTGGCATGCGGCAGCGGGTGGTGATCGCGATGGCGTTGTCGTTGGATCCGGACGTGCTGATCGCCGACGAACCGACGACGGCACTCGATGTCACCGTGCAAGCCCAGATCCTGCGGCTGCTGGCGCGGCTGAACGAGGAGCGCAGCCTGGCCGTCGTGCTGATCACCCACGACCTGGGCGTGGTTGCCGAGGTGGCCGACCGGGTTGCCGTCATGTACGCCGGCCAGATCGTCGAAGAGGCCACCTTGGACGAGTTGTTCTACGACCCGCAACATCCCTACACCTGGGGACTGCTGGGCTCGTTGGCCCGGCTGGACCAACCCAACCCGGAACGACTGGCCCAGATCGCCGGGGCGCCACCGTCCTTGACCGATCTGCCGAGCGGTTGCCGGTTTGCTCCGCGGTGCCCACACGTGTTCGACAAGTGCGCCGAACCCCCGCCGCTGCAAGGGGATCGGTGCTGGCTGACGGCCGAGCAGAAGCGCACCCTGCGGGTCGTCGACGGCCGGATCGGATTACGGAAGCCGGTGACCACATGAGCCCGCTCCTCGAGGTCACCGACCTGGTCAAGCACTTCCCGATCAAATCGGGGGTGATCGTCGACCGGGAGATCGGCCGGGTCCGCGCCGTCGACGGTGTCAGCCTGACCCTGTACGAGGGCGAAACCCTCGGATTGGTCGGTGAATCCGGCTGTGGCAAGTCGACCCTGTGCCGGTTGATCATGCAGCTGACCGCACCGACATCCGGTTCGGTGCGGTTCGACGGGCAGGAGTTGGTCGGCCGGAGCCAACGCGACCTGCGCGGCATGCGTCGGCAGATCCAGATGATCTTCCAAGATCCGTACGCATCGTTGAACCCGCGCAAGCGGGTGGCGCAGATCATCGGTGCGCCGATGGAACTGCACGGCTTGGCGTCGGGTCGCGACACCCGCGCCCGGGTGCAGGAGCTGTTGGAGCGCGTCGGGTTGCGGCCCGAGCATGCCGACCGCTTCCCGCACGAGTTCTCGGGCGGACAGCGCCAACGCATCGGTATCGCCAGGGCGCTCGCCCTGCGGCCCAAGTTGATCATCGCCGACGAACCGGTCTCGGCCCTCGATGTGTCCGTGCAGGCCCAGATCGTGAACCTGCTCAAAGACCTGCAGGACGAGTTCGGGCTGTCCTACCTGTTCGTGGCCCACGATCTAGGTGTCGTCCGGCACGTCTCCAATCGGGTCGCGGTGATGTATCTGGGCAAGGTCGTGGAGAGCGCGCCGGCGGCGGGGCTGTACCAGCACCCCCTGCATCCCTATGCCAATGCGCTGTTGTCGGCCGTGCCGGTGCCGGATCCGCGCCGCAACGCCACCCGCGAGCGGCTGGTGCTCGAGGGCGATGTGCCCAGCCCCATCGACCCGCCGTCGGGATGCCGCTTCCATACCCGTTGTCCCTGGTCGACGGAGGTCTGTCAGGCCGAGGAGCCGCAGTTGGTGGACCATACCGACGGCCGCGAGTCCGGCCACGTTGCGGCCTGTCACCACCCCCGCAACCTCGACTGAACGCCCCAACCTGCGGAAATAGGGTCACGCTCAACTTGAGCGTCAGCAACACGCCCGGTTATGATCACGAACGTGTAACAACACGTGCACGGTCAGATATCGGAAGTTGCTGCGTATGCCTCGTCTCGGTCGTAATGTGCTGTCGGTGAGCCGACACGCATTGCCCAAGAAGCGGCGTGCAGTGTCCCCATCGGCCGCCCTGGCCGCGCTCGTCGTTCCAGCCGCCATCCTGGCCGGCACCGCCGGTGACGTGCATCCACAGGCGGCTCACCGGCCCGCCGCACCCGTGCTGGGCGATGTCGTGACAGTCGCTGACAGTGCCCCGTACGGGCTGGAGATCGTCGCGGCCCCCGCCGCCTTCTCCTCGGCGCCCACCGTCACGCAACCGGCGGCGTACTTTGCCGCGGCGCAGACCGGAACGGCCTCGCGGTGGCGGGTGGATACCCGGCCGCTGCTGCTGCCGGTCGGGCTGGCGCCCGAACGCGGCCTGCAGGTGCGCACCATCCTGACCTCACGCGCCGTCACGGCGACGTTCCCGGAGATTCACAGCATCGGCGGGGTACGCCCCGACGCACTGCGCTGGCATCCCGACGGCTTGGCGTTGGACGTCATGATTCCCGACGCCGGCTCGGCGTCGGGAATAGCGCTCGGCAACGAGATCGTGTCCTACGTGCTGAAGAACGCGGTCCGGTTCGGGATCCAGGACGCCATCTGGCGCGGCGTCTACTACACCCCCGGCGGCGCGCAGCGCGGCGGCTACGGCCACTACGACCACGTGCACATAACCACTACCGGCGGCGGATACCCCACCGGTAGCGAGGTCTACCCGCGCTGATCGCGGTTGTGCCGCGTAAAAGCCGAACATCGCGCATCCTGATCGCGTGCGATCCGCCTCACCCTCCCGCCTGATCTGGCGCAGCCTGGGCATGCTGCGCGCCGTGCGCGGCCTCATCGTGATCTCCTTGGTGCTCGGGGTGATCGCCTCAGCGCTGCCGTATCTGTCGGCCGCCGCGTTCGGCCCGATGATGCAGGTGGTCGCCGACGCCGGGAACGGCGGAAACCTCAGCGACGTGTGGAATATGCGGGGCCCCTTGGTGGCCCGCGAGGACGGGCTGCTGCACGCGGTGGCCGGGTCGGTTCCGTTCGCGGTGCTCCTGGTGACCTGGGCGGTGTCACTGGTGCTGACCCAGTTCATGTACTTCGTCAACGGATGGGTGGGGGCGAGGGTCGAACGGATCCTGGTGGTGGACATCCGCCAGCGGGTGCACGACCATCTGCAGACACTGTCGATGGACTTCTTCGCCCGCTCGCGCACCGGTGAGTTGATCCAACGGGTCACCACCGAATCGGCCGGGGTGCAACGACTGCTGACCGGATGCCTCATCCCGCCGCTCATCGACACCGTCGTGTTGTTGGCCGCGGTGAGCTATCTGATGATCCTCTGCTGGCAGATGACCATCGCCGCGCTGGTCCTCACGCCGCTGGCGCTGTTCACGTTGCGTTTCGCCGGAGCGCATGTGCAGTCGGCGGTCCGCAAGGAGATGACCGCCGACCGGGCGATGTCCACCGAGTTGGAGCAGACCGTCAGCGGCATCTCCGAGATCCAGATGTTCAACGCCCAGCCGTTACGCAGCAGGCGCTTTCACGAGGTGTCCGAGAATGCGGCGAAAGCCGGTGCCTCGTCGGTGGCGTGGATGCAGGCCACCGCCAACGGTTCTCAGATCTTCGTGGCGCTGAGCACCGTGGTGGTGCTGCTGGTGGGCATCGGATTCAGCGCCGTCTTCGGTCTGACCTTCGCCGGGTTGCTGGTGTTCGCGGGTATGGTGCCGACGATGTTCGGTGCGGCACAACGGGTTATGGGCGCCTACACGACCTACAAATCCGTCGCACCCAATGCCGCCTCGACCTACGAACTGCTCGACACGCGGCCCTCGGTCGTCGAACGGCCCGGAGCCCCCGAACTCGTTGCGGTGCAGGGCAATCTGGTTTTCGAGGACGTCACGTTCGGCTATTCGGCCGAGCATGCGGTCCTGGACGGGTTGACGTTCAGCGTCTCCGAAGGTGAGACCGTCGCCCTGGTCGGAGGCATCGGATCGGGCAAGTCCACCGTGTTCAACCTGATGTTGCGGTTCTTGGACCCGCACCGCGGGCGGATCTTGCTCGACGGGCACGACATCGGCGGTGTCACCGTCTCCTCGCTGCGCGAGCAGGTATCCAAGCTGGCCCAGTTCCCGTTCTTCACCAAGGACACCATCCGCGAGAACATCCGCCTGGCCCGGCCGGCGGCCACCGACGCCGAGATCGAGGCAGCCTGTGTTGCGGCGCACATCCACTCGGTCATCACCGACCCGGTCAAGATGCACGCCGGCTACGACACCGTGATCGACGTCCAGGTGCCGTCGGGCGGGCAGAAGCGGCTCATCGCGCTGGCGCGGTGTCTGCTGCGTCGTCCTGAGGTGCTGCTGCTCGACGAGCCGACGGAGAACCTCGACGCCGACCAGCGGGCCCGGCTGACCGGGGTGATCCGCGGCTACGCGCGGGACCGCACGTGCATGGTGATCAGCCACGATATGGATTTCATCGCCGCCGTCGCCGATCGGATCCTGGTGCTGGAGGATGGCAGAATCGTGCAGTCGGGCGATCATCGCTCGCTGATCGCGGAGGGCGGTTTGTACAAACGTCTGTACGAGGCGCAGAACACCGCGACCGACTGAGGTGTTGCCGCTGGTTAACGGCGTGCGAACACAGGCTGAAGCTCCATCGTCACGCGCATCGTCTAAGGTGCTGCTGTGCCTGACATGGATCGTCGCAGCGTCATGATGATGATGGGTCTGGGTGCGGCCGCAGTCGTGCTGCCCACTCAGACAGCCCATGCGGACCCGCTTCCAGGGGATCTGGGGCCGGGTCCGGTGCCCGGCCCGGCAGCGCCGGGGGCGCCTGCGCCGACTCCGGCCGCGGCCGAACCGGTCTTCCTGTGGCGGGACGAATTCAACGGCCCCGCCGGTGCACCTCCGGGACCCGACTGGTTCATCGTGCCCGCGCGCGAGACCATCCGGAACCCCGTCGAGTGGGACAAGCCCTACAACATGGGCCGCTACGTCACCGATCAGGAACACGTGTTCCAGGACGGCAAGGGCAATCTGGTCATCCGCGCCACCCGCGGGCCCGGCAACAACATCCAGGAGCGCTACGCCGGCGCGAAGATCATCGGTAACTGGCGCGGTGCCATCGGCACCACCTGGGAGGCCCGCGTCAAACTCAACTGCCTCACCGACGGTGCGTGGCCGGCCTTCTGGCTGCTCAACGACGATCCGGTGCGCGGCGGCGAGGTGGACCTGGTCGAGTGGTACGGCAACCGGGACTGGCCGTCGGGCACCACGGTGCACGCCCGGCTGGACGGCACCTCCTTCGCAACCGATCCGCACCCGATCGACAGCGCCTGGCACACCTGGCGCATGACGTGGCTACCGACCGGCATGTACTTCTGGAAGGACTACGCGCCGGGTATGGAGCCGTATTTCACGGTCCCGGCCAACTCGCTGGACGACTGGCCGTTCAACGATCCCGGCTACACGCTGGCCCCGGTGTTCAACATCGCCGTCGGCGGATCGGGTGGCCGGGAACCGGCGGGCGGCAGCTACCCGGCCGAGATGCTGATCGACTGGATCCGCGTCTTCTGATCCGTCAGCGGTGCATCCGGCGGGCGTTGGCGACGATCGCGTCGCGCAGCGCCTGCTCGGGTTCGGACAGCGAGCTGCGCCGGCACACCAGCACGAATTCCAGCGCACCCAATTCCGGAAGCCCCTCGTCGACGGGGTAGAGGCCTTGCGGCAGAAGGGTTTCGGCATGGGGTACGACGCCGAGGCCGGCCAGCACCGCCGCCTGCAGGCCCAGTTGACTGTCGCTGACGCAGGCGATGCGCCAGCTGCGGTGTTCGCGTTCGAGCGCCCGCAGCGCCATGTGCCGGGTCAGGCTGGGCGGGGGATAGGTCACCACCGGCACCGGGTCACCCGCGTCGGTCATCCCGGCCCGCCCGGCCCACACCAGCCGGTCCTGCCACAGCAGTTCGCCGTGCTGCTCGCCGGGTAACCGCTTGGCGACCATCATGTCCAACTCGCCGGCAGCCATCCGCACCTTGAGGTTCTCGCTGAGCCCGACGACCAGTTCCAGGTCGACGGCCGGATAGGAGCGCTGGAACTCGACGAGCACATCCGGCAGATCCCGGGTGACCAGATCGTCGGAGGCGCCCAGTCGGATGAAACCGGTCAGGCGGGGCTCGGAGAAATACCGGTCGGCCTGGGCCTGGGCGTCCAGGATGGTGCGCGCGAAACCCACCATGGCAGCGCCGTCGGCGGTGAGGGCGAGATTGCGGGTGTCCCGGCGGAAGAGCTCGCGCCCCACCGCCTGTTCGAGGCGGGCGATATGCCCGCTGACGGTGGACTGCCGCAGCCCGAGGACGCGCCCGGCCGCGGTGAAACCGCCCGCCCGCTCCACGGCCAGGAAGGTGCGCAGGTGCTCCGGATCGAACATATTCATCACGTTACGTGATCAGAGATATTGAGCGCATCGCCTTTCGCAATGAGTGGGGTCCTCTTACCGTGGAGCGGTGACCTTACTGGCCAAACTCCGGATCGACGGATTCCTGCTCGGATTGTTCGCTGCCATGGCGATCGGGCTGCTGCTGCCCGCCAGTGGGGCGGCCGCCGGCGTACTGGACTGGGCCACCAAGATCGCGATCGCCGTGTTGTTCCTGCTGTACGGCACCCGGCTGGAGCCGCGTGAGGCGTTGCACGGGTTGCGGCACTGGCGGCTGCACACCACGGTGCTTGCCTGTACCTACGTGCTGTTCCCGGTGCTGGGGCTGGCGCTCAAACTGCTGGTGCCCTCGGTGTTGACCGATGACCTCTACACCGGGGTGCTCTATCTGTGCCTGCTGCCGTCCACGGTGCAATCGTCGATCGCGTTCACCTCGATCGCCCGCGGGAATGTGGCGGCGGCCGTGGTGAGCGCGTCGGCGTCGAACATGCTGGGCATCTTCGTGACCCCCGTGCTGGTGACCTTGTTGATGCAGACCACCGGCGCCGCCACGGTCTCGCCGCGGCAGATCCTGGAGATCGTGGTCCAGCTGCTGCTGCCGTTCATCGCCGGACAACTGTTGCGGCCCAAGCTGCATCGGGTGCTCGCACACACCACGTTGACCAAGGTGGTGGACCGCGGCTCGGTGTACCTGGTGGTGTACGCCGCCTTCAGTGCGGGCATGGCCGAGCATATTTGGGCCGGGATGACCGCGCTGCACCTGTTGGCCGTGGTCGGGGTGTGTGCTCTGCTGCTGGCGGTGGTGCTCGGTGTGACGACGGGGATGGCGCGACTGCTGCGCTTCAACCGGGCTGATCGCATCGTGGTGATCTTCTGTGGGTCCAAGAAGAGTCTGGCCACCGGGTTACCGATGGCGACGGTGCTGTTCGCCGGTCATCCGGTGGGTCTGATCGTGTTGCCGCTGATGATCTTTCACCAGATCCAGCTCATCACCTGCGCCACCCTGGCCGGGCGGTGGGGCCGCGCCGCCGAGAAGGCGTCGGCCGATGAGGCTCTCACCGTGAGCCGGGCTTAACCGCTCGACGGCCCCTCGAAAGCGACAGGGTGGCCTGCCGGCGGCTGAGGCCGCGGCAGGCCACCCTGTCGTCGTGGGGATCAGCCCAGCGGCGGGAGCGTGCCCCAGGCGCCGTAGGGGCCGTTCATCACGCCGCCGGTGCCGGACTGCGGAACGGAGAAGCCGCCGATGCCCTGCGGGCCCAGGCATCGTGACGTCGACACCGCAGTGGTGCACGGGTCGTTACCGGCCGCGAGGGCGGTGGGAGCGCCGGACAGCCCCATGGCGATACCGGCTGCGGCGAGGACGGGGACGGCAATTCGCTTGAACGACATGAGATACCTCTCTTTCGGTCGACCACTGTGGGTGATGTGGCCGAGGGGAAGGTGTCGCGGCTGTGGGTTCCGCCGCGCCTGACTCCTGTCTACCCGTCGTTCGTATCGCCGCAAAGCGCGTGAAATGTACTCATAGACAACACATATTCGTGTCGGAAGATATGAATTTCATATAAATGTGCTCCAGCGGTCAGTGGTGACCGCTGGAGCACAGTGCTGTGGAGCGCTCAGAACGGAAGGTCGACCTCGCCGTTGGAGGTGATGCCCTCGTCGTGATTGCGATTGACGTAGCCGGTGGTGACCGGTGCTTGGGGATCGGTGCCGTACGGGATGAGTGGATCGGTGCCGGCCTTCGCGTCACCCAGCGGCGCTCCGGTGTCGGGCGAGATGGGGGTGTTCTGCTGCCAGGACGTGGTGGTGCTGGGGCCGGCGACGGCGATGGTCTCACCGGCAGGTGCCAGGCCGACGAATCCGGCGGCCAGGCCGACGGCCAGCAGGGGGGCTGCGAATGCGATCCGGGTCTTCATGGTGGGCTCCTGTTCCTCTCGGGTACCCCCATCATTCGCCCGCTTTCCGGCGGAATCGCCACGGCTAGCTGGCAAGATGGACTTCCAGCTAGCCGGTAGCCCGAGGGGTCGACGAGCGACGGGGCTAAACGCCCGAAGCCGACAGCGACCGCGACGGCCGCCACGCCAGGAAGCCGATGATCAACCCGGCGAACGGAATCGCGGCCAGGATCGTGCTCAAGGTCGGGCTACCACCGGTCACCAGGGTGAAGTTGGACAACACCAGCCACAGGCTGCCGAGTAGTCCCAGGACGGCCAGCGCCGGTGCGATCCGCGTGGACCACAGCCCCGTGGCGCGGTCACGGTTGCGCAGGAAGAACACCAGCACGGCGATGGACGTGGTGAGCATCAGCAGCACCATGCCGACGGTGGCGACACCGGCCATCGACCCGAAGACGCCGACCAGGGGATCGATGCCCAGCGCCGCCAGCACAGCGACAATGATTGCGGCCGTGCCGGTTTGCACCACCGAGGAGAACGACGGCGAGTGGTGGCTGCCGTGCACCTGGGCCAGCCGCGCGGGCAGCAGCCCCTTGCCGGCCAGCACGAACTGATAGCGCGCGATGACGTTGTGGAAGGACAGCACACAGGCGAACAGACTGGTCAACAGCAGCACGTTGACGACGTCGCGACCGACGGTGCCCAGCATGTCGCCGGTGGTATCCAGCAGCATGTTGCCCTCACCGGCGAGGGTGCGCTGCGCCACGCCGGTCACCTGGTCCGGGCCGAGGGCAACGACGAAGGCCCACACCGTGATTGCGTAGAAGGCGCCGATGATGATGACGGCGGCATAGGTGGCGCGCGGGATGGTGCGCTCCGGATCGCGCGCCTCGTCACGGAACACCGCGGTGGCCTCGAATCCGATGAATCCGGTCAGGGCGAACAGGATGGCGATGCCGATGGTGCCGTTGGTGAACGTGGCCGGGTCGAAGGAGGTGAAGGTGATTCCGGCCGGGCTGGGCTTGGCCACCATCACGATGTCCAGCAGCACGACGATGCCGATCTCGCACGCCAGCGCCACCCCGAGGACTTTGGCGCTCAGTTCGATATGCCGGTAGCCGAGCACCGCGACGATGGCCAGCACCGCGAAAGCGTAGACCGGCCACGGGATCGACGGACCGTGGTAGTGGGCCACGGTGTCGGAGATGGCCCAGCCGATATAGCCGTAGATCCCGATCTGGATGGCGGTGTAGGCGATGAGCGCGACCACCGCGATGCCCTTGCCCATTCGTTCGCCGAGGCCGACCGTCACGTACGAGAAGAAGGCGCCCGCCTCGGGCACGTGTGGCGTCATGGTCACGAACCCGACGCTGAACAGCAGCAGGACGAGGGCGGCGATCACGAAGCCCATGGGTGCGCCGGCGCCGTTGCCCAGCCCCATGGCCAACGGCATATTGCCGCCGATCACCGTCAGCGGTGCCGCCGCGGCGACCACCATGAAGACGATCCCGACGGGGCCGAGGTGACCGGTCAGGCGCCCCCGCTCGGCCGTGGTGGGTGTGGTGGTCATGAAGCCTCCTGGGGTCGAGAGGTGTTGGGCGACAGAGCTTGACGTAGTAGGTCGTGGTCGATGGCGTGGGCGGTGAAACCGTTGCGTCCGGTGACGGTGGTGGCGGCGACCATGGCGTTGACGATGGCCTCCTCGGTGGCCTCGATCGTCAGGTCGAACAGCCGGGTCATCAGCTGCGGCGCGACCATCCGCAGCGGGATCTCGGGGCGTGGGGTGGCAGCGTCCTCATCCCATGCGTACGGCGGGATGCCGCGGTTGCCCGTGGCGAAGGCCAGCATCAGGTCACCGCTGTACTGCTCACCGGTGCCGCCGAGGCGGCCGACGGCCAGGGTCGCGCGCTGGGCCAATCGGGTGCATTGGTGGGGGAGCAGGGGGGCGTCGGTGGCGACGATGACGATGATCGACCCCGACCCCGGCTCGTACTGGCGCGGCAGGTCCGGCAGCGGCACCTGGTCGGGGCCGATCAGTTCGCCGACCGGGACCCCGTTGATCCGAAGTCGTTCCCGCCGACCGTGATTTGCCTGCACCAGGACGCCCACCGTGTATGCGCCGGCGGCCGTCTCGGTGGTGCGCGACGCGGTACCGATGCCCCCTTTGAAGCCGTGGCAGATCATCCCGGTGCCGCCGCCGACGGTGCCCTCGGCCGGCGCGTCGGCGGACGCGTTCTCCAGCGCGGAGCGGACGTGCTCGGGCCGGACGTGGAAACCGTTGATGTCGTTGAGCAGGCCGTCGTAGGTCTCGCCGACGACGGGTAGTGACCAGTACAGGCCCTCGCCGCGGGCGCGAACCTGGGCGGCCACCAACTCGTCGCGTACGACGCCGACGCTGTGCGTGTTGGTCAGGCCGATGGCGGTGGTGAGCTCGCCGGACTCGCGGATCCATTCCAGGCCGGTGAGTTCGCCGCTGCCGTTGAGTCGGTGCGCCCCGGCGAACACCGGCTCGGTCCAGATGTCGCCGTGCGGGACGACGACGGTGACGCCGGTGTTGATGCCGTCACCCTGCAGGGTGGTGTGCCCGACCCGTACGCCCGCGACGTCGGTGATGGCGTTGTGGGGGCCGGTGGGGTGTTCCCCGATGACCACACCGAGATCTCTGGCGCGCATTGGTTCCGCTCACTTCGTCGATAGTTCTTTTCCTGATTGGAAAAGAACTATGCGCCTGTGTACGGCGTCCCGCAACAGAACGGGCAAGATTGGTGTCATGGCACGGCCGAACAAGCAGGTGGAACGGCGTCACGACATCATGGACGCGACGATTGCGCTCATCGAGCGCCATGACCTGGCCACCCTCAAGCTCTCGGATGTCGCCGAGGAACTCGGGCTGACCACCAATGCGGTGCGCTACTACTTCAAGGACATGACGCAGCTGCTGTCGGAGTTGGCTCTGCGCTCCGACGTTCGGTTCTACGACGAGCGCTTGCAGTTGCAGAGCGCCTCGGGCGATGTGCGCGAGCAGCTGGTGTTGACCATGGCCGCCGGCCTGCCCACCGGGCCCGAGGATGCCGAGTGGCGCGCGATCTGGCGGGCGGTACTCTCGGCCGGCTTCGAACTGGACCAACGCCGCGATGTACAGGGCATCTATCACCGGCAGGTCGGGCTGTACGCCGACCTGTTGACCACCGGTGCGCAGCACGGCGTGTTCGAGCTGCGGCACCCGGCGCGCGATATCGCCATGACGATCATGGGGATGGAGGACTACTTCGGGTACCGCATCGTCGCGCGGGACCCGGACTTCTGCCGGGCGACCGCGGTGCGGTTGATGCGGCAGTACGCGGAGTTGGCGGTCGGGGTGGTGTTGCCGGAGATCGACTGAGGCGATGACTTCTGCGGCCCGCGCCGGTCGATACCGGTGTGGAAAGGAGAATTCCGTGAGCGCGGAAGCCGACGTTCGAGACGTGATCACCCGGTGGGTCGACGGCATCACGGCCTGCGATGTAGAGGCCGTGGTGGCGGCGCATGCCGATGACTTTGTGCAGTTCGACGTTCCGCCCCCGTATGGCGGTGTCCGCGGGCTGCCGGCATACCGCGACACCTGGCCGTCGTTCTTCGAATTCCTGCGTGGCGGAGCAGTTTTCGAGATCGTGGAACTGAACGTCGTGGCCGGAAGCGATGTCGCCTTCGCGTATGGGCTGGCGAAGTGCGGCCGCGCCGAGGATTTCGCGAAGAACCCGGACATCCGGCTGCGGATGACCGTGGGACTGCGCAAGGTCGACGGCGAATGGTTGATCGTGCACGAGCATCATTCGTTCCCGATGACGGGGTAGGTCGGTACGGTGGGCCGGTGTTTGACGATCACCGTGAACCCGATGACGAACTGGCCGACCTGATCGCCGAGGAGGAGGACGACGAGCAGACGGCCAACGGGTCGATGCTCTCGATCCGCAACGCCGACGGTGAGGAGGTGGTGAGCATCTTCGCCACCGGTGACGAATGGAACGTGCACCTGCAGCCCGGCGGCTCGATCCGCAACGCCTTCCTGGGCAGCCGCGCCGAGTCGCCGGTGTGGGTGAGTAGCGCGGACAGTGAGATCGAGCGGGACGAGGACGGGACGTACGTGATCCGGCTGGGCTGACGGTCAGCGGATCATCGCGGCCGCCTTTTCGCCGATCATGATGGCCGCGGCGTTCGTGTTCACGGGCATGATTCGCGGCATGATCGACGCATCGGCAACCCGTACACCGGTCAGCCCGCGCACCCGCAGATCCGGTCCGACCACGGCATCGGGCCCGATGCCCATCGCGCAGGTGCCGACCGGGTGGTAGTACGTGCTGGTGCCGTGAGCCAGGAAGTCCCGCAAAGCCGCCTCGTCGGCGGCTTCGGCACCCGGCAGCACTTCGCGCGCTCGCCAGGGGCCGAAGGCCGCGGCGGCGGCGATCTCACGCGCTACCTCGATCCCGTGGACCATGCGCCGCACGTCCGACTCCACGCCCAGATAGTTCGGGTCGATCAACGGCGGGGTCTCCGGATCCGGTCCCGCCAGCCGGATCGAACCGCGCGCATCCGGCACCGTCGCAACCGCCAGTGTGAAGCTGTTCGGTGGTGCCGCCAGGTGGGGGGGATGGAACGGCACGTGGATGAACATCAGCTGCATGTCCGGGCCGGCCAGCGAGGTGTCGCTGCGCCACAGCAGCGACACCTCGGCGTGGTTCGTCTTCGCGGCCGGAATCGGTTGCGCCGCTTCGTAGACGACGCCGCATAGTGGATGGTCGTGCAGGTTGCGTCCGACCCCGGGCAGGTCGTGGACAACCTCGACACCGGTGGCGCGGAGTTCCGCCGCGGGTCCGACGCCCGACAGCAGGAGCAGTCGTGGTGAATCCACGGCACCGGCACTGATCACCACCTCCGCGGCGGCGTGGACTGTCGTTTTTCGACCGCCGTGTACGAAATCGACTCCCGTACAGTGCGTCCCCGCGAATCTCAGCGCGTGCACGCGGGAATCCGTCATGACCGTCAGGTTTGCCCTGCCGCGTACCGGGTGCAGATAGGTGGTGGCGGTGCTCTGCCGGGTACCGCCGGAGATCGACAGGTCGTGCCAGCCGGCGCCCTCGGCTCGGCTGCCGTTGAAGTCGTCGGTCGATGGGAACCCGGCCGCGGCCGCAGCGTCGAGGAACACCTGCGACAACGGATTTGCCACGTCGGCGGTGGCCGGCGCCGGGGTCATCGGACCGGCGGTGCCACGGTAGTGCGGATCGGCGGCCGGTACCGTCTCAATGCGCCGGAAATAGGGCAGTACCGAATCGTAATCCCAACCGACACAACCCGATTTGGCCCACCCGTCGAAATCGTTCGGGTGGCCGCGCAAGTACACCATTGCGTTGATGCTGCTGCTGCCCCCGAGTGTGTGGCCACGGGGCCAGTTGTGGGCGTGTCCGGCGGTGCCGGCCTGTGGGACCGTGTCGTAGGAGTAGTCGACCTCGGTGCCCCACAGCGCCGGCCAGGCGGGTGGCGCGGAGATCTCGGACCGGGTGTCGGCCGGCCCGGACTCCAGCAGCAGCACTCGGGTGGTGGGATCCTCCGACAGCCGGGCGGCGATCACACACCCGGCCGATCCGGCGCCGACCACTACATAGTCAAATTCGGCGAATTCTGTCATCTGCCAATCACTTCCAGTCGTCTTCACACCATCGTCCAGCGCTGCGGCTGGAGCACGAAGTCGTATGTTGCGAGCAGCCACGGCTCGTCGGACGTCCGCCCGTCGGGCGTCGGGCCTGCCGGGCGGTGTTCGAACTCGACCACCAGCTCGGCCTTGGTGCCGTACACGGCATCGGCGTCGAGGTACGGTGCGCCCGCCTCGAACAGATGGGTGATCAGCGGCTCGTAACCCGGGGCGGTGATCAGGAAATGCACGTGAGCCGGGCGGTGGCGGCTGATACCGGCGCGCGAGATCAGCTCGCCGACCGGGCCGTCCATCGGTATCGAGTAGCCGCGCGGTGCGATGGTTCGCACGCAGTAGCCCCCGCCGGGTTGCGAGGTGTACTTCGCACGCAGGCGCGCGTCCCCGTCGGGGAGCTGTCCCTCGTAGATGCCGTGGGCGTCGGCCTGCCACACGTCGAGCACCGCCCCGCCGACGGGCTGGTCGTGGAGGTCGCGGATCACGCCGGTGATGTAAAGCGGAGTCCCACTCGAACCCTCGGCCATGTTCGCGCCGTACTCCAGTTGGGGGGAGCCCGCGACGTGGAACGGCCCGAGGACCGTCGGCGGGGTCGCTCCGGGGTCGCGGCGGTGATTCATCTCGACGACGAGCATCGACAGTCCCAGGACATCGGAGGCCAGGATGAACTCCGCGCGCTTGGCGTCACTGATCTGTCCGGTGCGGGCGAGCCAGGACATCGCGGTCTTCCATTCGGACTCGGTGAGCCGCACCTCGCGCGCCATGGCATGCAGGTGGCGCACCAGCGCCCGCATCACCTCGGACAGCCGGGCGTCACGGGCGCCCGCCCAGCGTTCCGCCGCAAGGGCGGTGATGTCCGCACCCACGGATTGGCCCGTGGTCACGAGGCCGTGGCGCGAGCAGCTTCACCGATCAGCTCGGCGACGGCGTCGGGGTGGGAGATCGTCACGGCGTGGGACGCGTCGATCTCCACCGAGTGTGACGTCGCCCGGTCACCCATGAAGCGCATCGACTCGGCCGGAATCGCAAGGTCGGCGGTGGTGACCATGTTCCACGACGGGATGTTCTTCCACGCGGCTTTACTGGCCGGCTCGTTCAGGGCGTCCTCGGTGATGGGCCGCTGGGTCGCCGCCATCAGCTCGGTGACCTCCGGTGCCACGTCCGCGGCGAACACCCGCTGGAAGTCCTCCTGCTTGATGTAGAGGTCATTGGCTGTGCCGCCGCTCGGCAGCGGCACGGCGACGGTCTGCAGGGCGGGGCCGAGCTGTCCACCGGGGAACTTGCCGGCCAGCTGGGAGGTGCTCTCTCCCGGGTCCAGGATGAAGCTCGCGATGTACACCAGAGCCTTGACATTGGGGTTGCCCGCGGCGGCCTCGCTCATGACCGATCCGCCGTACGAGTGGCCGGCCAGCACGACCGGACCTGGCACACTCTTCAGGACAGCGGCGACATAGGCCGCATCCTCATGCAGCCCGCGCAGCGGGTTCGCCGCAGCGATCACCGGGTAGCCGTCCCGTTTCAGGCTCGCGACCACGCCGTTCCAGCTTGAGGAATCGGCGAACGCCCCGTGGACCAGCACCACGGTGGGCTTGGCTGCCGGGGCGGGCTGGTCGGGCGAGCCCGGTTGCTCGGCCGATGCGCCGCCGCAGGCCGAGAGCGCCAGCACCGCGCCGGCGGTCATTGTCGTCAACAGGGATGTGAATCTCATTGATCTCCTTGGATTTCGACCGGGACGTGATCTCGGGCGAGCTGGCGACGGACACGGCAGTCCATCGGCACCGTCGGCCCGCACGGACCACTCTGGTGCCCGTGGTGGCTGGGGGAATCAGTCATCCGACTGCCGAAGCGTCGAGCCCGGATCGGTCGCGATGCAGTCATTCGACTCGGTTGCATTGGCTGTGGTTGCCTGCCGTCGGCACGTGGCGATATATTGCATATCGCTTGCCATCGGTCGAAGCGCCGCCCAACCGGGCCCGGTGAGCCACGGCCATGAAGGGGGCGCTATGTGGCACGTCGTCAGCGAAAATGTCGTTGACGCAGTCGAAGTCGACCCTCGGCGATCAGCCGTCGGAGGCGTGCGCGTCCAGGGTCATCCAGTTCTTCCGGGTCTCGGTCGCGGCGGCGTCCGCGTCACCGGCCTCGGCGAAGGTGATGATCCGGGCATGCTGAGCCACCGAATCGCGTCCGCGCAGCGAGGCGAACCGGATGCGCTCCACCCGCCTGAGCACCGGCGTGTACTGATCGAGCACGGTGCGAACCGCCGCGTTCCCCGCGCGGTCGACGAGAATCCGATGGAATGCGTCATCGGCCGCGACGGCAGCGACGACGTCTCCCGCCGCCAATGCCTCGGCGAACGCGGCGTTGGCCGCCCGCATGCCGGCCAGATCGTCGGCGGTGAGCAGCGGTACGGCCGTGCGCGCCGCAAGCTCGTTCATCGCTGCCGTCACCGCCTGCGCGTCGGCGAGGGTGCGCGGGTCGATCGGGCTGACGATCGTGTACCGGCCGGGCCTCGTCTCGACCAGGCCCGCCGCGTCGAGGCGCGCGAGTGCTTCCCGGATCGGTGTCCGGCTGACGCCGAGCCAGGCACTGAGCTCGCCGTCGACCAGTCGCTCTCCCGGCTCGAGGGTCCCGTCGATGATGGCGTCGCGAATTCGCACGAACACGCTGTCGCGCAGCAACTGCCGCCCCTCAAGGGCACTGGCAACGGGAACCGGCATACCCCATCATGCACCGTCGAACGCGCCCCGCGAACGCCGACCCGGCGCCCGATCCCCACTCCATGGAACGAGGAATCATGTCCCTTGCCGACTTCGAACGCCATCCCCTGCTCTTCGGCCCCAGCCCCGTCCACCCGCTGGAACGCCTGACCGAGCATCTCGGCGGCGCGCGGATCTGGGCCAAGCGCGAGGACTGCAATTCGGGACTCGCCTACGGCGGCAACAAGATGCGCAAACTCGAGTACATCGTTCCCGACGCCCTGGCCAAGGGTGCCGACACACTGGTCTCGATCGGTGGTTACCAGTCCAACCACACCCGCCAGGTGGCCGCGGTCGCAGCGCGGCTGGGGATGAAGGCGCGGCTGGTCCAGGAACGCTGGGTCGACTGGCCCGACGTCGTCAACGACAAGGTCGGCAACATCCTGCTCTCCCGGATCATGGGCGCCGATGTACGCCTGGACCCCGCCGGATTCGGTATCGGCATCAAGGATTCCTGGGAGACGGCGCTCGAAGAAGTGCGCGCTGCCGGCGGCGTGCCCTACGGCATCCCTGCCGGTGCATCCGAACATCCGCTCGGCGGACTCGGTTTCGCGAACTGGGCCTACGAGGTGCAGCAGCAGGAGCGGGAACTCGGCGTCTTCTTCGACACGATCGTCGTCTGCACCGTCACCGGCTCGACACACGCCGGGATGATCGCCGGATTCGCGGGGCAGGACCGGCCCCGCCGTGTCCTGGGCATCGACGCCTCCGCGACCATCGTCAAGACCCTTGAACAGGTCGCGCGCATCGCCAGGCACACCGCCGATCTCATCGGCCTGGGCCGGCCGCTGGAGGACGACGAGATCACCGTGCTTGAAGGGTGGGCCGGTGATCGCTACGGCATCCCGGTGCAGTCCACGATCGACGCCATCCGGTTGACCGCCCGCCTCGAGGGAATGATCATCGACCCGGTGTACGAGGGTAAGTCGATGGCCGGGCTGATCGACCTGGTGCGGCGCGGTGACATCGCACCGGGGTCGACGGTGCTCTATGCCCATCTGGGCGGACAGCCCGCGCTCAACGCGTACGCGGGTGCGTTCGACTGACCGAGACGTCCGGACCCGCGTCGGCGGACAGCGCGTCGCGAAGCCCGGCTCGTGAGGACACGCCCAGCTTGGGGAACGCGCGATACAGGTGGGCGCCCACAGTGCGGTGCGACAGGTACAGCCGCTCGCCGATCTGCCGGTTGGTCAGACCGCTGGCGGCCAGGTGGGCGATCTCGAGCTCCTGCGATGTCAACGTCGACTTCGACGGCGGGTTCGAAGACCGAAACCCACTGGCGCGCAACTCCTGTCGGACACGCTCCAGCAACGGCTGCGCGCCCATCGCGGCAAAGCCGTCTCCGGCGATGAGGAGGTGCCGCTGCGCTCGCTGCGATTCCTTACGTCTGCGCAGGGCTTCGGCGTAGGCCAGGCGGATGCGGCATGCCTCGAACAGCCACCGATCCGCGGTAGGGGAGGCCAGTGATTCCTCGAGCGCGGCGTCGGCGGTCTCGTGGTCGAGCACCAGCGCCGCCACCCCGCGCTGGATCAGGTCCATTCGCGGTGACAGTGCCGCGACATCGGTAGCCCGCATGGCACCGAGGTGGGCCCCAGCTTCCGCATCGCGACCGGTGCGTAGCGCCGCCTCGACGAGGTCGAACATGACCCAGGTGCACTGCGGGACATGGACGTTGAGGACACCGGGCGCGCTGAGCGCAGCAGCATGGCGGAAGGCGGCGTCGAAGTCGCCGATGGCCGACGCGGCGAGCGCGCGGGGGTGGTGCGCATAGAGAAGGACACTGGTGGCGCCGCGGGGTCGTGCCCAATGGCTCATCTCGTCGGCCAGTGCGAACGCCTCGTCGTCGCGACCCCGGCCGGCCGCGATCACCGCTCGGTTGTACAGGAAGTACCACGTGAAGAAGGTGAAACCGGTTGCGGTGCAGAGCTCTTGCCCTTCCTGGGCGAGTTCTTCGGCTTCGTCCCAACGTCCGGTGAGGTAGTCGTCGAGGCACAGGTGCATCAGGGCGCCGATGTGTCTGCGCGGGGAACCACCGTCGCGGCCGTGGCGGACCACCCGCCAGTGCGCTTCACGCGTGTCTGCCAGCCGGTCCAGGAAGACCGATGCCGCACCGATCCGGACGATCCGCGAAGGGTCGGTCTCACCAGGGAGCGTGGCGAGCACGCGCTCCAGCTCGGGTGCTGCCGCCGCACCGGTGCGCAGCGGGTCGGCGAAGGTCCTGCTGGCCAGTGCCAGCAGCTCCGGTGGTTCGGGGGTCAGCATGCGCAGAACGCGGAAGAACGACTCCCAATGGGTGGGCGTGCCCGCGTACCAGGAGAGCAGGAGCAGCGTGTGCATCGCCTCGACCAGTGCCGCGTCGTCGGCCCGGTAACCGTGTCCGGCGGTCTCGATGGCATCGAGGAGGAGTCGGTGTGCGGTGTCGACGGCCCCGCCCCCGTTGAGCATCAGGAACGTTGCGGCGTTCGCCGCGTGCAGCGATCCGGTCGCGTCGGGGCCGGCCCGACGAGCTTCGGTGAGAAGGGTTTCCGGATCGCCGAGCGTGCTGCCGGATTCGGCGCTGATATAGGCGGCCTCGGCCAGTCTGCGGCCTCGCGCCTGGGGTGTGGTGCTGAGATCGGCTGCCCGGACCAGTGCCGACACCGCTCCACGCGGATCCCCGCGGTGCATGGTCCGGCGTGCCACCCGGTCGAGTACCTCGGCTGTCGCGTCGTTAGGGCCGACCGCTGCCGCGGCCAGATGCCAGGCCTGCCGTTCCTGGTCGGCGTGCAGTGATCGCGCCAGCATGAGGTGGGCGTGACGACGGTCCTCGTGGGTGGACATCGCGACGACAGTCGCTCGAATCAGAGGATGGCGGAAGGTGATTCGAGCGGTGCCGTCATCGACGTCGACGAGCTGCGCGTGCTCGGCCGGGGCGAGATCGGTGAGGCCCGGTTGCTCGCCGGCGACCTGACGCAACAGGCGCACGTCGCCGGTGCCCTCGAACGCCGCGACGAGCAGCAGCCGGCGGGTGGCATCCGGGAGGGCAGCGATGCGGGAGGTGAACAGTGCCTGGAGCCGATCGGTCAACGGCACGGCGTCGGGCTGGTCGACGGGAGGCGGCATGCAGCTCAGCGGGTCGGGGAGTTCGACCAGGGCGAGCGGGTTTCCCTGGGCGAGGTCGAGCACCCGTTCCCGGACGCCCGGCGACAGGTGCGGGAAGCGGTCGTCGACGAGGCGTTCGGACGCCTCGCGGTCGAGCGGTTCGACCACTTGCTCGGTCAGTCCCCGGCGATCGAGCGGACAAACAGTGCCGGTCCGGCACGACATCACCAGCCCGACGGGGTGACCCGCCACCCGTCGCGCGATGAAACCGAACACCATGGCGCTGGCGCCGTCGATCCACTGGATGTCGTCGATGAGCAGCAGCAGCGGTTTCCGTTCCGCGACCGCCAGCAGGAGGGACAGCGCGGCATTGCAGACGAGCAGCGCATCCGGTTGGGGGCCGGGCCCGAATCCGAGCGCCACCATCAGCGCATCGCGCGATCCGGGCGGAAGGCGGTCCACGTCGTGGCGCAGCGGCAGAAGCAGTTGGTTGAGCCCGGAATAGCCGATGTGGACCTCGAACTCCGAACCCGAGGCGCTCAACACGAGCATGTCCGCCGCGCGCGCCCGGTCAGCCGCGGCGGCGAGCAGAGCGGTTTTGCCGACGCCGGGCTCGCCGTTGACAAACCGGGTATCACCGCCGGTGCTTCGCACGCCCTCGAGGAAACGCTCGATCCGGTGCAGCTCGACCCCGCGGCCGAACAGTTCCGCCATGCCCACCTCTCTGCTGCAATATATTGCATATCGCCGCGTCGGGATTGTCAAGGCGGCGCGGGACGGACCACCCGGTCTTAAGTGCTCGCTCGCTCGATCCTGCGCCCTAAGTCGTCGAGTTCGTCGAGGACAAGGCTTGCGCCCCATACCTGGTCTCGTTTGCGGTCGGTCAACGGTCGTAGAACGCCGGCATCGTGCAGTCGTTTTATCGCGGCGAACACGCTGCTTCGAGGTGCATCGACAAGTGATGCGACGTCATCGGACGAAACGATCGGCGTCGCCGGTAGTAACTGGAGGAGTTTGTCGGTCGCACTGTGACGCCTGATCGGTCCGGCCATGTTGCGCCACTCCGTTGGTATCTCGGCCAATCGCTCAGCCGTGGTGCGTGATTCGGCTGCGGCGGTCCTCGATGCGTTCGCAAATGTGACTATCAGTGGGCGTAGGTCGCCGGCCCGGTAGGTGTCGAGTGCGCCGAAGTAACGCTCTCGGTGGGCAACAAGCGCCGATGCCAGGGGGACGACGACGCGCGTAGTTGCTGCCTTTCGCCGAAGGACGGCGTTGATGAGTGCCCGGCCGATCCGGCCGTTGCCGTCGGTGAACGGATGAATCGATTCGAATTGTGCGTGGACGATGGCGGCCTGAATGAGAACGGGAATGTCGGTTCGGTTTGCGAACTCGATCAGGTCGTCCATATACGTGGGCACCGTGTCTGGTGGTGGCGGCACGTAGAGCGCATTTCTCGGCGAGTGGTCGCTTCCGCCGATCCAGTTTTGGACAGTCCTTATGTGACCAGCGTGCGGCCCCTCTGTCGGATCGTCTCGCATCAGCGCCTCGTGTGCGCGCAGGATGGCGGTCATCTGTACGGGGTCGTTTTGGTTGACGCTCTCGATCATGCTGTTCAGGGCTGTCGTCGCCGCCACCATGGATACCGCGCTTGAGTTGCCGCGTCCGCCGTGGAGCGCGCGGGCGTAGTCGTCCAAGCTCGCTTCGATGCGCTCGATCTTCGACGATGCCACCGATTCTGTTCGAAGCAGGAGAGTGCTGAGCGCCCCGAGGTGCGTTCCGTGCGTGCTGTCGAGTCGAGAGATCTCGCTCATGGCGGCTTCGACTTCGACAGCGATATCCGCGTCGACGGTCGGACGGACATCGGCGATGTACGGGGGAAGGGACACCGTGACGGAACGAAGTGTTCGGTCTTCGCGGGTGCCACCCCGTTGGGTCTGTGCCCAAGGGCGTCGCTCTGCGTTGTGGCGAGGCCACGCGCCGCTGGGTCGCATCGATGCCTCCTAACTCGGACTAACGATAGCGTTAGTCCGAGTTATTACGGTAAGTCGGACATTGACCCGCGTTGGTCCGGGTTGTCGAGCGGCTAACCATCGGCGCAGGCGCTTTAGCCGCTGGAGGCAACGTTCGCATGGGGCAATCGCACGGCGAGATCTGCAGGACTCGGCTGGTCCCCTTGGTGACTACATGAACCGATGGTGAAGCAGTTCGAACCCTACTGGCGGCTGTGAAAAATGGAGCCGATGACGGGAATCGAACCCGCGTATTCAGCTTGGGAAGCTGATGTTCTGCCATTGAACTACATCGGCGTACCAGCGGTGCTGGTGATCAGGAAGGTTAGCACCGCCGGGATCGGGCACCGCAATCAGGCCGCTGCCGCGCCGCCGTCCTGGCTGCTCGGGGCGTTGGCCTCACCGTCGCTGGTGGTCCCGGTCGACGTGATCCCACCCGAGGTCGTCCCACCCGATGTGGTGGTCGTCGTCGTGGCACCTGGCGTCGCGGTGGTCGGCGTGCTCGTCGATCCGGTGCTGCCGGTGGCTCCGGTGCCGTTCTCGACGTCGGAGACCTTGGAACCGGGCTCGAACTTGTTGCCCGTCTTGGTGACATCCTCGGTGGGTTTGGGCGCGGCGGTTGGACTAGGCGCTGCGGTTGGGCTGGGCGCAGATGCACTGGGCGTCGGGTCAGCCGTCGGCGTCGGGTTGGCGGTCACGCTGGGAGCCGGCGCCGAAGGCGTCGACGCGCTCGACCCGGTGGTATCGGTTCCCGTCTTCAGTGTCACCACCGTGTCGGCCGTGCTCGGCGGCGTCGACACCGACAGCGCGGCCGCGCCGGCCACCTTCGCCGTCGGCGCGAGCGTGCTCGTCGGTTGCGCCGCCAGCGCGGTGGCGATGGTCTGCTGCGCGAATACGATGCCGTCGACGATCTTGCCGGCACCCTCGCCCAGCCCCTGCGCGATCAGTTTGACGCCGTCCACCAGCGCGTTGATGACATTGCCGATGTTGATGGGCAGCAACGAATCGACGACATTCTGTCCGGCGATGATCACCGACCGGGCGACGTCGTCGAACCCGGCGACCAGTGCGGTACCCAGCCCGATGAGGGCAGCCGGAGTGGCGGCTTGCAAGGCCAGATCCACCGCCAACGACCGCTGATTGCGTTCGATGACCGACGCCAGCAGCGGTCCGCCGATCACGGTGACGGCGCCGGCGAAGCCCTTCTCGATGGTGGTCAGCGCCCCGAGCAGGTCACCGGAGAACACCTGCTTAGTGACGGTGAGGATGAACTCGGGCGCGCCCCGCAGCGTCATCCCGACGCCTTCACCGGCTTTCGCCCAGCCGACGGCCAGGGTTGCCACGTCGACCACCTGGTTGCGCACCCACTGCTTGAGCGCCGGAAATTCCAGGATGTCGGCCACCGTGGCGGCCAACTGAATATCCGGCATCTGCATGCTGTGCACGATCGGTGGCGCGGCGAGCGGCAAGGCCGGCGGCGGGGCCACCGCGGGTGTCACCGTGACGACACCGGCAGCGAGCAGAGCGGCTGCAGGAAGGCTGAATCGGGTTGCGAGAGTGTGCATGAGAAGCTCCTGTCCGTGCTGAACCACTCGATATATTGACGCTAGCGTCAACATTGTGCGTTGGCTGTAGAACCGCAATCTCCGAGACGACTCGGCGAGGACACGCGCGGGGTGGCTAGGCTCATCGCGTGCTGCTCTCCGACCGCGACATCCGCGCCGAGATCTCTGCAGGCCGTCTGGCGCTCGATCCGTTCGACGACGCCCTGGTCCAGCCCTCCAGCGTCGACGTCCGGCTGGACAGTCTCTTCCGCGTCTTCAACAACACCCGCTACACCCACATCGACCCGGCACAGCGGCAGGACGACCTGACCTCGCTGGTCGAACCCAAGGAGGGCGAGCCGTTCGTGCTGCACCCCGGCGAATTCGTGCTGGGCGCCACCCTGGAACGCTGCAGCCTGCCCGACGACCTGGCCGGCCGCCTGGAAGGCAAGTCGTCACTGGGCCGCCTCGGCCTGCTGACCCACTCCACCGCCGGGTTCATCGACCCCGGCTTCAGTGGCCACATCACGCTGGAACTGTCCAATGTGGCCAACCTGCCGATCACGCTTTGGCCCGGCATGAAGATCGGCCAACTGTGCCTGCTGCGGCTCACCAGCCCCGCCGAAAACCCCTACGGCAGCGCTGCGGCCGGCTCCAAATACCAGGGTCAGCGCGGCCCGACGCCGTCGCGGTCCTACCAGAACTTCATCCAGTCATAGCCTGCGCACAGCCCACGGTGGCACTGTGGGGCCCCGAGAGGGTCGAGCCATCGCCGCGTGACGCGAGTAGGGTCGATTAAGTGGTCTAGCTAACGGTGCCGGATGTAACGACGCCGCCGGCGACGACGATGAACCATCGAGTCGGCGCTTTGCGCCGTGTGGGAGCGGCTTCGGCGATCTGGATGGTGTAGCAAACACTTTGGAGGGGTAAGTGGACATCGTATTAGGTGTGTCGTTGACACCTACGACGGTGCGCATGGTGCTGGTTGAAGGTAGTAAAGCCGACGGGGCCACCGTCGACCACGACGTCTTCCCGGTCGCGCCATCGAACGACTCAGCAACACCCAGTGCGGCCGATCAGGTAGTGCAGGCGGTGCTCGGCACGCAGGAAAGCGCCGAGGCCGGCGGCCACCACCTGGCCCACGTCGGCGTGACCTGGACCGACCACACCGAAGCGGCTGCGCTGCGTGACGCACTCGCCGCCCACGGCATCGCCGACGTCATGCTGGTCTCGGAATTGCACGCTGCCAGCGCCCTGGCCCAAGCGGCGGGCGCCGCCGTCGGCTACCAGTCCACCGCGCTGCTGTTCCTCGACCGCGACACCGCCACGCTGTCGGTCGTCAACGGGGACGATGGGTCCGTCGTCAAGGTCCTCAGCCGCAGTCTGCACAGCGTCGACGCCATGGCCGTGCTGGCCGATATGGCCGCCGCGGTCGCCGGTCAGTCGACCGCGCCGCAGGGCATGTTCATCGTCGGCTCCGGTGTCGACGTGTCCTCGGTCAAAGAGCACCTCGAGCACCTGGTCGACATTCCGGTCAGCGCCCCGGAGGAATCCGAGCTGGCCCTGGCGCGCGGCGCCGCGCTGGCCGCCGCCAACGCGCCCACGTTCGAGGCGTCGACCGTCGGCCTGGCCTACTCGCAGGACCCCGACGGCCCCACCGCCGGATCGGCGTACGCGGCCATGGCCGCCGCCGACACCCAACTGGCCATGTCGTCAGGTGAGGCGCCGCTGTTCGCTGAAGACGTCGACGCCGCATTCGCCGAAACGCCGCCGCCGGTCGAGGAAGGCCGCAAACCCTTCTTCCTGGTGGGCAGCGCCCTGATGTCCATCTTCGTGGTCGGCGTTGTGGCCCTTGCTGTTTCGCTTGCGGTCAGCATCCGACCGACCGCAGACCAACGTCCCTCGCCGGCCCAGAATGCGGTCGCCCCGAGCGCACCGCCTGTCGCGCCGGCCCCGGCGCCCGAGGCTGCCCCGGTGCAGTCGGCCGCGCCTGCGCCACCCCCGGCCGCCGAGACCATCAAGGCGCCCATCCCCGTGGTGCAGGAAGCCCCGGCGCCGCGCAAGGTCTACGTCGAGCAGACTCCCGCGCCGCAGGCGCCCGCACCCGAACCGGCCGCGCCGCCGCCGGCCCCCGCGCCTGAGGCGCCGCCCGCTCCTGCGGTGGTCGCCCCGCCGGTCGTGGTGCCCCCACCGGTGATCGTGTGGCCGCGGCCGCAGGTGCCGGTCTGGCGTCCGCCGTGGGATCCGGGCCCCAAACAGCAAGACCCCAGCGATGACGACTACCCGGGCCAGTACCCCGGCGGCTATCCCGGCCAATACCCGGGCGGCTCCAACGGTGGCTATCCCGGGCAGTACCCGGGTGGTTCCAACGGCGGTTACCCCGGCGGCTATCCGGGCAATGGTGGCGGCAACGGTGGCTATCCCGGGCAGTATCCGGGCGGCTCGAACGGCGGCTACCCGGGCTCGGGTAACCAGGGCGGCAACGGTCCCGGTGGCGGCCGCGGCGATCACGGCGACGGGCCGAAGAAGAGTGGCCCCTGCTTCCTGATCTTCTGCGCCCCGCGCTGAGTGATCCGTAAGCTCGGTGACCATGCGGCAACGGATTCGTTGGCTGGCTCTGCACGGGGTGGTACGCGGGCTCTCCGCGGTGGCGGCGCGCCGGGGTGACCCGCAGGGCCGGCTGATCGCCGACCCGCGAGCCCGAACCGATCCGGGCGCCTTCGCCGACGAGATGCGCACGCTGGGGCCGGTGGTCCGCGGCCGGGCCGTGCTGCTGACCTTCGACCACGCGATCGCCGCCGAGGTGCTGCGCTCCGAGGACTGGCGGGTCAGCGCCCTGGGCGTCAACCTGCCCAAGCCGCTGCGCTGGATCGTCGAGCACACGTCCGACGATCTGCTGCACCCCATCCAGCCGCCGTCGCTGCTGTCCGTCGAGCCGCCCGAACACACCCGGATGCGCAAGCTGGTCTCGTCGGTGTTCACCACGCGGGCCGTGGCGCGGCTGCGCGAACGCGTGCAGGAGCGCGCCGATCAACTGCTCGACGAACTCGGCGGCGACACGATCGACATCGTCGACCGGTACTGCTCCCAACTGCCGGTCGCCGTCATCGGCGACATCCTCGGGGTCCCGGAAGCCGACCGGCCCAACATCCTGCGCTTCGGCGAACTGGCCGCCCCCAGCCTCGACATCGGCCTGACCTGGGCGCAGTCCCAGCAGGTGGACCAGGGCATCGCCGGCTTCGACAACTGGCTGGGTGGGCACCTGCGCGAACTGCGGCGCAATCCCGGCGAGGATCTGCTGAGCCAGATCATCGCCGCCTCCGACGGCGGCGCGGCCGGCGCCCCACTGACCGAACGTGAGCTCAAGGCGCTGGCCGGGCTGGTTCTGGCGGCCGGCTTCGAGACGACGGTCAACCTGCTGGGCAACGGCATCCGGATGCTGTTGGACCACCCCGAACACCTGGACACCCTGGCCGCCCGGCCCGAGCTGTGGCCCAACACCGTCGAGGAGATCCTGCGGCTCGATTCGCCGGTGCAGATGAGCGCCCGCCTCGCCGGTCGCGACGTGGACCTGGCCGGCACCCCGGTGCAGCGGGGTGAGCTGATCATCGTCCATCTCGCCGGCGCCAACCGTGACCCTGCGGTATTCGCCGACCCGCACCGCTTCGACATCGAACGCGACAACGCCGGCCGGCACCTGTCGTTCTCGGCGGGCCGGCACTTCTGCCTGGGCGCCGCGCTCGCCCGCGCCGAGGGCGAGGTCGGCTTGCAGACGTTCTTCGCGCGCTTTCCCGACGCCCGGCTGGCCGGTGCCGGTGCCCGCCGGGACACTCGGGTGCTGCGCGGGTGGGCGACCCTGCCGATCGCCCTCGGGCAGGCGCGTCCCGCGCTACGGTCGTAGGTGTGGACTTCCGGGCCGCCCTGCTCGAGCAGACCAAACTTTTCGGTGACGTGATCCGTCAGGCGGATCCGTCGACCCCCGTACCGACGTGCCCGGACTGGACGCTCAAACAGCTGTTCCGCCACGTCGGTCGCGGAAACCGTTGGAGCGCAAAGATCATCAGCGACCGCCGGTCCGAACCGCTGGACCCGCGCGACGTCCCCGACGGCAAACCGCCCGACGACCCCGACGCCGCCATCGCATGGCTGAACGCCGGGGCCCAGCTGATCCTCGACGCCGTGGAGCAGGTCGGGCCGCAGCGGGTGTGGACGTTCCTGGGGCCGCGGCCGGCCGGCTGGTGGATCCGCCGCCGCCTGCACGAGCTGACCGTGCACCGCGCCGATGCCGACCTGGCGACCGGAGCGGATTTCACCCTGTCGGCCGAGCTCGCCGCCGACGGCGTGAGCGAATGGATCGAGCTGTGCACCGCGCGCGGCCAGGGCCTGGCCCCCGGGCAGCGGCTGCACCTGCACGCCACCGACGAAGCGCTGGGCCCGACGGGGGAGTGGCTGATCGTCAACGACGAAGACGGTCTGGCGTGGTCGCATGCGCACGCCAAAGGTGATGCAGCGGTGCGTGGCTCCGCCCGCGACCTGCTGCTGGCCATCACCCGGCGCCGCGACGACGCTGTCGAGGTGCTCGGCGACTCCGCCGTATGGGATGGCTGGCTGGCCGGCACCCCGTTCTAGAGTTGTGGCGTGAGTACCTCCGAGATCGCGACCGTCCTTGCCTGGCATGACGCCCTGAACGCCAGGGACTTCGCCACGTTGGACCAGTTGTGCAGCGATGACATCGAATTCGGTGACGCCGGCGGCGCCGCACAGGGCCGTACCGCGTTGCGGGAGTGGGCGCAGGGCCTCGGCGACACGGTGACGGTGGGCCGGATGTACGTGCATGACGGTGTGGTGGTCGCCGAGCAGACCGTCACCGGCGACGACGGCGCCGACGCGGACACCTTCGGGTCGGCGTTCCGGGTGGTGCACGACCACGTCACATCGGTGTTCCGGCACGCCAGCCTGGAGGAGGCGCTGGCGGCCACCGAGCTCTCCGAGTCGGATCTGGTCTAGCCGGCGGGCTTGCCGCCGAGCGGCCCCGGCGTCGCCAGTACGGCGGCGATCGCCGTCGTCAACGGCACCGACAACGCCAGGGCGATGCCGCCCACCGCGGAGCGCGCGATCTCGATGGCCACGCTCTCACTGGTCAGCACGTCGCCAAGGGACCGGTTGGCCACGCTGAACAACAGCAGCAGCGGCAGCGCGCTACCGGCATAGGCCAGCACCAAGGTGTAGACGGTGCTGGCGATGTGGTCGCGGCCCACCCGCATCGCCCCGGCGAAGATCGCCCGCCGCGACGTCGCGTGCTCGGCCAGCTCGAACGCCGTCGACGCCTGTGTGACGGTGACGTCGTTGAGCACACCGAGTGAGCCGACGATGAACCCGGCCAGCAGCAGGCCGGTGATCGACACGTTGCCCATATAGGTGGCGACGGCGTTGTTCTCCTCTTCGGACAGGCCCGTGAGGTTGGTCAATTCGATTGCGGCCCAGGACAACAATGCGGCAAGGAAGAGTGCGGTCAGGGTGCCCAGCAGGGCCGCGCTGGTGCGCAGGCTCACGCCGTGCGCCAAATAGATCACCGCGTACAGAATCGCCGAGGACGCCACCAACGCCACCGGGACGGTGGGTGCACCGTCGCGCAGCGCAGGCAGCAGGAAGACCACCAACACGATGAACGCCACCACGATGCCGACCAGTGCGCGCAACCCGCGCCACCGGGCCACCGCCACCACCACGAGAGCGAACGCGGCGGCCAGCGCGACCAACGGCCACGTCCGCTCGTAGTCGTAGAACGCGTAGGTGGTGGTGCCGGTCGGGTCGACCTGGCGGGTGATCCGGATCTGGTCGCCCACCTTGAGCTGGGGCTGGCTGGGACCGCCGCTGAACTCCAGCGCGGTCATGGCGCCCGAATTGGGTCCGGACTCGATGGCCACCATGGACCGCACACACGGCGAATCCGCCGGCCCGGTGGGCAGTGATTGTCTGGTCAGCACGGCACCGACATCCTGGCCGCCACACACCGACTTACCGGTGGCCAGCACCCGGCCGGCCTCGGTGGTGACCGCCCCGCCCGACGAGTTCTGGAACGGCAGCGGAATGGCGACCTTCTGCTGGCTGGGCCACAACCACACGGCGCCGACGACGGTGGCGACACCGATGGCCACCAACAAGCCGATGACGATCCGGGCGGCCAGCGGGCCCAGCGGTGAGGGACCGTCCAGCGAGTGCGAATGCCCGTGCGAGTGCGTCACCTGAGCAAGGGTAAGGGGTCCGGCTGGGCCGTTACTGGCGGTAGCTCACCAGGAAGTTGCCCAGCCGCTCGATAGCCTTGGCCAGGTCACGGGCCCAGGGGAGGGTGACGATGCGCAGGTGATCCGGTGTGGGCCAGTTGAATCCGGTGCCCTGGGTGATCAGGATCTTCTCCTGCAGCAGCAGGTCGAGCACCAACTGCTCGTCGTCGTGGATGTCGTACACCTCGGGATCCAGCCGAGGGAAGGCATACAGCGCACCGGACGGCTTGACGCACGAGACCCCGGGGATCTCGTTGAGCTTCTCCCAGGCGACGTCGCGCTGCTCGAGCAGCCGGCCCCCCGGCAACACCAGGTCGTCGATGCTCTGATGGCCGCCGAGGGCCACCTGAATGGCATGCTGCGCAGGAACATTCGGGCACAGCCGCATATTGGCCAGCAGGCTGATGCCCTCGATGAAGCTGGTGGCGTGCTCCTTGGGGCCGGTGATCACCAGCCAGCCCGACCGGTAGCCGGCCACCCGGTAGGCCTTGGACAGGCCATTAAAAGTCAAACACAGGACGTCAGGCGCTATCGACGCCATCGCGATGTGCTTGGCGTCGTCGTAGAGGATCTTGTCGTAGATCTCGTCGGCGAGCAGCAGCAGTTGATGCTTGCGGGCCAGATCGGCGATCTGGCTGAGGGTCTCGCGGGTGTACACCGCGCCGGTGGGGTTGTTCGGGTTGATCACCACGATCGCCTTGGTGCGGTCGGTGATCTTGGATTCCAGGTCGGCGATATCGGGATTCCAGCCCTGCGTCTCGTCGCACATGTAGTGCACCGGGGTGCCACCGGCCAGCGAGGTCGACGCCGTCCACAGCGGATAGTCCGGCGCGGGGATGAGCACCTGGTCGCCGTTGTCCAGCAGGGCCTGCAGCGTCATGGTGATGAGCTCGGAGACACCATTGCCCAGGAACACGTCGTCGACATCGAATTTCGGGAAACCGTCCACCAATTCGTAGCGGGTGAATACCGCGCGCCGGGCGCTGAGGATGCCCTTGGAGTCCGAGTAGCCCTGCGCCGTCGGCAGCGCCTGGATGATGTCGCGCATGATCACATCGGGTGCCTCGAATCCGAACGGGGCCGGGTTACCGATGTTGAGCTTGAGGATGCGGTGGCCTTCGGCCTCCAGCCGTGAGGCGTGTTCGTGTACCGGACCGCGGATCTCGTAGAGGACGTCCTGCAGTTTGGTGGACTGCGCGAACGTCCGCGGGCGCGGGTGTTGCCCGGTGTTCTGCCACGACATCTGGTGGGTGCTCACGCGGCTAATTCTCCCATGGCCTCGCAAACCGGTTTTTTGCGCAAGGTTGCAATTTGACGTCGGGGTCGGAGTTTTCTGCGTGATCGGTGTTAAGTTCCTGAATCACTATGACGTCGATGACACGTGTGACGGTCGCGGCTTTCGCGATGACGGCAGTTGCCGCACTGAGTTTCGCCGCATCGGCGCAGGCCGATCCACCGCTGCTCAACGGTACTTATGCCGGCGGCGACGACGAGAATGTCTGGACGATTTCCAGCGTTTGCGGGATCACCGGGTGTACCGGAACCGTGGCCAGTAATCAGGGCTGGACCAGCCCGATGACGTTCACCGACGGCCGGTGGAATTTCTCGGTGACCAAACCCGACGGTTATGTGTGCGACGACGGTAGTTATCAACCGGCCGTCATCTATTTGACGATCGATCCGGTAACGCTGGGCGGTGTTCTTTCCGCGGATTCGAATGGCGCTTGCCCCGGCGGGATCACCACCGCGACCCCATTCCAATTGCGACTTGTGGAGCCGCAGCCGTAATCATTACGGCTGCGGCTCCACAAATCGCGGGGGGTTTTAGCGCTTGCCGGGGCGGCGGGCGCCGGGCTTGATGCCCAGCCCGACCACCGGAGGCTCCGGCTTGGCCGGTTCGGCAGGCTCAGCCGGGGCGGCCGGTTCGGTCGCCGTTGACTCCGGTTCGGCGGCCGCGGCCGGCGGCTCGGCAGGTGCGGCGGGGGCAGCGGCGGGGGCAGCCTTCTTGGCACCCGGACGACGCGCACCCGCGGCGATCCCGAGCCCGACGACGGGCGGTTCCGGCTTGGCGGGCTCGGCCGAGGCAGCGGGCGCTTCGGCGGCGGGCTCGGCCGGTACCTCAGCACCCGGAGCGGCGGCTGGAGCAGCTTTCTTGGCACCCGGACGCTTGGCGCCGGCGGCCAACCCCAGACCCTTCACCGGGGCCGCGGGGGACTCGGGGGCATCGGCCGGAGCGGCTGCCTCTGCCGCGGGAGCTGCGGCTGCGGCCGGGGCGGCCTTCTTGGCGCCGGGGCGCTTGGCCCCACCGGCGATACCCAGGCCCTTGACCGGTGCCGGGGCGGCTGCCTCTGCCGCGGGAGCGGCGGCTGCGGCCGGGGCAGCCTTCTTGGCGCCGGGGCGCTTGGCCCCACCCGCGATGCCCAGGCCCGTGACCGGGGCCGGGGCCGCCGTGGCTGCCTCGGCAGCAGCAGCAGGCGCTTCGACCTTCTCCTCGACCTTCTCCTGCACCGGTGCGGCCGCGGCTTGTGCGGCTTCCGTAGCGGCCCTGGCCTCGGCACGTGCCGCCGACGCTGCGGCGGCGGTGCCCTTCTCCGGCAGCGTGTAGACGCTGGTGTCCAGCGAGTTCAGCAGCAGCTGGGCCACGTCGAGCACCTCGGCCTTGGCGCGGTCACTGTTCGCGGTGACCTCGTCGACGCCGTCGGTGATCATCACCCGGCAGAACGGGCAGCCCGTCGCGATCGCGGACGCCCCGGTGTCCAGGGCTTCCTCGGTGCGTTCCTGGTTGACGCGCTTGCCGATGTGCTCTTCCATCCACATCCGCGCGCCACCGGCACCACAGCACAGACCACGATCGGCGTGCCGCGGCATCTCGGTGAGCTTCGCGCCGGCCGCGCCGACCAGTTCGCGCGGGGCCTCGTACTCCTTGTTGTGCCGGCCGAGGAAGCACGGGTCGTGGTAGGTGACATCCTGGCCGACCGGGTTGATCGGGATGAGCTTCTTGTCCCGGACCAGGCGGTTGAGCAGCTGGGTGTGGTGCACCACGGTGTAGTTGGCGCCCAGCTGGGGGTATTCGCGGTTGATCGTGTTGTAGCAGTGCGGGCAGGTCACCACGACCTTGCGGTCGACGGCTTCGACACCCTCGAACAGCTCATTGATGGTCTCGACGTTCTGCGCGGCCAGCTGCTGGAACAGGAACTCGTTGCCGGCGCGGCGGGCCGAATCACCGGTACACGTCTCACCGGTGCCCAGCACCAGGAACTTCACCCCGGCAGTGGCCAGCAGCTCGGCGACCGCTTTGGTGGTCCGCTTGGCGCGGTCCTCGTAGGCGCCGGCGCAGCCGACCCAGAAGAGGTACTCGAAGCCTTCGAAGGAGTCCACGTCCTGGCCGTACACCGGGACGTCGAACTCGACCTCGTCGATCCAGTTGGTGCGGTCCTTGGCGTTCTGACCCCAGGGGTTGCCCTTGTTCTCCAGGTTCTTGAACAGCACACCCAGCTCACCGGGGAACTCCGACTCGACCATGACCTGGTAGCGGCGCATGTCGACGATGTGGTCGATGTGCTCGATGTCCACGGGGCACTGCTCGACGCACGCACCGCAGTTGGTGCAGGACCACAGCACGTCGGGATCGATGACACCGCCCTGTTCGGCGGTGCCGACCAGCGGGCGCAGGGCCTGCTCGGGGCCGGAACCCTCGATACGGGCGAAGCCGTCCTCGGGCACACCGTGTCCGTGCAGGCTGTCGCCGAGCGCGGCGAAGTCGACCGAGCCCTCCTCGGGCCTCGGCTTGCCTTCGATCAGGTAGGGCGCCTTCGCGAACATGTGGTCGCGCAGGTTCATGATGACGAGCTTGGGCGACAGCGGCTTTCCGGTGTTCCAGGCCGGGCACTGCGACTGGCAGCGACCACATTCGGTGCAGGTGGTGAAGTCGAGGTAACCCTTCCAGGTGAAGTCCTCGATCTTGCCGCGGCCGAACACCGCGTCCTCGGCCGGATCGTCGAAGTCGATCAGCTCACCCTTGTGCTCCATGGGAAGCAGGGGGCCCAGGCCGTCGGGCAGCCGCTTGAAGGTGACGTTGATGGGGGCCAGGCCGATGTGCAGGTGCTTGGAGTGCAGCACGATCAGCAGGAACACCAGCATGACGCCGATGTGACCCATCAGGGCGATGGTCTCGATCCAGGCGTTGGCGGTGGGGCCGAGCGGGGCGAGCAGGGCGGCCATACCGTCGGAGAAGAACGCGCCGCTCTGGTAGGGGAAGTTCTCGCCGAGCACGTTGACCGCGGCGCCGCGGAAGATGGCGTAGGTCAGGATGACCAGGAAGATCATGAACAGGATCTCCCACGCGCCCCCGGTGTGGGATCCGTAGAAGCGCGACTCGCGGCCGATCTTCTTGGGCTCGCGGGTGATGCGGATGATGGCGAAGACGATGATGCCGGCCAGCACGGCCAGGGCGAAGAAGTCCTGCAGGAAGCCGAGCACGGCCCAGCGGCCGACGAACGGGATGTGGAACTCCGGGTCGAACAGGACGCCGTAGGCCTCCAGGTACACCGAGGCCAGCACGAAGAAGCCCCACATGGTGAAGAAGTGCGCGATACCGGGGATCGACCACTTCAGCAGCTTCGACTGGGCGAAGACTTCCTTGTTCTGGTTGAGGAACCGGGTGAGCAGGTGGTCTTTGCGGCCACGTTCGTCACCGACGCGCTGACCGGAATTGATCAACTTGGTCAGCCACAGCACCCGCTTGGCGGCGAACACCAAGACGATGGCGGTCATCAACAAACCAAGGATCAACCGGCCCGTCGTGAGCGTGTGCTCCAGGCTGTTCTCCACCGTGCGCCTCCCGTAGTTTAAGCTACTCAGTAGTAACTTAAGATGTGTTACTCGCCAGTAACTTAGGCTAGATGCCTGCTCATAGTTGCATCCGCCTAGGAAGCGCCGCTAGCAAGGCTGACCTAAGTAGGTCATATGTCACCTTGCTGGGTGCGCGACGGTCGCCCGGATACCCGGTCCGCCGGTACCGGAAAAGTCTTGATGACACCGGGCGATGGCTGTGTAACGCCGCTACCGGAACGGTCGACGCCGGGCGCCGGCAAACCACTCGCTGTGGCGGTTGCCACAGTTGTGACGAGGCGGCGTCAGGCCTGCGGACCGACCAGGGCTCGCAACATGGACAGCATCTCCGAGCGCGATTCGGCCCCGAGCCGGCGCCGGATCCGCGCCACGTGGTGCTCGACCGTCTTGGCTGAGATCAGCAGCTGGTTACCGATATCGCGATACGGCATACCCTGCAGCACCAGCTCGGCCACTTCGCGCTCTCGGTCCGACAGCCGCGCCCACGTCGGCATCGACTGTCCCGGCTCGGCCGCCGCGCGGGCCGGGGCCGTCGGGAGGACGTCGTCGGCGATATCGGATTTCAGGTCACGGGCGAGCTGCAACATCGAGCCGGACACCTTGCCATCCGGTGTGTGCAGCGCCGCCTGACTGGCCAGCCGGGTGGCGTCCCAGGTCAGCCCGAACCTGGCCAGGCCGCGCGCCGCAGCCGTGACCTCTTCGGGATCGACCTGATTGGCCAGCACCCGCAGCCAGGTCCGGCCCGCGGTGGCCAAACTACGCGCGAACGGGCTCTGCCCGGCCGCGGCAGCCAGCGCCTGACCATGCGGGGCCACCGCTTCCGGAGAGTTGGCCAGGATGCCGGCATGCACCCCGGCCCAGTGCAGCGGTACCGACCACAGCACCGGGTTACCGAGCGCGGCGAGCAGGCCGAACGCCTCGTCGATGTGGTGCGCGATCCGGTCCACCTGGCGCAGCCGCGCGGCGGCCACCCACACTTCCCCCAGCGGCAGCGTGCAGTAGACGTCCAGCGAGTACTCGGCCAGCACCTCCACGGCGGCATACCAATACTTCTGCACCGCGCCACCGTCACCGCTGCGCCGCGCAATGGCGGTGCGCAGCGCTGCCGCCCAGAGCGCGTCCCGACGGTGCGGTGCCGGCGGTATCGCCGCCACGTCGGCGTTCGCCGCGCTCAACTGGCCGTCCTGCATGCGGACCCAGCCGAGCAGCAGCCAATGACGGGCCGCGGTGAAGCCGTGGTCGTCGGCCGAGTCGGTGGCCGCGGCGCGGGCGATGATGCTGCGCGCCCGCACCGGATCGCCGCCGTGCAGAGCGGCGAGGGTGACCAGCGCCGCCGCGCTGTCGGGCGCGACACCGGCAGCGGTGCGCTCGGCGGTGATCGCCTGGCTCAGCTGCCCGATCGCGCCGGCATACGGCTGGTCCAGGGTGGCCAGCAACCCGACCGCCAAGCTGCGAGCCGCTCGCGCCGTGGAGGTGGGCGGGCCGCTGTCCTCGCCGGCCAGCGCAGCGCGAGCCGCCGCGACGTCGCCGGTGCCGATGGACACGATGGTCGCGGCGGACCCGATGACGGCGTCGGGATACGGGCCGAGCCAGCGGAACAGATCGGCGGCTTGGGCGGCCGCCCCGTCATGGGCGGCGATGCTGGCGGCGATCCGGACCGCGGCCGCGCGTTCGGCCGCGTCGGACGAGCCGAGCAGCTCGTCGGCCAGTCGTGCCGCGGTCGTGCAGTCACCCGTCATCGCCAGGGCGTCGGCCAGTCCGGCGCTGTGCGCACGGGTGGCCGCTCCGGCGTCGGCCGCCGCCCGGAACAGCCGGGCCGCCCGGGCCGGCTGGCCGCGATGCTCGGTGGCGAGCGCGACCAACGCGTCAGCCAGCAGGGTGTCGCGCAATCCGTGCTCTGCCATACGCAAAGCCAAATCCGTTGAGAGCGTTCCTAACTCGTACTGCGATCGGAGGAGCGCGGTCTCGTCCTCATGATGCCGCGCCGACCCCAGGATCTCGGCCACTGCCCGGTGCAGGATGCCCAGGAACGGCCGGCGGTGCGCGGGGTCGATGAGGCCGGTGGCGCGGGCGTGATCCATCACGCGCGCGGACTCGTCGGCGTCGACGCCCAGTGCGGCGGCAATGTCGTCGGCACCCAGGCCGGGGCTCAGCGAGCACAGCAGCAACGCGTCGAGCACCGGACGGCCCAACCGGTGTAGCCGTTCCACCAAGGCGACCCGGGCCGCGGTGCCGATCACGGCCGTGGCGGACTCGGCGTCCGGTGCCCCGAGGGCCGCCGCGACCGATGTCACCAGGAACGGTAACCCGGAGGTCGCCGCCTGCACGGCACGCACCAATTCATGTGGCAGCGAAGGGAATTCGCTGGGCGGCAGGGGTCCCAGTGCGACAACCGGATTCTCCCGCGCCAAGGCCGTGGTCAGATTGTCCAGCGCAGCCCGGTGCGCCAGCGGTGCGGCGGCGACGACGATGGTCAGCTCCGCGCGCTCCACCAGCGCGGTCAACCGGACCAGTGCGTCGTCGTCGAGTAGTTCGGCATCGTCGATGACGATGGCCGCGCCATCGATCTCGGATTCATCCGGCACCCAGGACAACACCGGCCGGCCTGCCTCGCGCAGTGCGTCGCGCACCTCGGTGACCCGTGCGGTCTTACCGGTGCCGATCCCCCCGGACACCAGCACCTTGGCCGGCCTGGTCGGCACTTCGATCAGACCGGCGAGCGGATCAGCGGAGGTCGCCCCGTTGCGCCGCGCGCCTGCGCCCATCGGTTCGGTTATCCGTTACCGGACTGGACCACCGTGGTGGTGACCGGTGGTGCGGCCGTCGTCGTCTGCGCCGCCGCCGAGGTGGTCGGCGGTTTCGTCGTGGTGGTCGTCGGCGGCTGGGTCGTGGTCGTGGTGGTCGTCGTCGGCGGAGTCGTCGTGGTGGTGGTCGTGGTCGTGGTGGTCGTCGTGGTGGTGGTCGTCGTCGTGGTCGTGGTCGAGCTGGTGGTCGACGGCGTGGTGGTGGTCGTGGTCGTGCTCGGGGGTGGCGGTGGCGGCACCTCGGAGGTGGTGACCAGCCCGTCGGACCCGGTCACCGTCACGGTCTGCGGCTCGGTGACCACCGGCTCGGTGCTCTGGCCCGGTTGGGTGGAGAAACTGGTGGCCGTCTCGATCACCGTTCCGCCCGGTTCGCTGTTACCGGTCAACGTGACCGCGAGCCCACCACCGGCCAGCAGAACCGCTGCGGCGGCAGCGCCGAAGAGCAGCGGGGGACGCATGTACCAGGGCAGCGGCGCTGCCTCGCCCTCCTGTTCGTCATCACGAGCGAAGGCCACCTCGGGCCTGGCATCGGTGAAACCGGTGTCGTAATCCGGCCCCTCGTAAGGCACCGGCTCACCGCTTTGAACCGGATTGTCTTGGGACCAGGCCAATCCCGGCGCTGCTGTGGTCGGGGGCGCCCCTGCCGGGTCACCTGCCCCGGCCCAACCCATGGTCGGAGCCAGTCCGGTGGGCGCGGCATCGGCGGCCGCGGCCGGCGCCAAACCCGTTGCGGCAGCGGCCTCGGAAGCCAGGCCGGCCACCAACGCCGCGCCGACGGCGGTGTTCACCTGGGCGTACGGCGTGGTGATCACCGGTGCCTGCAACCGTTCGGACAGTCGCTGGGTGGCCAACGGAATCGGTGCGCCGCCACCGACGGTTGCGATCGCGGACACGCTGGACACCGGAATCCTGTTGCGCTGCAACACTTCATCCACTGCGTTGAGCAAGCCGTCCGCGGGTCCGGAGATCAGTTGCTCCAGTTCGGGACGGGTCACCCGGACATCGGAGGTGAACCCGGGCAGTTCGACCGGGATCACGGTGGCGGTCTCGGCGGACAACCGCTCCTTGGCCAGGCGGCACTCCTCGCGCAGCCTGCCGAGCGAACCCACCGCCGCCGTACCGGCGGGATCGGCGTTACCGGCATCGGCGATGCCGGCGATGACGTGGTTGAGCAAGGCCTGGTCGATCTGATCGCCGGAGAAGTCCGGGTAACGCTGCGTGGTGCCCAACGGCGCTAGGTCGGCGCCCGCGTCGGCGAGCGTGATGCTGGTACCGCTGCCGCCCAGATCCACCAGCACGACGACGCCCTGCGCGGGCAGGCCAGGCCCACTGCGCAGACCGGCGAGGGCGGCCACCGAATCGGGAACCAGCGTCGCCGACGACAGGCCGGGTTTGGCACGCAATGCAACCTGCAACGCGGAGACCGCGGTAGGGCTCCAATGCGCCGGGGCGGCAATGGTGATGGGTGCGCCGCCGCCGACGGTGTGGGCCATCGCGTCCAACGCCTCGGCGAGCACCTGATCACCGCGGTGCGACGACCCGTCGGAGGCGACCAGGGGCACCGGGTCGCCGACGCGGTCCACGAAGCCGCCCAGCACCAGGCCGGGCTGATTCAGATTCGGGTTCTGGCCAGGGACACCCACCTCGGGGGCGCGGTCGTTGAACAGGGTCAGCACCGCGCGACGCACCACCGGCGGCCGGCCTTCCCGTGCCGCCACCAGATTCGTGACACCGATCGACAACCCGAGAGAGTCGCCCATGTGATCTCCTGTCGAGAGTCGTGACGCCCTCACCTTAGTGGCAGTCGACGGCGGTCCGTGGCAATCCCCCTAACGTGTCGAAACCCCTAATGGGGCATCCCCTAATGGCGCGATCGGCGAGGTGGGTTCAGCACCGATTTGCGCCGTGACGTGCATCGATAACATCGAAGCCAACTCACAGGAGATAAGGAGGGCGATCCGATGGCGAATGAACTGCTGGACTTCGTCATGTCGCTGGTGCGCGACCCGGATGCTGCGGCACGCTACGCCGCCGATCCCGGCCAGGCGATCGCCGACGCCCACCTCACGGACGTGACCACCGCCGACGTCAACCATCTGATCCCCGTGGTCACCGAGTCGCTGTCGGCGGCGGTGCCCACCGGCGGTGCCGATCTGCTGGACTCCGGGGACAACGTCTGGGCCAGCGGCGCCGCGACGGCCGCCTTCGACGCCTTCGGGGATTTCGGTGCCGTCAGCGATCACGTCCCCGTCGTGGTGACCGATGACGCGCACTCGGCGGTGACCCTTCCCGACGCCTTCGAGCCCAGCGTCCGCACCGTCGTCGATGACTATTCGGCCGACGTACCGAACTTTGCTGGGGATCTCCATCCCGTCGACGACGTGCCCGTGGTCGACACTGGCCTGGAAACCCACTGGAACCCCGACAGCGGCGGTGACCACCACACTCCCGTCGATGACGGAGGATTCGACATCTTCGGCTGAACATCCCGAAAAGCCCGCTCACCTGCAAGGGAGCGGGCTTTTTTCATGCCCGGATGCCGACCACCCGGCCATCCCCTAATCCCCTAATGGGTGTGGCCCCTATACCCCCGGTGGGGGATGTGCAAGGAGGGGTTTCGGCCCCGTTTCCGCCGTCGGGCGGAATCCATAACGTTGTTGTCAGTTCGCCGGACCACCCGGAAACAGACAGACCACCCTCGAAGGAAAGGCACTCCGATGACCACTCTGATCGACTACATCCTCGACCTGTTCCGCAGCCCCGACGTCGCGGCGGCCTTCGTGGCCGACCCCGACCAGGCCATGCGTGACGCCGGCCTGCCGAACGTCAGCGCCGCCCAGCTCGCGTCGGTCGCGGCCAGCGTCGCGCCGGCCGGTGTCGCACTGGGCAACGGTGATCCGGTGTACGGCCTGCAGAGCGCGGTGTCGAGCTACCACAGCTTCGCCTCGCCGTTCTCGCCGCAGACCTCCTACACCTCGGCGCCGACCTTCGCGCCGCAGACCGATTTCGCCAGCCACAACAGCACCGACTTCGCCAGCCACAACGACGTGCCGGTGTTCAGCCCCAACCAGGATGCCGGCGCCAATGCCCAGCAGGGCGCGTTCAACCTCGGCTTCGGTGACATCACGCTGTTCGGTAGCAAGACCACCACCACGACGACCGCCACCAACGGCGGCGTGGTCGTCGACGGCACCAACACCGGCACCGTCACCACCGGTCACGACAACACCGTTGGCGACGGCAACACCAACGTCCACGATGTGCTGACCGGCAGCCATTCCCCGGTGATCGTCGGCGCAGGCAACCAGGTGCACGACAGCTCGCAGACCGCCGGTGGGGACGTCATCTCGCACAACAGCGGGCCCGTCATCAAGGACGTCGACACCAGCGGCGGCAACGGCGGCGGAGCCAGCGCCGGTGGAGGCATCCTGGGCGGCGGTCACGCCAGTGGCGGCAGTGGCGGCAGCGGCGGCAGCATCGTGATCAACGACAGCCACGGCTCGACCAACGTCGACAGCGGCAACACCAACGTGGTGGACAGCTCCAGCCACACCGCGACCACCACCTCGACCACCACCACGGTCAGCGGACACTCCACGATCGACAGCTCGGTGCATGCCGACAGCTCCGTCCACGAGGACAGCTCGGTGCACACCACGGTGACCGACGAGTCGGTGCACCAGGCCGGCGGCATCAACACCTACGCCGACACCGACCTGCACAACACCACCACCGTCGAGCCGCACACCGCTTTCCACGCGTTCTGATCGACACCCGATGGGCGGGGACCACGAAGGTCCCCGCCTTTCGGCGCGCATAGCCTTTGATGGGTCAGGAGAGGACGACATGACGCAACCGCAGGACCGGCCCGCCGGCAGGCCGGCCAGAACAGTCGAAGTGATCGTCGAGCTCATCGACCACACCTCCCGGATCGCGGCCGCCCACGACCGCCCCGACCTCGTGGAACGGCTGCGCATCGCCAGGGAGCGGATCACCGACCCGCAGATCCGGGTCGTCATCGCCGGACAGCTCAAACAGGGCAAGAGTCAGCTGCTGAACTCCCTGCTGAACATGCCGGTGGCCCGCGTCGGCGACGACGAGAGCACCGTGCTGGCCACCGTGGTCTCCTACGCCGAAACCCCGTGGGCGCGGCTGGCGATCGCCCGGCCCGACGGTGAGCCGGAGTTCGTCACCATCGACATGGCCGACCTGCGCAATGACCTGCGCAACGCACCCCAAGCGCAAGGCCGCGAAGTGCTGCGCGTCGAGGTCGGCGTGCCCAGCCCGATGCTCAAGAACGGCCTGACCTTCATCGACACCCCCGGCGTCGGTGGGCACGGCCAGCCACACCTCTCGGCAACCCTGGGCCTGCTGCCCGAGGCCGACGCGCTGCTGATGATCAGCGACACCAGTCAGGAGTTCACCGAACCCGAGCTGACCTTCCTGCGCCAAGCCGTGGAGATCTGCCCCGTCGCCGCCATCGCGGCCACCAAGACCGACCTGTACCCGCACTGGCGTGAGATCGTCGCCGCCAACACCGCACACCTGCAGCGCGCCGGCATCACCACCCCGATGATCGCGGTGAGTTCGGTGCTGCGCAGCCACGCGATCACGCTCAACGACAAGGAGCTCAACGAGGAATCCAATTTCCCCGAGCTCGTGAAGTTCCTGAGCGACAAGGTGATGTCCCGCGAAACCGATCGGGTGCGTGACCACGTCGTCGACGAAATCAAGGCGGCCGCCGAGCATCTCGCCCTGGCGGCGGACGCCGAACTGTCGGCGCTCAACGATCCCGATACCCGCGGGAAGCTGGCCGCCGACCTGGAGCGGCGCAAGCAGGAAGCCCAGGATGCGTTGGCGCAGACCGCGCTGTGGCAGCAAGTGCTCAACGACGGTATCGCCGACCTCACCGCCGATATCGACCACGATCTCCGAAACCGGTTCCGCCACATCACCGCTCACACCGAGCGGGTGATCGACAACTGCGATCCCACCCAGCACTGGGCCGAGATCGGTGCGGAGCTGGAAGAGGCCATCGCCACCGCCGTCGGCGACAACTTCGTCTGGGCCTATCAGCGCGCCGAAGCCCTGGCCGCCGAGGTAGCCCGCACCTTCACCGAAGCCGGCCTGGATGCCATCGAGCAACCGCATGTCAGCGCCCGGGAGATGGGCGCCAACCTCGGGGAGTTCAAAGCCGTGGCCCGGCTGGACGCCAAGCCGATCAAGACCGGCCACAAGATCGTCACCGGGATGCGCGGTTCCTACGGCGGCGTGCTGATGTTCGGCATGATCACCTCGTTCGCGGGTCTCGGCATGTTCAACCCGCTGTCGCTGGGGGCCGGACTCCTGCTGGGCCGCAAGGCTTATAAGGAGGACATGGAGAACCGGATGCTGCGGGTGCGCAACGAGGCCAAGACCAATATGCGCCGGTTCGTCGACGATGTGTCGTTCGTGGTGAACAAGGAGTCCCGGGACCGGCTGCGCGCCATCCAGCGGCAGCTTCGGGACCACTACCGCGGTATCGCCAATCAGACGTCGCGTTCGCTCAACGAATCGCTGCAGGCCACGCTGGCGTCGGCCCAGCTGGAGGAGAAGGAGCGCAACACCCGCATCGCCGAGTTGGAGCGCCAGCTCAACATCCTGCGGCAGGTGACGGACAACGCCGACAAATTAAGCTGATCGGCGGTATGAGCACCAGCGATAATGTGCGCGCGATCCTGGCCGGCACCGTCCGCGCCTACCAGGCCGACCCCGCCTACCGGGACCGGCCGGACGTGCACAACGAACTGCAGCGGATCGGCGCCCGGCTCAACGAGCCGATCCGCATCGCGCTGGCCGGCACCCTCAAGTCAGGCAAGTCGACCCTGGTCAATGCCCTGGTGGGGGAGGAGATCGCCCCGACCGACGCCACCGAGGCCACCCGGCTGGTCACCCGGTTCCGGCACGGTCTGACCCCGAAGGTGACCGCCAATCATCGCGGCGGCCGCCGGTCCAACGTGCCGATCACCCGGGACCCGCACGATCGGGGGTTGACGTTCAGCTTCGACGGCCTGGACGAGGGGGATATCGAGGATCTGGACGTGCAGTGGCCGGCCGCGGAACTGATCGACACCACGATCATCGACACCCCGGGTACTTCGTCACTGTCGCGCGACGTCTCGGCGCGCACGCTGCGGCTGCTGGTTCCGGAGGACGGTGTGCCCCGGGTGGACGCTGTCGTGTTCCTGCTGCGCACACTCAACGCCGCCGATATCGCGTTGCTCAAGCAGATCGGCGATCTGGTCGGTGGTTCGGCGGGGGCGTTGGGGGTCATCGGCGTGGCGTCGCGGGCCGACGAGATCGGGGCCGGGCGCATCGATGCGATGCTGTCGGCGCGTGAGGTGGCCACCCGCTTCACCTCGGAGATGGAGAAGACCGGCATCTGTCAGGCGGTGATCCCGGTGTCGGGGCTGCTGGCCCTGACCGCACGCACGTTGCGTCAGAGCGAGTTCGTGGCGCTGGAGAAGCTGGCCGCGGTGGAACCGGCCGACCTGACCAAGGCGATGCTGAGTGTGGACCGGTTCGCCCGGGAGGACAGCTCATTACCGGTGGACGCGCCGACCCGGGCCGCCCTGCTGGACCGGTTCGGCATGTTCGGCATCCGCATCGCCATCGCGGTGCTGCGCGCGGGGATCGGCGATTCGGTGGCGCTGGCCGACGAACTGCTGGAGCGCAGCGGGCTGATCGCGCTGCGCGATGTCATCGACCAGCAGTTCGCGCAGCGCTCCGATTTGCTCAAGGCGCACACCGCGCTGCTGGCGCTGCGGCGGTTCGTCCAGGTCAATCCGGTGTATGCCGGCAGGCAGATCCTGGCTGACGTCGACCCGTTGCTCGCCGACGCCCATCCGTTCGAGGAACTCCGACTCCTGAGCCAATTGCGTTCCCGGCCAACCACTTTGAACGACGACGAGATGGTGTCGCTGCGCCGCCTGATCGGCGGGTCGGGCACCGACCCGGCCAGCCGGCTGGGGCTGGGCCCCGACGATCCGTACGACGGGCCGCGGGCGGCGTTCGCGGCCGCGCAGCGTTGGCGGCGCCGTGCCGATCATCCGCTCAACGATCCGTTCACCACCAGGGCCTGCCGGGCGGCGGTGCGCAGCGCGGAGGCGCTGGTGGCGGAGTACCACGCGATGGGCCGATGAGCGCTTGCTGATCAGGGCGGCGGGTACAGCGTCCGGGTCTCGTTGAACCGGGGCCGCCGTCGGGTGGTGGTCTCCCCGTCGCTGGGTTCGGTGCTGCGGTGCCGGGTCTGCGGTCCCTGCGTCGGCGATGTCGACGAGGTGGTCGAGGACGTCGCCGACGAACTGGTGGCGTCCGGATCGGTGATGTCGGTGGTGGCCGGCGGGCTGGTGCTGGTGATGGTCTCGGTCGTGGTGGTCGCCGACGATGTCGAACCGTCCGAGAAGCTGGGCGTGACGAACTCCGTCGGCGCCTGCTGCGGCTGATTGAACTGGCGGGCGACGAACAGGGCGCCCCAGACGATCAGCGCGATGGCCGCCAGCGCGGCGAGACTGGCCGCGGCCAACGTGGACGTGCGTTCATGCCACTTACGCTCGTCCGTCACGGGCACCGATAGTAACCGCGTGGTGCCGTCGGCTGCCGGGTCAACCGAGTTGACCGATGACCTCGGACGCGAAGAACTCCAGGTGGTCGAGATCGGACATGTCCAGAACCTGCAGGTATACCCGCGTGACGCCGGCGTCGAGGTAGGGGCCCAGCTTGTCGGCGATCTCCGCCGGGGTGCCCACTGTCGGCGAGTTCTGGCGCATCTCGTCCAGCTCGCGGCCGATGGCGCCCGCGCGGCGGGTCAGTTCGGCCTCGTCACGACCGGCGCACAACACGAACGCCGCCGAGTAGACCAGCGAGTCCGGCGCCCGGCCCGCGGCGTCGACCGCCGCGGCGACCCGGCCGAACTGCTCGGTGACCTTGTCCAGCGGGGCGAACGGGATGTTGAATTCGCCGGCGTACTGCGCGGTGAGCGCCGGCGTGCGCTTCGGACCGCCACCACCGATGATGATCGGCAGGGGCCGCTGCACCGGCTTGGGGAGGGCGGGCGAATCCTTGACGGTGTAGTGCGTGCCGGTGAAGTCGAAGGTCTCGCCGACGGGCGTATCCCAGAGGCCGGTGAGGATCTGCAATTGCTCGGTGAGCCGGTCGAACCGTTCGCCCAGCGGCGGGAACGGGATGGCGTAGGCCTGGTGCTCTTCTTCGAACCAGCCGGCGCCGATACCCAATTCGATTCGGCCACCGCTCATTTCGTCGACCTGGGCGACGGCGATGGCCAACGGTCCTGGGTGGCGGAAGGTGGCCGAGGTGACCATGGTGCCCAGCCGGATGGTGGAGGTCTCCCGTGCGATAGCGCCCAGGGTGACCCATGAATCGGTGGGGCCGGGCAGCCCGTCGCCGCTCATGGCCAGGTAGTGGTCCGATCGAAAAAACGCGGAGAACGCCAACTTCTCGGCGGCCTGCGCCACGGCGAGCTGGTCACCATAGCTGGCCCCTTGTTGCGGTTCGACGAAGACGCGGAAGTCGGTTGTTCCCATGTGTACAACCCTAGATGCCACGCCGGGCCGCGCGCAGCGCGGCGACGGCGTCACCGTCGCCGTCGAAGGACACCCGCGCCGGTTCGCGGCCCGCGGCGAACAACAGCAGTTCGCCGGGCTCGCCGGTGACGGTCACCGGTGCGCCGCTGCCTGCGGTGGCCAGCACCGTGCCGTCGGGCACAGCCAGGCTGACCCGGGCCGGCGACTTCGACAGCGTCATCCTGGCGAACTGAGCCACCTGACGAGTCAGCGCGCGCCTGGTCTGATCGTCGAGAGTCCTTGGATCCCAAGATGATCCGGCCCGGCGCACGTCCTCGTGATGGATGAACATCTCGGCGACGTTGACCAAAGGGTCGAGCAGGGCGAACGGCGAGTACACCGGCGGCCCGGCGGCAACCTTGTCCAGCAGAGCACCCCAGTCGTTGGACGCCGTCACCTGTTCCTGGACCTTCGCCGTGTAACCGGCCAGCGCGGGAAGCAGGATGCCGGGGGCGGCGTCGATGCGCCGCTCCCGCACCACCAGGTGTGCGGCCAGGTCGCGGGTGGTCCAGCCCTCGCACAGGGTCGGGGCGTCGGGCCCGGCCTCGCGCATGGTGGCGACCAGGGCTGCGCGTTCCCGTCGTGCCACCGACATCAGATTCCCCCACTCATGGTCAGAAGACGTCCACGCCCTCGACTCGCACGAGCATGCCGTGGCCGGTGCCGTCGTTGGTGAACCGGGTGCCGTCCGACGACGCCGCGATGGTCCACCCCACCGCCCGGTAGGTCTTGTAGTCCAGGGTGACAGCCGGAATGTCGCCGAGATTGCCCAACACCCAATGGACTTCGCCGTCGGCGCTCAACCGCACCCCGTTGGCGGGCGTGCCGTCCACCTGGGGAGCGTTCTGGAACTGCGACTCGCACCCCACCTCGGCGGTGGACACCTGGCAGCGCGTCAACCCCGATTTCGTCTGGATGAAGACATACCCGTTCTGCGGGGCGAGGGTCTCGGCGCCCGGCGGCGCGGCGGTGGGCAGGGGGCTGGACGGGGCCGGCGTACTCGGAGGCGCGGGGGTACTTCGGCTGGGTCGCGGGGTGGACACCGTCGGTTCGATGCCGTCGGTGTTCGGCGCCCCGGTGGGATGGCCGTTGGTCAGATCGGAGCAACCACCCAGGCTCAGCACGACTGCGGCCACGCACACCGCCACTCGTATCCCCTCGCTGACCACACGTCGAGGCTACCGGCTGGGATGTCGCGACTTCGGGAACGTTAGGTCGCGTCTCGGTAACTTCACAGCATGGCGACCTAGGGTCGGCGTAATGCTCGGCAAGCACGGAGCCCGCTTGTGGGACAGGTTCCTGGACTCACCGTTCTCCGGCCTTGCGCCGTGGATGTGGATGTCGACGCTGGCCGGCCCTGGACGCTACGAAGTGGCCGTCTCGGGGGCGCTGGCGATCTCGGTGCTGATCCTCGTGATGTGCGGGCGGCGGGGAATCCCGGTGCATGTCATCGAGTTTCTGGGCGTCGGCTACTTCGTGCTGATGGCGGTCATCGGGTTCTTCGCCTCGAGCGCCACGAAGGCGTGGCTGGAACTGTGGTCCGGTGATATCACCAATGCACTGCTGGCCGGGTATGCCGTGGTGACCCTGATGATCAGGCGACCGTACACGATGGTCTACGCACGGCACCGGATGGCGCCCGAGCATTGGGGCACTTCGCTTTTCGTGCGTATCAACATGACGGTCACCGGTGTCTGGGCGGCCGCGTTCGCCTTCGCGGCAGCCAGCGGTCTGATCGGCGACGCGGTATGGCACGACACCGACAACTTCTGGACCGGCTGGGTATTGCAATTGGCGGCACTGTCCTTCGGGGTGGCGTTCAACGACCTGTATCCCGAGCGCGCCCTGGCCATCGCCCACGCGCACAGCGAGATTCCGTCCTGGGTGCGCGTCGTCGAGTGGCTGCCACCGTTCGTGGCCGGCACCGGGGTGGCCGGCTGGCTGCTAGGGGCGCTCGCCGGTGCCGGTTGTGCGGTGCTGGTAGCCGTTGGCGCCGTCAGCGCGGCTCTGTTGCGCTGGGCAGCACACCGCCCGGTGTCGTCCGCGCCAGCCGCCGAGCATTCTTCTCGGTGAGAGCGCCCTACTGCCGCAGCAGCAGGCGGGTCAGGTCGCTCAGCGCGACGTGCGGTGGTTCGTTACCGAAGTGCTCGATGAGCTGCACCTGGATCTCGCCGACGACACCACCGAGGACGGCGCCCACGGCGATCATGGTCGGCTCGTCATCCTTGAACACCGGCCGCAGGATCGACTCGTACTCCTCATTGCTGAGCTGACCCATCTTGTCGATGATCGTGTGCTCTAGGTCGAGGGCATTCATGGCGTAGTCCTGCGCCTCGTGCAGTGCCGTCGGCAGCTTCTCCAGCACCATGTGCACCAGGTTGTTCTTCACGGCGTTGTAGCGCTCGGTGCCGACGGCGAACTGCACCAGCGGCTTGGCCACCCCGGTCTGCGCATCGATCGCGGCGTCCACTTCCTTGGCCACGAGCGCGAACAGCTTGTCCGCGCCGGGACCGCGCAGCACCCCGTCGAACAGGATCTCGGCGGAGAACAGGTCCTCGGACAGGATCCGCGCGTAGTCGCGGGTGATGGTGTCGCGCTGGGCGTGCAGCAGCCCCTGGAATGGGATGAAACCGAGGAACTTGATGGGGTGGATCGGCCGGAACAGCATGTTGAGCGCGATGTAATCGCTGATGAAGCCGACGCCGAAGCCGAACGCGGGCATGATCCACGGGTTCTGGAACAACGCCCAGGCCACCATCTGGACCACACCGATGGCCAGGCCGAAATAGATGCCGCTGCGCCGGACGAATGCCATCGCGTTGTCGCCGAGGCCGCGCATCAGCTTGTTGAGTTTGTCCTTGTTACGCACCAGGGTCGTGATGGCCAGGAACTGGACATCGACGAAGCGCGGCAGATCCGACTGCATCTCGCGCAGCAGGCTCTCGACCACCCGCGGCGTCTCGGCATGGATCCGGGACTTGATGGCCACCCGCGCGGCCTCGGGCAGCGAATCCCACAATCCAGGTCGGATCTGTTCGGCGAGGTCGCGGGATATCTCGTCGACGGCCTCGGTCAACGGCTCCCGCAGCGCCTCGACGGCTTCCTTGGCGTCGACCTTCTGCAGCAGTTCCTCGGGTTTGAGCAGGTTCTGGGTGAGCAGTTCGATGGTCTTGGACCCCACCTTGCCCGCCCGGCGCGGCACGATGCCCTGCCAACCGAACGGTCCGATGCCCTTGAACTCCTGCGGCCGGTACAGCATCTCCAGCGCGACGATCTTGGTGCTCCAGCCGACGAATGCGGCCACGAAGGGCATGGACAGGTAGATCAGCCAGTTGACGCTGAAGTCGGCCTTGATCTCCTGCCAACTCTGGATGGCGAGAAGTGTCTCGCTGGTACTCATCCGCGATCCGCGAGCTTCTCGCTGGTCATGCGGGGATCACGGGCCGTCCTGTTGCATCGCTGCCTCCCACAACCCGCGGCCCAGAGCCGACAGGCTCAAGGTCTGTTTCTCCACCCGTGCGACGAGTGGCCCGCGCGTTGCGTTCTTGATGGCTCGCAACACCATGGGCTCGGCCATGAGCACCTCGTAGTCCGCCTTCTTGGACGGGTCCTCGTGACCGGTCTCGACCAACCCAAGAGATAGCAGATGCCCGACGTATTGCGGGACCATATTGGGCAAAGCGACGTTGGCCGTGCGACCGATCAGACAGGCGTTCTCCAGCACGGCGCCGCCCGAGGTCCGCGACCTGGAGTAGACGTTGACCAAGGGCGAGGCCGCGCCTTCGGACAGGGCGCCGATGATGCGTGCTTCGTCGGCCACCAACTGGTCGAGCAGCCGGTGATACAACTCGGTCTGGCTACCGGCGGTGCTCTGGTCCAGCGCCCGGTCGAGCAGCTTGCCCATCTTGCCGTGCAGCGAGTCGGTGTCGACCGGTTTGGCCGACGCCACCGTGCGCGCCGGCGGCTCCAGTGCTTCCAGCCGGTTCTTCACCAGGGTCGCCAGTTGCTCTTCACCCCACGTGGCCAGCTTGAATCCCACCTTGGCCGCATCCATGGCCCGGTCGGCAATGCCGAACGGGTCGAAGCGCTTGGGCACGACCGGTCGCCGCCGCGGCGTCCGCAGGATCACCGCGAGGTCACCCACCGGCGTGGTCAGCCGGAACGCTCGACGCTCATGGCCTTCGCGGTTGGCCGGCTGGTCGTCCGTGACATCCGGGCCGACGTCTGGGCCGACGCCCGGGTCGGCTCCCGACTTCGATACTTCCTGTGACACCGTCACCCTCCCGCACCCCTTGAGTTGTTGGCACGGTACCGGACAGCCCTGCGTTACTGCGGAGGCAGCAGCGGTGGGCGACACACGTTGCCCACCGGGTCCCACCACCAGCCGTTGTCGCATGCCAGCGGCGTGGTGGCCATGGCCGGCCGGCAGGTGTTGGCCACCGGGTCCCACCAGCCGTCGGTGCAGTTGGGTACCAGCGGCGCCTGGCACACGTTGGCGACGGGATCCCACCACTGGCCGCCCGCGCAATCGGCCGAGCCGATGGCCGGGGTGACGGCCGCGGTGAACGCCATGGGGGCGCAGGCCGCGACGGCGACGACCGCGGCGCGTTTCAGGGTCTTGTGCACGATGTCCTCCCAGGTCCGATTGGGATCGAAGGTAGCCGTTCCCGGCCTGCCGAAAAAGCTGCCGAGAAGCTCGAAAAAAAGTCCGAGGAATATCGATCCCAAAGTGGGTGTCGATACGTCCTATCAGGAGAAGCGCAACGAGAATCGACAGCAACCGGGAAGGGATGCGGGCCATGCGCAAGCGGCGAGCGGCGGTGTACGAGGTCCGCGATCGTCTGCACGACGGCCGCTGCCGCCTGGTGCACTCCGACCAGATCGTCCCGACGGTGTCGGACTGGCTGGCCGAACTCGGTGTGCACACCCCTTTGGTCGACGACCTGGCCCGAGCGGTGTGCGACGGCGACTGGGCTGCCGCGCACGCCGTCGGCGACATGCTGGGCGTCGATATTTCGCTGGCCGCCTGAGGGCAGCACCCTTCCCTCATTCGCGAAGCCCGCTTCTCCCTACATTCGCGAAGCCCGCTTCGCTGCCCGGCCGCGGGAACAAAACCGCGCAGTGCCCCGTTGACCTGATCGACAACAACTTGAGTGCATCAGACTCAAGTCTGGCTTGACAGGCGACCGCCGGCGGGTGCAGGCTTGAGTGAGGTTCACTCAGATCCTTTCAAGCCAATCAGGAGGCAACCACTATGGCTCGTGCGGTCGGTATCGACCTCGGGACCACCAACTCCGTCGTCGCAGTGCTGGAAGGTGGCGACCCCGTCGTCGTCGCCAACTCCGAGGGCTCCCGCACCACCCCGTCGGTCGTCGCGTTCGCGCGTAACGGCGAGGTGCTGGTCGGTCAGCCCGCCAAGAACCAAGCGGTGACCAACGTCGACCGGACCATCCGTTCGGTCAAGCGCCACATCGGCACCGACTGGACCGTCGGCATCGACGGCAAGGACTACACCCCCCAAGAGATCAGCGCGCGCATCCTGCAGAAGTTGAAGCGGGACGCGGAGGCGTACCTGGGCGAGGACATCACCGACGCCGTGATCACCGTCCCGGCGTACTTCAACGACGCTCAGCGGCAGGCCACCAAGGACGCCGGCCAGATCGCCGGCCTCAACGTGCTGCGCATCGTCAACGAACCGACCGCGGCCGCCCTGGCCTACGGCCTGGACAAGGGCGAGAAGGAACAGACCATCCTGGTCTTCGACCTCGGTGGCGGCACGTTCGACGTCTCGCTGCTGGAGATCGGCGACGGTGTCGTCGAGGTCCGCGCCACCTCCGGTGACAACCACCTCGGTGGCGACGACTGGGACGACCGGATCGTGGACTGGCTGGTCGAGAAGTTCAAGGGCACCAGCGGCATCGACCTGACCAAGGACAAGATGGCCATGCAGCGGCTGCGTGAAGCCGCCGAGAAGGCCAAGATCGAACTCAGCTCCTCGCAGAGCACCTCGATCAACCTGCCCTACATCACCGTCGACGCCGACAAGAACCCGCTGTTCCTCGACGAGCAGCTGACCCGCTCGGAGTTCCAGCGCATCACCCAGGATCTGCTGGACCGCACCCGTAAGCCGTTCCAGTCGGTCATCAAGGACGCCGGCATCTCCGTTTCGGAGATCGACCATGTCGTCCTGGTCGGTGGTTCCACTCGCATGCCCGCGGTGACCGATCTGGTCAAGGAACTGACCGGCGGCAAGGAGCCCAACAAGGGCGTCAACCCTGACGAGGTGGTGGCCGTTGGCGCCGCCCTGCAGGCCGGCGTGCTCAAGGGTGAGGTGAAAGACGTTCTGCTGCTTGACGTCACCCCGCTGTCCCTGGGCATCGAAACCAAGGGTGGCGTGATGACCAAGCTCATCGAGCGCAACACCACCATCCCCACCAAGCGGTCGGAGACCTTCACCACGGCCGATGACAACCAGCCGTCGGTGCAGATCCAGGTGTTCCAGGGTGAGCGTGAGATCGCCTCGCACAACAAGCTGCTCGGCTCCTTCGAGCTGACCGGCATCCCGCCGGCCCCGCGCGGTGTGCCGCAGATCGAGGTCACGTTCGACATCGACGCCAACGGCATCGTGCACGTCACCGCCAAGGACAAGGGCACCGGCAAGGAGAACACGATCAAGATCCAGGAAGGCTCCGGCCTGTCCAAGGAGGAGATCGACCGGATGATCAAGGACGCCGAGGCGCACGCCGAGGAGGACCGTCAGCGTCGCGAGGAGGCCGACGTCCGCAACCAGGCCGAGTCGCTGGTCTACCAGACGGAGAAGTTCGTCAAGGACCAGCGTGAAGCCGAAGGCGGATCGAAGGTTCCCGAGGACACCTTGACCAAGGTCGACGCCGCGATCGCCGAGGCCAAGACGGCCCTGGCCGGCACCGATATCGCCGCGATCAAGGCGGCGATGGAGAAGCTGGGCACCGAGAGCCAGGCCCTGGGCCAGGCTATCTACGAGGCCACCCAGGCCGAGCAGACCGGTGGTGAGTCCGGTGGTTCGGCCGCCGATGACAACGTGGTGGACGCCGAGGTCGTCGACGAGGATCAGGAGCGCAAGTGAGTCAGGACGATTCGCACGAGCCGGTGACCATCACCGACAAACGGCGTATCGATCCGGACACCGGTGCGGTCCGCGAGCAGGAGCCGAACCCTCAGGACAATCCTGAGGGCTCGGCGCCCGCCGAGGCTGCCGGAGGGTCCGGAGCCGCCGACGAGAAAATCGCCGAGCTGACTGCCGATCTGCAGCGCGTGCAAGCCGAGTTCGCCAACTACCGCAAGCGTGCCCTGCGCGACCAGCAGGTCACCGCCGAGCGGGCCAAGGTCGCCGTGATCACCCAACTGCTGGGTGTGCTCGACGACCTGGACCGGGCCCGCAGTCACGGCGACCTGGACTCCGGACCGCTCAAGGCGGTTGCCGAAAAGCTGGTCAGCACCCTTGAGGGACAGGGTCTTTCGGCCTTCGGTGCCGAGGGTGACCCGTTCGACCCGGCGTTGCACGAAGCCGTGCAGCACGAGGGTGACGGATCGAACCCGGTGATCGGCACCGTCATGCGCCAGGGCTACAAGGTCGGCGATCAGGTGGTGCGCCACGCGATGGTCGGCGTGGTCGACACGGTCGAAAATGCCGACGGGGGCGTGGCTGCCACGTCCGATGACGAAAAACCCGCACAATCAGAGAACTAGCACCGGAGAGGAGGTGACGCATGGCCCAGCGTGAATGGGTTGAGAAGGACTTCTACAAGGAGCTCGGCGTCTCCTCCGGCGCCACCAAGGACGAGATCAAGCGCGCCGCGCGCAAGATTCTCGCCGAGAACCATCCGGACCGCAATCCCGGTAACAGCGCCGCCGAGGACCGCTACAAGGCGGCCTCGGAGGCCAAAGAGGTACTGACCGACGACGCCAAGCGCAAGGAGTACGACGAGACCCGTCGGCTCTTCGCCAACGGCGGGTTCGGCCGGCGCTTCGGTGGCGGTGGTGGCAGTCCGTATGGCGGCGGTGGCTTCAGCTCCGACGGTGCCGAGTTCAACCTCGGTGACCTGTTCGACCAGGCCGGCCAGGCTGGTGGCGCCAACATCGGCGACCTGTTCGGTGGCCTGTTCGGCCGGGGCGCACAGCAGCCCAGGCCGAGCCGGCCCCGCCGGGGCAACGATCTGGAGACCGAGACCGAACTGTCGTTCATGGAGGCCACCAAGGGCGTGGCGATGCCGTTGCGGCTCACCAGCCCGGCCCCGTGCACGAATTGCCATGGCAGCGGGGCGCGCCCGGGCACCAGCCCGAAGGTGTGTCCCAACTGCAACGGCGCCGGGGTGATCAACCGCAACCAGGGCGCGTTCGGGTTCTCCGAACCGTGCACCGAATGCCGCGGCAGCGGGTCGATCATCGAGCACCCGTGTGACGAGTGCAAGGGCACCGGGGTGACCACCCGGACCCGCACCATCAACGTCCGGATCCCGCCGGGCGTCGAGGACGGCCAGCGCATCCGGCTGGCCGGTCAGGGTGAGGCGGGGCTGCGCGGCGCCCCCTCGGGTGACCTGTACGTCACCGTGCATGTCCGGCCGGACAAGGTGTTCGGGCGCGACGGTGACGACCTTACGGTCACCGTTCCGGTCAGCTTCCACGAGTTGGCTTTGGGTACAACGCTTTCCATCCCGACGCTGGAAGGCAAGGTGGGGGTGCGGGTGCCCAAGGGCACCTCGGACGGCCGCATCTTGCGGGTGCGGGGCCGCGGTGTGCCGAAGCGCTCCGGCGGTCACGGCGACCTGCTGGTGACGGTGAAGGTCGCGGTGCCGCCCGCCCTGGAAGGCGAAGCGGCCGAGGCGCTGGAGGCGTACGCCAAGGCGGAACGGGCCAGTGGGTTCGATCCGCGCGCGGGATGGGCGGGCAATCTGTGAGCAAGAAGGACGACGCCCGCACCTTCCTGATCTCGGTGGCCGCCGAGCTGGCCGGTATGCACGCGCAGACCCTGCGCACCTACGACCGGCTCGGTTTGGTCAGTCCCCAGCGCACGTCCGGGGGCGGCCGCCGCTACTCGCAGCACGACGTCGATCTGCTGCGCGAGGTCCAGCGGCTGTCCCAGGACGAGGGGGTCAACCTGGCCGGGATCAAACGGATCATCGAGCTGACCAACCAGGTGGAGGCGTTGCAGGCCCGGGTCGCCGAGCTGACCGCCGAGCTGGAGCGGATGCGCAAGCCCAGCACCGCGGTGGTGCTGTGGCAACCGCACGGCAAACGGGTGCGCTGACCGGCTTTTTGGTTGGGTTTACCCGACAAATGGACTAACCCTTTACGAAAACGGTCCAGTCAAGGCAGGATTCGGTACATGGCCGAATCCTCCCCAGAACTGGGCCGTTTTCGTGTGCTCGACGCCAAACCCGTCAATCTCGACGGGTTCAGCGTCGCCGCGCCCGAGCTCGGGCTGGCCGCCATGCACAGCCCGTTCGACCCAGAGCCCTCGCTGGTGATCAGGGACGGCACGGTCGTCGAATTGGACGGCAAACCCGCCGAGTCCTTCGACGTGATCGACGAATTCATCGCCCTCTACGGCATCGACCTGGCCGCCGCCGACGAGGCCATGGCCCTCGACGATGTCACCCTGGCCCGGATGACGGTGGACATCAACGTCCCGCGGGCCGAGGTGGTGCGGCTGATCGGCGGCACCACGCCGGCCAAGCTGGCCCGCGTCGTCGCGGTGCTCACCCCGGCCGAGATGCAGGTCGCGATGAGCAAGATGCGCGCCCGTCGCACCCCGAGCAACCAGGCCCACGTCACCAACCAACTCGACGACCCGCTGCTCATCGCCGCCGACGCGGCCAGCGCGGTGGCCTACGGATTCCGCGAGGTCGAGACGACGGTGCCGGTGCTGGGCGACGCCCCCTCGAACGCGGTGGCCCTGCTGATCGGCTCCCAGGTCGGGGTGCCGGGCGCCATGGCGCAGTGCTCCATCGAGGAGGCACTGGAACTGCGACTCGGGCTGCGCGGGTTGACCAGCTACGCCGAGACCATCTCCATCTACGGCACCGAACAGGTCTTCACCGACGGTGACGACACCCCCTTCTCGAAAGCCATCCTCACCTCCGCCTACGCCTCACGCGGCCTGAAGATGCGCGTCACCAGCGGCGGCGGCGCCGAGGTGTTGATGGGTGCGGCCGAGAAGTGCTCCATCCTCTACCTCGAATCCCGCTGCGTCTCCCTGGCCAGGGCGCTGGGCTCCCAAGGGGTGCAGAACGGCGGCATCGACGGTGTCGGTGTGGTGTCCTCGGTGCCCGAGGGCATGAAGGAACTGCTCGCCGAGAACCTCATGGTGATGATGCGGGACCTGGAATCCTGTGCGGGCAACGACAACCTGATCTCCGAGTCCGATGTCCGGCGCAGCGCGCACACCCTGCCGGTGCTGCTGGGCGGGGCCGACTTCATCTTCTCCGGTTTCGGGTCCATCCCGCGCTACGACAACGCCTTCGCGCTGTCGAACTTCAACGCCGACGACATGGACGACTTCCTTGTGCTGCAGCGGGATTGGGGCGCCGACGGCGGCCTGCGCACCGTCGGCCAAGACCATCTGGCCCGGGTCCGGCGCCGCGCCGCCACGGCGGTGCAGGCCGTGTACCGCGATCTCGGCCTAGCCGACTACGACGACGACCGCGTCGAGGCCGCCGTCGTCGCCAACGATTCGCGCGATATGCCGCCCGGTGACCCGAAGGCCGTCGCCGAGGCCGCCGCGGCCATCGAGGCCCGCCAACTGACCGTATTCGACGTGGTGGCCGCGCTGCACCGGACCGGCTACGCGACGGAGGCCGAGGCCATCATGGCGCTGACCGCCGAGCGGCTGCGCGGCGACCAGCTGCAGACCTCGGCCATCTTCGACGAGCAGATGCGGGTGCTGTCCAAGGTCACCGATCCCAACGACTATCGCGGACCCGGAACGGGTTACGCGCTCACCGACGCGCGGCGCGCCGAGATCGACGATATCCGCCAGGCCCGCACCACCGCCGAACTCACCGCCGACCAGGCTCCGCACGCCGGGCACCTGGTGATCACCGATATCGAGGACGCCCGCCAGGGCACCAACCCGCGGGAGGTGTGTATCGGGCTGTCACCGGCGCTGGGCCGCTCCGTCTGGCTGACCCTGTGCGGGCTGACCGTCGGCGAGGCGATCCGGCAGATCACCGCCGGCCTTGAGGAGGAGGGTTGCGTGCCCCGGTTCGTCCGGGTCCGTTCGACCATCGACGTCGGGCTGATCGGGCTGACCGCGGCCAAACTGTCCGGCTCGGGTATCGGAATCGGCTTGCAGGGCAAGGGCACCGCGCTGATCCACCGCCGCGATCTGGCTCCGCTGGCCAACCTCGAATTGTTCAGTGTCGCTCCGCTGCTGACCGCCCGTAACTACCGCGAACTCGGCCGCAACGCCGCGCGGCACGCCAAGGGGATGGCGCCGGTTCCCATCCTCACCGGAGGCACCGACGAATCCATCTCGGCGCGCTACCACGCCCGCGCCGTCGCCCTGGTGGCGCTGGAGCGCGATGCCAGCGAACCCGGTGCCGTACCGCTGACCGTGGAGGTGAGACGAGCATGACCAGTGAATTCACGGTGGCTGCCGCCGTCGAGGGCCGGCTGGGTCTGGCTGATCTGCGGATGGACCCGGCCACCCTGGCGCATCAGGCCGTCGTCGCCGAGGAGCACGGCAACCCGCAACTGTCCGAGAACTTCCTGCGCGCAGCCGAATTGGCGCTCATCGACGGCGAAGAGGTGATGGCGCTGTACGAGGCGCTGCGGCCGAACCGCTCGACCGCCGCCGAACTGGAGGCGCTGCGGGTGTCCCTGCACAACCACGGCGCGGTGCGGTGTGCCGCACTCGTCGAGCAGGCCGCCGCGGTGTACGCCAGGCGGGGCCTGCTGCGTTGACAACAATTGCCGGTATCGACGTCGGCAACCACACCACCGAGATCGTGCTGGCCCGGGTGGACGGCGGCGGTGCCGAACCCGTCGCGCACGGCCAGGCCCCGACCCGCGGCCGCAAGGGGTCCCGGGATTCCCTGGAGGGTGCGGCCGCCCTGCTGACCCGCCTGGAGGTGCAGGCCGGCGTCACCGCCGACCGGGTGGTGCTCTCGGCGATTCGTCCGGTGGACACCGCGACCGCGCCGCTGCCGCCGGCCTCCTCACCGCGCTCACCGGTGATCAGCCTGCGCCGCCCCGACGCCAGCACCCCGGCCGGCACCGGTTACGGCGTCGGCAGGCATGTGCCGGTCCACGCGTTGACCGGCCCCACCGCACCGCACCCGGTGGTGGTTTCGGTCGGGCCGGACATCGACTACGAGGATGCCGCGCAGAACATTTCGGAGGCGGTGGCCGCGGGGTGGAACATCGTCGGGGTGCTGGCCGCCGAGGACGACGCGGTGTTGATCGCCAACCGGATCCCGGTCCGGGTGCCGGTGGTCGACGAAGCCGACACCCATCTGCTGGAACCCGGTGTCCTGGTCGCCCTCGAGGTGGTGCAGGAGGGCCGGGCCTACCGATCGCTGGCCGACCCCATCGCGCTGGCCGCCGCCCTGCAGATCGACCCCGCCGAGCTGCCCTGGGTCGCCGAGTTCACCAGGGAGTTGGCCGATGCACCGGCCATCGCGGTGACCCGGCGCACCCGGGCACCGGAACCACCCGCGACCGACGACGACTATGTCGACTGCCGGATCGCCGGGGAGACGGTGCGATTCGCCCCCGAACAGGCCTACCCGCTGCTGCGCACCGAAGCGCCCGGCACCGCGGTACGGGTCCGGTTACGGTCGCTGAAATCCGCCGAGGGCGGGATCGCCGTCGACGACGCCTATTTCACCGATCTGGCCACCATCGACAACGGCGCCTGGCTGCGCCGCGGGGTGGCCGAAACCAAGGGCGCCGTCGTCGCGCTGCTGGCCGCCGACCACGTCGCCGATGCCGCCGCCACGATGACAGAGCTGACCGGCCGGCCGGCGCAAACCCTGGCGGCGGAGCCCGCCGCGGCCGCCCGCGGCGCACTGACCACACCCGGTCTGCCCGCCGACGTCATCGTCTGCGATATCGGCGGCGGCACGGTCGACCTGATCGGACCGGACCGGACGGTGACCGCTGCGGGGGCGGGGGAGACCATCACCTCGGCGGTGGCCCGGGTGCTCAACATCCCGCGCGCCCTGGCCGAACGCGTCAAACGCAGCCCGGCGCTGCGCGTCGAGGGGCCGCACCTGGCGCATGAGGAGGACGGCCGCCGGGTGTTCCTGGACACGCCGGCCACCGCCGACGCGATCGGCCGGTTGTGCACTCGCGGCAGCGCGGGCCTGGTGCCGTTCTCCCGCACGCTGGCCGCTGAGGAATGGCGCAGTCTGCGGCTGGCCGTCAAGGAGGCGACGGTGGCCGCCAATATCGTCCGATGCCTCACCGTGTTCGAACGCATGCCTGCGGTACTGGTACTGGCCGGTGGTGGTGCACTGGACGACGAGCTGATCCGCACCGTCGGAGAGGCACTGCGCGCCGCGGGCAGCAACACCGTGGTGGGCCGGGCCAATATCGACGGCCGCCACGGTCCGCGGTACGCGGTAGCCGCCGGGCTGGTGCAGCTGGCCGCAGCGGTCAGCTGACCCGGATGGAAAAGCGGGCCGTGACGGGGCCGCCGGCCGCGACGGCATGGTCGCCGCGGCGCAGCGCATCGGTGGTGGCGGCCATCGGTTCGATCGCCACCAGATCGTCGCCCGCGGGTGCGAAGAGCTGCGCGGCCGGGTAGCCCTGCTCGTAGACGACCTCGATGCGGCGGCCGCCGCCGGACAGCGCGAACACCGCGCCGTCGGCCACACCGCAGAACCCGTCGTCGAGTACCCGGTCGCCGAGCCGCTGCGCCGTGGCGGGCCAGTCCTGCTGCTCGCCGGTGGGGATGCCGCGTTCGTCGGTCGGTAACCGGTGCAGCGCAGGGGTTTCCAGCACCCAGTCGGCCCGTGGTACGCCGGGGATCTGCAGGTACGGGTGGTAGCCGAAGCACAGTGGCACGGCGGCGCCCGTCGTCGGGGTGACGGTGGTGGCGATGGTCAGCGTGCGGTCGGCCAGAGTGACGTCCTGGGTCAGCAGATGGGGGAACGGGAAGGCGGCCAGCAACCGCGGGTTGGCGCCGAAGTCCACGGCGGCCGTGAGCCGGTTGTCGGTGTGGGCGGTGACCAGCCAGCCCGGGTAGGCGGCCAGCACGCCGTGGATCGGCAGGCCGTTGGCGTCAGCGCGTACTCCGCCGGCTCCCGGGGTCAGTGTCACCACCGCACCGTCGACGTTATAAGTGTTGGCGCTCAACCGATTTGCCCACGGGTACAGCAGCGGGATGCCCATCGTCTTGCCGTCGGCCACATAGGCGTCCAGGCCGCGGCGCTGGCCCAGATACTCGACGCCGTTCTCGGCCAGCGATGTGCCGATCATCCCGGCAGCGGGCACGAAGGTGGCGGTCAGCGCGGATGATGGATCCTGCAGGGTGATGGGCTCTGGCACCGGTGCGTCCTCTCTCAGTGCAGCGGATCGTGCTGGATACGTTCGGGTGGAGCACCTTTGGCGACCAGCGCCGCCTTCGTCGCGGTCACCATATCCGGGCCGCCGCAGATCAGGATCTGCCGGTCGCCCCAGCCGCCGTAGCGGGTCACCACATCGGGCAGCATCCCGTTCTGGCGGACATGCAGACCACGCGGCGGTTGCACATCCGGATAGTCGGCCGCCCACGGCGGGTCGGTGGCGAACTCGGACACCGGGGTGACCGACAGCCACGGATTGGTCGAGGCGATCTCCCACAACGTGCGCAGGTCGTACAGATCGCAGGGGAACCGGCCCCCGAAGAACAGGTGCACCCGCGGATTCACCCCGTAGCGGCACAGATCCATGACCAGCGTGCGCAGCGGCGCCAGGCCGGTGCTGCCCGCAACCATCAGTACGTCGCCGTCGGCGCGGTCGACGTGCAGGGCGCCGTGCGGATTGGACAACCGCCAGCGGTCGCCCGGTCGGGTCTCGCCGATGATCGCCGTGCTCACCATGCCGCCGCTGACCGAGCGGATGTGGAACTCGATGGCGCCGCCCGGGTCGGCGGGAATGGAGGGCGAGAGGTAGCGCCAACGCCGCGGCCATTGCGGCACCTGCACCGACACGTACTGCCCCGGGTGATAGCGCAGCGGATGGTCGAGCTGTAACCGGACGATCGAGACGTCGCGGGTGGCGCGGATGTGCTCGACGACGGTGCCGTCGTGATACGGCAGGCCACCGTCGGCGTCGGCGGCCCCACGCATGACACCGACCAGCAGCGCCACGGTGTCCCCGGCGGCCTCGGCAACCCGGGCGTCCCACCGATCGTGCAGCTCGGCGCGCAGGGTCCCCAGCAGGGCGGTGCCCATGGTGTCGTAGTGCGCGCCGACCACCCCGTACTTGCGGTGGTCGCGGCCCAACTGGGCGAGAAAGGCGACCGGTTCGTCGGCGCGCTGGGCGATGAGTTCGGTGAGCAGCCAGTTCAGCGCGTGGGCGAAGTTGTGCCGCTGGTGGGCCAGATCGGGCGGGAAGAGGTCGCGCGCGGTGGTGTCGCCGGCGAACCAACGGGTGTAGAACCGGCCGATGAGCTCCGCGTCGACGGCCGCGCGCACGGTGTGCAGCGCGTCGCGATCGTCGAGTCCCACGTGTGAGGAGTGTAGTTCGGGGTGCGCAACCCTGCGGCGGCGCGCCACGGGAACCGCTACAGGCCGTGAATTCCCTTGTACAGCACCAGAACACCGATCACGACGAGGATTGCCGCGACCAGCGTGCCGTGCTGGCGCTCCATCCAGTCCTTCAGCATGGTCAGCGGCTGGGCCAACCGGTCGCCGGAGACGGCGTAGGCCAGGATCGGGGCTGCCACCGTCGACGCGGCGACCGCGACGAAATAGATCAGCGCTATCCAGGCGTGCACCCGACCCAGCCCGGCAGTACCGATGGCCAAACCGGCCGCGGCGCAGATGAACAGCACCTTGGGGTTGACCACCGCCAGTACCGCCGCGGTCACCAGCGCACGAGCCGGGGTGAGATCGGCCAGCTTGCGCATCCAGACCGGGGAATGCTCGGACTGCCTGCGGGTGAACCAACGGTAGGCGCCGAACACGATGAGCAAACCGCCCACGGCGATCCGCACCCACGACGCCCATACCGGCGGTTTGTCTAGGGTGCCCATCAGATCGGAAACCGCGACGAAGATGCCGGTCAGCACCCCGGTGCCGAGCAACCAGCCGGCCAGGAACATCAGCCCGGTGCGGCGCGGCTCCGCGGTGTGCAGGGCCAGCACCGCCGGGATGATGGTCAACGGCGACAGCGCGATCACCAGGGCCAGAGGGATGAGCTCGGTCAGCGTCGAGCCGAAATTCCCGGACATAGCGCAGAACGTAGCATCCGGCGCGGTTTCAGCCGGTTGACCGGCAATACGCCCGCTTCCGTGTTCCCCTAGAGACCGTGAGCCACATCCACTACGGGCACATCTTCCACATCGCGGGCAGCCCGGCCATCGGCGATTCCCCGGCTTCCCTGGTGTCGATCCCCGACGGCGCGCTGGTGCTCGACGGCCACGGACGGATCGCATTCTGCGGCAGCAGAACCGATATCCCACCCGAATACGCCGCCGCGGTGGTGCACGACCACCGGCCGGGCTACCTGGTGCCCGGCTTCGTCGACACCCATATCCACTTCCCGCAGACCTACGCCGGAGATTCCTACGGTGGTGGACAGCTGCTGGAGTGGCTCACCCAGTGCATCTTTCCCGCCGAGTCCCGGTTCGCCGACCCGGTCTTCGCCGCCGCGGCGGCCGCCGAATTCTGTGACCGGCGCATCGCGGCGGGCACCACGGCGGCCATGGTGTTCGGCTCGGCCTTCCCGCACGCCCAGGATGCGTTGTTCACCGAGACGCAGCGACGCGGGCTGCGGATTGTCAGCGGCCGTGGCATCCAGACCGTCGGCCCAGACTCGGCGGGCCCGCTGCTCACCTCGGAGGCCGATGCCATCCGGCTCACCCGTGCGGAGATCGACCGGTGGCACGCCGCCGACACCGGTGATGTGCACACCGCGCTGCTGCACGTCGCCGTGGTGCCCAGATTCGCCCTGTCGGTCACCGTCGAGACGCTGAAAAGCCTTGGTGAGCTCTATGATTCGGTACGCGATCGCGGCGTGTACGTGCACACCCACATCAACGAGAACAACCGGCCCGGCACCGGGGAGGTGGACGTCACCAAGTCGACCTACGGGGTGAAGTCCTACCTGGACACCTACGACGGCCGATTCCTGCCGGGGTCCGCCGTCGGCGGGGCCAGCCTGCTGGGCCGGCGGACCATCCTGGCGCACGCCGTGCACTGCACCGACGCCGAGCTGGCCCGGATGGCCGAGACCGGAACCTCCATCGCGCACTGCCCGGTCTCGCAACTGTTCCTCGGGTCGGGCACCATGCCATGGCGGCGTACCGTCGACTCGGGGGTGAACCTTTCGGCCGGAACGGATTTCGGCGGGGGTGACGAATGGCTCATCCCGAGGGTGCTGGGCGACGCGTTCAAGGTGCACATCTCCGAGGACGGGGAGGCCGGAACGTCGCTGCACCCCGCCGAGTTGCTGTTCCTCGGCACCCTCGGCGGGGCCAGGGCGTTGGACATGGAGCACCGGTTCGGCAACTTCGACGCCGGCAAAGAAGCCGACTTCGTCGTCGTCGACCCAGCCCGAACCCCCGCGCTTTCCGCCGCGCTGACCAACGGGATCCGCTCGGCGGATCCCCAATTGGCGCGTGATCAAACACTTTTCGCGCTGTTGATGGGCCTGCGGGAATCGTCGGTAGCCGCCGTCTACGTCCAGGGCCGTCACCTGAACCCGTGAGGAAGCCATGAGTGCCATCGTCGTCACTTTCTTTCACCGTCCCCCCGACCTGAACGGGTTCGACGTCTGGGCCGACGAGCTGGCCGCCGCTGCCCGCACCGCACCCGGCTTCGTCGACGCGGTGGTGTCGGTGCATGCCGATCCACGCCTGGAGCTGGCGGTATCGGCGACCTTCGGCAGCGAGGCACAACTGCACGCCTGGCTGGACGGCGCAGCGCGGGCGGCGGTGCTGCGCGACGGCCGGGCGCGCGGCCTGCACCGCGCCTCCTCCGATCTGGTCGTGGTGGAGGGCGAGTTCACCCCGCCCGGGGTCGCGGTGTTCCGGCATCCGGTGTCCGCGGGCCGGGAAGCCGATTTCATCGCCGCGCAGGGCGATCTGACCACGGCCAGCGCACGGTTCTCCGGTTACGAGGGCACAGTGGTGTTCCCGGCCACCGGGCCGGACGACGAGTGGATGACGTTGATCCGGTTCCGCACCGAGAAACTGCTGTCCGGCTGGCTGAGTTCCCGGCAACGGATGGAGGCGCTGCCCACCCTGCGCTCGGCGCTGGACGACGATTTCTCCACCTTCTCGCACACCACCCCACTGGGTACCACGGTGCGGATCGAGAACGGCAAGACCGAGATGACGCCGAGTTGGAAGACGGCGATGCTCGTGCTGATGGTGCTGTACCCGACGGTGATGCTGTTGGCGCGCTTCCTCGGTCCGGTACTCGACCGGGTCGGCGCCGAGCCCTGGCTGGCGATGTGGTTGAGCCAGGTGGCCAGCGTGTCACTGATGCAGTGGGCGCTGATGCCGTTCGCGGTGGCGCGGACCCGGCGCTGGCTGGATCCCGTGGCAGGACGAGGCCGGGGGATAAGCCTGCGCGGCGCGGCCGCGGTGTGTGCGGTCTACGCCGTGACGCTCACCCTGTTCGCGACCGTCACCTGGTTGCAGTTCTGGGACTACCCGGACTGACCGGCTAGGACCCGCCGAATCGGTTCTGGCCCAGGTTGGCGATGAATGTCGGTCCCTGCGAAGCGAATTCGCGCCGATAGGCATCGGCCCACCCGCCGAACGGCCGGTGCGCCAGGTACTCGTTGCGGAACCGATCGTCTTCGGACACCTCGGTGACGCAGAAGTCGGGAATCACCAGATCGACAACGGGCCCACCGCGTTCCACCTCGGCCAGCACCAGCGGGGCATTACCGCCGAGGAAGCGGTCCAGGATCCAGCCGTCCTCGTTCAGCCACACCGAATAGCGGATCTTGGCCACCACGTGCTCGGCGCGCTGCACGATCTGGCCCGCGACCATCGGGTCGAGTTCACGCTCGGCTTCGTACCGGGTGCCCCCGGCCGCCGGGCCCTTGGCGGTCATGGTGCCGATCGATTCGTCGCCCAGCGCCGCCACCAGGTCGGCGGGGGACCGATCCGGTTCGGCGACAGCGGGTCCCTGCACCCGGACCCGGACCGCATACCCGTCCGCCGCGAACAGGTAGGCCTGCACGATCAGGACGGGGGTGGGGTCCGATGCTGCGATGGCGGGCAGATCGTCGACGACGAACTTCCGCTCGAATTCGAAATCTCGGTAGCCGGACATAACCAGACGCTAGCCTCCTACGTCGGAGAATGCCCTGATTAGCGTCGCGGCGCACCCCGTGTCAGGTCACTGCCCGCGCCCACACGGTCGCGGTGTCCAGCGGTGAATCCTGGTCGCGGATGGCCTGGGCGACCAGCAGCTGCCCGGTCGAGGTGAGGTGGTGGCGCATCGCCGCGACGGCCGCGTCCGGCCGGTTCGCGGTGATGGCGGCGATCACCGGCCGGTGTTCGGCATCGATGTCGAACAGGCTGCGGTCCCGGTCGGCGGTGGTGGCACCGAGCAGGCGGGTGGACTCGCGCAGCGACCCGATGATGGCCCTGGCGCGGGCATTTCCCGCCGCGGCCAGGATGTGGTCGTGCAGCAGATGGTCGTGGTGGGCGAAGGTGCGTTCGTCGCCGGCCTCGGCGGCGGTGCGCAGCAGCTGCATCCGGTCCCGCAGTTGCGCGGCCAGGGCCGCGTCGCAGGCGACGGCGGCCCGGCCGACCGCGGGCAGTTCGAGAGCCAGCCGGATGGCGAAGATGTCGGCGATCTCTTTCGGGTCGGGCAGCAGGATGCGGAAGCCCTGCCTGGCCTCGAACCGGATCAGCCCCACTTCCTCGAGGCGAAGCAGGGCATCGCGGACCGGGGTGCGCGATACCGCCAGCGCGTCGGCGAGGCGGTAGATCGAGTACTTGACGCCGGGACGCATGACCCCGGCGTCGATGGCCGCGCGCACCGCCTCCATCACCTGCTCGGCCCGCCGGCCGGTGCCCTGCAGCGGGGCCAGTGCGAGCCCGTCGTCCTCCCGCACTGGACCGGCCATGGCCGCACTGTAGCAAGACCGGGCGGTTCCTAGCATGCTACGACTGCCGTAGCATGCCAGGGATGACCGAGGTGGAAGCGTTGCATGCCGCGCTGCGGGCCGCCGGGGTCGGCGATGTCCGGGTGGACGCCACCAGCAGGGCCGCCTACTCCTCGGACGCGTCGCTGTACCGGGTGATCCCCACCGCGGTGGTCTGTCCCGCCGACCATGACGAGGTGGCGGCGGTCCTGCGGGTGTGTCGGGAGTCGGGGGTGCCGGTCACCGCGCGCGGCGGCGGCACCTCGATCGCCGGCAATGCGGTGGGTACCGGCGTGATTCTCGACTTCAGTCGGTACATGAACCGGGTGGTGGCCATCGACCCCGATGCCCGCACCGCCGTCGTGCAGCCCGGTGTGGTGCAGGCGGTGCTGCAACGGGCGGCGGCGCCGTTCGGCCTGCGGTTCGGGCCGGACCCGTCGTCGTTGTCGCGCTGCACCATCGGCGGGATGATCGGCAACAACGCCTGCGGATCCCGGGCGCTGGGCTATGGCCGGACCTCCGACAACATCGCCGCACTGCGGGTTCTCACCGCGGCGGGCGATGACCTGCGGCTGGTGTCGGGCCGGCACGGCGCCGACCGGTCGGCCTCGCCGATGCTCGACGCGCTGGCCGACGTGACCCGGTCCGGGCTGGCCACCATCCGCACCGAATTCGGCCGATTCGGCAGGCAGGTCTCCGGCTACTCGCTGGAACACCTGTTGCCGGAGAACGGATTCGACGTCGCCCGGTTGCTGGTGGGTAGCGAGGGCACCCTCGCGGTGTGCACCGAGGCGACGGTGGATCTGGTGCGCGAACCCGCCCACCGGATGCTGGTGGTCCTGGGTTACCCCGATATCGCGACGGCCGGTGACGCGGCCCCGGTGATCGTCGCGCACCGACCTTCGGCCTGTGAAGGCATCGATTCGCGCATCGTCGACGTGGTGCGCGAACGCAAGGGCGCCGGTGCCGTCCCGCCGTTACCCGCCGGTGCGGCTTGGGTTTTCGTCGAGGTGGTGGGCGAGACGCTCGACGAGGCGCGGCAGTGCGCCGTCGAGGTGGCCCGCAGCTGCGGTGCCGTGGACGCCCTGGTGGTCGAGGATCAGGTGCGGGCCGCCGCGCTGTGGCGCATCCGGGCCGACGGCGCCGGCCTGGCCGCCCGCAGTCCGGCGGGACGACCGGCACATGCCGGCTGGGAGGACGCGGCGGTGCCACCCGACCGGCTCGGGGATTATCTGCGCGAATTCGACGCGCTGATGGCCGAATTCGGCGTGACCGGCATGCCGTACGGCCATTTCGGTGAGGGCTGCCTGCACATCCGCATCGACCTGCCGCTGGACCGTCCCGGCGGCACCGCGGTGTTCCGGGATTTCGTGTACGCCGCCGCCACCCTGGTGGCCGGCTACGGCGGGTCGCTGTCCGGGGAACACGGTGACGGCCGGGCTCGTGGTGAACTGCTGCCGCTGATGTACTCGCCGGACGCGCTGGCGTTGCTCGCCGCGGTCAAACACACCTTCGACCCCGACGATCTGCTCAATCCCGGCGTCGTGGTGCGGCCCGCTGCGCTGGATGCCGACCTGAGGGTGCCCGCCGCCCCGGCCCTGCGGCACAACCTGGCCTTGGCCTACCGGCACGACGACGGGGATTTCAGTCAGGCGGTGCACCGGTGCACCGGGGTGGGCAAGTGCCGTGCGGACAACACCGGCATCGGTGAGGTGATGTGCCCGTCGTATGCGGCCACCCGGGAGGAGAAGGATTCCACCAGGGGTCGGGCCCGGGTTCTGCAGGAGATGGTCAACGGCGGGCAGGTGCGTGGTGGCTGGCGGGCACCGGAAGTGCATGAGGCCCTTGACCTCTGCTTGTCGTGCAAGGGCTGCGCGTCGGACTGCCCGACGGGCGTCGACATGGCCGCCTACAAGGCCGAGGTGCTGCACCAGAGCTACCGGCACCGGGTCCGTCCCGCGTCGCACTATTCACTGGGCTGGCTGCCGCGGTGGGCGAGGGCGGCCGCGGTGGCCCCCCGGTTGGCCAACTCGGTGATCGGGCTACCGGGTGTCGGGCGGGCGGCGCTGACGGCGGCCGGGGTGGACCCGCGCCGGTCGGTGCCCGCGTTCGCGCCGGAGACGTTTCGGAAATGGTTCCGCCGCAACGTCTCCGCCGACGCCGGTCCAGGTGCAGACGACGTGCTGCTGTTCGTCGACACCTTCACCAACTATTTCGCACCCGAGGTCGGGGTCGCCACCGTCCGCGTGCTGCAGGCTGCCGGGTACCGGCCACGGCTCACCGACAGACAGCAGTGCTGTGGCCTGACCTGGATCTCCACCGGCCAGCTCGACGCGGCCCGGCGCATTCTCGGGAGCACCGTGTCGGCCCTGGCCCCGGCCGCCGAAAACGGGGTGCCGGTGCTGGGGATGGAACCGTCGTGCACCGCGGTGCTGCGGTCGGAGGCGGCCGAACTCGTCGGCGGCGAGCGCGCCGACGCCGTCGGGGCCGCCACCCGCACCCTGGCCGAACTGCTCACCGCGCGGGGCTGGCAGCCACCCACGCTGGCGGGCACGACGGTGGTCGCCCAGCCACACTGTCACCACCACTCGGTCCTGGGCTGGGCAGCTGACGCGCAGCTGTTGCGCGCGGCCGGTGCCGACGTGACCAGACTCGCGGGGTGCTGTGGCCTGGCCGGGAACTTCGGGGTGGAGAAGGGGCACTACGAGGTGTCGGTCGCCGTGGCCGAGCAGCAGCTGCTGCCCGCGGTGCGGGCGGCCGACGCTGCGACGCCGATCCTGGCCGACGGGTTCTCCTGTCGCACCCAACTCGATGATCTGACCGATCGCCGGGGTATCCACCTGGCGCAACTCCTGGCCGAGCGCCTCCCGGAGTCCACTATCGCCAAAATCGATCCAAAAAGGTAAACTTGAGCGGAACAGACTCAACCTTGAGTACGTTGGACAGTACGACAAGCATTTTCTCCACAGGGAAAGGGAGGTGTCGTGGACTCGTTCAACCCGACCACGAAGACCCAGGCGGCGCTGACCTCGGCGCTGCAGGCGGCCACCGCCGCAGGCAATCCGCAGATCACGCCGGCTCATTTGTTGATGGCGCTGCTGACCCAGAACGACGGGATCGCCGCGCCGCTGCTCGAAGCGGTCGGAGTCGAGCCCGCGACCATCCGGACCGAGGCCGAGCGCCTCATCGGCCGGTTGCCCAGTGCCAGCGGCTCCAGTTCGCAGCCGCAGCTCTCACCGGAGGCGATCTCGGCCATCACCACCGCCCAGCAACTGGCCACCGAGATGGACGACGAATACGTCTCCACCGAGCATCTGCTGGTGGGGCTGGCCACCGGGAGCAGTGACACGGCCAAACTGCTGACCAACCACGGTGCCTCGCCGCAGGCGCTGCGGGACGCATTCACCAAGGTGCGCGGTAGCGCGCGGGTCACCAGCCCCGACCCCGAGGGCACCTACCAGGCGCTGGAGAAGTACTCCACCGACCTGACCGCCCGCGCCCGCGACGGCAAGCTGGACCCGGTCATCGGCCGGGACAACGAGATCCGCCGCGTCGTGCAGGTGCTGAGTCGACGGACCAAGAACAACCCGGTGCTGATCGGTGAACCCGGCGTCGGTAAGACCGCCATCGTCGAGGGCCTGGCCCAGCGCATCGTCGCCGGTGACGTGCCCGAGAGCCTGCGGGACAAGACCGTCGTCTCGCTCGACCTGGGGTCGATGGTGGCCGGTGCCAAGTACCGCGGTGAGTTCGAGGAGCGGCTCAAGGCCGTCCTCGACGACATCAAGAACTCGGCAGGCCAGATCATCACGTTCATCGACGAGCTGCACACCATCGTCGGCGCCGGTGCGACCGGTGAGGGTGCGATGGACGCCGGCAACATGATCAAGCCCATGCTGGCCCGCGGCGAGCTGCGGCTGGTCGGCGCGACCACCCTCGACGAGTACCGCAAGTACATCGAGAAGGACGCCGCCCTGGAGCGGCGGTTCCAGCAGGTGCTGGTCGGTGAGCCGTCGGTGGAGGACACCGTCGGCATCCTGCGCGGGCTCAAGGACCGCTACGAGGTGCACCACGGTGTGCGCATCACCGACTCGGCGCTGGTCGCTGCGGCCACCCTCTCGGATCGCTACATCACCGCCCGCTTCCTGCCGGACAAGGCCATCGACCTGGTCGACGAGGCCGCCAGCCGGCTGAAGATGGAGATCGACTCGCGGCCCGTCGAGATCGACGAGGTCGAGCGCCTGGTGCGCCGCCTCGAGATCGAGGAGATGGCCCTGGCCAAGGAGGAGGACGAGGCGTCCAAGGAGCGGCTGGAAAAGCTGCGTTCCGAGCTGGCCGACCAGAAGGAGAAGCTTTCCGAGCTGACCACCCGGTGGCAGAACGAGAAGGGCGCCATCGACGTCGTCCGCGAGCTCAAGGAACAGCTGGAGGCGCTGCGCGGCGAATCCGATCGGGCCGAGCGCGACGGCGACCTGGCCAAGGCCGCCGAGCTGCGCTACGGGCGCATCCCGGAGGTGGAGAAGAAGCTCGAGGCCGCCCTGCCCCAGGCTGAGGCGCGCGAAAACGTGATGCTCAAGGAGGAGGTCGGACCCGACGACATCGCCGAGGTGGTGTCGGCGTGGACCGGCATCCCGGCGGGCCGGATGCTCGAGGGCGAGACCGCCAAGCTGCTGCGCATGGAGGAGGAGCTGGGCAAGCGGGTGATCGGCCAGCGCAAGGCCGTGCAGGCCGTCAGCGACGCGGTGCGCCGCTCGCGGGCCGGCGTCGCGGACCCGAACCGGCCGACCGGCTCGTTCATGTTCCTCGGGCCCACCGGTGTCGGTAAGACCGAGCTGGCCAAGGCGCTGGCGGAATTCCTGTTCGACGACGAACGCGCCATGGTCCGCATCGACATGAGCGAATATGGCGAGAAGCACTCGGTGGCCCGGCTGGTCGGTGCCCCACCCGGATACATCGGCTACGACCAGGGTGGTCAGCTGACCGAGGCGGTGCGGCGGCGGCCGTACACGGTGATCCTGTTCGACGAGGTCGAGAAGGCCCACCCGGACGTGTTCGACGTGCTGCTGCAGGTGCTCGACGAGGGCCGGCTGACCGACGGGCAGGGCCGCACCGTCGACTTCCGCAACACCATCCTCATCCTGACGTCCAACCTCGGGTCGGGCGGCAGCGAGGAGCAGGTGATGGCCGCGGTGCGCTCGGCGTTCAAGCCCGAGTTCATCAACCGGCTGGACGACGTGATCATCTTCCACGGCCTGGAGCCCGGCGAGTTGGTGTCCATCGTCGACATCCAGCTGGCCCAGCTGCAGAAGCGGCTGGCGCAGCGTCGCCTCACCCTCGAGGTGTCGCTGCCGGCCAAGCAGTGGCTGGCCCAGCGCGGTTTCGACCCGCTCTACGGCGCCCGTCCGCTGCGCAGGCTGATCCAGCAGGCAATCGGCGACCAGCTGGCCAAGCTGCTGCTGGCCGGTGACGTGCACGACGGCGACATCGTGCCGGTCAACCTCAGCGCCGACGGCGAAAGCCTGGTCCTGGGCTGAGTTCTTCCGGGGTTCTTCCGGAGGTTCTTCCGGGGTTTTACCGGGTTGCTCCGGCCGAACCGACACACTCCCGCATTTCCGCCAGGAAATGCGGGAGTGTGTGTCTGGTGAGGCGCAATATCAGTGCAAGTAATCGGGTTGTGACCACAACGAGTTCCCGGTAGAGGGGTACCAGCAAGTACGCTAGGTCCCAATGGTCCCTCTCTGGTTCACACTGTCCGCGCTCTGTTTCACCGGGGCGGCCGTGTTGTTGTATGTCGATATCGACCGCCGCCGCGGTTTGGGCCGGCGGCGTAAGTCGTGGGCGAAGTCGCACGGCTTCGACTACGAGCACGAGTCCCACGACATCCTCGACCGCTGGAAGCGCGGCGTGATGTCCACAGTGGGTGAGCACGTCACCGCCCGCAACGTGGTGCTCGGTCAGATCCGCGGCGAGGCCGTGTTCATCTTCGACCTCGACGACGTCGCCACCGTGATCGCGCTGCACCGCAAGGTCGGCACGAACGTCGTCGTCGACCTGCGGCTCAAGGACATCAAGGAGCCGCGCGAGAGCGATATCTGGCTGCTCGGCGCGATCGGCCCGCGGATGGTGTACTCCACCAACCTCGACGCGGCCCGGCGCGCCTGCGACCGCCGGATGGTGACGTTCGCCCACACCGCACCGGACTGCGCCGAGATCATGTGGAACGAGCAGAACTGGACGCTGGTCGCCATGCCGATCACCAGCAGCCGCGCCCAGTGGGACGAGGGTTTGCGCACCGTCCGGCAGTTCAACGACCTGCTCCGCGTGCTGCCGCCGATTCCGCAGCCGGGCCGCAACGGCGTCGGCGTGCACGCCGGTCAGCCCGCCCTCGCCCGCCGCGGCGGATCGCCCAGCCGCCCGCTGCTGCCCCGGCCCGCCGAACTGCCCGCCGGCCGCGGTGACCTGCCGCCCGGCCGTGCCGACGTGAGCCGCTATGTCGACCAGCGCACACCGGTGCGCAACGGCCGGCAAGCCCCGCACTATCAGCGGTGACCGGATCCGCCAAACCCGTCGCACTGATCACCGGACCGACGTCGGGGATCGGCGCCGGCTTCGCCCGCCGCTATGCCGCCGAAGGCTTCGACCTGGTTCTGGTGGCCCGCGACACCACCCGCATGGAAGCGCTGGCGGCCGAACTGCGTGACCATTCCCGCGTCGGCGTCGAGGTGCTGTCCGCCGACCTGGCCGTCGAAGCCGACCGCCGCACGGTGGCCGCTCGGCTGGCCGACGGTGTGCAGGTGCTGGTCAACAATGCCGGGTTCGGCACCTCGGGCGAGTTCTGGAAAGCCGATTACGCGACGCTGCAATCGCAGCTCGACGTCAACGTCACCGCCGTGCTGGCACTGACCCATGCCGCGTTACCGCCCATGCTGGCCGCGGGCCGCGGCACCGTCATCAACGTGGCCAGCGTGGCCGGGCTGCTGCCGGGCCGGGGATCCACCTACTCGGCGTCCAAGGCCTGGGTGATCTCGTTCTCCGAGGGGCTGGCCAACGGACTCGATGGAACCGGTGTGAGCGTGCACGCGTTGTGCCCCGGTTTCGTGCACACCGAGTTCCACGACCGCGCCGGCATCGAGATGTCCGGCACGCCGTCGTGGTTCTGGCTGGAGGTGCCCGACGTGGTGCGCGACTGCCTGGCGGCCGTCGCCAAGGGCGAGGTGGTGATCGTGCCCGGCGTGCAATACAAGGCGCTGACCACGGCCAGCCGACTGGCGCCGCGAAAGTTGGTGCGCACCTTCACCAAACGTGTCGGTAAGGGCCGCGGGCGGACCTGAATGCGGGTGAAGCGGACGGTAGCGGCCGTGCTGACGGTGCTGCTGCTGGCGGCATGTTCCGGCGGTGACGCCGCGGGTAACCCCTACGGTGCCCAGCAGGCCCGGATCGGCGAGTCGCTGACGCTGCTCGGCTGGAACGTCTCGGTGTCCAATCTGCGCTTCGACGGCGACCAGGTGCTCGTCGATATCGACGCCGCCCCCGCCAAAGCCGGCGGCCCGCACGTCAAACCGGAGAGCCTGCGGTTCGGTCTGTACGGCGCCCTGGCTCATCCCCTCGAGTCCAACGCCATCGGCGGGTGCGCCGACGCGACCAGCCTGAGCCTGTCGCCGGTGACCGCCACCGATCCGCAACATCTCAGTGGCACGGTGTGTCTGGGTCCGCTGCGGGATCAGAGCCAGGTCCGCGGGGTGTACCTGTATTCGCCGGAGGAACGCATCCCGAAGACCACGGTGGCCTGGCCGGCAGCTTTCCCGGTCGGTCTGATGCCCACCGGTGACAGCGAAGCCGGCCTGGTGCTGCACTCCACCAGCGTCGACGCGTTCCGCGCCGACGGCACTCAGCTCACCCAGGCCGCCCTCGGCGACCCGACGGCGTTCTCCGGTAACGGCTACATGCTGATCGGCCTGTCCATCGACGGGACGGCGCAGCGCTACCGTGCCGACTCGGCCGCGCGCGGCGGCCCGCTGATGGTGCTCACCGGGCCCACCCTCCCGGGAAATGGTCTGTCCCATGCCTGTTCGGCCTACGGCTCCTCGCTGCTCATCCTGCCGGAGGCCAGTCTGGACGCCGTCGCCGTCCGCGCGTCGATGTGCACGCAGGGCGAGATCAACGCCGCGCTGCTGTACCCGACGGTGTCGGTGGTGGGCACGCACGCGGGGCTCTGGACCAAGTGACCCGAAGTCGAGCGCGAGTGAGGATCGTAGCGAGGGACGAGCGAGGACCGGAGCGAGCGGGAGACGAGGCATGAACACCGGCCCCACCGAGTGGGGAGAGACCCCCGGTGTCGGCCCGTGGGAGGGCCCGCTGCCCTCCGGAGCTGACGCTTCCCGCTACGACCCGCAGTTGTTGCGTGACGGCGACACCCGCAACGTCGTCGACGCCTACCGCTACTGGACGCGGGACGCCATCGTCGCCGACATCGATCGACGCCGGCATCCGCTGCACATCGCGATCGAGAACTTCGGCAGTGACGCCAATATCGGCACCGTCGTGCGCACCGCCAACGCCTTCGCCGTGCACACCGTGCACATCGTGGGCCGGCGCCGATGGAACCGCCGCGGCGCCATGGTCACCGACCGCTATCAACGGCTGCAGCATCACGACAGCACCGCCGGTCTGCTCGAGTTCGCAGCCGGCGCCGGGCTGACCGTCGTTGCGGTGGACAACGTGCCCGGCTCGGTGCCGCTGGAAACCACCGCGTTGCCAAGGGACTGCCTGCTGGTGTTCGGCCAGGAGGGCCCGGGCATCAGTCCGGAAGCGAGTGCCGGGGCGCGGATGACGGTGTCCATCGCGCAGTTCGGCTCGACCCGCAGCATCAACGCCGGAGTGGCCGCCGGGATCGCCATGCATGCCTGGATCCGCGCCCATGCCGACATAACGGCGGCTTGGTAGGGGTCGGTTGAGGCAGGATCGAGGCATGGATCAGGTGTGGGCCGACCGCGCAGCCAGTGCCGAGACCGCCATTGCCGAGCGGCACCTGAGGCGACTGTGGGGTCTGCCGGGCACCCAGCTCGGCGTCGTCGCCTGGCCCGCGGCCCGCAAACAGCGCCTGTTCGGCACCTGGCACTACTGGTGGCAGGCCCACCTGCTGGACTGCCTGGTCGACGCGCAAGTGAGAGCGCCTGCACCACAACGCATTTCGATGATCACCCGACAGATCCGCGGCCACCATCTGCGCAACATCACCTGGACCAACGACTACTACGACGATATGGCGTGGCTGGCGCTGGCCCTGGAACGGGCCGGGCGCCTGGCCGGGGTGCACCGCCCGGGCGCAGGTAAGAAGCTCGCCGAGCAGTTCCTCACCGCCTGGGTGCCCGAGGACGGCGGCGGCATCCCGTGGCGCAAACAGGACCAGTTCTTCAACGCCCCCGCCAACGGCCCGGCCGGGATCTTCCTGGCCCGCTACGACCGGCTGCGCCGCGCCCAGCAGATGGCCGACTGGATCGACGACACCCTGATCGACCAGCAGACATACCTGGTGTTCGACGGCATCAAGGCCGGCTCGCTGGTGCGCGCCCAGTACACCTACTGCCAGGGTGTGGTGCTGGGTCTGGAGACCGAACTGGCCGTCCGCACGCAGGACCGCAAGCATGCGGTGCGGGCTCGCCGGTTGGTGGCCGCGGTGCGCGAGCACATGACCGGCGACGGTGTCATCCAGGGCGCCGGCGGCGGCGACGGCGGCCTGTTCAACGCCATCTTGGCCCGGTATCTGACGCAGGTGGCCACCGACCTGCCCGGGGATACCGCCGACGACGTCACCGCGCGGGCCACCGCCCGGGACATGGTGCTCGCCTCCGCCGAAGCGGCCTGGGCGAACCGGCAGACGGTGGACGGGTGGCCGCTGTTCGGCGCGTTCTGGGACCGCCCGGCCGAGGTGCCCACACCCGGCGGTAAACAGGCCGAGTTCGTCGAGGGCGCGGTCAACGCGTCCGAGATCCCCGAGCGAGATCTGTCGGTGCAGTTGTCTGGCTGGATGCTGATGGAAGCGGCGCACGCCCTCGAGGCGCAGCCGACGGCGGCCGACCGAACCTGACGTCAGGCGTTGTCGGTGGCGTTCTTGGCCGCTTTGCGGCGCTTGTACCACTCCCAGATCATCGGGGCGAGGGACACCACGGCAATCAGGATGAAGATCGGTTCCAGCAGTTTCTGGATGATCTCGAACTGCCCCAGCCCGTAGCCCAGCAGCGTCAGACCGACACCCCACAACACGGCGCCGATGATGTTGTACAGGGTGAACACCGCGTACTTCATCTGCGCCGCGCCGGCGGTGATGGGGGCCAGCGTCCGCACGATCGGCACGAAGCGGGCCAGCACGATCGCGAACGGTCCGCGCTGCTCGAAGAAGGCGTGTGCCTCGTCGAGGTACTTCTGCTTGAGCACCTTGGCGTCCGGTTTGAACATCGCGGTGCCCAGGTAGCGGCCCACGAAGTAGCCGACCTGACCACCGAGCACGGCGGCCACCGGGATGAACACCAGCAGTTGCCACAACTGGAAGTTGGTGTCCACCGCGGCACTCTGCGCGGCGGTACCCGCGGCCAACATGCCCGCCACGAACAGCAGCGTGTCACCGGGCAGGATCGGGAACAGCACACCGGATTCGACGAAGACGACGACCAGGATGCCCACCAGGGCCCAGGTGCCGAACTGCTCGATCAGCTTGAGCGGGTCGAGGAAATCCGGCATCAGGGCCAGATGGGTGGTGGTCATGAGGCCCCAAGATACCGGGCAATCTAAACCGGGCAGGCCACCGCGATCGCGTAGGTGGTGGGCACGATGCGCGCCGGGTTCGTCGAGTCGGTGCCCTCACCCGCGCCCGTCACGGTCAGGGTGTCGCCGTGGCGGCTGGCCTTGGGTGGATCTTCGGACACGTCGGCGTCATAGCCGATGGACACCCCGCCGGCGTCCCCGATGGTCACCGACCGGACCGAGGGCACGTCGTCGTCGGTGATCACCACCGTCACCCCCAGCGACGTCTCCCCGATGGTGTACCGGCTGAACCCGTCCCGATGCGAGCACACCACCGGGCCCATCGGGCCGGCGTCGCGACCGTTCACGATCAGCTGGGCCTGTCCGGGCGGCAGGTCGGTGGCCAGTACCGGCGCCGGGGCGACCGCCGGTGGCGGCGGTGCGGGCGGCGGCGGCGCGGGTTCGGGGTGCCGGGCGCAGGCCGCCGACAGCAGCACAGCACCCGACGTGACGACAGCGAGAGTCGGGCCGATGCGCATCTGCGCAACGCTAATCCAGACCGGCCAGTGCCTGCTGACCCGCTTCTTGTCATACTGACCGGGTCAGCCGGACAGCCGAGAGGAAGTTTCCATGCCCATCGCCACGCCCGAGGTCTATGCCGAGATGCTGGGCCGTGCCAAGGAGCACTCCTTCGCGTTCCCGGCGATCAACTGCACGTCGTCGGAAACCATCAACGCGGCCATCAAGGGCTTCGCCGACGCAGGCAGCGACGGCATCATCCAATTCTCCACCGGCGGAGCCGAATTCGGTTCCGGCCTGGGTGTGAAGGACATGGTTGTCGGCGCCACGGCGCTGGCCGAGTTCGCGCATGTGATCGCCGCCAAGTACCCCATCACCGTCGCGCTGCACACCGACCACTGCCCCAAGGACAAGCTGGACAGCTTCGTGCGTCCGCTCATCGCGATCTCGGCCGAGCGCGTCGCCAAGGGGCAAGACCCGCTGTTCCAGTCGCATATGTGGGACGGCTCGGCGGTGCCGATCGACGAGAACTTGGAGATCGCCCAGGAACTTCTCAAGCTGACCGCGGCCGCCAAGATCATCCTCGAGGTGGAGATCGGCGTCGTCGGCGGTGAAGAGGACGGCGTGGAGGCCGAGATCAACGAGAAGCTCTACACCAGCTCCGAGGACTTCCAGAAGACCATCGACGCGCTCGGCGCCGGCGAGCACGGCAAGTACCTGCTGGCCGCGACGTTCGGCAACGTGCACGGCGTCTACAAGCCGGGCAACGTGGTGCTCAAGCCCGAGGTGCTGGCCGAAGGCCAGAAGGTGGCCGCGGCCAAGCTGGGCCTGCCCGAGGGTTCCAAGCCGTTCGACTTCGTGTTCCACGGCGGCTCGGGGTCACTGAAGTCCGAGATCGAGGACTCGCTGCGCTACGGCGTGGTGAAGATGAACGTCGACACCGACACCCAGTACGCCTTCACCCGGCCCGTCGCCGGGCACATGTTCAGCAACTACGACGGCGTGCTGAAGATCGATGGCGAGGTCGGCAACAAGAAGGTCTACGACCCGCGCAGCTACCTGAAGAAGGCCGAAGCTTCGATGACCCAGCGGGTCATCGAGGCCTGCAACGACCTGCACAGCGCGGGCCGGAGTGTTTCGGCAGGCTAGTTCCGCCAAGCGATTTCGGCGCGGCTACCCCCCGGGCCCGCGGGTCACCGCGGGTAGGCGCGCCGAAATCGTTCTAGGAGTTCTGGCAGATCTTCCACTGGTCGTCGCGGAACTGCAGGTCGAAACTCCGGGTGGAGCGGGTCTGCGGCGCGTACGCCATGAACGTCGTGACATTGGCTTCGGCGTGGTCGTCGTGAACCACCACCTGGTCGATGCTGGCGACCACCGGGTACTGCTTGGCCGCCGCGACCCGGGCATGGGTGTCGGCCCAGGCCTTGTCGTTGTACTGGACGTAACTGTCGCGGGTGGCCCCACAGGTGATGCTGCGCAGGGTGGCCAGGTCGCCCCGCTGGATCGCGCCGTCGAAGCTGCCGATGGTGCTGCGCACCAGCTCCTCTTGCGACACCGCCGCGTTGTTCTTACGGGTCAGCAGCACGGTGCCCAGCACGGCCAGCGCCACCAGCGCCGCGATCACCAGCACCACCGCGATCACCCAACCCCAGCTGCGTCGGGTGCGGACCGGCTGGTCTGACTCGTTGCGCGGTGGAATGACCTGTGGCACAACGTTCTTGGGGGCCGCACCGGCCGGCTGCGCCGCCATCAGCTCGGTCGCGTCCTCGGCGGAGAAGATCTCGGTCGGCGGTTCGGGGACCGCGTCGATGATCTGAGTGGAGCCGTCGAAGCCCGACGGCGCGGTGAACCGACGCTCGGGCGCGTCGTCCTCCGATGTGCCCTCGCCGGATTCCTGCTTGTCGTCCGGCCCTGTTGGGTTCGACATCCCTGCTGCGGTCCTCCCTTGCCGACGCTACTGATGAAGCCTAGCGATTGGCTGTCGACGCCCGCACGGCACAATGGGCATATGACTCGGATGGGTGATCTCCTCGGTCCGGACCCGGTGCTGCTGCCGGGCGACACCGAGGCGGAGGAAGAGCTCGAAGCGGGGGAGAACCCGGCGATCGTCGCGGCCGCGCACCCCAGCGCGTCGGTGGCCTGGGCGGCGCTGGCCGAGGACGCGCTGGGCGAGGACAAGGCGATCACGGCCTATGCCTACGCGCGCACCGGCTATCACCGCGGTCTGGATCAGCTGCGGCGCAACGGCTGGAAGGGGTTCGGTCCGGTGCCCTACAGCCACGAGCCCAACCGCGGCTTCCTGCGCTGCGTGGCGGCGCTGGCCAAGGCGGCCGACGCCATCGGTGAGACGCCGGAGTACGCGCGCTGCCTGGACCTGCTCGACGATTGCGATCCCGCCGCGCGCGCCGAACTCGGGGTCTCCTAGCCTCGGCGGCTTTCCACCGCCCACAGCGCGGCGATGGTCTGCGACGACGCGCGCTCGACGGCCAGCACCTCAGGGCCCAGTCGGGTGGCGTCCGCTCGCTGGTCCCGCGGTCCGGCCTGGGCCGCGTCGAGCACGTCCAGCATGTCCAGGGCGCTGATCTGCAGGTCGCGGCGCGCGGTGCGGGCGGCGAGGCTCGCCGTGTCGCCGGCCGCCACGAACGGCTCGGCGCACGCGAGCGCGGCCCGGGTGGCCGCCAGCGCGTCGGCGAGCCGGTGGGTTTCCTGCCTGCGCGCCAGGGCCAGGTACACCGCCAACCCGATGGCGCAGCCGATGAACGTGTCGATGCCGCGGGTCAGCAGCAGGTGCCCGACCTGGCCCGGCGCCAGCGGGTGGCTGGCGGTGCCGATGGTCAGTGCGGTGGCGGTGATGAACACCGAGGCCAGCAGGTAAGTGCGGGCCACCAGCATCTCGATGGCGAAGTTCAGCAGCGCCAGCACGGCGGCCAGCAGCCAGCCCTGCGGGTGAATGACGATGATCGCGGCGGCCAGCGCCAGCCCGATCCAGGTGCCGAGGAGCCGCTCGGCGCCACGGCGCAGCGCGTGCCACAGCGGTGCGCCCTGATGCAGGATCAGCACCGCGGCGGCCATCGCCCAGTAAGCCCGGTCGACGCCGAGTCCGACGGCGGCAAACCCGGCCAGCGGCACCCCGATCGCCACCCGGACCATCACCCGGCGGGTCTGCGAGCCGGTGCGCAGCGCCGCCCGCAGCAGGTGCCGCGCGGGCGCCTGCGGGGGTGGATGTCGGTCGGGGTCGCGATGTGCAACGGCATCGGGATCGGCCTCGAGCCGGCCCAGGGCGTGCGCCAGGTCGGCGGTGTCGGGTTCGGCGCGGGCGAACAGCACGTGCACCGCATGGTTGGCGGCGCGCAGCCGGTGCAGCTCGCGGCTCCCGGACGCGACGGGCTGCTGATCGGCCAGCGCGGTCCAGGCCTGGTGCAGCGCGTGGGCCGCCCGCCGCCGTGCGGCGTCCTCGTCCGGTCCGCCGACGGCGCCGAGGTAGTCGGCGACCCGATCGGCCGCCGTCTGCACCGCGACCCGTTCCGGGCGCCGGAAGCTCGTCAGTGCGCCGAGCATCTGGACCGCCCAGGCCAGCATGCCGCCGGCCAGCACGAGCGCCCCGATCTGCCAGGGGCTCAGCCGGGACGCCGAGACGCCGATGCCCGCGGCGCAGGCGACGACGAACACATAGGCCCCCGGCGGCCCGACCTTCAATGCGCTGCACAGCCACACCGCAAGGACCGCGATGGCGGAGACGGTGAGCACGCCGGCCCAGGCCACGTCGGCAGCCCAGGCGCCGGCGGTCACCGCCAGTGCCAGCGCGCCGGCCACCAGCGCGAGGTGCGCGGCGCGGCTCAGATAGGGGCGGCCCACCCCGAACCGCGCCGTGAAGGCCCCGAGGGTGGCGATCAACCCCGCGCCGAGAGCGCCGGTGGCATTGCCGACGAGGACGGGGATGGCAGTGCTGACCGCGGCGCGCAGCGCTACGGGCAGTCGTGGCGGGGCTACCGGTTCTGGCTTTCGCACTCGCAGTCGGCGGCCGAATCCGGCGGCTCGACCTGCACGGTCGCGTGGTCGAGCCCGCGGGCGGTCAGCACGGCCCTGGCGTCGTCGAGCACCAGGGCCGATTCCCGGGTGCTGGTCAGGTGCGCCGTTGCCATGTCCTTGCCGGGCACCAGGGTCCACACGTGCAGGTCGTGCACGCCGGTGACCCCGTCGACCGCCTCCAGCGCCGTCCGCAACTCGTCGACGTCGATGTGGCTGGGCGACGTCTCCGACAGGATGCGCAGCGCCGCGCGGGCCAACGCGATCGCCCTGGGCAGCACCCACAGCGCGACGAGTACCGCGACGACGACGTCGGCGTAGGGCCACCGGGTGGTGACGGTGACGATGCCGGCGATCAGTACGCCGATGCTGCCCACCGTGTCGGCGACCACCTCCATGTAGGCGCCCTTGACCGCGAGGCTGTTCTCGGAGTGCGAGCGCAGCAGCAGCACAACCACCGCGTTGGCCAGCAGGCCCGCCAGCGCCACCACGATCATCGGCACGCCGGGCACATCGGGAGCCGCACCCAGTCGTTCGATGGCCTCGTACAGGATGAAGCCGGCGACCCCGAGCAGCAGCACGGCGTTGGCGACGGCGGTGAACACTTCGGCCCGATGCCACCCGTAGGTGCGCGACGGGGACGTGCTGCCGCGTTTGGCCAGCAGCACCGCGGTCAGACCCATGAACATCGCGACGAGGTCGGTGAGCATGTGGCCGGCGTCGGCCAACAGGGCGATCGAATTGATGGCGAGCGCGGTGCCCAGCTCGACGAAGAAGAACACCGAAAGGATGACCGCGGCGAGCACCATCCGGCTTACCCGAGCATCGGCCCCGTGGCTGTGGTCATGTCCTGCACCCATGCCAGAAATATATGCGTAAAGTCGCATATGTTGCAAGGGGTCTACACCCAGGCCGACCAGAACCGGGTCAGTGCCCCGCCGTTTCCGACCAGCCAATGCGGTACACCGGACAGGTCGAAGAACCAGAACACCACCCCGAAGAACCACTGGTTGAGCTGCGGAACCAGCAGCAGGATCAGCAGGATGAAGAACCCCCATTGCTTGGCCGGTTCCAGGGCGCGGCGGTTGTCATCGCTCAGGTGTGGCTCCAGCGCGCCGTAACCGTCCAGTCCGGGGATGGGCAGCAGGTTCAGCAGCAACGCGGTGACCTGCAGGAAGCCCAGGAACGCCATACCCGCCCAGAAGACACCGTGCGCCGGGTCGAAGAAGAGGGCCGTCATGGCCAGCAGCAGCACCGCCAGGACAGCGTTGGCCGCCGGGCCGGCCAGGCTGACCTGGGTGCGCTGGCGTGCGGTCATCCAGGACGTCCGGACGTAGACCGCGCCGCCCGGCAACCCGATCCCGCCCAGGGCGATGAACACCAGCGGTAACGCGATCGAGAGCACCGGGTTGGAGTACTTCAGCGGGTTGAGCGTCAGGTAGCCGCGGACGGCGACGTCGCGGTCGCCGAACCGCCACGCCGTGTAGGCGTGGCCGAATTCGTGCAGGCACATCGACACCAACCAGCCGGCGACGACGAACACGAACACCGCGGCGTAGGACAACGGGCGGATGGTGTCCCCGCAGAACCAGGCCAGCGCGCCGCCTGCCGCCGTGAGAGCGAGGATCGCCAGGAAGACCGGGCTGGGGCGCACCGACTGGTGCAGAGGCCGGATGTTCACCCCACGAAAACTACCGGTCAGCGGACGGCCAGCCAGCCTTGCGTGTGCCGGTAGAACGTCGACCGTCGCACCGGCCGCGGCACCTGGACGCCGTCGCGGACCACCAGGGCCCCGGTGGTGCCGAGTTGCACCGCCCGGCCGGTCACCCAGTGTTTGGGCCGCATGCGGGCGGTCAGCACGCTGGCCCGCAGGCCCGGCTGCGCCGCGATCGGTTCGATGCGCACCGCGGTGGCGCTCCCGTCGAACAGCACGGTGTCGTCGACCACCGCCTCGCCCTCGATGTGGCGGGCCGCCTCGTCGGGCGGCAACCAGTACGCGGTGCCGACCAGCACCGTGCCCGTCTCGTCCCGGATCAGCGGTAGCCGTGTCACCGCACCCGTGCGGGCCCGCCGACCCGACCGCCAGCGACCCACCCGGGCCACTTCGATATCGAGCCGGTCGGCGCGCATCAACCGGCCCAACACCGTCGCCAGATCGGATTCCGACCCCACTACGACGAGCCGGCGCGCGGTGAACGCGGCATCGATATCGGCCGGTTCGGCCACCATTACCGCAGGACAAGCCCCTAACGCCCGCGGAATCCGACGTCCGCCGAAGACCAACACGCTGATAGCTCTATCGCCGTCTGTGGTGGTCAACGCCTCTCCTGTGGCTGCGCTCGGATATGGTGGGTCACCGGCTGCATCACATTTGAGCAGGAGACTCAGGGAGACAATGCCATGCCGGCAATCGTGCTCATCGGGGCCCAGTGGGGTGACGAGGGCAAAGGTAAGGCCACCGATCTTCTCGGTGGACGCGTGCACTGGGTTGTGCGCTACCAGGGCGGTAACAACGCGGGTCACACCGTGGTGCTGCCGACGGGCGAGAATTTCGCCCTGCACCTGATCCCCTCGGGGATCCTCACCCCGGGTGTCACCAACGTCATCGGCAACGGTGTCGTGGTGGATCCCGGCGTGCTGCTCACCGAGCTGTCCGGTCTGGAGGAGCGCGGCGTCGACACGTCCGGCCTGCTGATCTCCGCCGACGCGCACCTGCTCATGCCGTATCACGTCGCCATCGACAAGGTGACCGAGCGGTACATGGGCAGCAAGAAGATCGGCACCACCGGCCGCGGGATCGGTCCCTGTTATCAGGACAAGATCGCCCGCATCGGGATCCGCGTCGCCGATGTCCTCGACGAGCAGCAGCTGGCCAACAAGATCGAAGCCGCCCTGGAATTCAAGAACCAGGTGCTGGTGAAGATCTACAACCGCAAGGCCCTGGACGCGGGCGAGGTCGTGGAGAACCTGCTGGCCCAGGCCGAGGGCTTCAAGCACCGGATCGCCGACGCCCGGCTGCTGCTCAACCAGGCGCTCGAGGACGGTCAGACGGTGCTGCTGGAGGGTTCCCAAGGCACGCTGCTCGACGTCGACCACGGCACCTATCCGTTCGTGACGTCGTCCAACCCGACCGCCGGCGGCGCGGCCGTCGGCTCGGGTATCGGACCGACCCGCATCACCACCGTGCTCGGCATCCTCAAGGCGTACACCACCCGGGTGGGCTCGGGTCCGTTCCCGACGGAGCTGTTCGACGAGCACGGCGCCTATCTGGCCAAGACCGGCGGCGAGGTCGGCGTGACCACCGGCCGGCCGCGGCGCTGCGGCTGGTTCGACGCCGTCATCGCCCGCTATGCCACCCGGGTCAACGGCATCACCGACTACTTCCTGACCAAGCTGGATGTGCTGTCCAGCCTGGAGACGGTGCCGGTGTGCGTCGGCTACACGATAGACGGCAAGCGCACCGACGAGATGCCGATGACCCAATCGGATATCGCTCGCGCCGAGCCGATCTACGAAGAGCTGCCGGGCTGGTGGGAGGACATCTCCGGAGCCCGCGAATTCGACGAGCTGCCCGCCAAGGCGCGGGACTACGTGCTGCGGCTGGAGGAACTGGCCGGTGCGTACGTGTCGTGCATCGGGGTCGGTCCCGGCCGGGACCAGACCATCGTGCGGCGCGACATCCTGGCGTCTCGGTGACCGATTTCGGACTGGACCCGCGCCGCGCCGACCCCGAGTACGACCGGCACGGCGGATTTCCGTTGTTCGAAGCCGCCGACCCCGGGCCGGGGTTCGGCCGCTTCCTCACGGCGATGCGTCGCGCGCAGGATCTGGCCGTCTCGGCCAACCCCGACAGCGCCACCTGGGACGAGGCCGCCGACCGGGTCGAGGACCTGGTCGCGTTGTTGGACCCGTACGAGGCGGCCGAGGGCGAAGGACCCGCCAACCGGGTGCCGAGTCTGCCGGGCGTCGGCAGCCTCCTGATGCCGCCCTGGCGCGCAACCAAGTTCGAGCCCGAAGGGGTGGAACTGCAGGTTGAGTTCAGCCGCTATCACGTGGGCGGCAACAATGCCGTGCACGGTGGCGTGCTGCCGCTGCTGTTCGATTCCATCTTCGGCATGGTCATCCACGCCGCGGGCCGGCCGATCAGCCGGACCGCTTTTCTGCACGTCGACTACCGCAAGGTGACGCCGATCGACACCACCCTCACCGCGCGAGGGTGGATCCGGGAAACCGAGGGCCGCAAGGCTTTTGTCAACGCCGAGCTGCGTGACGGCGCGGGTGATCTGCTCGCCGAGAGCAACGGTCTGATGGTCAGGTTGCTGCCCGGTCAGCCGTAGCGGAAAGTTGAATGGTGCGGTTTTGTCCGCGGGGTGCTACGGTCATTCAGCGCACATTTTGGTTGTTGCGCTTGTAAATGAGAGAAGTAAGTTCAATGGCACAGGGCACTGTGAAATGGTTCAACGGCGAAAAGGGCTTCGGCTTCATCGCTCCTGATGGCGGAGCGGCCGACGTCTTCGTCCACTACAGCGAGATCACCGGAAGCGGCTTCCGCTCGCTCGAGGAGAACGCTCGCGTTCAGTTCGAGGTCGAGCAGGGCGCGAAAGGCCCGCAGGCAGTGGGCGTTTCGGTCATCTGACCGGACCTGACTTAAAAGGCTGGCGCAGCTTCGGCTGCGCCAGCCTTGTCGTTTCCGGACCTCGTTACTCGCGCCGTGCTCCTGGACGATCCGAGAAGGTGAGGGTCGTGACGTTATCTTTGTAGGGGTCGTTATCGACGTCGGCGGTGACCTCGGGCCGGTCCGGATGTGAGAAAAGATCGTTGGACTGCATGGATTTCCTCGACGGTTGATTCGTGTGCCGACACAAGACGCACAACGCGCAATGAGAAGCGGGTACATGCCTGAGCCTCGTGGGCTTGGATCACCCCCACGCTACACCCGCCCCGACCGTTCCCCTGCGGCGGCTACGTGCCAGGTGCGACCATGACGCCGTGACCACGCCTTTTCCGTTCCGCCGCCTGACCACGCCGCGGGCCGCCGCGGCCGCGGGTGTCCTGTTCTCGTTGCTGTTCACCACCGCTCTGGTGTTGTTGTGGACGACGGTGCCCGACGGGGCTGCGCACGGCGCCCAGTGGACCGTTGCGGGCAGTAGTCACCTGAAAGTGGCCGCGACGCTCATGCCGTTCGCCGGGATCGCGTTCCTGTGGTTCATCGGGGTGGTGCGAGACGGGTTCGCCGGGGTGGAGGACAAGTTCTTCTCCTCGGTGTTCATGGGTGCCGGGCTGCTGTTCCTGGCGATGGTGTTCGCCACCACGTCGGTGGGAATCGGCTTGGCGCACAGCGGGACCGACGTGCTCGATGAGCCCGCACGGGCCGAGGTGGTGGCTTTCGCCACCATGACGTTGACCGCACTCGGCAAGACCTACGCGCTGCGGATGGCCGCGGTCTTCATGATCTCGTTGGCCACCATCTGGCTGAAAACCGGTGTGATGCCACGGTGGTTGGCGTTGGCCACCTACACCATGGCGCTGGTCGTTCTGGTGGCCGCCGACACCTCGGTTTGGCTCACCCTGGTGTTCCCGGTGTGGGTACTGGTGGTCAGCCTGCTGCTGCTTGGGCGCGCGGGCGTGATCCACCTGCCGGGCCGGATCGGTGACGATATCGAATCCACCTAGAACGGTGGGGGTTTGGTGTTCGTGTCGATGGCGTGTTGATTGCGTCGGCGCGCGGCGGTGACGCGGGCGGCGCGGGTTTGGTCGCGGGTGCGGCGCCGCCCGGGCATGGCCGACTGGCGGTCGGCGGTGGTGACGACCGGTCGCGGCGGGGGTGCCGGCGTGTGGATCGGTTTGTCGGGGAACAAGATCCGGCTGAGCGGCACGGTGGTGTAGGCGTGGCCGGTGGGGCTGGTCCAGGTGTGCGTGCCGTCGGCGTGTTGGTGGTCGGTCCAGCCACCGAAGGTCTTGAGCAGGTGGTGGGTACGACATTTGGCCGAGAGGTTGCCCGGATGGGTCGCGCCGGCCGGCCACGGGATCACGTGGTCGAGATCGCAGCGCGGGGCAGCGCGGGTGCAGCCGGGGAAGGTGCACGTCAGGTCGCGGGCCCGGACCCAGGCGGTCAGTTTCGCCGAGGGGCGGTAGCCCCGTTCGGCTTCCAGCACGGTGACGTCGTTCAGGGTGACGACGCCGGCGCCGGCGGTAATGAGGTCGGCGAGCATGGGTGCAGGTAGGACGCCGCCGCCGAGCAGGATTCCCGGGCCGGTGGTGGCGGCCGGATTATGCGGCCGGGTCTGATCACGGTCCAGGCGAGGTTCGCGCGGCGGCGGCGGCGTGGTCGTCGGAGTCGGTGGCACGCCCAGTGGTGGTTCAGGTTCGGGGCCGGGCGGTGGATCGGTGGGCGCGTGGTCACCCGTGGTGGCGGTGGGTGGGGTATCGGTGAGCACATAGACGGTGACCGCGGCCGCGCGCGGGTCGATCCCGGCAGCCGGGCAATCGGGCTGCTCGCACTGGCAGGCCAACCGGTCGGCGGCCGGGTCAGCGCCCAGCAGGCCCAGCGCATCGACGAGGCGTTGGGCGCGGGTGCGGGGATCGGCGGCGCAGACGGTGTCGGCGATCGCGGACAACCGGGCCCGCAGGGTCGCGGCGTCGGTCGCCAGCATCCGCCCGTAGACGCCGACGGTGCCGGTGAGGTCCTCGGCGGTGCCGAATTCCAGGTAGCGCGAGCGGGCGGCGCTACGGGCGCAGGGCACGGCTGCCGGATCGAAAGCTTCAACCCAGACGTCGATTGCGTCTTCGATGTTTTGCTGGGACAACACTCCGAGGGTGGGGGCGACCTCGGCCAGCGCTGCATCGATGAGGGCCAGTGCTTGAGCATCGAATACCAGCCGGGTGCGCCAGGTGATGGCGGCGGCAATCTTGGCGGTAATCACCCCGGCGGCCAGCAGCGCCCCGATCTTCGGTAGCCGGTCGCGCAGAGCCAGCGCGATGCGCATCTGACCGGCGGCGGCTTGCTTGGACAGCCCGCAGACGGCCGATACCTCGGCGGTGGCGTACTCCCACCCGTCGATCACCGCGTGGGCGGTTGCCTCGTCCTCGTCGTCGCAATGGTGGGCCACCACCGCGGCGATGATCGCCCACCGCCGCGCGGCGGCTACTGCCTCGGCCCGGTGCGCCACCCGCAATGCATCGACCAACCCGGCACCTTCACATTCGGCCGGATCCAACATGACTCGACACTACAACGACCCACCGACAACTGGACGCGGGAAATCAACAGCCGCAACAGTATTCGAACTTTATCGCCGAAAAGTCGCTCAGAGGCGGGCAATCGGGGTCGGCCTAGGAGATGCCTAGGTGATTTCGCGCAGGGCGCCGGCCGGGCAGAGCCGCACCGCTGCCCTGGCGTGCGCCTGCTCGTCGGCCGGCACCTCGTCGACCAGCACGACCACCACACCGTCGTCGTCCTGATCGAAGACCGCCTCGGCGGCCATCACACAATTCCCTGCCGAGATACACGCGTCGCGGTCGGCTGCCACCCGCATGGTCACCACCTCACCTGCAATGACCGTAATCCGTAGATGAAATGGAAAGACCGGAATTCGAGGTCCGCGAAATCCTCGGCCAGGGCCAATCCGGGGAACCGGCGAAACAGTGCGGGGAAGGCGATCCGCATCTCCATCCGGGCCAACGGGGCGCCGAGGCAGTGGTGCACGCCGTGCCCGAAGGCCAGGTGGCCCGCCGCCCCGCGGCGCACGTCCAATTCGTCGGGTGCGTCGACGAACGACGGATCCCGATTGCCCGACGGCAGCGACGCGAACACCACGCTGCGCGCCGGGATCGGCACGCCGGCGACCTCGACGGCGGCGGTGGTGAAGCGCGGAATGGCGTGCTGCACCACCGAAAGCCAGCGCAGCAGCTCCTCGATCGCCGGCGCCACCGCATCGGGGTCATCGCGGACCAGCGCCAGCTGGTCGGGGTGACGCAGCAGCGCCAGCGTGCCCAACCCCAGCATGTTCGACGTGGTCTCGTGCCCGGCCAGCAACAGCAGGCCTGCGATGCCGATGAGTTCGTCGTCGGTCAGCTCGGTGCCGTGTTCGCGGATCAGCATGCCGAGGATGTCCTCGCCGGGGGCCGACCGGGCCGCCAGGACCAGCCCGCGCATATAGTCCCGGCTCTCCCGCTGCAGCGCCATGCGCTCGGCGATGGGCAGCGACAGGTCGAGTTGACGCCCGGACCGCTCCTGGAAGTCGGCGCGGTCGTCATACGGCACGCCGAGCAGCTCGCAGATAACCAAGGACGGGATGGGTAGCGCGAATTCGGCGATCAGATCGCTGGGTGGGCCGGCGTCGGCCATCGCATCCAGCCGCTGCTCGACAATCTCGACGATCCGCGGTTCCAGCCGCTTCATCCGCCGGATGGTGAATTCCGGGGTGAGCATCCGGCGCAGCCGCTGATGCTCCGGGGGATCCTGGGCCAGCAGGTTGCCCGCCCGGGCGGCGGCCTGCTCGGCCGCGGAGATCTCCGGTACCCCGGGCAGCGTGAAATCCGCAGGCCGACTGTTGGAGAAATGCTCGTGGTCGGCGAGGACAGCCTTGACGTCCTCGTGCCGGGTGATCAGGTAGGCCGGATTGCCCAGGGGACCGATGATCGACTGCACCCCCGCCGCCGCGCGCAGCTCCGCGAGCTCGGGGATGGGGTCGAAGGCGTTGCGCCGCATGTGTACCGGCGGCAGGACACGGGCCGTCATGCCCCGACGCTACCCGCCGAACACAAAGTCCTTGATCAGAGCGTTGACGACGGTCGGGTTCTCCAACGCGGCCAGGTGGGCCACCCCGTCGAGCACGGCCGTTGACGCACCCGGGATGGCGTCGGCCATCGCCAACGTCTCCTCGAGGGGGAAGGTGGCGTCCTCGGCGCCGGCGACCACCAGGACCGGGGTCCGCACGCCGGCGAGCAGGGCGCGCTGGTCCGGCCGGCGCGGCACCACACTGCGCACCGCATGCGACACCGAGCCCACGTCGACGCGGCCCGCCGCCGCCGCGACGAACGCCACCACATCGGGCCGCGTGCTCATGGTCGTCGGCCCGAGGAAGGCCTTGAGCACCTCGCGGGTCAGCGGACCACGGATCCCGCCGAGAGCCCTGGCGGCCTGCAGCAGCAGTCCGTACTCGAAGCGCTGCCGGGCCCCGGCCGCCGACGCGGTGCAGTTCATCAGCACGGCCCGACCGACGCGCTCGGGGAACCGGACGGCGAACGTGCCGCCGATCATGCCGCCCCACGAATTGCCGACGAAGTGCGCACGCTGGACCCCCAGTCCGTCCAGCAGGTCGACGACAACCTGCGCACAATCGGCGAAAGTGAAAGGTGCGGTCAACTTTTCGCTCCCACCGTGGCCGGGCGGGTCGATCAGCACCACTTGGTGGTCAGCCCCGAAGGCCCTGGCCTGGCCGGCCCACATGTCACCGGTCATCAGCAGGCTGGGCCAGAACAGGATCACCTCGCCGGTGCCGCGGATCTGCACCCGCAACCGGCCCAGCGTCGTCGGCAGCGTGCGGTCGTCCATCAGATCACCGGCAGCAGCGAGTGCACGATGTGCACCGCGGCGTGCGCCACCTGCGTGGTGTACAGGGTGAAGTCGATGTCGGGGTCATGCCCGGCGAGGTCGGAGAGCGCCCGGATCACCAGCCAGGGCACGCCCAGCGCGGTGCAGACCTGGGCCACCGCCGCGCCCTCCATCTCCACGGCCGACCCGCCGAACTCCTGGTGCCACCGCTGCCGGGTGGCGGCGCAGTGCAGGTACGCGTCCCCGGAAAGGATGGTGCCGTAGGTGATCCGCGGTGGCCGGTCCTGGCCGCCGGCCTCCGCGTCGAGAATCGGCAGCAGCACCGCCGACAGCCTGTGCCGCACCCGGGCGAGCAACTCGCCGTCCACGTCGAAGCCCAGTTCGTCGGTCGGGTTGAAGAACCGCACGTGCCCTGGCTGGTAGAGCGAGAGTTGTTCGTTCTCGATGATCCCGGAGTCGTTGGCCACGATGCGGTCGGCGATGACGATATCCCCGATTTCCAGGTCCGGGTCCAGTCCGCCGGCGACGCCGGTGAAGATGACGGCGTCGCAGCCGAACTTGTCGACCAACAGCGTGGTGGCCGTGGCCGCGTTCACCTTGCCCATCCCGGACTCGGTGAGCACCACGTGGTGCCCGTCGATGTGACCGCCCGTGAACGTCCACTGCGCCACCGTGGTCTGCGTGGCATCGGGCATGAGCTCGACGAAACTGCCGAGCTCGTGGGGAACTGCGCACAACACGCCGGTCGTCATGAAAGCCACGCTAACGGTCGGCGCGCAACCCCGGCCACCAGATACGCGGTCCGATCAGGGTGAACAGCGCCGGGATGATGACCGTGCGCACCACGAAGGTGTCCAGCAGGATGCCGAGACCGACGATGATGCCCAACTGGGTCAGCACGATCAACGGCAGCACGCCGAGCACACAGAACACCGCCGCCAGCACGATGCCCGCACTGGTGATCACCGCCCCGGTGGCCGATACCGCCCGCACGATTCCTGCCCGGTTGCCGAAGGCCGGCGTCTCCTCGCGGGCCCGGGTCACCAGGAAGATGGTGTAGTCGACACCGAGGGCCACCAGGAACAGGAACGCGAACAGCGGGGTGGCGTTGTCCAGTGCCGGAAATCCGAACAGGTGCACGCTGGCCCAGCCACCCAGACCGAGGGCAGCGAGCGCGCTGAGCACCGTCACCGCGACCAACAGCAGCGGGGCGAGCGCCGAACGCAGCAACACGAACAGCACCGCCAGCACGACGCCGAGAATCGCCGGGATCACCACCAGCCGGTCCCGGTGGGCGGCCGCGGCGGCGTCGCTGGCCTGCGCATCCGGTCCGCCCACCACCGCGGCGCCGTCCACCCGGTGCACCGAATCACGAAGGGCCGCAACGATGGTGAACGCCTTCTTCGATGCCGGCTCGGCGTCGAGCACCACCGACCACTGTGTCAGCCCACTCGGTGACTGGCCCGCCGGGACGGCCGATGTCACGCCAGGAGTTGCGGCGATGGCCCGCTGCATCCCGTCGGCGGCCGAGGTGGGCGCGATGACGGTGGTGGGATTGGTCAGCCCGCTGGGGAAGTGGGCGGCCAGCGTCTCATACCCGGCCACCGACTCGGCCTGCACCCGGAACTGTTCGGTCTGCGACAGCCCGAGGGGGGTGAAGAACAGGCCGGTGCACAACACGGCCAGCCCGGTCAGCGCGGTGATCGCGACCACCGCCGGACGGCGGGCCACGGTGTCCGCAATGCGGTGCCAGAGCCCGCTCTCGGTGAGCGGCGGCGTGCCCGCCCCGGCTTGCGGGATGAACGGCCAGAACAACCGGCGCCCACACGCGCCGAGCAGCGGCGGCAGCACCAGCAGGACGAATACCGCGGCCACCACCAGGCCGGCTGCCGACTGCACGCCGAGGCTGCGGTTGCTGGGCGCCGATGCGAACACCAGGGTCAACAGTGCCAACACCACGGTGGCGTTGCTGGCCAGGATCGCCGGCGCGGACGCGCGCAGCGCCACCCGCAAGGCGTCGTGGTGATCGGCGTGCCGGTGCAGCTCCTCGCGGTACCGCGAAATCAACAGCAGCGCATAGTTCGTGCCCGCCCCGAATACCAGCACACTGGTGATACCGCCGGTCGATCCGTCGGGGCTCAGCCCGAGCCCGGCGGCGACCGCGGTGCCGACCACGCTGCCGACTCGGTCGGCGAACGCGATCACCAGCAGTGGTACCAGCCACAGCACGGGGGAGCGGTAGGTCAGGATGAGCAGCAGTGCCACCACCGCCGCCGTCACCGCGAGCAGCGTGATGTTGGCCCCGGCAAAGGAATTGGCGATATCGGCACCGAATGCCGGGCCGCCGGTGACCTGGGCGCGCACACCGTCGGGCAGTTGCGCGTTCACCGCGGCGCGCAGCTCGCGGACCGCGTCGTCGAGGGCGAAGCCGGACAGGTCCGCGGCCAGTGGGGCCACCCGCACCGCGGCTTTCCCGTCCTCGGAGACGCGCGCCCCTGCACCGGCGGCTGCGACGTCGGCCGCCGTCAGCGGGGCACCATCGGTGCGGGTCACCACGATGATGATCGGAACGTGATCGCCGCCAGGGAAATCGGTGCGCAGCGCGTCGGCGCGGGCCGATTCGGCCGACGGCGGGACCGACACCGGGGATTGCGATGCCGAATCCCCCGAACTCAGCAGCGTCATCAGGGCACCGGAGAGCGCCACCACGATCAAGGCCAGGATCCAGGACAAGCGGCGGGACATGAGCCAAATATTTCAGATACTTAAATATTAAGCAAATGTAGGATGCGACACATGTCCACGTCCGACCGGGCCGCGCTGGAACTGCAGATCTCGTCCGACGTCCGGGCGCTGACGGCCGAGTCCGAACAGATCGGACGGACGTTCGCCGGTCAGAACAATTTGGGCGCCAACGACTTTCAGGCATTGCTGCACGTGATGGTGGCCGAGTCGGCCGGTGCTCCGCTGACCGCGGGAGAGCTGCGCAAGCTGCTGGGCACGTCCGGCGCGGCGGTCACCTACCTGGTGGAACGGATGATCGCCTCCGGGCATCTGCGTCGCGACGCCGATCCGGCCGACCGTCGCAAGGTCATCCTGCGCTACGACGAGCACGGGCTGGCGGTGGCCAGGAAATTCTTCACACCGCTGGCCCGGCTCACCGGGCAGGCGCTGGCCGAACTGCCCGACGCGGATCTCGAAGCGGCGCACCGGGTTTTCACCGCGCTCACCGGTGCCATGGCCCAGTTCCGGGCTAGCGCCGATTGAGAGTGGCCTCCTCCAGATCCAGTCCGCGCAGCACCGATCGCAGCACCTCGTCGTCGATATTGCCGGCGTCGCGCTCGGCGATGAACGTCGCGCGTTCGGCGGCCAGCATCTCCAACCGGAGCCGGCGGAACGCCGAGGCCGGACTCTCCCCGAGCTCCTCCTCGCTGCGGCCCAGACGCTCCCACGCCGCGTTGCGGCGGGCGGTGTTCCACTTCTGCAACACCGCCGCGGCACCGTCGCGCAGGGCGGTGCCACTGGCGCGCTGTTCTGCCAGCAGTTCGTCGAGTCGTTCGGCCGCCGCGCGGGCCGCCTTGTCCTGGGCGGCGGCCTCGGCGAGGGCGTCCTGCTGGGCGTCGTCACCGCGCACGCAGAAGTGCCGGATCACCCACGGCAGGGTCAGGCCGTGCAACAGCAGCGTGCCCACCACCACCACGAAGGTGAGGAACACCAGTTGCGGGCGGCCGGGGAACGCGTCGCCGCTCAGGGTGGTCAGCGGGACACCGAACGCCGCCGCCAGTGACACCACGCCGCGCATGCCGGCCCAGGCCAGCACGAAGACCTCCGCCGGACCCGGCCGCGGCTCGTTCTCCCTGACCCGTTTGATCAGCAGCCGCGGGGTGTAGGCGAACACGAACACCCACACGATGCGCACCACGATCACCGTCGCCAGCACCGCCACCGAGGACACCGCGATGGTCAGGAACGGGATGCCGGTCAGCTCGTGCACCACCTCCGGCAGTTGCAGCCCGATCATCAGGAAGGCGAAGGATTCCAGGATGAGCTGCAGCGCCTTCCATACCGCGTCGTCCTGCAGGCGGGTGGCGTAGCCGGCCCGTGTCGAATGCTGACCCAGGATCAGGGCGGCCACCACCACCGCCAGCACCCCGGAGCCGTGGATCTCCTCGGCGATCAGGTAGATCACGAACGGGGCGATCAGCCCGATCGCGCTCTCCACCAGCGGGTCGTCCAGCCGGTAGCGGATGAACGTGATCAACCAGCCCACCGCCAGGCCGATCACCAGGCCGCCGGCCACCGCCAAGCCGAACGTCGCCAGTCCGGTGCGCCACGACGCCGACGCGCCGATCGCCGCCGCCAGCGCCACCTTGTAGGCGGTCAGCGCGGTGGCGTCGTTGAGCAGGCTCTCGCCGCCCAGCAGCGTCATGATCTGACGTGGCAGCCCGAGCCGGCGGCCGACGGCCGTGGCCGACACGGCATCCGGCGGGGCCACGATCGCGCCCAGTGTCAGCGCCGCGGCGACCGTCAACTCCGGCACCGTGTGGAACGCGACGAACCCGACGGCCAGCGTCGTCGCCAGCGGCAGGCCCACCGCCAGCAACCCGATCGGGCGGATGTGCTGGCGCATGGTGACATAGCTGCTCTCCAGACCGGCCGACCACAACAGCGGCGGCAGGATGACGTTGAGCACCAGTTCCGGGTCCAGCTCCACCGCGCCGAATCCCGGGATCGCGCTCGCGGCCAGCCCGACCACCACCAGTGCCAGCGGTGCCGATACGTCCAAACGACGGCTGACCCCCGCCAGCAGCACCGCGGCCGCCAGCACCGCGAGCAGTGTGCCCCCCATAGCGGTTGTCTCCTCTGTGATCGTCCGTCCGTATCCTTGATCAATATGCTGAGGAGATCACGCCGGCGCGAATCCGGAGCCGCCGGGGCCTCGGCATCGTCGGCCCCCGCAACCTGCGAACACCTCCAGGCAGCGGTGGACATCGTCGAACCCCAACCGCTGACGCCGGGGCGTTGCCAGGAATGCGAGGCCGACGGCGAGAACGCCTGGGCGCACCTGCGGATGTGCCTGACCTGTGGGCACGTCGGATGTTGCGATTCCAGCCCGCACCAGCACGCGTCGGCGCACTTCAAGCAGACCGGCCATGCGGTGATGCGCTCGGCGGAGCCCGGCGAATCGTGGCGGTGGTGTTACGTCGACATCCGGTTGGGCTGACGATCTGGCAGGCTGGGTTGGCGATGACTGAGGACGCGAAGGACCCGACCGGTGCGGGCGGTATGCGCAACATTGCCGCGCCCGTCGTGATGCTGCTCGGCTCCGGTGAGATGAGTCGTGAACTGACGCTGGCCTTTCAACGGCTGGGTGCCGTCGTGGTCGCGGTGGACCGATACGCCGACGCTCCCGCTCATCGGGTCGCCGACCGCGCGGTCGTCGTGAAGATGAACGATCCCGAGGCGCTGACCGCGGTGATCGACAAGGAGCAGCCCCATTTCGTGGTGGTCGAGGCGGGGGTGGTCGCCACCGATGTGCTGACCGGGCTGAGCGAACGCGTCGAGGTGTTCCCGACGCCGCACGCCACCCGGCTGGGGCTGGACCGCGAGGGCCTGCGCCGGCTGGCCGCCGACGAACTCGGCCTGCCCACCGCGCCGTTCTGGTTTGCCGGATCGGCGCAGGAATTGGCCACGATCGCCGAGCATGCCGGTTTCCCGCTGACCGTCACCCCGGTCGAGGGTGCCCCCGGCGACGGTGTCTCGGTGCTGCTGCGGGCCGAGGATGTCGAACCGGCCTGGAACCGAGCGGTGGCCGCCGGGCACATCACCCACACCCGGGTGCTGGCCGAGACCGTCGTCGACGTCGACGACGAGGTGACGCTGCTGACCGTGCGCACCGCGGGGCCGACCGGTCCGGTGGTGCATTTCTGCGAGGCCATCGGGCACCGCGTCGCCGAGGACGGCACCCTGGCCACCTGGCAGCCGCACCGGCTGTCGCCTGCCGCGCTCGACGCGGCCAAGTCGATCGCCGCCCGCATCGTCAACTCGCTGGGCGGGCGCGGCATCTTCGCGGTGGAGCTGCTGGTCCGGGGTGACGAGGTGTACTTCTCCACGGTGCGGCCCCGTCCCGACGACACCGGCCTGGTCACCGTGCGCAGCCAGCGGCTGTCACAGTTCGACCTGCACGCCAGGGCCGTGCTCGGCCTGTCGGTGGACACCATCATGGTCTCGCCAGGGGCTGCCGAGGTGTCCTACGGCACCGCCGAGACGCGTGCCGAACCGGTGCGCGTGCCGGATGTGCTGGCGGTGCTCTCCGAGGCGTTGGAGGTCGCCGAGAGCGATGTCCGGCTGTTCGACCGGCTCGACGAGTCCGATGGCCGGTACCGGCTGGGCGTCACCACGGCGACCGCGCCCGATGTCACCGTGGCCAGGGACCGTGCGCAGCGCACCGCGGTGGTGCTGCGTAAGCTCTGGCAGTCGTGAGCGATCAGGACGAGCCCGCCGACCGGCCGACCCCCGCGCCGTTCCTGGGCGCCCTGGTCATCATCGTCATTGTGATCACCGCGATTTTTGTGTTCAACCGCAACAGCGGTGGGGGCGACGCCGAACTCATCGGCCGCGCCGTCTCCGGCCAGAACGACGCGCTGCAACGACAGAACTATCAGGACTTCCTCACCTACACCTGCGCCGGCCAACACGGTACCCAGGATGCGGTCCTTGGCGGGCAACGTAATTCGGTGGCCAAGCGCGGTGAACGGTACGTCGACGGTGTCGGCAACGTGGTGGTGGACGGCGATCGCGCCACCGCCAAGGTGACCTATCACTTCAAGAACGACGAGGACACCAAGGTGGGCGCCGATCTGGCGTTCGTCAAGGAGGACGGCACCTGGAAGGTGTGCTCGCCCGGACCGGCCTGATCCGGCCAACCCTTCGCACCGTCGCACAGCCGTCGCTATTACGGTATGAGACGTGTCCACACCCGAAGGCCAGCGCTACGCCGGAGACATCACGCCGCAGCAAGCGTGGAAACTCCTCGTCGACGATCCCAGCGCCGTCCTGGTCGACTGTCGCACCGAGGCCGAATGGCGGTTCGTCGGCGTGCCCGACCTGACCGAATTACGGCGCGACGTGGTGTACGTCGAGTGGAACCGAACCGACGGCACCCACAACGACGCGTTCGTCGAAGACCTCACCGACGCCGGCATCCGTCCCGGTGACCGCCCGGTGATCTTCTTGTGCCGGTCCGGGAACCGCTCGATCGGCGCGGCCATCGCGGCCACCGAGGCCGGCATCGGCCCGTCCTACAACGTGCTCGACGGATTCGAGGGCAACCTCGACGACAACGGCCACCGCGGGGCAACGGGCTGGAAAGCGGTCGGGCTCGCCTGGAAACAGAGTTAGGGAACTCCTCATGAATGAAGTGCCATCGGTGCCATCCGTCCGGGTTCCCGCCCCGCTACCGGATGGGGTCAGCCAGGCCACCATCGGTGTGCGCGGGGGACTGCTGCGCAGCGGTTTCGAGGAGACCGCCGAGGCCATGTACCTGACCTCGGGTTACGTCTACGAGTCGGCCGCCGACGCCGAGCGTGCGTTCACCGGCGAGATCGACCGGTATGTGTACTCGCGCTACGGCAACCCGACCATCTCCATGTTCGAGGAGCGGCTGCGCCTGATCGAGGATGCCCCCGCCGCGTTCGCCACCGCCACCGGCATGGCGGCGGTGTTCACCGCGCTCGGCGCCCTGCTGGGTGCCGGCGACCGGTTGGTCGCCGCCCGCAGCCTGTTCGGCTCCTGCTTCGTGGTGTGCAACGAGATCCTGCCGCGCTGGGGTGTGGAGACCGTCTTCGTCGACGGCGAAGACCTGTCCCAGTGGGAGGCGGCGCTTTCGGTGCCCACCCAGGCCGTGTTCTTCGAGACCCCGTCCAATCCGATGCAGTCGCTGGTCGACATCGCCGCGGTCTCCGAATTGGCCCATGCTGCCGGCGCGAAGGTGGTGCTGGACAACGTCTTTGCCACACCGCTGTTGCAGCAAGGCCTACCGTTGGGTGCCGACGTGGTGGTGTATTCGGGCACCAAGCACATCGACGGCCAGGGCCGGGTGCTGGGTGGGGCCATCCTGGGCGACAAGGACTACATCGACGGCCCGGTGCAGAAGCTGATGCGGCACACCGGCCCGGCGATCAGCGCGTTCAACGCCTGGACGCTGCTCAAAGGGCTTGAGACGCTGGCCGTGCGGGTGGATTACTCGAACCGGTCGGCGCAGCGGGTCGCGGAGTTCCTGGAGGGCCACCGGGGCGTGAACTGGGTGAAATACCCGTTCCTGGAATCACATCCGCAGTTCGACCTGGCCAAGCGGCAGATGCGCGGCGGTGGCACGGTGGTCACCTTCGAAGTCGATGGTGGCAAGGAGCGCGCCTTCGAGGTCTTGGACAAGCTGGAGGTCATCGACATCTCCAACAACCTCGGCGACGCCAAATCGCTGATCACCCACCCGGCCACCACCACACACCGCGCGATGGGCCCGGAGGGCCGGGCCGCCATCGGACTGGGTGACGGCGTGGTGCGTATCTCCGTCGGCCTGGAGGGCACCGAGGACCTGATCGCCGATCTGGACCGGGCGCTGGGCTGACCGTGTCCAAACGCGGTGATGCCAAGAAGGCCCGGCGCCGCAAGCGCCAGGCCGCCACCCGCCGGATCCCGGCCGCCATCGTCGACCAACTGGCCGACATCCCCGACGGTATCGTCGCCGACCTGGCCGCCTTCGACGAACGAATCACCGAGCGCGGCTGGACCTTCGACGAGGAGGAGTCCGGTGACGACTACGCCGTCTGGTTCTACGAGCCCTCCGGCGCCGACGTCGCCGACGGTTTACAGGTGACCTCCCTGTGGCTGGATGCGGCCGAGGACGGCGAAGTCGTCCGCGTCGTGCTCGTCGGCACCGTCGAACAGCACGCCTTCAGCCACGACGAGCTGTTCGCGCGGCTCGATGCCATCGAGATCTACCGCAACGGTGACCCGGTGCCGCAGTTCGACTAGGGTCTGCGTTCCATGACCCTCGTTGCGGGAATCGACTCCTCCACGCAGTCCTGCAAGGTGCTCATCTGTGACGCCGATACCGGTGCCGTCGTGCGCGAGGGCCGGGCCCGTCATCCCGACGGCACCGAAATCGACCCGGCGGCATGGGAATCGGCGGCGTCGGCGGCCATCGAGCAGGCCGGCGGGCTCGGTGATGTCGCCGCGGTGTCGGTCGGCGCGCAGCAGCACGGCATGGTGTGCCTGGACGACCGCGGCGAGGTGGTGCGCCCGGCGCTGTTGTGGAACGACACCCGCTCGGCGGGCGCGGCAGCGGATCTGGTGACCGAGCTCGGCGGGCCGGGGGCCTGGGCCGAGGCCGTCGGGGTGGTCCCGCTGGCCGCCATCACCGTGGCCAAGCTGCGCTGGCTGGCCGATCACGAACCGGCCGCCGCCGACCGTACCGCCGCGGTCTGCCTGCCGCACGACTGGCTGAGCTGGCGGCTGCGCGGCGCGACGACTCTCGACGACATCGCGACCGACCGCAGCGATGCCAGCGGCACCGGCTATTTCGACGCAGCCGGTGACCGCTACCGCACCGACCTGCTGGAGCTGGCGCTGCGCGGCCGGACACCGGCGTTGCCGCAGGTGCTGGCCCCGGGAGCGGCCGTCACCGGTGAAGGCCCCGCGTTCGGCGCCGGGCTGGGCGACAATGCCGCCGCCGCATTGGGATTGGGCGTCGAAGACGGCGACGTCGTCGTCTCGATCGGTACCTCGGGTGTGGTCTCGGCCAGCACATCGATACCGGCCAGGGACAGCGGCGGATTCGTCGCCGGCTTTGCCGACGGCACGGGCCGGCACCTGCCGCTGGTGTGCACGCTCAACGGGGCCCGGGTGCTGGACGCCGCGGCTGCGCTGCTAAGCGTCGACCACGACGAGTTGTCCCGGCTGGCGTGCTCGGCCCCGGCCGGCAGCGAGGGCCTGGTGATGGTGCCCTACCTGGAAGGTGAGCGCACCCCGAACCGGCCCGAGGCCACCGGCGCCGTGCACGGGCTGCGGGTCGGCAACGCCACCCCCGCCAACCTGGCGCGGGCCGCGGTCGAGGGGCTGCTGTGCGCGCTGGCCGACGGGCTGGACCACCTCACCGCGCTCGGTGTGCCCGCACGGCGGGTGCTGCTGGTCGGCGGCGGCGCCAAGTCCGTGGCGCTGCGCGAGATCGCGCCCACGGTGTTCGGTGTCCCGGTGCACGTTCCGGAGCCGGCCGAATACGTCGCGGTGGGTGCGGCCCGGCAGGCCGCCTGGGCGCACAGCGGTGCGGACGCCCCGCCGGCGTGGGCGCCACCGCCCGCCCAGCGGTTCGAGGCCGCCGCCGAGCCCGCCGTCCGGGCCCGCTACGCCGAGGTCCGCGACCTGACCGAGGGCGTGCGCTGACCTTGCCGGATGTGACGCTGCGGCAACTCCGCTACTTCGCCGTCCTGGGCGAGGAGCTGAATTACCGCCGCGCCGCCGAACGCTTGTTCATCACCCAGCCGGCGCTGTCCACCGCGATCAAACAGTTGGAGCAGGCGTTCGGGGTGGTGCTGTTGCGCCGCAACACCCGTGAGGTGGCGCTCACCGACCTGGGTGCGGCGTGGCTGCCGCAGGTGCAGCAAGCACTGGCCGGGGTGGACGCGGTGGTGGACAACCTGGTGACGCTGTCGGGTACCCGGCAGGGCCGGCTGCGGCTGGGGTATCTGATCGGGACCGGCGCCGACCTGTTGTTCCGCATCGTGCGGCATTTCGAGGCGGCCTACCCCGATGTCAGCGTCGAACCGATCGAGTTCGATTTCGCCGACCCGACCGCCGGGCTGGCCTCCGGTACCACCGAGGTCGCGCTGATCCGCCCACCGGTGGACCTGCCCGAGCATCGGATGCTGATCCTGGATTCCGAATCCTGGGTGGCGTGCCTGCCCAGGGATCATCCGTTGGCCGGGCGGCGCGAGGTGCGCATCACCGAGCTGCTGGACGACCCGATCGTGTGCGCCCCGCTGACCGCGGGCCCGTGGCGGGACTACTGGCTGGCGATGGACGTGCGCGGGAACCGGCCGCCGACCATCGCCGCGGTGGCGGCCACCTACGAAGCCGAGACCACTTCGATCGCCAGGGGCCTGGGCATCAGCTTCACGACGTCGTCGGTGGCGCGGTTCTACGACCGGCCCGGCATCGTCTACGTGCCGATCGTGGACCGGCCGCCCAGCCATGTCGCGCTGGCGTGGCACCCTGGAGCGCTGAGCCCGCAGGCCGACGCCCTGATCCGGCACGTGCAGCAGCAGTGGAGTTTCGGCGACGGGGACGACATCCGACCCGACCTGCAGTGATAAATCCTCGTTATCACTAGATCAAAAGATGGAACTTCCGGTGACCGGCCGGTGGCGTTTTCCTTACAGCAGTCGTTCCCGACTTCACCTGACCTGGAGTGATCATGACGGATGCGCTTGCTTCACCACCCCACTCGTCTCATTCATCGATGAACGCCGAAGACGCCAAGCTCGCCGAGCTGGGCTACACGCAGAAGCTGGACCGCTCGGTCGGCACGCTGGCCTCGTTCGCCATCGGCTTTGCCACCATCAGCGCCACCACCGCGGTGTTCACCGGCTTCGGCGCCGGCTACTTCACCGCGGGCGCGCCGTTCGTGTGGACACTGCTGCTGGCCGGCGCGGTGTTCGCGCTGTGGACGTTTATCGCCGCCGACCTGACCGCCAAGCTGCCGCTGGCCGGCTACTCCTACCAATGGATCAGCCGGATCAACGGACCCAACCTCGCCTGGTTCACCGGATTCATCGCGCTGATGGGCTGGGTGTGCGGCATGACCGGCGTCGGCTTCATCCTGTCCGGCTACCTCGGCGGGTTGTTCGGCTGGAGCATGAGTCAGAGCGCGCAGATCCTGCTCGCCATCGCGGTGGTGTTCGTCTGCGTGCTGATCAACATCTACGGCGTGCGGTTCGCCACGATGGTCAACAACATCGGCGTCAGCCTCGAACTGGTCATCACCGTCGGCGCCACCGCACTGATCGCCATCATCGCGTTCTCCGCGCCGGAGAATCACCAGCCGATCTCGACGCTGTTCACCGGCGGGCAGTCCGGCGACAAGGACTCCTACCTGCTGGCCTGGCTGGCCGCCGCGCTCGGACCGTTCTTCGGCCTGATCGGCGTCGAATCCGGCGCCGACGTCGCGGAGGAGACCAAGAACGCCCGCCGCGTGGTGCCCAAGACCATGTTCTACGCGCTGATCACCTCGATCGTGATCGAGTTCCTGATGTACGTGGTCTACGTGTTGGCGATCAAGGATGCCGCTGCGGTCGAGGCCAACTCGGCCGCGCCGATCGAGGAGATCATCACCCAGCAGGCCGGCCCCGTCGTCACCAAAATCGTGGTGGCCGTCGCGCTGACCAACATCCTGGCGTGCCTGCTGGCCAATATCCTGGTGGCAACCCGGCTCACCTACTCGATGGCCCGCGACAACATGCTGCCGTTCTCACACATCTGGCGGCACGTCTCGGCCAAGAGCAAGGCGCCCACCTACGCGGTGCTCGGACTGGGTGTGCTCTCTGCGCTGCTGCTGTGCTCGGCACTGGTGAACGAGGAAGCGTTCAACTACATCATCGGCATCGCCTCGCTGCTGTTCTTCTTCGTCTACATCCTGCAGACCATCGGCCTGCTGATCGGCTACCAGCGCGGCACCATCCCGGTGGGCGAGCCCGGCACGTTCGACCTGGGCCGCTGGCGCCTGCCGCTCTACGTCACCGCGCTGGTGGTGTTCCTCGGCGTGGCCGTGGCGCTGCTGTTCCTCCCGCAGTTCACCAACAACAAGTGGGTCTTCCTTGGCATCGTCGCCATCGCGGCGCTGTGGTGGGCCACCGGACTGAAGGCGCGGTTGGCCCGCGGCGACGCCGGTGCCGACTACGTCAAGACCCACACCGACTAGAAGGGTCCGAAACACATGACTTTGGCAGACGCAGGCACCTCCAATCTCGTCGCCGTCGAACCCGGCGCCATCCGGGAGGACACCCCGCCCGGCTCGGTGATCCAGTACAGCGACTACGAATTGGACACCTCCAGCCCGTTCGCCGGCGGCGTGGCCTGGATCGAGGGCGAGTACCTGCCCGCCGAAGAGGCCAAGATCTCGATCTTCGACACCGGTTTCGGGCATTCCGATCTGACCTACACCGTCGCCCACGTGTGGCACGGCAACATCTTCCGGCTCGGCGACCACCTGGACCGGTTGCTCGACGGGGCGGCCAAGCTGCGCCTGGACGCCGGGATGAGCAAGGACGAACTCGCCGAGATCACCAAGAAATGCGTGTCGATGTCGCAGCTGCGGGAATCCTTCGTGAATCTGACCGTCACCCGCGGCTACGGAAAACGCAAGGGCGAGAAGGACTTGTCCAAGCTGACCCACCAGGTCTACATCTACGCCATCCCGTACCTGTGGGCGTTCCCGCCGGCCGAACAGATCTTCGGCACCACCGCCGTCGTCCCCCGCCACGTCCGCCGTGCCGGCCGCAACACCGTCGACCCGACCATCAAGAACTACCAGTGGGGCGATCTCACGGCGGCCAGTTTCGAGGCCAAGGATCGCGGTGCCCGCACCGCCATCCTGCTGGATTCCGACAACTGCGTGGCCGAGGGTCCCGGCTTCAACGTCTGCATCGTCAAGGACGGCAAACTGGCTTCCCCGTCGCGAAACGCGTTGCCGGGCATCACCCGTAAGACGGTGTTCGAGCTGGCCGACCAGATGGGTATCGAGGCCACCCTGCGCGATGTCACCAGCCACGAGCTCTACGACGCCGACGAACTGATGGCCGTCACCACCGCCGGTGGGGTCACCCCGATCAACTCGCTGGACGGCGAACCGATCGGGGACGGCACGCCCGGCCCGATGACGGTGGCCATCCGGGATCGGTTCTGGGCGTTGATGGACGAACCGGGACCGCTGATCGAAGCGATCGAATACTGAGTCCGGAAGCGGTCGTCGACCTGGCGGCCATCGCACACAACGTCGGCGTCCTGCGTGAGCGGTCCGGCGCCGAGGTGATCGCGGTGGTCAAGGCCGACGGCTACGGGCACGGCGCGGTGCAGGTGTCGCGGACCGCGCTGGCAGCCGGGGCCACCGAACTCGGGGTGGCCACGGTGGCTGAGGCGCTCGCCCTGCGGGCGGCCGGCATCGGCGCCCCGGTGATCGCCTGGTTACACACGCCGTCAACGGATTTCGCGGCGGCCATCGCCGCCGACGTCGAGGTGGTGGTGTCCACGCCGGCCCAGCTGACGGCGGTGATCGACGCGGCGCACCGGCTGGGCCGCGTCGCCGTCGTCGGGGTCAAGGTGGACACCGGCCTGGCCCGCAGCGGGGTGTCCGGACGCGAGTGGCCCGAGGTCTGCGCGCTGCTCAAGGATGATGCGGTGGCGCTGCGGACGGTGATGTGCCACCTGGCCCGCGGGGACGAACCGGGGCACCCGCTCAACACCGCACAGGCCGCCGGCCTGGACGCGCGGGTGGCTGACCTGCGCCGCGCGGGGTTGCCCCCGCGGCGGGTGCACATCGCCAATTCGGCTGCCGCGCTGACGGACCGGAATCTGTGCCGGGATGTGGTGCGCACCGGGATCGCGCTCTATGGCCGCAGCCCGGTGCCCGCGTCCGGCGACTTCGGTTTGATCCCGGCCATGACGCTGACCGCCGAGGTGGCGATGGTCAAGAAAATCGCTGCGGGGCAGGGTGTTTCGTACAACCACAGCTGGGTGGCACCGCGTGACACCGTGGTGGCGGTGCTGGCGTGCGGATACGCCGACGGCGTGCCGCGGGCGCTGAGCAACCGGCTGCGGGTGCATATTGGCGGCCGCCGGTTCGCCGGTGTGGGGCGGATCTGCATGGATCAGCTGGTGGTGGACCTCGGCCACGACGGCGGTGGCGTGACCGAGGGGGACCGGGCGGTGCTGTTCGGTGGTGCCGGCGCGAGCGCCGGTGACTGGGCGCAGGCCACCGGCACCATCGACTACGAGATCCTCACCGGGATCGGCGGGCGGACGACGCGGCGCTACGTGGTGCCGTCGGACTCGATGACACCCTGCGCGGCGCGGGCCCGGTCTTCGTAGGCCTTGCGCTTGGTCTTGTCGAACTCCAGGAACACGTTGTCCAGCCCCAACGCCTTGTTCATCGCCCGCCGCGCCTTCGGTGGCAGCATCTGCGCGGCCTGCGCGGTGAACCGCAGCGGCGGCGGCACCGATACGTGGGTCTTGGGCTTGTTCAGTGTCTTGACGATCGCGGCGGCGATCTCCTCCGGCTCGACCGGCTTGATGGCACCGCCGGACTTGGTGCCCGAGATCAGTTCGGTGTTGGTGAACGGCGGCATGATGACCGAGACGTTCACGCCGTAGGGGGCCATCTCGTCGGCCAGCGCGGTGGACAGTCCGACGACGGCGTACTTGGCGCCGACGTAGACCACCTGGCCGGGCAGCGGGATCAGCCCCGACAGCGAGGCGATGTTGATGACGTGGCCGCGCCGGCGCTTGACCATGTCCGGCAGGGCCAGCTGACAGCCGGTGAGCACGCCGTACACGTTGACCTCGAGGGAGGACCGGATCGACTGTTCGGTCTCTTCCAGGAACGGGCCCACCGGCATCACGCCGGCGTTGTTGATCAGGACGTCGATATGCCCGCCGCCATCGGTGCGGGCCTTGTCCAGGAAGGTTGCGAAGGACTCCCGGTCGGTGACGTCGAGCGGATAACCGGAGACCTGGCCGAGCTTGGACAGCTCGACGACGGCCGATTCCTGCAGGGCGACGTCACGGTCGCCGATGACGACGCGGGCGCCGCGGCTCAGTAGCTCCTTGGCGGTGGCATAACCGATACCGCGAGCGGCGCCGGTGATCGCGATGGTCCTGCCCCTGATGTTGTCCATGGCGCCGAACTTTACATGTGTCAAGTTTCGCGCGAAAGGGTGCCCAGTAGCTCGGACGGCGCGTGCATCCCGTCCAGCATCCGGATGGCAGCCAGGGCGGCGGCCTCACCGCGCGGGAACATCGCCGCCTCGTAGGCGGCCAATGCGGCTTCGGTGTCACCGGGGTGCGCGGCCAGCGCGGCACCGAGTTCGGCGCCGTCGAGCATGGCCAGGTTCGCCCCTTCGCCCGCGGGCGGCGACAGATGCGCGGCATCGCCGATGAGTGTCACACCGGCGGTGCGGGTCCAGCGGTGACCGGCCGGCAGGGTGTAGATCATCCGGACGGTCGGCCCGGCGTCGCATTCGGTGATCAGTGCGGTGAGTTCGGTTGCCCAGCCCTCGAATTCGGCCGCGACGCGGGCGGGATCGGTCAGGTCGGCCGCGGCGATCCACTCGGCGGGGCGGTGCAGGGCGACGTACGCGTGTAGGACGCCATTCGGCTCGCGGTGCGCACCGATCCACTTGCCGGGAGCCACTGCGAACATCGAGCCGGCGCCGACCGCCGCCGCGGCCGCGCGGTGCCTGGTGTCGGCGTCGTACAGATAGGTCTCGACGAAGGTCATGCCGGCGTACACCGGTTCCGCCTTCGACAGCAACGGCCGGACCTTCGACCAGGCGCCGTCGGCGCCGACCAGCAGCTCGGTGCGCACGACGGTGCCGTCGTCGAAGCCGAGCTCGTGTTGGCCGGCACCGAGCGGGCGGATGCCGGTCACCTTGCGCCCCCAGTGCACCGTGCCCTCGGGTAGGGAGTCGAGCAGGATCCGGCGCAGCTCGCCGCGCAACACCTCGGGACGGCCGCCGGTGCCGTCATCGGGCTCGTCGAGCAGCACCGTGCCGTCGGGCGCGAGCACCCGGTCGGCTTCGGCGCCGCGGTGGATGATGGCCTGGAACGCGTCGGTCAGCCCCGCCAGCGCCAACGCGGGCTGGCCGGTGCCGGCGTGGATGTCCAGTTGGCCGCCCTGGGCGCGGCTGCCGGCCGACGGCTCGGCCTCGTACACCGTGCTGGTGATGCCGTGCACGTGCAGCACCCGAGCCAGCACCAGGCCGCCGATGCCGGCGCCGACGATCGTGACGTGTGTGGTCACCCGACCCCCTTTGGAACGTTGTTCCAATCAAGGTTGGAACAACGTTCCACATCTGTCAAGATGACAGCCATGGCCACCAGGAACGCGCTGTCCACGCAGCGCATCGTGGACGCCGCCATCGAGATCCTCGACGAGCACGGTGAGGACGCATTGACCTTCCGCGCGCTGGCGGCCCGGTTGGCCACCGGCAGCGGGGCGATCTACCACCACATCGCCGACAAGAATGCGTTGCTCGCCGCCGCCGCCGACACCGTCGTCACCCGGGCGCTGGCCGCCGGGCACGACGACGCCGAACCCGCTGCCGCCATCCGCAGCATGGCGCTGGGACTGTTCGACACCTTCGACGCGCATCCGTGGGTCGGCGCCCAGCTGCATCGCCGCCCATGGTCGGCGCTCCTGCAGATCGTCGAAGGTATCGGCGGCCGGTTGGGGGCGCTCGGGGTTCCCCAACGCGCACAGTTCAATTCGGCCTCTGCGCTGGTCAACTACATCCTCGGGGTCGCGGGGCAGAACGCCGAGAACGCCCGCTCGCAGATCGCTGGGCCGGCCGACCGCACGGCGTTTCTGGCCGACGTGGCCGCCCAGTGGACGCGGGGCGACCCGGCGCGGTATCCGTTCGTGCATCAGGTGGCCGCACAATTGGCCGATCACGACGACCGCGACCAATACGTGGCCGGTATCGATCTGATCCTGGCCGGCATCGAGCAGTTGCGTTAGCCGGTCAACCACAGATCAACGCCGGTATCGGCGAACACCCGCAGCAGCCTGCTCCACACCGGTTCGCCGATCGCGGCCTTGGCCGGTCGGTACGGGGCGAGGACGAACCGGAATCCGCCGCTGTCCGGGGTGCCGAAGCCGCCCCGCAGGCAATCGGCCAGCGCGTCCAGGTTCGACCCGAAGTAGCCGCCCTCACCGTTGACCGCCCGCCCGATCTCGGTGAAGAAGTCGGCCTGCGAACCGATCCGGGAGCCGTCGATCGTGTAGGTCTTCATACGCCTCCGATCCGGCAGAACGACTCGTAGTGATCGCCGGTGTAATAGAACTCCGGCGGATGGGTCAGTGGTGTGCCGCCGGTGATGATGCGCCGGGTGCCGCGATGCGACAGCCCCGGGGTGGGCACCGTGTACTCGTGGTAGTAACCCCGGTCGTGCTGCGGCAATCTGCCCTCGTAGTTGCCGAACACCACGCCGTCGTTGCGCGGGTAGGGGAATGGCCCGCCGGACTCGATGCGGTGCACCGTCTCGCCGACCTGGGGCGGCAGACCGCCCAGGGCGCAGGTGCCGTCGGCGCCGGTGCCGGCGGCCGCCGTGCAGCCGGACAGCAGGCCACACAGCAGGGCCAGCACCACCGTCGTCAGGGCCGCGCCACGCACCCGATCGACGCTAGCAGGCCGGATTTCGGCTCATGGTGATCCGATCACGCCCATCTGGAATGCGGGCCGCGCCGACCGGTTAGACATGAGGTGACGACCGCAGGAGGTGTGATGACGGTACCGCTGTCCATCCTGGACCTCGCGCCGATCAGCGCGGGCAGCGATGCGCGCACCGCGCTGCGCAACAGCGTCGACCTGGCGCGGCACGCCGAATTGTGGGGCTATCGCCGCTACTGGGTGGCCGAGCACCACTATGTGGCCGTCGCCAGCTCGTCCCCGGCGGTGCTGATCGGCCAGATCGCGGCGGCCACCAGCACCATCCGGGTGGGCGCGGCCGCCGTACAGCTCGGGCACACCACACCGGTGGCGGTGGTGGAGAGCTTCGGCATGCTGGACGCCTTTTATCCGGGCCGGATCGATCTCGGGGTGGGCCGGTCGGGTCAGCGCCGCGTCGAGTCGCTGCGGGACGCGCCGCGCACCCCGAGAGCGCCGAGGCAACGTCATGAGGTCGACGGCGTCGTGGTGCCCGTGCCGTTCGACGTCGGCGCCCTGATGCGCGAACCACGGCTGCGCGCCGTCATGGCCACCCTGCAGCAGCCCGGTGCGGTGGCACCGGATTTCGGTGAGCAGGTGGCCGACATCCTCGCCATGCTCGACGGCAGCTTCCGCGCCGGCGGTTTCGAAGCACACGTCACCCCCGGTGAGTCGACTGCCCTGCGGCCGTGGATCTTCGGCAGTTCGAAGGGACAGAGCGCCCAGGTCGCGGGCACGCTCGGGCTGCCGTTCGTGGCGGCCTATCACATCGCTCCCGGCACCGCCCTGGAAGCGGTTACCGCCTACCGCAACGCTTTTCGGCCGTCGGCCGGCCTGTCCGAACCCCGTGTGGTGGTGTCGGCCGACGTGCTGGTCGCCGACGACGATGCCACCGCGCGACAACTGGCCGCCAGTTACGGGCACTGGGTGTATTCGATCCGGGCGCAGGGCGGGGCCGCGCCATATCCGGATCCGGACGCCGTCGCGCCGCTGACCGCCGAGCAACAGGCGCTGGTGCAGGATCGCATCGAAACCCAGTTCGTCGGGGACCCCGACACGGTCGCCGACCGGCTGGCTGCGCTGCAGCGGGTGACCGGCGCCGATGAGCTGGTCATCACCTCGGTGGCCTACCGGCACGAGGACCGGCTGCGGTCGCATGAGCTGATCGCCAAGAGGTGGGCAGGCTAATCTGGTTCCGTGTCGCAAACGACCGTCGGGCTGCTGATCCTGGTGGCGGCCCTGGTGACGGCGCTGGCCGGGGTCGGCCTGCGGATCGTCGTCGGCCGCAAGAGCGAATCGCCGGCCGTGCGTCGCACGGTGATCACCATGCGGGACAACAAAATCGGGCAATTACTGTTCGGCAGGGTGCTCACCGACCCGTTCGACGACGACGAGCTGGACGGGATGATCCTGATGCCGGCGATCGTGCTGGCCTGCGGGCTGTTCCTGACCGGGGTGTTCCTGCTCGGTTACGACGTGCTGACCTGAGCCGTGCACAGCACCGCCAGCGCGTCGTTGGTGGCCGCCACGCCGGCAGGTCCGATGACTGCTGTCAGCCGGGTGCGCAGCTCGTGCTGCTGGGGGGCGGGCAGCCGCAGCACGTTGGAGTAGGTGGTCACCATGTCCACCCATTCCGTGGCGCTGTAGTGCGGATGTTCGACGTAACGCCGACGTTCGCCGCTCAGTCCGGCCGCCGTCAGCAGCGGGTCGAGGTCGTCGCCTTCGACATCGGTGGACGGGCGCTGCCAGTCCTCCAGGAGCCCCGCGTACGCCCGGCCGAGTTGGTCCGGACCCGGGGTCACCGGCACGATGCGGTTCCACAGCAGTGCCAGCCGGCCGCCAGGGGCCAGCAGTGTCCGCACCTTGTGCAGCGCCGGTTCCGGATCGACCCAATGGAACGACTGCGCGAACACCACCAGATCGAAGCTTCGGCCCCGGGGCTCCCACTCCTGGAAAGTCGCCACCTCGACGACCAGCCCCTTGCCCGCCGCCACCTCGGCCATCAGCGGATCCGGTTCCACGGCCAGCACGTCGGCGCCCGCGGCGCGCAGCTGGGCGGTGGCGATGCCGGTGCCCGCCCCGACATCGAGCACGGTAATGCCTTGGCGGTCAACGAGATCGGCGATGAGGGTGGCGGGGTAGCGGGGACGGTGCCGGTCGTAGCGGGGGGCCGCGGAGCCGAACGATTCTGCCCGCAGCCGGTCGGTGTGCAGCGGAGCCCGCTCGTTCATCGGGCGGCCTGCTCGGCGGCGGTCCGGATGGGCCCGTGCCACGCCGGCCCGTGCCCGGGCAACAGGATCTCGGTGTCGAGCATGCCCAGCGCGCCGAGGCTGCGCACACAGCCGTCCTGGTCGTGGTTGAACAGTTCCGGCAGCAGCTGCGGCCCCCGCCGGGTGCTCAGCGGATGGCCGGTTACCAGCGCGTCACCGGCCACCAGCACCCCGTCGACCAGATACGAGCAGTGCCCACCGGTGTGGCCGGGCGTCGGAATGGCCACCGGGGTGCCCGACAGCGTCGAGGCGATGGTGTCGTCGAGCGCCTGCGTCGACCCGATGCCCTCATGGGTCAGGCCGCCCTTGCGGATCAGCGCCAGTGACCAGGTGAGGTAACGCGGCTGCCAGGCGCGGGCCAGCACATCCTTCGGGGCGGCCTGCTCCAGGTATTCGCGTTTGGCGTGTCCGACCTCTGCGGCATGCGTATACACCGGTGTGCCATGGGTTTTCGCGAACCAGATGGCCGAACCCAGGTGGTCCACGTGGGCGTGGGTCAGCAGGATGGCGCGCACGTCCTCGGGGCCGAACCCGAGATCGCGGACGGTCCTGAGCACGTCGTCGCGATCGCCGGGATAGCCGGCGTCGATCAACACCACCCCGCCGCCGTTGGCGCCGGTGCCGGTGACCAACGTCCAGTTGACCAGGTCGGTTTGCGCGAAATGTACGGTCTCGGTGATCGCCGTGAGGGACACTGCCATGCCCGCGAGTCTATGCAGGGGAGTAGAAACGTAGACGTGGCTGAACTCAAACTGGGGTACAAGGCGTCTGCAGAACAATTCGCTCCTCGTGAGCTGGTGGAGTTGGCAGTGGCCGCCGAAGCGGCCGGCATGGACAGCGCCACGGTCAGTGACCATTTCCAGCCGTGGCGGCACGAGGGTGGGCACGCCCCGTGGTCGCTGGCCTGGATCGCGGCGGTGGGCGAGCGCACCCAACGGCTGGTACTCGGCACGTCGGTGCTGACGCCGACGTTCCGGTACAACCCGGCCGTCATCGCGCAGGCCTTCGCGACCCTGGGTTGTCTGTATCCCGACCGCATCTTCCTCGGGGTGGGCACCGGTGAGGCGCTCAACGAGATCGCCACCGGGTACGAGGGCGAGTGGCCCGAGTTCAAGGAGCGCTACGCGCGGCTGCGCGAGTCCGTGCGGCTGATGCGCGAACTGTGGCTCGGCGACCGGGTGGACTTCGACGGCGAGTTCTACAAGACCAAGGGCGCCTCGATCTATGACGTGCCCGAGGGTGGCATCCCGATCTACATCGCCGCGGGCGGACCGCAGGTGGCCAAGTATGCCGGCCGGGCCGGTGACGGTTTCATCTGCACCTCCGGTAAGGGCGAGGAGCTGTACAAGGACAAGCTCATCCCGGCGATGCGGGAGGGTGCCGAGGCGGCGGGCAAGAACCCCGACGACGTCGACCGGATGATCGAGATCAAGATCTCCTACGACACCGACCCCGAACTGGCCCTGGAGAACACCCGGTTCTGGGCGCCGCTGTCGTTGACGGCCGAGCAGAAGCACTCCATCGACGATCCGATCGAGATGGAGAAGGCGGCCGACGCGCTGCCCATCGAGCAGGTGGCCAAGCGCTGGATCGTGGCCTCGGACCCGGACGAAGCCGTCGAGAAGGTCGCCGATTACGTCAAGTGGGGCCTGAACCACCTGGTGTTCCACGCGCCCGGACACGACCAGCGCCGCTTCCTGGACCTGTTCAAGCGCGATCTGGAACCGCGGCTGCGCAAGCTGGGCTAAGCACCGGCGGGCAGGAGCGCAGCGACCCGGGGATCAGGCACTGACGATGCGTTCCACCATGCCGTCGCCGGCGCGGCGTTCCCGCTGCGGCTGCACGGTCATGGTGGCGGTCAGCCGCACCCGGTCCGCCCGGAACAAGTCGTAGGCGTACTCGAACGGCCGGCCGGTCGCGTCCCTGGCCACCCGCGTGATGGCCAGCAGCGGCCGGCGGTGCGCGATGTCGAGCCACTGGGCCTCGCGCGGGCTGGCGCTGACCACCTCGATCGTCTCGCTGGAGGTGGCCGGGACCAGTCCGTACCGAACCCGGAACAGTTCGTAGAGCGAACCGCCCAGCGGCTGCTCCAACAGGTCACTCACCCGGTCGGCGATGAAGCAGGACATGTCCACCGACAGCGGTACCCCGTCGGCGTAGCGCAACCGCCGGATGACGAACACCTCGTCGGTCTCCGGGATCTCCAGCGCCGCGGACTCGGCCGCAGTGGCCAGTCTGCGGTCGGTGGCCAGCACCTTGGTGGAACTGGTGTGGCCGCCGCTCTGCAACAAGGCGGGCAGCCCGGTCAGCTCGGCGGCGTTGCGCTGCACCATATCTGCGCGCACGAACGTGCCACCGCGGCGGCCGGTACGGCGTTCCAGCACGCCGGCTTCACTGAGCGGCAGCAGTGCACTGCGCAGCGTCGCACGCGACACCCCGAACTTGTCGGCCATCTCGCGTTCGGTGCCCAACCGGTTTCCCGGCCGCAGCGCCCCGCTGGACAACATGGACAGGATCCGCCGGCGTACGTCCTCGGCGACCGCACCCCCCGGTGTCTCCTCCATATCAGGCCAGGGCGTCCAGCGACTCGGGCAGCACCTGCCCGCCGTCGACGGCGATGGCCTGGCCGGTGATGTAGGCCGCCTCGGTGGTGGCCAGGAAGGCGGCCAGGTGGCCGATGTCCTCTGGGGTGCCCAGCGCACCGGCCGGGATGGAGCGGGCCATGCTGGCGATGTACTCCTCGCCGTTGGCGATCATGCCTTCGCTCATGATGTTGCCCGGCAGGATGGCGTTGACCGTGATCTTGTGCGGCGCCAGCTCGATGGCCGCCGTCCGCATGAAGCCCAGTTGAGCCGATTTGGTGGCGCCGTAGTGTGACCAACCGGGGTAGCCGGTGATCGGTCCGGTGATCGACGAGGTCAGGATGACCCGGCCGCTACCCGACGCGATCAGGGCGTCCAAGCACGCCTGGACGGCAAAGAAGGTGCCGTTGACGTTGATACCCATGATCTCGTTGAGCTGCTCGGGGGTCATCGTCGCCAGCGGCGCATCCGGGAAGATACCGGCGTTGGCGCACAACACATCCAGGCCACCGAACGCTTCGGTGACCGTCGCGGCCATCTCGGTGCAGGACTGGCGGTCGCTGACGTCGACGCGGACCCCGATCACCTTCCCGCTGCCCAGTCCGTCCAGGGCGGCGACCGCCTCGTCGAGGTCGGCCGCCGAGCGGGCGGCGACCGCCACGTCGGCGCCGGCGCGGGCGAACACCGTCGCGATACCGCGGCCGATGCCCTTGCTTCCGCCGGTCACCAGCACCGAGCGGGACTGCAGGTCGAACATGGGTCTCCTTTACCGTAACCAGCTGTCGTCGTTGAGATAGCGTTCGGCCAGTCGGGCAGTCCCGACGGCGTACCCGGGGCCGATCGCGATCGCCGCGTCGGCATCGGCGTGGGAGGCGATCCACGCGGTGAGTTGAATCCGCCGCAACATGACGAAGGTCGGGATGAGCGCCAGGTGTTCGTCGGGGAGGCTGCGCACCTTCTGATAGCCGCGCAGCCATTCGCCCACGATGCGTTCGGCTTCCGGGGTGTCCTCGATCCACGACACCACCGCGCCCAGATCGGCCAGGTGCCACCCCCAGCCGGCGTCGTCGAAGTCGATGACGGTGATGCCGTCCGATGGTGCCGCCGGGTCGACCATCAGGTTGGACAATCGCAAGTCTGCGTGAATCAGCCCGAATCTGTCTGCGCCGGTACCGAACTCGACAAGCTCCTCGGTGATGCGGTGTACCGCGCGCATGATGATGGCGCGGTCGGCCTCGGCCAGGGCGGGTGCCGCGCGCCAGTCGCCCCAGCGCGCCCCCGGCCCCAGGATGTCGTCGAGGTCCCAGCGGAACCGGGTGAAGCCGTCCGGGACGGACCAGTGTTGTACATGCTCGTGCATGATCGCGGTCAACTCGCCGAGGGTGCCGAAGCCGACCGCCTCGGGAACCTCCTCGGCGGTGCAGCCCGGTATCAGGGTGACGGCGTCGACGAACAGTTCGCGGCCGCCCACCTCGGCCGCCACCACCTCGTGGCCGGCGGCCGAACGAACCAATTCCGGTGTGTCGACCGTGGTCTCGGCGCGCAGGGCGGCCATCCAGGCCAGTTCGGAGCGGATGGCAGCCAACGAGTGGTAGCCCGGCCGGTGTACCCGCAGCACGATCGGGTCGTCGTCGGCCACCAGGTACGTGGCGTTCTCCGAGAGGCTGAGCAGGCGCAGCGGGCTGTCCAGATCGCGACCGTAGGCGGCCAGCGCCGCGCGGGCGAAGCGTTCATGGTCGGCAGGAAGTCCCGGCATGCCGAACAGTGTGGCGCAAGTATCGAGCCAAAGCAGACCAAATAGGCGGGATTTACTTTTCTGTTGCAAAACCACGGTCCGCGAAACGTGCTGGAAACATGGTGTGTGATGGCTGAGACTTCCAGTTGACCAAGCAATCTCGACGAGGTAACAATGGCCCGCGTCGCAATACGTCACCAGCATCGAAGCGGGTGGCTTTCGGATACCAGACCAAATCTCGGTCGAAGCAAAACCCCTCAGATAGGGACTCAATGAGCGAAATCATCGATCCACCGGTGCCGTCTGGCACCGATACCGTCCAGCGCCTGAAGCCGAATGCGGTCGGGCTGGTCGGCGTGCTGTTCATGGCGGTCGCCACCGCCGCACCCATCACTGCCATGGTCGGCAACGTGCCGATCTCCGTCGGCTTCGGTAACGGCGCCTACGCGCCGGCCGGTTACTTCGTAGCCACCATCGTGCTGACCCTGTTCGCCATCGGCTACGCCAAGATGAGCAAGCACATCACCGCGACCGGCGCCTTCTACGGGTACATCTCGCACGGTCTCGGTCGCATCGTCGGGTTGGGTGCCGGCTTTCTGACCGCCCTGGCCTACATGGTGTTCGAGGCGTCGCTGATCGGTATCTTCTCGTTCTTCGGCAACGACCTGTTCTCGTCACTGTTCAACATCCACGTGCCGTGGATCGTGTTCGCGCTGGTGATGCTGGGCATCAACGCCGTGCTCACCTACTTCGACATCAACCTGGCCGCCAAGGTGCTCGGCGTCTTCCTCATCACCGAGATCGTGATGTTGGCACTGATGGCGTTGTCGGTGCTCTTCACCGGTGGTGGCCCGCAGGGCTGGTCGTGGGGATCGCTCAACCCGATCAACGGTTTCCACAGCCTCTCCGGTGTGGTGGCCGGTCCGGACGGCTCGATGATCACCGTTGCGGGGTCCGCCGGTGTGGGCCTGTTCTTCGCCTTCTGGTCCTGGGTCGGGTTCGAATCCAGCGCCATGTACGGCGAGGAGTCGCGCAACCCCAAGAAGATCATCCCGATCGCCGTGGTGAGCTCGGTCATCGGCATCGGCGTGTTCTACGTGCTGGTGTCCTGGCTCGCGATCGTCGGCACCGGACCGGAGAATGCCATTGCGCTGGCGCAGGATTCGGCTACCGCCGGGAACATCTTCTTCAACCCGGTGCATGACCACCTGGGGCAGTGGGCGGTGGATCTGTTCAAGATCCTGCTGATGACCGGGTCGTTCGCCTGCGGTATGGCGTTCCACAACTGCGCCGCGCGCTACCTGTACGCACTCGGCCGCGAAGACGTCATCCCCGGGATGCGCAAGACGATCGGCGCCACCCATGCGGTGCACGGTTCCCCGCACATCGCCGGCTTCGTGCAGACCGGTTTCGCCACCCTGGTGGTGCTGTTCTTCGAGTTCACCCAGCGCGATCCCTACACCGGTCTGTACGGCCTGATGGCCTTGCTGGGCACCACCGCCATCATGATCGTCCAGGCGCTGGCGGCGTTCTCGGTGATCTCGTACTTCCATGTGCAGAAACGTCATCCGGAGACGGCCAACTGGTTCAGCACCTTCCTGGCGCCGCTATTGGGTGGGCTGGGCATGGTGTACGTGATCTACCTGCTGGCCAAGAACGCCTCGTTCGCCGCGGGAGCGGCGGCCACGGACTGGATCTTCGCGGCCATCCCGTGGGTCGTCGCGGTGGTGGGTATCGGGGGCGTGCTGTGGGCGCTGCTGCTGAAATTCCGGGATCCGCAGCGGTACGCCGAACTGGGCCGTACCGTGTTGGAAGAAGCCCACGAACGCTAGGCACCCATGTCCAATGCCAAGGCATTCTCAAAGATCATGGACTCCAACAGCTATCAGGGTGGTCTGCAGGACGACCCCCTGATAGCTGCCAGGGAGCGGATGCTGGGCCCGGCGTACCGGCTGTTCTACGAACGGCCGGTACACCTGGTCCGGGGCCGGGGCACTCTGCTGTACGACACCGATGGCAACGAGTACCTGGACGCCTACAACAACGTCGCCAGCGTCGGGCATGCCAACCCGCACGTGGTGGACGCGGTCACCCGCCAGCTGGGCCTGCTCAACACCCACACCCGCTATCTGCACGAGGGCATCGTCGACTACTCGGCCCGGCTGCTGGCCACCTTCCCTGATCCGGGGTCCGGCGACTCCTACCAGGTGATGTACGCCTGCACCGGTTCGGAGGTCAACGATCTGGCGTTGCGGGTGGCCCAGACCTACACCGGGGCCACCGGCGTCATCATCACCAACGATGCCTACCACGGCAATACCGCTGCGGTGACGGCGATTTCGCCGTCCATCGGCGGTGCCGCCGTGGTGGGGCCGCACGTGCGCACCGTCGCACCGGATTTGCGCGGGGTGGACGCGGCGATCGCTGATCTGAAGGCCAGCGGGTTCGGGGTGAGCGCACTCATCGTCGACACCGTGTTCTCCTCGGACGGCATCTATCCCGACCCGTCGGTGCTCGGTCCGGCGGTCGCGGCGGTGCGGGCCGCCGGAGGGGTGTTCGTCGCCGACGAAGTGCAGCCCGGCTTCGGGCGCACCGGTGATGGCATGTGGGGGTTCGACCGGCACGGTGTGGTGCCCGACCTGGTCACCATGGGCAAGCCGATGGCCAACGGATTGCCGGTGGCGGCGATGGTGGCGCGCGGCTCGGTGCTGGATGAGTTCGCCAGCGGCATACCGTATTTCAACACTTTCGGTGGTAACCCGGTGTCGATGGCGGCGGCCGCCGCGGTGCTCGACGTGATCGAGGACGAGAAGCTGGTGGCCAATGCGGCCGAGGTCGGTGGGGCGCTGCGGACCGCGTTGACACGGCTGGGCGACGAGCATCCGGTGATTCGGGAGGTGCGCGGTGCCGGGCTCTACATCGGGGTGGAGGTCGACTCGCAGGAGACGGCCAAGTACATGGTCAACGCCATGCGGGAACGCCGGGTGCTGATCTCGGTGTGTGGTGCGCACAGCAATGTGCTGAAAATCCGTCCGCCACTGGTGTTCTCGATGGCCGATGTGGACCGGTTCGGTACGGAGTTCGAAGGGATGTTGCACCAATTGTGACCGAGGACGATGTGCTCGCCGCCGCGGATGCCCTAATTGCGGCGTTCGCCGCCACCGACACCGCGGCCTACTTCGACTGCTTCAGTCCCGACGCCACGTTCGTGTTCCATCCGGAGCCGGCGCGGTTGGACAGCAGGGCCGCCTACGAGGCAGTGTGGGCGGGCTGGCTGGCCGCGGGCTGGCGGGTGGTGTCGTGCACCAGCACCGACCAGCTGGTCCAGCTCTTCGGTGACGTCGCCGTGTTCAGCCATTCGGTGCGGACCACCACCTCCGACACTGGCGTGGAGTCGACCGTCGACGAGCGCGAGACGATCGTGTTCACCCGCGTGGGGGAGCGGTTGATCGCAGTGCACGAGCATCTGTCGCCAGTGGCCGACGGCGACTGAGCGCTGCCGACGCGCCAGTGTAGTCACTGCCCGCCTCTGAGCGACATTTCAGCGACAGTTCCGCACCGGCGGTTGACTGCCGTCGTAGCTGAATGTCAAGTCCGAATCGCGTTGCGCCACAGTATCTGTGGATGAATCGGCGATTGTGGATAACTCGCGGATCTGTCGGTGGTGGGGCGTAGCGTTTCGAACATGTCAGCGAATGCGGTGTCGGATCGGGTGTCGGTGCTGGCCGCCTTCGACGCCTACGACTCCGCGTGCGAAGCGCTGGCCGGACTGGACTTCACTGCGTTCTCCGTTGCGGAGTTGTTGGCGTTGCAGTCCGCCGGGAACACCGGGCTCGCACGACCGCCGGTGTGGATCACCGGATCATGGCCGTCCTGCAGACCCGGGTGACACCCGCCGAGATCGGCGAACGTACCTGGACCAAGGTGTTGATGACGCGCATGCGCATCGGTGAGGCCGAGGCCAAGCGCCGGGTCGAGTTCGCCGAGGATCTGGGCCCGCGCTACCCGACGTGCGGCGGCAGCATCGAACCGGCGCTGCCGGCGACCGCGGCGGCATTGGCCCAGGGGGCGATCAGCATCGATCATGTCTGCGCCATCCGCGACGGGCTGAGGAGGGCCGCCACGGTGCGCGATCCCGCGGGCTGCTCGGCGCTGGAGGCCACGCTGGCCACCGCGGCCCGGCATGTATCTCCTGCGGAGGTGTCCGCCCTGGCCGATCGCGCGGTGTACCTGATGAATCAGGATGGTCTGGAGGGCCCGGACCCCGCTGCCGCCAAACGCGGCCTCACGATCGGGCGCCAGGGACCCGACGGGCTCTCCCGGGTCAGCGGTCATGTCGACGCCGAGACGGCGGGCTACCTGCGGACCCTCAACACCGTCCTGGCGGCCAGGGGCGTCAACAACCCCGACGACCCCGACTCGGTCAACCCGTTGCTGCCCACGCAGCAGCCCGATGCCAGCACAGGCGCGGCCACCGACACCGACACCGACACCGACACCGACACCGACACGGCGCAGGAGCCTGACTCGAATGCTGCCGGGGATGCCGCCGACGAGCACTCCTCACCTCGAGAGCGCGATATGCGCACCCCACCTCAACGCAACCACGATGCCCTCAAGACGATCCTGCGGCACGCCCTGATGTCCGGCCGGCTCGGCCAACACAACGGGCTGCCGGTGACCCTGCTGATCTCGACGACACTGTCGGAGTTGGCGGCCAAGGCTGGAATCGCGGTCACCAGTGTGGGCACCCTCGTGCCGATGCGCGATGTCATCCGGTTGGCCGGCCACGCCGAGCACTACCTGGCCGTCTTCGACGAACACAAGAGCCTGCCGCTCTACCTGGGCCGCGCTCGGCGCACCGCGTCGGTCGGGCAACGCCTGGTCATGGTCGCTCGGGATCGCGGGTGTAGCCGACCGGGCTGCACCCGGCCCGCCATGCAGTGCCAGGGCATGCACGTCGACCAGGACTGGATCGACGGCGGCTCGACCAACGCCGACAACCTCGGCCTTGGCTGCGACCGGGACAACCAGCTGGCCTTCGACACCGGCTGGAGCACCGAGATCGGGGACGACGGCCGGGTGCACTGGAAGCCCCCGCCCCTTCTCGACACCGGTCAAGACAGGACCAACCACCACTTCCACCCCGAGGAGCTCCTACACCCACCCGACGAGGACGACCGGGACGACCCATGATGAGTTGGCTCACGTTGGGTCATTTGGTTGGCTCTTACCCATGGCCCCCGCTGCGTCCGCGATCTACATCGCCGCCCCCGAAGGCGACACCGGCAAGTCCACCATCGCGCTCGGCATCCTGGCGCGCTTGGCGGCGACCGTCGCCAAGGTCGGCGTGTTCCGGCCCATCGCCCGCTCGGGTGAGGACGGTAGTGACTACATCCTGGAACTGCTGCTGGCGCGCTCCACCGCGGGCCTGGGCTACCAGGACTGTGTCGGTGTCAGCTACCAGCGCCTGCACGAGGATCTCGACGGCGCCATCGCCGAGATCGTCGAGCGGTACCACCACGTGGCCGATGCGTGCGATGCCGTCGTCATCGTGGGCAGTGACTACACCGACGTCGCCAGTCCCAGCGAGCTGGCCGTCAACGCGCGGATCGCCGTCAACCTGGGCGCCCCCGTCGTGTTGGCGGTACGTGCCTCGGACCGGACCCCCACCGAGGTTGCCCAGGTCGCCGAGCTGTGCCTGGCCGAGCTCGGCGCCCAGCACGCGCACACCGCCGCGGTGGTGGCCAACCGCTGCGATCCTGCCCAGCTCACCGAGGTCGCGGCGGCACTGGCCCCGCTCGGGCCGAAAAGCTATGTGCTGCCCGAGGAGCCGGTGCTGGTGGCGCCGTCGGTGGCCGAACTGCGTGACGCGGTGCGCGGCACGCTGACCGGAGGGGACCCGGCGCTGCTCAACCGCGAGGCACTCAGCGTCCTGGTGGCCGGCATGACCGCCGAGCACGTACTGGAACGGCTGCGCGACGGGATGGCTGTGATCACCCCCGGTGACCGCTCCGATGTGGTGATGGCGGTGATGGGCGCGCACGCCGCGGACACCTTCCCCTCGCTGTCCTGCCTGATCCTCAACGGCGGCCTACAACTGCATCCCGCCGTCGCCAAACTGGTCGACGGGCTCAAGCTGCGGTTGCCGGTCATCGCCACCGACTCGGGCACCTATGACACCGCTCGTGCGGTGGCCAAGGCCCGCGGCCGGGTGACGGCGGCCTCCACCCGCAAGATCGACACCGCGCTGGCCCTGATGGAGAACCACGTCGACACCGCGGATCTCCTTGCGCAGCTGGCCATTCCGATCCCCGAAGTGATCACCCCGCAGATGTTCACCTACCAGTTGCAGGATCGGGCACGCGGGAATCGTCAACGCATCGTGCTGCCCGAGGGCGACGACGACCGGATCCTGCAGGCCGCCGGCCGACTGCTGGCGCACAGGGTGGCCGATCTGACCATCCTCGGTGACGAAGCCGCGGTCCGCGGCCGCGCCGCCGAACTGGGCGTCGACCTGGACGGGGCTCAGGTGATCGACCCGCGCACCAGCGAGCTGTGCGACCAGTTTGCCCAGCAGTACGCCGAACTGCGCCGCAAAAAAGGGGTCACCGTCGAACAGGCCCGCGAGATCATCCACGACGTCTCGTATTTCGGCACGATGCTGGTGCACAACGGCATGGTCGACGGCATGGTCTCGGGGGCGGCACACACCACCGCGCACACCGTCCGGCCCGCTTTCGAGATCATCAGGACGGCACCGGGGGTTTCCACCGTGTCGTCGATCTTCTTGATGTGCCTGGAGGATCGCGTGCTCGCCTACGGCGACTGCGCCATCGTGCCCGACCCGACGTCCGAGCAACTCGCCGATATCGCCATCTCCTCGGCGCGCACCGCCGCCCAGTTCGGCATCGACCCACGCATCGCGATGCTGTCCTACTCCACCGGCACGTCGGGCACCGGGGCCGATGTCGACAAGGTCAGGGCGGCAACCGAACTCGTCCGGGAACGCGAACCCAGCCTGCTGGTGGAGGGCCCCATCCAATACGACGCCGCGGTCGAACCGTCCGTGGCGATCACCAAGATGCCCGATTCGCCGGTGGCCGGGCGGGCCACCGTGCTGATCTTCCCGGACCTGAACACCGGCAACAACACCTACAAGGCTGTGCAGCGCAGCGCCGGGGCCATCGCCATCGGGCCGGTGCTGCAGGGGCTGAACAAACCGGTCAACGACTTGTCCCGCGGTGCGCTGGTGGAGGATATCGTCAACACCGTGGCGATCACGGCGATTCAGGCGCAGGGCGCCCACTGATGTCGGTACTGGTGCTCAATTCCGGCTCGTCGTCGGTGAAATACCAAGTGGTCCAGGTCGATTCCGGGGAATCGCTGTGCACGGGCATCGTCGAGCGGGTCACCGACTACAGCGTGGCGCTGCGTGAGGTGTTCGACGGCCTGGCCGCCGCGGGGCTCAGCACCGACGATCTGGTGGCGGTCGGGCACCGCGTGGTGCACGGTGGCGTGCACTTCTACCGGCCGACGGTCATCGACGACGCCCTGCTCGCCGAGTTGGAGAAACTGTCCCCGCTGGCCCCGCTGCACAATCCGCCGGCCCTGCTGGGTATCGCCGAAGCCCGCAAACTGCTCCCCGGCCTGCCGCACGTCGCGGTGTTCGACACCGCCTTCTTCCATGACTTGCCGGCCGCTGCGGCCGAGTACGCCATCGACCGGGACGTGGCGCGGCAGTGGCATATCCGGCGGTACGGTTTCCACGGCACGTCACACCGCTACGTCAGCGAACAGGCGGCGATCTTCCTGGATGTGCCGCTGGAATCCCTGAATCAGATTGTGCTGCACCTGGGTAACGGTGCCTCGGCTTCGGCGGTGGCCGGCGGTCGGCCGATCGACACCTCGATGGGCCTGACCCCGATGGAGGGACTGGTGATGGGCACCCGCTCCGGTGACCTGGACCCGGGGATCATCACGTATCTGTGGCGCACCGCCGGGATGACGGTGCCGGATATCGAGACCATGCTCAATCGCCGCTCCGGCGTGCTCGGGCTGGGCGGCGAGACCGATTTCCGGGAACTGCACAAGCGCATCGACGACGGTGACGCCGATGCCCGGCTGGCCTACGACGTCTACATCCACCGGCTGCGTAAGTATGTCGGGGGCTACCTGGCGCTGTTGGGTCGCACCGACGTCATCACCTTCACCGCGGGAGTGGGGGAGAACGACGCCCTGGTGCGCCGTGACGCGCTGGCCGGGCTGGCCGCGCTCGGCATCGAACTCGACGACTCCCGCAACACCGCCGCGCAGCGCTGCGCCCGGCGCATCTCGGCGGACACCTCGCCGATCACCGTGCTGGTCATCCCCACCAACGAGGAGCTGGCCATCGCCCGGGCGTGCGCCGAGGTGATCTAGAAGGTACTCATCGGCCGCACGCTGTTGGCCAGGTCGATCAGCGCGTAGCGGTGGGCCTGGGTGGGCGCCACCCGGGCCAGGCTGCGCAGCGACGCCTCGACGCCGAGCTGCAACCCGTGCTGGGTGAACGGAAAACCGAGGATGTGGTTGGTGCTGGCCGTGTTGTCGGCCAGCCAGTCCATCGCGGTGCCCAGCACCAGGGCGCGGATCTGCAGGACGCGCGGTTCACCTTCGGGCAGCGCCTCCACCCGCCGCGCGGCGTCGCGGATCTGGCGTTCGGACACCTCGCTGATCGAACGGCCGGACAGCAGCGTCACCGCACTGGTCAGCCGGGCCGTGGTGAAATGCCGTGAGGTGGCCGGAACCAGGTCCAGCGTGCGCACGGCATCGTCGCGGTGACCGTCGGCGGACTGCGCCCGCGCCAGCCCGAAACCCGCCGAGATCACCCCGTTGTCGGTGCGCCACACCGTTTCGTAGAAGCGGCGTTCGTCGGCGGTGCCGGCCAGCTCGGCCGTCGCGGCCAGCGCCACCTTCGGTGCCAACTCGCCGGGCAGGGTGTCCAGCACCTCGGTGAAATACTTGGTGGCCGTGTCATAGTCGGCGGTCAGCAGGGCGGCCACCCCGCGGAACCACGACAGCCGCCAACGCCAGCCGACCCGCTCCACCCGGTCGGCCAGCTGGGCCAGGTCGTCCAACTTGCGGGTGGCCTTGGCCACATCGCCGAGGTCCAGCAGCGCCCGCACCTCCATGAGCGGCAACTCCAGCGACTGGGACAGGTCGATGTCCTCGGAGTCCAGGGTGCCGTGCCGGGCCGCACGCAGCGAATCCAGCGTCTGCACAGGCTGACTCAGCACGGTCGCGGACAGGATCGGGGCGCCGACGTCGGCCGGGTCGACCAGCGGCACCTGCAGCGCCTTGACGATCTCGGGTGCGGTCAGCTTCGCCGAGTGCACCTGCCCGTCCAGGTAGACATCGGTGTGCGCCACCAGCAGTTCCACCCCGAACGTCGACCGGGGCGGGCTGAACACCGTCGACAGGCCCGGCCGCGGCACCCCGGTGTCCTGCGCGACCACCTCACGCAACACGCCCATCAGCTGCCCGGACATTTCCTCGGCGCTGGTGAACCGCCGGGCCGGATCCGGGTCGATGGCCCGGCGCAACAACCGGCCGAACGAGTCGTATTTGCGCAGTACCGGATCGTCGTCGGGCAGGCCGTCCACGTAGCGGCCCTTGCGGGTGCGCAGCTTGAGGGTCAGCGCGGCCAGGGTGCGCCCCACCGTGTAGATGTCGGTCTGGACGGTCGGCCCGGTCCGGATGATCTCCGGGGCCTGGTAACCCGGTGTGCCGTACAGGAAACCGAACGAGTTGATCCGCGATACCGCACCCAGGTCGATGAGCTTGAGCTGCTCCTCGGTGACCATGATGTTCTCGGGTTTGAGGTCGTTGTACACCAGGCCGAGCGAGTGCAGGTAGCCCAGCGCGGGCAGGATCTCCAGCATGTAGGCAATGGCTTGGGCCACCGGCAGTTTGGCGCCCTTGCGCTGTTTCAGCGACGTTCCGCCGACGTACTCCATGACGATATAGCCGACCGGGTCGCCGTGCTTGTCGTCGTGCTCGACGAAGTTGAAGATCTTCACGATGGCGGGGTGGGTGACCTCGGCCAGGAACTGGCGTTCGGCCATCGCGGTGGCCTGCGCCTCGGCATCACCGGAATGGACCAAACCCTTGAGCACCACCGGGCGGTAGTTCACGTTGGTGTCGAAGGCCAGATACACCCAGCCCAGGCCGCCGTGCGCGATGCAGCCCTTGATCAGGTACTGGTCCACCACCATGTCGCCGGGGCTCAGTTGCGGCAGAAAGGAATACGCGCTGCCGCAGTACGGGCAGGCGCCCTCGGACCGGGCCGGCCCGTCCTTGGATGCCCGGCCCACCGGCTTGCCGCAGTTCCAGCAGAACCGCTTCGATTCGGCCACCACCGGATTGGTCATCAACGCCGCGAGCGGGTTGCGTTCGGGCACGCGGGGAATCTCGACGAGACCACCACCGAGGCGCCGGGTCGGCGAACGGGGGCGCATGACGGTCGTCATGCGCTCGTTGGGCTCGGTGGTGGCCGAGCCGGCGGAGGCCCGCGACGTCCGGCTGGTGTCCCCGAAGTCGGGGCGGTAGACGGCCTGGGTGGCCATCGGCCGGACCGTCGCGGCGGACTCGTCGTCGAAATCCTCGAACTGCTCAAGGTCGGCCAGGCTGGCCGGACGGGTGCCCGGATCCTCCATCTCGGCTTCGCTCATCAGTCCACGTACCTTGCCACCGGCGGTGCCGGCGTCGGTCCCAGCACGGTCAACCATTTGCGGTACAACGTGTTCCACGTCCCGTCCCGGCGGATGCGGTCCAGCGTGCCGTTGACGAAGCGCACCAGACCGGGATTGTCTTTGTTGACCCCGATGCCGTAGGGCTCCTCGGCCATACTCGGTCCGACGATGTGCAGGTAAGGGTCCTGGCTCACCAAGCCGGCCAGGATGGTGTCATCGGTGCTGACCGCGTCGACCTGCCGCTGCTGCAGCGCCACCAGGCAGTCCGCCCAGGTCACCGTCTCCAGGATGACCGGCGGCGGGACGATCTGCCGCACCCGGTCCAACGACGTGGTACCGGTCGCCGCGCACACCCGCTTACCGCCCAGGTCGGCGGCCTGCCGGATCCGGGAATCCCGCGGGGCCAGGATGCGCTGGTTCGCCGACAGATACTCGGTGGAGAACGCCACCAACTCCTTGCGGGCGCAGGTGATGCTCATCGTCTTGACGACGATGTCGACCTGGTCGTTCTGCAACGCGGTGAGCCGGTCCGCCGAGGACAGGATGCGGTATTCCACCTGCGACGGCGTGCCGAAGATATCGCGCGCGACCTCGCCGGCGATGTCGACGTCGAACCCGGTGATGGTCCCCGTGATGGGATCGCGGAAGGAGAACAGGTTGGAGCCGATGTCCAGCCCGACGATCAGCCTGCCGCGGTTGCGGATCTTCTCCACGGCCTCCTCGGCCTGCCTGCGATCCGGGAACGGGCGCAGGCTCGCGGTGCGGTCACAGTGTTCGTTGCTCGCCGGTGGTTCCGGCGACGGGTCCGGCGGCAGTTGTTGCATGCCGGCCGGCGTCGGCGGGGCCAGCGTGACCTCGGGCAGCGGTGCGGCGGGCGCACTCTGCTCGCAGCCGGCCAGCACGGCGGCCGCGGCCAGCAGGGCGAGCATGCGGCACTTCCTCATCACCATTACCGGTACTCGCTGAGCCGGGGCCACAACCCCAGTGAGACGGCGATGGCGGCGAGCACGCTCAGCGCCGCGGCGCCGAACGTCGCCCCCGACAGCACCCGGCGGGCGCTGACGATATCGGTGCGCAGTTGGTTGCGGCTGTCCTCGATGCCCTTGGTCAGTGCGGCGTCCAGCTTGCCGAAGGCCGGGGTGGAGTCGTCCTCACCGGTCCCGAGGGCCACCTGGGTGGCGGCCTGGTAGTCGCCGACGGCGATGTAGGCGTTGATCCGATCGTCGGCCGCGCGCCACCGGCGCAACAGCTGTTCGGCGTCGGCGAGTTCGCCCTTGTTCTTGGCATCGCTGGCCAGATAGATCGACAGCTGCTGCTGCATGGCGTCGATGCGCTGATAGTAGGACTGCTTGCGGACGTCCTCGTCGCCGCGGCGGACCAGGGCCAGCGTCTCGTCGGCGCGGGCCTGCTGCGCCGTGATCGCCATCGTGGTGACCGTCTTCAGCGACTGCGCCGCAGTGTTTTTCGCGCTGCGGCTGTCGGCGGTCGAGATGACCAGTGCGGTACCCACCCAGACCACCATAATCAGCACCGCCAGTCCGCCCGCGACGAAACCGGCGTTGATCCGCCGTCGGGTCCGCCGGGTGAGCCAGCGGTTGGCGAACAACCCGAACAGGATGGTCGCCAGCACCACGATGATCACCGAGGCCGGAATCCGAGCCGAGGCGGCCGTCTCGGCGTCGACATGGGCCGAGGTGGCCTCGTACAGCCGCTGCGCGTCGGGCAGGATCTGGGTCTGCATCAGCGCCGAGGCCTCGGACAGATAGGACGAGCCGACCGGATTCCCGGCCCGGTTGTTGGTCCTGGCCGTCTCCACCAGGCCGGTGTAGACCGCCAGTTCGGCGTTGACCCGGCCGAGCAACTGGATCATCGGTTCGTCGGTCAGCCCGCTGGATGCCCGGGTCACGGCCACCGCCGCGTCGGTGATGGCCTGCTCGTAGCGCTGCCGGACATCGGTGGGTTCGGCGCCGGCGATGAACGCCGTCGCGGCGGCCGCGTCGGCCACCGACAGGGTGGTGTAGAGCTGGCCGGCCGCGAACGCCAGCGGTTCGGTGTGGTCGAGCACGGTGGTCAGCGCTTGCTGACGGTCGTTGACCGTGCGGGACGTGGCGAACGCGCACGCGATGACCAGCGCGCACAGCACGACGCCGATCGTCAGGATGCGGCCGGGCGTGGTCCACAGGAACCACCACCGCGGATGCCCCCCGGCAGCCGGCGACCGTGACGCCAGCGGTTCGGTCGACGGGTGCGCCAACTCCACGGTCACGGGTGCGCGGACCTCCCTCACAACGTGGTCGGTGTGCGATTAATGAAAGTCTAAGAGAGATTGGAGTGACGCGTGGGAATTCGTGGCCCCTTATCCTGAACCTGTGCGTGGCGACGGTGACGGCTGGGTGATGTCGGACGGCGGTGCGCACTATTGGGGCCGCCACGGCGCGGCCGGGTTGCTGCTCCGCGCGCCGGCTCCCAGCGGGGTCGCGGCGGTCCTGCTGCAGCATCGTGCCCCGTGGAGCCACCAGGGCGGCACCTGGGGTTTGCCCGGCGGGGCACGCGACAGTCACGAGTCGGTCGAGGAGGCCGCGGTCCGGGAAGCGCACGAGGAGGCCGGCCTCACCGCGGAGATGATGACCGTGCGGATCGCGGTGGTCACCCATGAAGTGCCCGGCTGGTCGTACACCACCGTCATCGCCGACGCCGTCGAACTGCTGACCACCACGCCCAACCGGGAGAGCTCGGAGCTGCGTTGGGTGACCGAGGACCAGGTCGCTGAGCTGCCCCTGCACCCCGGCTTTGCGGCCAGCTGGGATCGGTTGCGCAGCGTCGCCGCCGGCATCCCGCTGCTCAGGCCGTGAGCGCGTCCTTGAGGTGACGTGCGGCGGCCCGCGGGTCGTCGGCTTCGGTGATGGCCCGCACCACCACGATCCGGCGCGCCCCCGCGGCCAGCACCTCCGGCAGCCGGTCGGCATCGATCCCGCCGATGGCGAACCAGGGTTTGGCCGGTGCCAGCGCGGCGGTGTGCCGGACCAGATCCAGCCCCGGTGCCGGGCGTCCCGGTTTGGTCGGGGTCGGCCAGCACGGACCGGTGCAGAAATAGTCGACCGGTTCGGCGAGCGCGGCGGCCACCTGCTGCTCGTCGTGCGTGGAGCGGCCGATCAGCGGTCCGGGACCGATGATCGAGCGGGCCACCTCCAGCGGCAGATCGTCCTGCCCGAGGTGCAGCACGTCCGACCCTGCGGCGCGCGCCACGTCGGCGCGATCGTTGACCGCCAGCAGGGCGCCGTGCCGGCGGGCGGCATCGGCCAGGATCTCGAGCGCGGCGAGTTCCTGGCGGGCCTCCAAACTCTTGTCCCGCAGCTGGATGATGTCGACCCCACCGGCCAGCGCCGCGTCGGCGAACTCGGCGAGGTCACCGCGCGCCAGCCGGGCGTCGGTGCAGAGGTACAGCCTGGCATCGGCGAGGCGGGCGCGTGCATCCACAGCGCCGAGGTTATCGGGCGGGCCGAGTACCCTGGACACCCGACGCGGGAGTCCCGGGACCGGGGCTGAGAGTGGGCCAATCACCGGCCCTGACCGTTGCACCTGATCCGGGTCATGCCGGCGAAGGGAGAGGGAATGTCTGAGCGTGCACTGGCCGTCATCGGCGGCGGCGTCATCGGCCTGTCGGTCGCGCGCCGCGCCGCGCAGGACGGCTGGTCGGTCCGGGTGCACCGCACCGATGCCCGCGGGGCGTCGTGGGTGGCCGGCGGGATGCTCGCCCCGCACAGCGAGGGCTGGCCGGGTGAGGACGCCCAGCTGGCGCTGGGCCTGGAATCGCTGAAGCTGTGGCACACCGGGTTCCTGGACGGGCTGCCCGCTGAGGTGGTCACCGCGCGGGAATCCCTGGTGGTCGCGGTGGACCGGGCCGATGTGGCCGACCTGCGCACCGTTGCCGAGTGGCTCTCGGCGCAGGGGCAGCCGGTGAGCCCGACGACGGCGGCCCGCGATATCGAGCCGCTGCTGGCCCAAGGCATCCGGCACGGATTCGTGGCCGAGACCGAGCTGGCGGTGGACAACCGCCGGCTGGTGCAGGCGCTGGAAGCGGCGTGCACCGCGCTCGGCGTGCAGTGGGCGCCGCCGGTCACCGACCTGACCGAGGTGCCCGGGCTGCGGGTGATCGCCAACGGCATCGACGCCCCGGCGCTGTGGCCGGGCCTGCAGGTGCGCCCGGTGAAGGGCGAGGTGCTGCGGCTGCGCTGGCGCAAGGGCTGTATGCCGATGCCGGACAGGGTCATTCGGGCCAGGGTGCACGGCAGGCAGGTGTACCTGGTGCCGCGCCCGGATGGTGTGGTGGTCGGCGCCACCCAGTACGAGCACGGCCGGGACACCGCACCGGTGGTCACCGGTGTGCGCGACCTGCTCGACGATGCGTGCGCCGTGCTGCCGGCGCTGGGGGAGTACGAACTGGCCGAGTGCGCCGCCGGATTGCGGCCGATGACCCCCGACGGACTGCCGATCGTCGGCAGGCTCGACGAACGCACGCTGGTGGCCACCGGCCACGGGCGCAACGGATTCCTGCTGGCGCCGTGGACCGCCGAGCGGATCGCCGCCGAACTGGCACAGGGTTAGGAGCACGATGATATTGCTGGTCAACGGTGAGGAAGCCGATGTGCGGGACGCGATCACCGTCGGAGAACTGGTGAGCGACTTGGGTTTTCCGGAGAAGGGCATCGCGGTGGCGGTCGACTGGGAGGTGCTGCCGCGCTCGGCGTGGGACACCGTGCTCACCGACGGCGCCCGGGTCGAGGTCGTGACGGCGGTGCAGGGTGGCTGACTGTGATGCTCTTCGCGCAAGCGGCTCATCGACAAAACTGACCATCGCCGGCCGGGAGTTCGGGTCCCGGCTGATCATGGGCACCGGCGGCGCGGCCAACCTCGCCGTCCTCGAGGAGGCGTTGATCGCCTCCGGCACCGAGCTGACGACGGTGGCGATGCGCCGCGTCGACGCCGAAACCGGCACCGGGGTGCTGGATCTGCTCAGTCGGTTGGGCATCACCCCGCTGCCCAACACCGCGGGCTGCCGCGGCGCCGCCGAGGCCGTGCTGACCGCGCGGCTGGCCCGCGAGGCGCTCGGCACCGAATGGGTGAAACTCGAGGTCATCGCCGACGAGCGCACCCTGCTGCCCGATGCCATCGAATTAGTCAGGGCCGCAGAACAACTCGTCGACGACGGATTCGTCGTGCTGCCGTACACCAACGACGACCCGGTGCTGGCCCGGCGGCTGGAAGACACCGGCTGCGCGGCCGTGATGCCGCTGGGCTCGCCGATCGGCACCGGGCTGGGCATCGCCAACCCGCACCACATCGAGATGATCGTGGACCGGGCCGGGGTTCCGGTGATCCTGGACGCCGGTATCGGCACCGCCAGCGATGCGGCACTGGCCATGGAACTCGGCTGTGACGCCGTGCTGCTGGCCACCGCCGTCACCCGGGCCGCCGATCCGCCGGTGATGGCCGCGGCGATGGCCTCGGCCGTCACCGCCGGTCGCTTGGCGCGGGCGGCCGGGCGGATCCCGAAACGCTTCTGGGCGCAGGCGTCGAGCCCCACCGTCCCGTGAAACGGTATGTTGCGCTGGGTAGTTCGATGGCCGCGGGTCCTGGCATCGCGCCACGGGCGGCCGGGTCACCATGGCCGGCCATGCGCTCGGCACGCAACTACGCGTACCTGACCGCCGCGCGGCTCGGACTGGATCTGGTGGACGTCACCTACTCGGGTGCCACCTGCGCGCACATCCTGACCGACCACCAGCACAAGACGCCTCCGCAGCTGGCGGCGCTGGACGGATCCGAGGATCTGGTCACCATCACCATCGGCGGCAACGACGTGGGATACGTTCCGCTGCTGACGTTGGCGGCGCTGCCCGCGCCGCTGCGCCGGATCGCGCCGACGACAGACCTGTTCGACCCGGTGGCCCGCGACGCGGCCCTGTCGACCGTGCGCGATGCGCTGGTGCGGGTGGGGGCGGCCGTTCGGGACAGAGCACCGCGCGCCCGCGTGGTGTTCGTCGACTACCTGACGCTGCTGCCCCCGTTGGGAACCCCACCGCCGATACCGGCGGACCTGTTCGCCTTGGGCCACCGGGTCGCCGCCGGGTTGGAAGCGGCCACCGCCGATGCGGCCGCCGCCAGCGGGTGCGAGGTGGTGTGCGCCGGCGCGGCCAGCCGCGAACACCACCCCTGGTCCCCGCAACCCTGGACCACCAAGCCCAGCTGGCTGATCATCCCGGTGCCCGGCGCCGGGCCGGCCCCGCTGCACCCCAACGCCGCGGGCATGCAAGCGGTGTCCGATCTGCTGGTCGCGGCGCTGTGATCGAACTGACCGGCCTGACCAAACGCTTCGACCGCACCACCGCCGTCGACGACCTGACCTGCACTGTCGAATCCGGGGTGGTGACAGGGTTTCTCGGTCCGAACGGGGCAGGCAAGTCGACCACCATGCGGATGATCGTCGGGTTGGACCGGCCGACGGCGGGCGCCGCGACCGTGCTCGGCAAGCGCTACCACGAACTCACCCACCCGCTGCGCACCGTCGGTGCGTTGTTGGATGCCCGGCAGGTACACCCGAACCGGTCGGCCCGCGCGCATCTGCGCTGGATCGCGGCCAGCAACCGGATCGACCCCGACCGGGTGGACGAGGTCCTCGACACCGTCGGACTGACCGACGTCGCCGACAAGCGGGCCGGGACGTTCTCGCTGGGCATGAGCCAGCGGCTGGGCATCGCGACCGCACTGCTGGGCGACCCTCAGGTGTTGCTGTTCGACGAGCCGGTCAACGGGCTGGATCCCGAGGGCATCCGGTGGGTGCGCACCCTGATGCGGACGCTGGCCGCCGAGGGCAGGACCGTCTTCGTATCCAGCCACCTGCTCGCCGAGATGGCCAACACCGCGGACCGGTTGGTGGTGATCGGTCGCGGCCGGCTGGTCGCGGCCACCTCGATGGACGAGTTCCTGGCGTCGTCGGCCGATGTGCTGGTGCGCAGTCCGGAGGCCGACCGGCTCACCGAGGTGTTGACCGCCGAGGGCCTCTCGGTGGCGGGCGAGGGCACCGGATTACGGGTGACTGCGGCGACCACCGAGCGGGTCGGTGAGCTGGCCGCCCGGCACGGCATCACCTTGCACGAGCTGACGCCGGTGCGCACCTCGCTGGAGGAGGCGTACCTGAACCTGACCGACGACAGCACCGATTACCGGGCCGGCCGATGACCATCACCAGCGAATACCTCAAACTCCGCAGCACACCGTCGCCGGCGTGGTCGGCCCTGGCCGTCGTGGTGCTCAGCCTCGGGCTGGCCACCGCCATCCCGAGACAGCCCGAACTCGGCGCCGCCATGTTCGGCGTGCCGGTGCTCATGGTGCTCTCCGCGTTGACTGTGACCGGTGAATATCGCACCGCGATGATCCGCACCACCTTTCTCGGCACCCCCAACCGGGTGCGCGTGCTGGCCGCCAAAGCGATTGTCGCCGCCGCGTTCTCCGCCGTGGTGAGCGCCGTGGCCACCCTCGGGTCCTTCGTACTGGCCACCGGCACGCCGGGGTGGCCGACGGTGGGTGCGGTGTCCTTGTACGCGGTGCTGGGGGCGGTGCTGGCCGTCGGACTGGGCGCGGTGGTGCGGCACAGCGCCGCCGCAGTCGCGGTGCTGTTGTTGTTGCCGTTCGTGGTGGAGCCGCTGCTCGGGGTGAGCCCGCAGCTGGGTTCCCGCATCGGCCCGCTGCTGCCGTTCACCAACGCCAATGCGTTCACTGGTGTCACCTGGATCCAGAGTTTCACCATGTGGTGGGGGCCGACGGGTTCGGCGCTGTACTTCGCCGCCGTCGCGGCCGCCGTGTTCGCCGTGGCCGCCGCGCTGGTGACCCGCCGGGACGCCTGACCGGCGTCCGCTACCGTGGGGTCCTATGCGGCTCAGATCACAGGCGGTCCTGTTCACGATCGTCGCATCGGTGCTCGTCGGCTGCGGCCACCGACAGCCCGCCCCGCCGACACCGGCCACCCCGCAAACAGCCGCATCGGAGTACGCAGGAACCATCCGGGACCGGGTCACCGCCGACGCGATGATGGGCCACCTGACCAAGCTGGCGCAGATCGCCGACGCCAACAACCACACCAGGGCGATGGGCACCCCCGGTTACCAAGCCAGTGTGGACTATGTCGCCAACATGCTGCGGGACAAGGGTTTCGATGTGCAGACGCCCGAGTTCGAGGTCCGTCTGCCGTTCGCCGACGAGCCGGTGCTCACGGTGTCCGGCGCGCGGGTGCCGGCCAAACCGCTGAACTACACCATCGGCACCCCCGCGGGCGGGGTGTCCGGACCGCTGGTCGCCGCGCGCGCCGACGACAGTCCCGGCTGCGCCGAATCCGACTACGACGGCCTGCCCGTCCGCGGCGCGGTGGTCCTGGTCGACCGCGGCACGTGCCCGTTCGGTGACAAACAGGCCAACGCCGCCAAACGCGGGGCGGTGGCACTGATCATCGCCAACAACGTCGACGGTGACGAATTCGGCGGCACCCTCGGCGAAGACACCGACGTGCAGATCCCCGTCGTGAGTGTGACCAAGGCCGAGGGGGCCCGGCTGCGCGGCGCTCCCGGGCCGGTGACCCTGACCATGAAAGCCGGTGTCAACGTCGACCGCACCCGCAATGTCATCGCACAGACCAAGACCGGGTCCACCGCCGACGTGGTGATGGTCGGTGCCCATCTGGACAGTGTTCCGGAAGGCCCCGGGATCAACGACAACGGCACCGGGGTGGCTGCGGTGCTGGAAACCGCGCTGCAGATGGGCAGTTCGCCCGATGTGCGCAACGCCGTGCGGTTCGGCTTCTGGGGTGCCGAGGAACTGGGTCTGCTCGGCTCCGACAACTACGTGTCCACGCTCGGGGTGGACCAGCTCAAAGACATTGCGCTGTATCTGAATTTCGACATGCTCGGCTCGCCCAACCCGGGCTACTTCACCTACGACGGTGACCAGTCGCTGCCACCGGCCAAGGACGGCAGCGTGCCGCGGGTGCCGGAGGGATCGGCTGGCATCGAACGCACCCTGGTGGACTATCTGGACGCGGCGGGCAAGCCCGCCCGCGACACCTCGTTCGACGGCCGATCGGACTACGACGGCTTCACCAAAGCCGGGATCCCTTCCGGCGGGCTGTTTTCCGGCGCCGAGGAGGATATGAACGAGGACGAGGCGCGGCTCTGGGGCGGGAAGGCGAATCAGCCGTTCGACCCGAACTATCACAAGGCCACCGACACGCTCGACCACGTCGACCGCACCTCGCTGGACATCCAAGGCAAGGGCGTCGCCTACGCGGTCGGGTTGTACGCCCAGGACCTGAGCGGCCGCAACGGTGTTCCGGTCCGCGACGACCGCACCCGGCACCCGCTGTCGGGTTCATGAGGCGGCTGCTCGCGGTCGCCTGCGCCGCCGCCGCATTGGCCGCCTGCGCGCCGGTCACCACCCCTGCGCCGGTGACGGGCCGCGACCTCGCCGACCGGGTGACCGCCGACGCGATGTACGCCCACCTGAACAAACTCAACGAGATCGGTGGCCGCCAGCCGGGCACCCCGGGTTTCGACGCCGCCGTCGACTACGTCGCCGGTGTGTTGCGGGACAACGGTTTCGACGTCCAGACCCCGGAGTTCGAGTGGCTCGACACCGGTGATCCCGGCGCACCCAGCCTGGAGGTGGCGGGCCGGCGGTATCCCGTCGACCAGGGCTCGCCGCTGGTGCCGACACCGGCGGGTGGGCTCAGCGCAGTGAGCATCCGCCCGGTCAAACCGGCCGGCTGCGCGGCGGCGGACTACCGCGGCGCCCAAGGTGTCCGCGGGGCCTTGGTGATCGTCGACGCCCTCGGTTGCTCGGTCGTCGACAAACAGAACGCCGCGGTGGCGGCCGGGGCCGCCGGGCTGCTGGTGGTCGCCACCAATGGCGTGCCCGGCCTGTTCCCGCCCGGGTACTACCAGCAGCTCAAGGTTCCGGTCGCGATCATCGACCGCTCGGCCGATGCCGCACTGCGGCGCACCACCGCACCCGTACGCCTGACCCTGGACGGCAAGGCGACGCTGGCACGCTCGCGCAGCGTCATCGCCCAGACGCACACCGGGGACACCGGCAAGGTGATCGCCGCGGGAGCGCAGTTGGACAGCGCACCGAACAGCCCCGGGATCAACGACAACGGCACCGGTGTGGCGGCACTGCTGGCCACCGCGACGGCGCTGGGCTCGCGGCCGGCCATCGCCAACGCGGTCCGGTTCACCTTCTGGGGGTCTGAGAATCTGGGTGCGGCAAGCAAATACCTGGCCGGTCTGGATGCCGGGCAACGCGACCAGATCGCGCTGTACCTGGACGCCGAGCAGCTCGGGTCGCCCAACGCCGGCTTCTTCACCTTCGACGGTGATCAGTCCGGTCCGGCCAACCCCGACTTCCCGGCGGTGCCAGACGGTTCGGCGGGAATCGAGCGCACGCTGGCCGGCTACCTGAACCTGGCCGGTGTCCGCCCGGCCGATATGCCGTTGGACCGGTTGACCGATTACGGCGCCTTCCTGGCGGCCGGGATTCCCGCCGGCGGCGTCACCACTGGGGCGCTGCAGAAGAAGACACCGGTGCAGGCCCGGCTGTGGGGCGGCAAGGCCGGTATGCCGTTCGACCCCGATGCCGGTGGTCCAGGAGACGGGATCGCCAATGTGGACCGGCGCGCGCTGTCGATCACCGGACCGGCCATCGCGTTCGCCGTCGGCACCTACGCTCAGTCCACCGACGGCCCCAACGGGGTACCGCACCGCAAACCCTGAGGGATCCGTCGGGCTCGACGAAGTGACCGACGGCACAAACTGATTCCGGTATCGAGGTGAACCGCGGGACGTAGCGCCCCGTGGCAAGGGTATGGGAATTACTGTCGCCGAAGTGTCGAATCCAAGCACCATCGCCGGAGTTCACGGCGTCCTTCCACCGCACCGCTACACCCAGCACGAGGTCACCGAGACGCTGCTCGCGCTGCCCGGTTACCGCGAGCACGAACCGGTGGTCCGGGCGCTGCACAAGAGCGCCAAGGTCCAGAGCCGGTATCTGGTCCGGCCGCTGGAGGAGTACGCCCGGCTCACCGACTTCGGCGAGACCAACAGCCTCTTCATCGAACACGCGACCGAATTAGGGTGTGCCGCGCTGTCCGGCGCCCTCGACGAGGCGGGCCTGCGGCCCGAGGACGTCGACCTCATCATCACCACCACCGTCACCGGAGCGGTGGTGCCCTCCCTGGATGCCAGGATCGCCGGCCGGCTGGGTCTGCGTCCCGATGTGCGGCGGCTGCCGATCTTCGGGCTGGGGTGCGTGGCCGGTGCGGCCGGTATCGCGCGACTGCACGACTACCTGCGCGGTGCGCCGGACAAGGTGGCGGTGCTGGTGTCGGTGGAGTTGTGTTCGCTTACCAGCAAACACAACCCGTCGATGCCGACCCTGGTGGCCGGGGCCCTGTTCGGGGACGGCGCCTCCGCGGTGGTGGCCGTCGGACGCGACCGTGCGGAGCGGCTCGACCCCGTCGGACCCGATGTGCTTGACTCGACCAGCCACCTGTACCCGGATTCGTTGCACGCCATGGGCTGGGACATCAGTTCCAAGGGTTTCGAGATCGTGCTCAGCGCAGAAGTGCCTGCCTTCGTCGGCCGCTACCTCGGCGACGACGTGACGGGTTTCCTTGCCGCCCATGACCTCACCGTCGAAGACGTGAGCACCTGGGTGAGCCATCCCGGCGGCCCCAAAGTCATCGAGGCCATCATCGACACCCTCGCGCTGCCCTCGGATGCGCTCGACCTGACCTGGCAGTCACTGGCCGAGGTTGGCAATCTGTCGTCGTCATCGGTGCTGCACGTGCTGCGCGACACCATCCGCAAACGCCCGCCTGCCGGCACGCCCGGCGTCCTGATGGCGATGGGGCCTGGCTTCTGCTCCGAACTCGTCCTGCTGCGGTGGCGCTGATCGCCATGCGAGGGTTCCTCACGCTGATCCTGTTGGTGGCCGTCGAACGGGTGGCCGAACTGGTGGTGTCAAACCGCAACCTGGAGTGGAGCAAAGCCCAGGGCGGCAAGGAGTTCGGTGCCGGGCACTACCCCGTGATGGTGGCTCTGCACAGCGGGCTGTTGGTCGGTGCGCTCGCCGAGGCGCGGGCGCGCAGGCGCTGGGTGTGGCCGGCGTTCTGGGTCGTGGTGGCCGCCCAGGCATTGCGCTGGTGGTGCATCACCACGCTGGGGAAACAGTGGAACACCAGGGTGGTTGTGGTGCCGGGGGCTGCCAGGGTGACCGGCGGCCCGTACCGGCTCATCCCACACCCGAACTATGTGGCGGTGGTGCTCGAAGGGGCGGCCCTACCGTTGGTCGGGGGCGCCTGGATCACCGCGCTGATCTTCTCGGCCGCCAATGCGGCGTTGCTGCGCACCAGGATCCGCGTCGAGAACGCGGCGTTGCAGAGCTTGTCGTGATCGATCTGCTCGTTGCGGGGGGCGGGCCGGCCGGCCTGGCCACGGCGGTACACGCCGCCCGGGCGGGTCTGGAGGTGGTGGTGGTCGAACACCGCCGCGGCCCGATCGACAAGGCGTGCGGGGAAGGCTTGATGCCGCATTCGCTGGCACACCTACGGCGCATCGGTGTCGAGCCGCAGGGGGAGGCGTTTCACGGCATCCGCTATCTGGACGGTCAGCGCACGGCCGAGGCACGGTTCCGGCACGGTGCCGGTCGCGGCGTGCGCCGGACCGTGCTGCACGCGGCATTGATCGACGCGGCGGCCGCGGCCGGCGTACGGGTGGTGCACGGTGACGTCGGGACCGTCACCCAGGACGACGAATCGGTATCGGCGGCCGGCTTCCGCGCCCGCTACCTGGCCGCCGCCGACGGGCTGCATTCACCGATCCGGCGGGCACTGGGTCTGTCGGCGGGCGAGGCAGCCACCCGCAGGTGGGGTATCCGGCGGCACGTGCAGATGGCGCCGTGGTCGGATTGCGTCGAGGTGTACTGGGGACGGGGGCCCCACGCAGCGGAAGCCTATGTGACGCCGGTGAGCCCGGACTGCGTCGGTATCGCGATCCTGAAGTCGACCCGCGGTGGCTTCGACGAACACCTCCGGCAGTTCCCCGCCCTGACGGACCGGATTGCCGGACTGCCGCACGGTCAGGACCGGGCGGCCGGGCCGCTGCGCCAGAAGGTGCGCCACCGCACCGCCGGCCGGGTGCTGTTGGTCGGTGATGCCGCGGGGTACGTCGACGCCCTGACCGGCGAAGGGATGGGCCTGGCATTCGGCGCGGCGGAACTACTGGTCGACTGCCTGGTCACCGGCAGCACCGCGGACTACGACCGGCGATGGCGGGCGATGACCCGGCGCTACCGGTTCCTGACGGCGGCGCTGTTGCAGGCCACCGCTGTCGGACCGGTCCGCTCCGCGATCACCCCGGCCTCGGCGGCGCTGCCCGCGGTGTTCTCGCGGGTGGTCAATGCACTGGCTCACTAGAGATGCGGCTGCTGGGCGCGCCCAGCAGCCGCATCCCGTGGTACACCACCAGGGCCGCGATGGCACCCAGCGCGATACCGGTGAACGTCAATGAGCCGATCTGCCAGGTGAAGTCGGCGATCCCGACGATCAGCGGGATGGCCGCGGTCATCTGGTTCACCGGCAGCGAGAAGTCCACGTGGTTGGTCAGCCAGATCCGGATGCCCAGCACCCCGACCAGGCCGTAGAGCACGATCGTCGCCCCGCCCAGCACACCGGGCGGGATGGCCGAGATGACCGCACCGACCTTGGGGCACAACGACAATGCGATCGCCACCGCGGCGGCTACCCAGTACGCCGCGGTCGAGTAGATCCGGGTCGCCGCCATCACGCCGATGTTCTCGGCGTAGGTGGTGGTGGCCGAGCCGCCACCGGCGCCGGCCAGCACGGTGGCCACACCGTCGGCGGCCAGCGCGCGGCCCAGCACCGGATCAAGGTCGGTGCCGGTCATCTGGCCGACCGATTTGACGTGCCCGATGTTCTCGGCGACCAGGGCGATCACCGCAGGCAGGAACAGCGGCAGCACCGACACGTCGAACGAGGGTGTCTGGAAGTGCGGTAACCCGATCCACGGGGCCGCGGCGATGGCGGTGGTGTCCACCTCGCCGAGGGCCAGGGCCACCAGGTAGCCGATCACGACCGCCAGGAAGATCGCCAGCCGGCCGACCAACCCTTTGAAGAAGGCGAGCGTGCCGACCAGCAGCACCAGCGTGACGATGCCGACCAGCGGACCCTTCTCGAAGTTGGTCTTGGCCGCCGGTGCCAGGTTGAAACCGATCAGCGCGACGATGGCGCCCGTCACCACCGGCGGCAGCGACACGTCGATCCAGTGCGTGCCGACCACGTGCACGATCACGCCGATCACGATGAGCAACAGGCCCACCGCCACCAAACCGCCCAGCGCGCTGCCGGTTCCGTGGGCGGCGACGGCCGCGGTGACCGGGGCGATCACCGAGAAACTGGACCCCAGGTAGCTGGGCAGCCGGTTACCGGTGATGAGCAGGAAGGCGATGGTGCCCACCCCGGAGAACAACAGGGTGGTGGCCGGCGGGAAGCCGGTGAGCACCGGCACCAGGAAGGTGGCGCCGAACATCGCCACCACATGCTGGGCGCCGATGCCGATGGTCCGTGGCCAGCTCAGCCGTTCGTCAGGGGCGACGACGAACTGACCGTCGTTGCGGGACTCGACGTACTTCCAACGCAGTGTGCTCACGTAGTTGACTACACACCATGATCGGGCGTCGCGCACAGTATCAGCGGCAGTGGCTGCGCGGTGACGTGCTCGCCGGAGTCACCGTCGCCGCATACCTGGTGCCCCAGGTGATGGCCTATGCCACGGTGGCCGGGTTGCCACCGGTCGCCGGGCTGTGGGCCGCCCTTCTGCCGTTGGCGGTGTACGCGGTGCTGGGATCATCGCGCCAGTTGTCGGTGGGGCCGGAATCCACCACGGCGCTGATGACCGCCACCGCGCTGGCCCCGCTGGCGATCACCGACGCCGCCCGCTACGCCGCCCTGGCGGCGGGCTTGGCGCTGCTGGTGGGCGCGCTCTGCCTGATCGCCGGATGGTGCCGGCTGGGTTTTCTGGCCGACCTGCTGTCGCGGCCCGTCCTGGTCGGGTACATGACCGGTGTCGCGGTCATCATGATCGGCGGCCAACTGGGCAAGGTCACCGGGGTGCAGGTGCACGGTGACGAATTCGTGGACCAGATAAGGTCTTTCGTCGTCGGCGTGCACGGTGTACATGGTCCGACGCTGGCACTGGCCGGCGCCGTGCTGGCCCTGCTGGTGGTGTTGCACCGGTTGTCCCCGCGGTTTCCCGGCCCGCTGGTGGCGGTGTTGCTGGCGACCGCGGTGGCGTGGGCGCTGGGGCTGCGCGAGTACGGGATCCGTGTCGTCGGTGCCATCCCGGCGGGTTTCGCGGTGCCCGCTGTGCCGGATGTCTCGGTGACCGACCTGACGGCACTGCTGGTACCGGCCTGCGGTATCGCGGTGGTCGCGTTCTCCGATAATGCCTTGACCGCAAGGGTTTTCGCCGTCCGTAAGGGTGAGTCCATCGATGCCAACGCCGAACTGCGGGCGCTGGGTGTCTGTAACCTGGGTGCCGGTCTCACCCACGGTTTCCCGGTCAGTTCCAGCGGCAGCCGCACCGCGCTGGGCGATACCGTCGGCAGTCGCACCCAGCTGTACTCCCTGGTGATGTTGGCGACGGTGATCGTGGTGATGCTCGCCGGACGCGGAGTGCTGGAGCATTTTCCCACCGCCGCGCTGGGCGCCCTGGTGATCTATGCAGCGGTCCAGCTGGTCGATACCGGCGAGTTCCGCCGGCTGGCCCGGTTCCGGCGCAGCGAGCTGATCCTCGCGTTGGCGACCACGGCGGCGGTGCTGGGTCTGGGGGTGCTCTACGGGGTACTGGTGGCGATCGTGCTGTCGTTGTTGGACATGCTGCGTCGGATCGCCCGCCCGCATGACAGTGTGCTCGGGTATGTGCCGGGGTTGCCCGGCATGCACGACGTGGACGACTATCCCGATGCCGAACCGGTGCCCGGGTTGGTGGTGTACCGCTACGACGCGCCGCTGTTCTTCGCCAACGCCGAGGATTTCCGGTCTCGGGCGATGGCCGCGGTGGACCAGGCCGGCACGCCCGTCGAGTGGTTCGTCTACAACGCCGAGGCCAATGTGGATCCCGACCTCACCGCGGTCGACGCGTTGGAACAGCTGCGCGCCGAGCTGACCGCGCGCGGCATCGTGTTCGCGATGGCCAGGGTCAAGCAGGACCTGCTCGACGACCTGCGGGCCGCGGGTTTCCAGGCACCGATGTACCCGACGCTGCCCACCGCGGTGGAGGCGTTCCGCAACCGGTGATCAGCCCGCCTGCTCGACCATGCCTGCGACGGCAACCGCACCCGCCACCGCGGTACAGAACGCCACGACGACGAGCCAGTCGAACCCGGGGCGGGCGGTGTCGCCGAACAACAGGGCGCCCAGGATGCCCGGGATCACCGTCTCGCCGACCACCAGGGCGGCGGCCGCCCCGTTCACCGAACCGAGCTGCAGCGCCACGGTGAACAGGTAGAACCCGCCGATCCCGGCGACGGCGACGGTCAGCGCGGCGGGGTCGGTGAGCAATGCGCCCAGTCGGAAGGGGTCGAGCCCGTCGGTCACCCGGACGGCGACGGCCATGGTTCCGTACAGCACCCCGGCGATCAGGCCCGCGGGTATGGCCGCGCGGGAGCCGAGCCGGCGGGCCAGGACGATCCCGCCGGTCAGGATCACCAGCGCGGCGACGAGCAGCGCCCAGTGCAGCCCGCGGGTGCCGGTGCCGGTGCCGAGGTGGCCGGTGGTGAATCCCAGGACCACCAGCGACGCCACCACGGTGCCGATGGCGAGCCAGTCGCGACCACGCAGCCGTAGACCCAGCAGCGCGGCGCTGAGCAGCGCGGTGACCACCAGGTTGGCGCTGATGATGGTCTGCGACAGGAAGAGCGGGATCAGCCGGGCGGAGACCAGGCTGCACAGGAAGCCCAGACCGTCGAGCACCATGCCGGCCAGAAAGGCCGGGGTGAGCGCCGCCTTGACCGTCGACTGCAGGGTCGCCGCACCGGAGTCCGCGGGGTCGCGGGAACTGCGCGCACCGTAGGCCTGCAGCACGGACGCGGTTCCGTAGCTGAGACATGCCGCGAGTGCGGCCAGCAGACCGATCAGCGGTTGCGAATCGCGTTGGCGGCCAGGTATCCGACGTAGCCCAGCGTGCCGACCTTGGCCAGCTTGCGGGTCTTCGGGATCAGCAGGCCGACGCCGATGGCGGTCTCGATGCTGCCGTTGGTCTTGATGTGGCGATCGGTGTCACGCGGGAACGCGGGCCGGGTGATCGACTCGAACAGCTGCGGGGCGACGAAATGTGCGACACCGGTTCCCGCAAAGGCCAGTCCGGTGAGGACGACGGCCGGGGACTTCTTCTTCTCGGACACGGGACCGACGGTACCGCACGTCAATTCTTGAGCGATCCGGTCCTCGGGGTGTCGGTGGTCGCGATGCACGTGACGGCGCGGTCACCGCGTTTCCATGACGCCTCGGTCGGGTACAGCACGAACATGCCGACCTCGGGATCCTCCATGGCCGCGGACGAATACGCCTGCAGTGCGGGCTGGCATTTGTCCTGGTAGCCGATGATCTTGTCCTGTCCGGGAAAATCGCTGCCCGGTACGGTGATGACGGCGAACACCTCGCCCTTGTGCGGCTCGGTGCAGGCGACGGTCTTCACCGACGACACCAGACTGGAGTCCGACGGGATCTCGCCCAGGCAGTCACCCATGCCGATCTCCGCGGCATCGACCACATCGGAGTTCTTGACCAGCAACACGATTCCCACCACGCCGAGCGCGGCCAGTAGCACGAACCCACCGGCGATCAGCCCGATGATCAGACCCCACCGGGTCTTGCGCGGCGGCGGGGGCGGCGCCTGGTACGGGTAGCCGTATCCGTACGAGTACGGCTGCGGCGGCGGTGGCGGTGCCCCGTAGGGCGGCTGCGTCATGGAATGACGATAACCGCGGCCGCGACCGCGAGCACAGGAACATCCAAGGTCTTGGAGGCCAGATCATGCCGGGCGCCGGTGATCTCGACGACGGTGCTGGTCCCGGCGATCAGGTCCGCGGCGGCCCTGATCTCGTCGATGCCGCCGAACGGGTCCGCGGTGCCGTGGGTGAACACCGTCGGCGCGGTGATCCGGGGTAGGTGCTCGGTGCGGGCCCGCTCCGGCTTTCCCGGCGGGTGCAGGGGATAGGAGAACAGGGTGAGCACGTCGGGGCCGTCCGGGCCTGCCGCGACCATGGACGTCATCCGCCCGCCGTAGGAATGCCCACCGGCGAGCACCGGCCCGTGGCCCAGGCCGCGGGCCCACCCGATCGCCTCGGCGATACCGTCCTGATCGGCGGTGGCCGAACCAGACGGCGGACCCTTGGGCCGACGCCGGCGGTAGGGCAGGTTGTACCGCACGGCCAGGAATCCGGTGCGGGCCCACTCGTCGCAGATCCGGATCAACAGCGGGGCGTCCCGGTTGCCGCCGGCACCGTGGGTGAGCACCACGACACCTTTCGGGGCACCGTCGGGCTCGTGCGCCACCCCGGCGAGGTCGTCAAGATTCACACTGCAACCTGAACAGTGCGTTCACCGGACCGTGCCCGTGCCCCAATGGGTATGCGGCCCTGAGACATTCGGTGATCCACCGTTTGGCGAAGGCCACCGCGTCCGGCACGGTGTAGCCGTGCGCCAGCGCGCAGGTGGTGGCCGCGGCCAGAGTGTCGCCGGCACCGTGGTCATGCCCGGTGTCGATGCGTTCGGCGTCGAATTCGTAGAAATCGGTGCCGTCGTACAGCAGATCGGGGCTGTGCGCCGAGGACCGCAGATGCCCACCCTTGACCAGGGCCCAGCGCGGGCCCAGGGCGTGCAGCGCCTTGGCGGCATCGCGTTGGCTGGCGACGTCCACCACCTCGATCCCGGTGATCAACCGCACCTCGTCGAGATTCGGGGTCACCAGGGTGGCGATCGGAAACAGATCGTGGCGCACCGAATCCAGCGCCGACGGATGCAGCAGCGGGTCACCGTGCATGGATGCGCACACCGGGTCGACCACCAAGGGGATGTCACCGTCGAGCCCGCGCCAGGTGGCGGCCACGGTGCCGATGATGTCGGCCGAGGCCAGCATGCCGGTCTTGGCGGCCTCGATGCCGATATCACCGGCCACCGCCTCGATCTGGCCGGCGATGACATCCAGCGGGATCTCGTGAAAGCCCTTGACGCCCACCGAATTCTGGATGGTGACGGCGGTCAGTGCAACGCACCCGTGCAGTCCGAGCATGGCGAAGGTGCGCAGGTCGGCCTGGATGCCCGCCCCGCCGCCGGAATCGCTTCCGGCGATGGTCATCACCCGGTGCGGCGTCTGCCCCGGCGGGGTCAGCGGCAGAAAGTTCATGAGCTCAAGGGTAGATACACCCGGTTCCCGTGCTCCGCGAACTCCTCGGATTTCTGGTTCATCGCGTCGCGGATGTCCTGGGTGATTCGCATCGAGCAGAACTTCGGCCCGCACATCGAGCAGAAGTGCGCGGTCTTGGCCGGTTCGGCGGGCAGCGTCTCGTCGTGGAACTCGCGCGCGGTGTCCGGATCCAGCGACAGCGCGAACTGGTCGTGCCAACGGAATTCGAAGCGGGCCAGGGACAGTGCGTCATCGCGTTCCTGGGCCCGCGGGTGCCCCTTGGCCAGGTCGGCGGCGTGCGCGGCGATCTTGTAGGCGATCACCCCGTCCTTGACGTCCTTGCGGTCGGGCAGGCCCAGGTGCTCCTTCGGGGTCACGTAGCACAGCATCGCGGTGCCGGCCTGGGCGATGATGGCCGCCCCGATCGCGCTGGTGATGTGGTCGTAGGCCGGTGCGATATCGGTGGCCAGCGGGCCCAGCGTGTAGAACGGGGCCTCCTCGCAGAGTTCTTCCTCCAGGCGCACGTTCTCGACGATCTTGTGCATCGGCACGTGGCCGGGGCCTTCGATCATCACCTGCACGCCATGGGATTTCGCGATCTTGGTGAGTTCGCCGAGGGTCTCCAACTCGGCGAACTGGGCGGCGTCGTTGGCGTCGGCGATCGAGCCGGGGCGCAGGCCGTCACCGAGGGAGAAGGTGACGTCGTAGCGGGCCAGGATCTCGCACAGTTCACCGAAGTTCTCGTACAGGAACGATTCCCGGTGCTGGGCCAGCATCCAGGCGGCCATGATCGATCCGCCGCGGCTGACGATCCCGGTGACCCGCTTGACGGTCAACGGGATATAGCGCAGCAGCACCCCGGCGTGCACGGTCATGTAATCCACGCCCTGCTCACATTGTTCGATCACGGTGTCGCGGTACATCTCCCAGGTGAGTTTGGTGGGATCGCCGTTGACCTTCTCCAGGGCTTGGTAGATCGGCACGGTGCCGACCGGCACGGGGGAGTTGCGCAGGATCCACTCGCGGGTCAGGTGGATATCGCGCCCGGTGGACAGGTCCATGATGGTGTCCGCGCCCCACCGGGTGGCCCACACCATCTTGTCGACTTCTTCGGCGATGGAGCTGCTCACCGCGGAGTTGCCGATGTTGGCGTTGACCTTCACCGCGAACGCCTTGCCGATGATCATCGGTTCGCATTCGGGGTGGTTGTGGTTGGCCGGGATGACGGCGCGGCCGCGGGCCACCTCGTCGCGCACCAGCTCGGCGGGCACGCCCTCGCGTTCGGCGATGAACGCCATCTCGGCGGTGATCTCGCCGGCGCGGGCCCGCTGCAGCTGGGTGCCTCGCTCGCGCACCACCCCTGACCTGGGCGGCAGGCCCTTCTTCAGGTCGATGGTGGCGGTGGCGTCGGTGTACGGCCCTGAGGTGTCGTACAGGTCGAAATGCTCCCCGGTGGTCAGGTGCACGCGACGCAGCGGAACGCCGCGCTCGGTGTAGACCTTGGAGCTGCCCGCGATGGGGCCGGTGGTCACGGAATCGACGGAAACAGAAACAGTCATCAACAGATCTCCCTACGCCGGCATTACCCGGTCAGGTTCGTACGGTCGACGGCCCAGCCAGCCGTCCTCTCAGCGCACTTGGGTGCGCTCCCGTGTTGGACGAGTTCCAAGTTAGCCGACCACGCCGGGAATGTGAATTGCAGAGAGATCGTTTGGATAGCTAATATATGTTTTTCCCCGATGCGTAGAGCTGAAGACGGATGACGACTGAGACTGAGCTGACTGCAGAAGCCGAAACCGCCCGCCGCCGCACGCGGATGGACCACGATCACCCCTTCTACAAGTGGGTGGTGCTGTCCAACACGACGCTGGGCATCCTGCTGGCCTCGATCAACGCCTCGATCGTGTTGATCTCACTGCCCGCCATCTTCCGCGGTATCGGCCTGAACCCACTGGCCCCCGGCAACGTCAGCTACCTGCTCTGGATGCTGATGGGCTACCTGGTGGTGACGGCGGTACTGGTGGTCCCGTTCGGGCGGCTCGGCGACATGTTCGGTCGGGTCCGCATCTACAACCTCGGATTCGTGGTCTTCACCCTGGCCGCCGTCGCGCTGTCCTTCGACCCGTTCCACCTCGGCGGGGGCGCGGTGTGGCTGATCGCCTGGCGGGTGATCCAAGGGATCGGCGGGGCCATGCTGATGGCGTCCTCGTCGGCGATCCTCACCGACGCGTTCCCGGCCAATCAGCGTGGGATGGCGCTCGGGGTCAACATGGTGGCCGCGGTGGCCGGCTCCTTCCTGGGCCTGCTCATCGGCGGCTTCCTGTCGGAGTGGCACTGGAAGGCGGTGTTCTGGGTCGGCGTGCCGATCGGCGTGCTCGGCACCATCTGGAGCTACCGCTCCTTGCGCGAGCTCGGGGTGCGCACCGCGGGCCGGCTGGACTGGGCGGGCACGCTGACCTTCGGGCTGGGGCTCACGGTGCTGCTGATCGGCATCACCTACGGCATCCAGCCGTACGGGGAGTCCACCACCGGCTGGACCAGCCCGTGGGTGTTGGGCGCCATCGGCGGTGGCCTGCTGTTGCTGGTGGCGTTTTGCTTCGTCGAGTTACACGTCGAGTCCCCGATGGTCGATATCCGGCTGTTCCGGTCCGCGGCATTCGGCATGGGCAACCTGGCCGGCCTGATGTCCTCGGTGGGCCGCGGCGGATTGCAGTTCATGCTCATCATCTGGTTGCAGGGCATCTGGCTGCCGCTGCACGGCTACAGCTTCGAGTCGACACCGCTGTGGGCCGGCATCTACCTGCTGCCGGTCACCGTCGGGTTCCTGGTGGCCGCACCCATTGCCGGTTCGCTGTCCGACCGCTTCGGCGCGCGTCCCCTGACGGTCGGCGGAATGCTTTTGATGGCAGCCACTTTCGTGGCGCTGCTGCTCATCCCGGTCAACTTCGACTACTGGGTTTTCGCGGTGCTGGTATTCCTCAACGGATTGGGTGGCGGCATCTTCACCGCACCCAACTCCGCGGCCATCATGTCCAGCGTGCCGGCGGATCAGCGTGGTTCCGCCTCCGGTGTGCGGGCCACCTTCTTCAACGCGGGATCGTCGCTGTCCATCGGCATCTTCTTCTCGCTGATGATCGTCGGCCTGGCCGGCACCCTGCCCTCGGCACTCAGCAGCGGCCTTACCGGTCAAGGGGTTTCGGCCTCGGTGGCCCACGACGTGGCGAACCTGCCCCCGGTCGGCAGCTTGTTCGCCGCCTTCCTCGGCTACAACCCGATGGCCGAACTGCTCGCGCCCTACGGCGCCCTGCACCAGCCGGGCGTCAACGCCGACGTGCTCACCGGGCAGACCTTCTTCCCGCAGTTGATCACCGAACCGTTCCACTCCGGACTGGTCGTGGTCTTCAGCGCCGCCGCGGTCATGATGGTCCTCGGTGCCATCGCCTCGCTGTTCAACCCGGGCCGCTACGGCACGGATCCGGGTGCCGACAACGCGGCCTGACCCGCCCTCCTACTCGCCCAAACGCACGTTTCGGTCATTTTGTGCGAGTACGTTTCGGCATTTCGTCGAATTCGGCGTCCGGTTGAACGCGCCGGACACCCCCAAGCGACTTCGATCGACCCAGGTGCTGGGCCACCGGCAACTGTGCCATTGACAAATGACACAGTTGATGATGACCTAATGGTGTGACGGACACTGAGGTACCGGCCCGCGCGACGTTGCGCGCGGTGGTCTCGGCCACGGCGACCCGCTGGACGCTGGGCTGCCTGACAAGCGCGATCCCGATGACGACGCCGGGGGTGTGGTTCGGCAGGCAGCTGATCGCCACCATCATGGCCCTCGGGGGCTCGATGCCCGCCGGTACCAGGATCGTCCCGGAATCCGGCGGCGAATGGGTGCTCGGGCCCGGCGTCGAATTCGGAAGGCGTGCAGGCTATTACGTACACGGCAGCGCGTATGTCATCTGTTCGGCGAAAACCCACCGCAAGCTGGTGGCCCGGCTGTCGGAGGCCACCGGCCTGCCGTTCTTCGTGGTCGACTACCGGCTGGCGCCCGAGCACCGGTTCCCCACCGCGGCGCACGACGTCGAAGCCGGCTACCGCTGGCTGCTCGCACAGGCCTACCAGGCATCCGACCTCGTCATCGCGGCCGACTCCGCCGGCGGTCACCTGACCTGCGACCTGCTGCTGGCCCACGCCGACGATCCGGCGTTCCAGCCGGCTGGTGTGGTGCTGTTCTCTCCACTGATTGACCTCACGCTCGGGCTGGCCGAACAGCAGGAGCGCACCCATCGCGATCCGGCGATGTCGGCGGGCGCGGCGCGCAAGATGGTCGGCCTATACACCCAGGGCCACGACCCCGAGCATCCCCGGCTGCGCCTTGACTTCACCGAGGCACGAGCCCTACCACCCATCCTGATCCAGGCCGGCGGGTTCGAGATGCTGCGCGCCGACGCGCGTCATCTGGACGCCGAACTGCGCAAGGCCGGCGGCCGCAGCATTCTCGAGGTCTGGCCGGGCATGGTGCACGTCTTCCAGGCCCTGCCGAACGTGGCCCCCGAGGCCAAGGCCGCACTGCGCCGGGCGGCGCACTTCATCACCGGCCAGTTTTCCGACGACCTGCAGGAGATCTGTTGATATTCAACCTGTTCGGCAGCGGCCCAAAACGCAGCACCGATGCCAAGGCCGTCGTGACCGGCGCCGGCAGCGGCATCGGACGGGCGTTCGCCCTCGAGCTCGCCCGCCGCGGTGGCGACGTCATCTGCGCGGATATCGACACCGACCGTGCCGCCGAAACGGTCGGCCTGATCGACCGGCTCTGGACGGGCAAAGGGCACGCCGTGCAGTGCGACGTATCCGACCGCGCCGCGATCGAGCTGTTGGCCAAGCAGGCGCAGGAGATCTTCGGCGGCGCGCCCACCTGCGTGATCAACAACGCCGGCGTCGGGATCGGTGGAAAGCCCGTCGGCGACATCGGGTTCGACGACTGGGACTGGGCGCTCGGCATCAACCTGTGGGGTGTCGTGTACGGCTGCGAGGTGTTCACACCCATCCTGCGTGAGGCCGGCCGCGGCGGGATCATCAACGTGGCCTCGGCCGCGGGCTTCGCGGCGGCGCCGTCGATGGCCGCCTACAACGTCTCCAAGGCGGGCGTGCTGTCCCTGTCGGAAACCCTGGCGGCCGAACTGGCCGGTACCGATATCGCGGTGACCGTGCTGTGCCCGACGTTCGTGAAAACCAATGTCTTCCAAGACGGGCGGATCACCCCCGGCTCGATGAACCTGAGTCAGCAACTGGCCCGCTGGACCGGTCTGTCGGCCGACAATGTCGCCGCTCGCACCCTCGACGCCCACGACGGCGGCCGGCTCTACGTCGTACCGCAACTGGACGCCACCGTCATCTGGCATCTGAAACGGCACTTCCCGTCCCTGTACGTCCGCGGCGCGGGGTTACTCGGCCGCCTGCTCCCCGACAACTGAAAGGCTCGATCATGGCAATGGATCTGGACAACATGCTGCAGATGATCAAGGACAAGCAGTGGGCCCTGGTCGACATCGACTGGGACGCAACGGGTGCCGAGCTCATCGACGCCGACCTGTGGGCCAAGCTCAAACCGTTCATGACCGACCTGATGTGGATCGAGAACGTCGGCGCCCGCGGATTCGCCGCACTGGCCAAGAAAGCCCCGACCCCGACGCTGAAGAGCATCTACGAGCACTTCCACGCCGAGGAGCAGAAGCACGCCAACGCCGAACTGGCGCTGATGCGCCGCTGGGGCATGCTCGAGGACGACGAGATCCCGCCGCCCAGCGTGAACGTGCAGTTGGTGATCAACTGGCTCGACAAGTACTCCGACGGCATGGATCTGACCTTCCTGGGCACCGTCATCCCGATGCTGGAGGTGGCACTCGACGGCGCCCTGATCAAATTCATCACCGACGAGGTCAAAGACCCGGTGGCGCAGGAGGTTTTCAAGCGCATCAACTCCGACGAGTCCCGGCATCTGGCCGTCGATTTCGAGGTGATGGACATCATCGGTCACGCCGATATGCGCAAACTGCTCATCAAACTGGTCGGCGGCTGGGTGAACCCGACCTTCCTGGTCGGGGTGCTCAGCTACGTACCGTTGCTGAACAAGATGCGGGACAACATCGTCGCCATGGGGGTGGACGAGGAGCGGCTGTACCAGGCCATGCGTCGGTTCCAAAGTGTCGGTGAGCGAAGCCAGTTCGCGCGACGGGTGCCGATGTACCGCATCATCTCGTGGCAGGGCCGCAAGGTGATCGACCGGACCTCCAAATACCATTGGATGGCCGATTCACTGGTGAAGATCACCGGCGTGATCCCGATCTCGCTGGTGCGCAACAACCCCACCTGGTCGCAAGAACTGACCTACGAGCCCGTCGCCTAGGAGCCCCTGATGACTGTCTCTGTCGCCATCATCGGTGCCGGTTTCGCCGGCATCGGCGCGGCCATCCGGCTCAAGGACCGCGGCATCACCGATTTCGAGATCTACGAACGGGATACCCGAGTCGGGGGCACCTGGCGGGACAACACCTATCCCGGTGCCGCCTGCGATATCCCGTCCCGGCTGTACTCCTACAGCTTCGCGCCCAACCCGGACTGGTCGCACACCTACTCCGGCAGCGCCGAAATCCTGCGCTACATCGACGATATGGTCACCGAGGCCGGCCTCCAGCCGCACATCCGCTTCGAGCACACCGTCACCGGCGTGGTCTACGACCAGGCTGCGGGGGAGTGGACGGTCAGCTTCGCCGATCGCGACCCGGTGCGTGCGCGGGCCGTGATCGTCGCCTCCGGCCCGCTGGCCAACGTGAGTCTGCCCGAGCTCCCGGGCATCGACACCTTCGAGGGCAAGAAGATCCACAGCGCCCGCTGGGATCACGGGTACGACTTCGCCGGTAAGAAGGTCGCCGTGGTCGGTACCGGTGCCAGTGCTGTGCAGATCGTGCCGGAACTGGTGAAGGTCGCCGAGTCGGTGAAGGTGTTCCAGCGCACCGCCGGATGGGTATTGCCGCGGTACAACACCTCAACCGCCGACTGGCTCAAGGACATCTACAAAACGGTGCCGCTGGCTGAAAAGCTGATGCGATCCGCCTGGTTCTGGGGCCACGAGTCGGTGGCGCTCGGTGTGGTTTGGGACACCCCCTTCACCCGGCTGGTGGAGGCCATCAGCAGGGCGAATCTGCGCGCCCAGGTGAAGGATCCGTGGCTGCGCCGGCAGCTCACTCCCGACTTCTCCGCCGGCTGCAAACGCCTGCTGATGACCAGTGATTACTACCCCGCCCTGCAGGCGGACAATTGCACATTGGTCACCTGGCCGATAGCGCGGCTGGCCCCCAGGGGAATTCGGACCGTGGAAGGTATCGAGCACCGGTTCGACGCGATCGTGTTCGCGACCGGTTTCGACGTGTCCAAGACCGGCACGCCGTTCCCGGTCACCGGTGTCGACGGGCGGGTGCTGGCATCGGAATGGAGCCGCGGGGCATACGCCTACCGCAGCGTCGCGGTGTCCGGCTACCCCAACCTGTACTTCACCTTCGGCCCCAACTCGGGCCCCGGGCACAGCTCGGCGTTGGTGTACATGGAGGCGCAGATCGACTACATCACCGAGGCGATCGGCAAGCTGCTGCAGTTCGGGTGGAAGGCGTTGGATGTCCGCCCCGACGTGCAGGCCCGCTACAACGAGCGGATCCAGCACCGGTTGCGGTCCACGACCTGGAACTCCGGCTGCCAGAGCTGGTATCTGACCGAGGACGGCTTCAACGCGACGATGTTCCCCGGTTTCGCCACCCAGTACGTCAACCAGCTCAAGGCGCTGGATCTGCGCGACTACCGGATCACCGCCGCCTAGACTCCGATGGTGGCCGAATACCGGATTGACGACCTCGCACGGGAGGCGGGGACGACGACCCGGAATGTTCGCGTCTACCAGGAGAGCGGTCTGCTGCCCCGGCCCCAGCGTCGCGGCCGGGTCGCCATCTACACCGATAAGCACCTACGCCAGTTGCAGGCGATCGTCCGCTTGCTCAGCGAGGGCTTCACCGTCAAGCACATCCTGAAGTTCCTGACCGGCCTGCAGCGCGGCGAGGGCCTGATGGAGGTGCTCGACCTGCAAGACCTCGGCGAGTTGGTCACCGAACCGTGGTCGCACCCGGTGCCCGAGACGCTGACCCGCGAACAGTTGCAGGCCCGACTCGGCGAACTCACCGCGGCAACCCTGCGCAAGCTCATCACCAACGGGATCATCGAGGCGGCCGACGACGCGGACACCTACCTGGTGCGCGACAGCCGCGTCATCGACGACTTCGGCAAACTGGTCTCGCGCGGCCTGCCGCTCACGGTGATCCTGAAGACGACGGCGACGGTGGACAGAAAACTCGACGAGGCCGCCAGGGCGCTGACCGAGGCCGGTCACGCCGAAGTCGTCCGGCAACGCGGCACGGGCTGGTATCCGAGCAACGATGTCGAATTGGCCTGGGCCGCCGACCTGATCGACGTGATGCGCCGGGTGGCGCGCCGCTCGGCACACGCCAGCCTGGACCGTGCGTTGGACGAGGCGGTGCGTGCCGAACTCCGGCGCTACCAGCAGGGAGAGCAGCAGAGATGAAACGGCTCAAAGTTTTCGAAGATATCTCCGAACTGCGCCGCTCGGCGCAGTTCATCGCGCAGAACATCGCCGAACTCAGCGAGAGCGCGGCCGGCATCAATCGTCATGCCGAGAAGATCGCCGGCGAGATCGCCACCCTGACCGAAGCCGCCAGCGGCATCGACTCCTCTGCGGAGAGGATTGCCGCCGGCGCCAACGCGATCGCCGAGACGCTGCCGCGCATCCAGCGGCTGGCCGAGGTCGTCGATCCGCTGGAGAGCACGGTGGCGCGGCTGGGCTGGGTGGTGGACCGGATACCCGGTGGACGGCGTACCCAGTGAACCCCCCGACCGCCGCGATCACCCGGTTCTGGAGTCTGGCCGCGCCGCTGTACGACCAGCACTGCCTGCAGCGGTGGGTGTACCGGCCCGCCCAGGACGAGGTGCTCGCCCAGCTGCGCCGGTACGGCTCCCGTCAGATCGCCGATATTGCCTGCGGGACGGGCATTCTCACCAACCGCATCCAGCGTGAGCTGCTGCCCGACGAGGTGTACGGCGTCGACATGGCCGACGGCATGCTCGCGCAGGCGCGCAAACGCTCCGACCGGGTGCGCTGGATGTCCGCGCCCGCCGAGAAGCTGCCGTTCGCCGACGGTTTTCTGGATGCCGTGGTGACCACGTCGGCGTTTCACTTCTTCGACCAACCGGCGGCGCTACGGGAGTTCCACCGGGTGCTGCGTCCGGGTGCAGTGGTGGTGGCCACCACCATCAGCCCGAGCGCGCGAGCGGTCAGGGCGTTGTTCACCGACGCCGGTTTCACGGTCGCCGATCAGCACCCGGTACGCCGGCCGTTCTGGACGCCCGTGTCGGACGTCATCACAGTCGGCGTGAAGCCCCCGCAACCGTAGCGACGACGGCCAACAACACCGTCGCCAACCCCAGCGCCCCGGCGTGATACCCATGCACCACCAGCGCGGCGCCGGCCAGCGCGCCGAGGAACATGCCCAGCACCGGGACCAGCCTGCGGCGTGCCTTGCTGCCATGTCCGGACGCGGCGTCCGAGGCGATCCCGGTGAGGGTCAGGGTGAGCACCGTGGTGGTCAGGTCGGGCACCGCCAGCGCCCGCGCCGTCGCGTTCTGCAGACCCATGCCGATGCCCAGCAAGACGATCAGCGCACTCAGGCTCCAGCTTCGGTAGGGCACCGGCGCGGCGATGACCACCGCCAGAGCGGCTGCGACGCAGACCAATTCGATGACCGTCGAGGTCAACAAGTGTCTTCGCCGGTCATCGCCGAGGCGCTTGCGCAGCGACCCGCCGAAGGCGGCGCCGATCAGAAAGGTGGCGACGGCGAGCAGCAGGGCCCACCAGAGGAAACCCGGCGCACCCGCCAGCGCGAACCCGCTGAACACCACGTTGCCGGTCATATTGGCCACCAGGACGTGCCCGAGAGCCAGGTAGCTGAACGCGTCCACCACGCCGGTGACGACCGTGAGGAGCAGCAGCAGCCGTGGCAGCGGTGCGCTCAATCCCTCACTCACGTCAGTTCGACCAGCACCGGCGCGTGATCGCTGGGCTGCTTGCCCTTACGTTCTTCGCGGACGATCTCGGCATGCGTGACGCGGTCCGCGAATTCCGGTGACCCGAGGATGAAGTCGATGCGCATCCCTTGTTTCTTCGGGAAGCGCAGCTGGGTGTAATCCCAGTAGGTGTACACGCCGGGACCGGGGGTGTACGGGCGCACGATGTCGGTGAACCCGGCGTCGTGGAAGGCGCGGAACGCCGCCCGCTCCGGTTCCGAGACATGGGTGGACCCCTCGAAGACGGCGGGATCCCAGACGTCCTCGTCGGTCGGTGCGATGTTCCAGTCGCCCATCAGGGCCACCGGACCCGGCCAACCGGCTGACGAAACACGCAGTGCCTCCAGCCATTCCAGCTTGTAGGTGTAGTGCTTGTCGGCCAGCGTGCGACCGTTGGGAATGTAGAGGCTCCACAGCCGGACCCCGCCGCAGGTCGCCCCGATGGCGCGCGCCTCGGCCAGCCCGTCCCACAACGGCTGGCCGGGGAATCCGATCTCGACATCGTCGAGGCCCACCCGCGACGCGATCGCCACCCCGTTCCACTGGTTCAGCCCGATATGGGCGACCTCGTAACCCAGCGCGGCGAACGGCATGGCCGGGAACTGCGCGTCGGTGCACTTGGTCTCCTGCATGGCCAGCACGTCGATATCGGCGCGCGCCAGCCAGTCGGTGACGCGGTCGACCCGGGTGCGGATGGAGTTGACGTTCCAGGTGGCTACACGCATGCGAGATCCTTACGCAGGGCCGTGAAATCGGTGATGGTCTTGGTGGCCACCGACGCGACCGGTCGGGCGTTGCGGCCGGTGGCCTCGGTCTTGGACACCATCACCACACCGTCGATATAGGGCTGGATGGTGGTCGCGTTCTGCACGGTGGCCACGATGACCAACTGGAAGCCGAACTTGCGGAACGCCTCCAAAGCCTGAGAGGCGAACTGCGGATCGGACTTGGAGAACGCCTCGTCGAGCATCAGCTGGGCGAAAACGGGGGTGTTGTCCCCGCTGTCGGGATTGGCCAGATTGAAGCTCAGCGCACCGGCCAGGCAGAACGCCATCAGTTTCTCCTGCTCACCGCCGGAGTTGTCACCGGCATTGCTGTGGGTGCGGATCAGGTCGTCGGTGCGCACATCCCATTCGGCACAGTCGAAGGTGAACCGGTTGCGCACGTCCAGTGCGTCACGGGTCCAGTTGCGATCCTCGGGCGCGGTGCTGGCCAACCGGTTCCGCAGCCGCAGGATATCGGCGTACTGCTCCAATATGGCTTTCTTGTCACCCATGCTGACCTCGGCGACCCGGCGCGAGATCGCCTTGACGATCTCGGTGAGCTCGGAGACGGCGGCCAGGCTGCGCGGGGTGGCCCGCAGCGTCAACCGGGTGCCGCGGTTGAACTCCACCGCGCTCAATCCGCCGTTGACGCGGTCGATCTGCTCACTGATCCGCCGGGTCTCCTGCTCGGCCACCCGGTGCAGCGTCAGGATGGCATCGGGGGCCTGTTCGGTGATCAACCGCATCATCCGGTCGTAGGCGTCCGGCAACTCGCGTTCGTCGATGTGCCGGCACACTGCCACGTAATCGTGCACCCGCTCGTCGAGGTCATCGGAGTCGTTCGGGATGGCATCCGGGAACGAGGTGTCGAAGGTGGCGATGATGCGGGACAGCTCTTCATAAGAGCGCCTGCGGCTTTCGGTGAGCTGATCGCGTTCCCGGCGGATCGCGGCGAGCAGCGCGTCGCGGTGCGGCTCGGGGTTGAGCAGCTCGAGGGCGACCGGCAGCTCGGCGGCGAACCGGCGCAGCAGCTCGGTGGCCGGCTCGGAGACGGCGGGCGGGGAGAGCCGGTCGGCCAGCTCCAGCAGCTGGGTGCGGCGGCTGTCCAGGTCGTCACGCCTGGTCTGGATCGCACCGCGGCGGGTCATCAGCGTCTGGATGTCGGTCCAGCATTCCTCGGCCCGGGCGCTGAGGGCTTCGATATCCGGGTGGTCGGCCAACAACAGTTCGTACTGTTCGCGCAGTCGATCGGCATGCCCGTCGGCGGTCTCGCTGTCGATCTGGCTCCACTGCGGGAACTGCTCGTAGATGGCCCTGCACGCTGCGGCCCGGTCGCGCCACTGCTGGCGTTGGGCGGCAATGTCATCGGCGGCCTTGCGGGCTCGCGCGAAGGTATCCTCGGCCTCGGCCAGTTCGGTGTGCAGCGCCTCCAGTTTGGCGCTGATATCACCCTGGTAGATGTACTCCGACGGTTTCAGCGGCCTGCGGTCGTCCTTGACGGCAACCCGGTCGGATTCCTTGTAGAGCCCCGAATCGGTGACCGCGCGGCGGAACCGGGCGAAGACGTCGGGGGTGTCGACGCAGATATGGTCACCGGCGTCGGCGATCACGTCGAGCGCCTCGGCAGCGCAGGCGTGGTCGGGGTTGACCAGGAACAGCTTGCCGGCCAGCGTGTTCGGCTCGGGTGCGGTGCCACTTGCGCTGTTGCGGACATGGTGTAGCGCCAGCCGTCCGCGCATGTTGGTCTCGTTGACGAACCGCAACACCTTGGCGTGGTGCCGGTCGGGTACCAGCAGTCGCAGCCCGACGCCGCGCAGCACCTTCTCCACCGCGACGCGCCAGCGCTGCTGGTCCGGCTGAAGATCGAAAAGCTCTGCCACATAGGGCAACTCAGCGGGATCGACACCGATCGCGGTGCAGATGTGGTCGCGCATTGCCACCGCGAACTCGGGCAATGCCGAGCCCACCTGCTCCACCCGCTTGAGCTCCTTGGCGGCGTTGTCGCGCAGGATGCGGGCCGACTTCTGGGCGTACTCGGCATCGGTCGAGGCATCGCGCCCCCACTCCAGCTTGCCGAGCATCTCGGTGGCCTGTTTGGTGAGCGCCTCACGCAGCTCCCAGAACTCGTCCGCACTGTCCGGCACGTCGATACCCTGTGCGGTGACCAGTTCCTCGAACGCGGCACGCCGACGGGACACTTCCTCGGCCTGTGATTCGGCGGCGGTGACCTGGGCCTGCAGCGGTCCCACATTGGAGCTGGCGCCGCTGATCTGGGCGTTGAGCGAATCGCCCTCGGCCTTGGCCAGATTCAGCTGACGGGTCAGGTCGGCGTATTCGTTGTCCAGTTGCGTGATGGTGGCGTCCAACGCCTCGATCTGGGCCGGGCATTCGCGCAGCCGGACGTGATCGGTGTAGGCCCGCACCATCGGCGGATCGACCAGGTCGATGATGCCCAGATCGCTGGACTCCGAGGCGTAACGCACCTGGATCGCCTCGATATCGCCGAGGATCTTGCGTTTGCGTTGCGCGACCGCGAGCAGCTCGCGGGCCTCCACCAAGGGGTCGATCTGCTTGAGTGCCTCGGGCAGCCGGGCCAGGCTGTCCGGCTCGTCGAGCATGAAGTCGCGGACGAACTGTTCCAGCCCGCCAACGCTTTTCAGCGACTTGGCCTTACCGAGCAGTTGCTGGGCGGCATCGGAGGCGCGGATCCCGATGGAGGAGTAGAGCTGAGCCAGGTACTGGGACTCCACCTTGGTGGAGAACCGCCAGTGGTTTTTGAACACGCTCGCATCGAAACGCCCGGCCGCCCATCGGTTGCAGACATCCTCGATGCTCAGGTCGCCGTCGCCCAGCACGTAGCGGCTCGACGAATCCGAACGGGACTCACCGGTCAGCCATTTCAGCACCAGGCCGGTGATGGCACGCCCGGTGTTGCTCCGGTAGGTGACCGCAACCGCAGACCAGGTGGTGCCCTCACCGCGCAGGTACATCACCTGGCTGGAGCCCCCGTCGCTGCGCTGGCCCCAGGCCCCGCGTACATACTTGTCGACCGTGCGCCGCCCGGCGCTGGAGCCGGCGGCGGTGTTATCGCCGGAGGCGTTGAAGTTGCGCCGGTTGAACGGCAGGAAGCCCAGCGAGATCGCATCCAGCAGTGAGGATTTACCGCTACCCGAGGCGCCGGCGATGAGCGCGCCCCCCGGCCCGAAGCAGATGTCGTGGTAGCCGTCGAACACGCCCCAGTTGATGACCTGCAGTCGGGACAGGTGGAACTGCTCACTCATCGCCCGCGCCGCCCTTCAGGAGTGCCTCGAACTGCTGCTGCAGTTCGGTGATCACCGAGGCCGACATGATGGCGCTGATCACCGGGCTGACCGTATAGCTGTCCTCGTCATCGCGGGTCTTGCGCAGGATCTCCAACCCGGCCAGCCGTGCGACGGCGGCGTCGATGCGTGCGGCGAAGGTGACGGCGTCGCGGTCGGTGTCGTTGAGCACCCCGGCGAACAGGCCGTGGATCTCGTCGCGGCTGATGACGAAACTCGCGTCACCGCCGGCGCGCATCATCTGCGCCAGGTGCAGGGCCAGGATGGAGTCGTAGGTACCCAACGGTTCCCGCCGCAACAGCTTGACGCCCCGGGCCGACTCGTAACGGGCCTGCTCGATGAACGCGATCTCCACGCCCTCGGCGATCTGCAACTGTAGGTCCAATTCGGACAGTCGGACCGCCAGGTCGGCTCGGTACTCCTTGATCCAGCTGTAGATATCGCTGTCGGATTCGTTGCTGACGTAGCGCCGGGTGAGCAGGTGCTGCAGCGCCCAGCAGGCACGGTCGGGTAGCGCACTGACGTCGCCCTCGAAGCGGGGCCGGCGCTGTTGCGCCGGCGCGGCGGCCCGGCCGGTGCGGTCGACGTCGGGCAGCGAGGCGAAATCAACTGGCGTATCGGTCATGAGGATGCAACTCCGGCAATGGGTTCGGTGAACATCAGGTGCGGAACCTCCATCTCGCGGTCGCGGCCGTCGAGCGAATGGAACCGGACGAGCGTCGGTGGGGGATCGGTCGTGCCCCTATCTGGATTGCCGCCTCCGGCGGCGGGCTGCTTGAGCGCCCACGACCACAGCACGATCACGTGCCCGAGGTACGGGGTGTCCAGCATCGAGACCGCGTCGGGCAGGGACAGGGGGGCCGCACGCAGCGCGGTGTTGATCATCGCCGACATCGCGGGGGCGTCCACCTGGGTGGTCAGCGCCGCGAAGGTGGACAGGTCCACGTCGCCCTCGGCGGCGGCCGCCGGTTTCGGCGCGGACAGGTCGCTGATGCGGAAGCTCAGGGCGCCCACCGAACTGATGGTGTGCCGGGCCAGCGGCACGTCGATGTCCAGCCGGGAATCCGTCAGCGACACCTTGAGCAGGGCTCGGGCCGCGCCGATGGCTTCGTTGAGCTGCCGCGCGATCCCGCGGCTCTGCTCCAGCGTGCCGAACGCGGTGAACCGCTTGACCCGCTGCGCGCAGCGCTGCTGGATGCGTTCCACCTCGTCGATCTGATGTCCGACCAGTTCGAAGAAACCGGCCATCACCTTGCGCAGCGCGGGGTCCAGGTCGGGCAGCGCCCCGGCCACCGCGGCGATATCGCCCTCGAACGCCATGCGCTGCTCGGGATCGTTGATCATCCGCAGGAACGCTCGATGCGAATCACGACCGGAGGACTCCCAGGCCTGCTGATAATCGGCGTACATCTGCCGCTGCCGGTCCCGGTACTCGGTATTGGTCTCGATCGGGTCGTCGAGCGCGGCGGTGGCCTGCTCGATCATCGTGCCGTACAAGCCGATATCTGTGATCAGCCGTTCCATCTGCAATGCGATGGCGCGGGCTTCGTCGTACATCGAGGTGACGTCGGGCTCGGGACGCAACCCGGCGTCGAGTTCCTCCAGTTCGCGGTGCAGGGCCGCGATCTCGGCCTCGATGCCGGCCCGGATGCGTACCGGGTTGTTGTCGACGCGGACGGCGACCTGCTTGAGCCGGGAGGCGATGCCGTTGATGGAGCCGCCGGTGGCGATGGTGTCGTTGCGGCGCATGCCGCGGACGAAGTCCAGTGCCCGGCGGGCGTCCTGGGTCAGATAGCAGACGTTGCGGTCACCCTTGACGACGCGGTGCAGCCAGCCCTGGCTGGCCCACGTCTTGATGAGGGCCAGGCCGGTCTGCTCGAGCTCGTCGAGGTCTTCCAGATCGCGATCCAGACGCACCACCAGATCGGTCTCGGGCACCAGCCCGTCGAGCAGGTGCCGCTCCATCAGCGTGGCGTAGATGGCCAGGTTCTGGGTGGCCAGCAGCCGGACCGCGCGCGTGGACTGCACGTCGCGGTTGAGTTGGAGTAACTCATGCATCGGGAAGGAGGCTTTCTGCGCGCAGGTACCGCAGCGTGTGGTGCAGGCGGAAACCCATCGAGTGGTACAGCGTGGCGGCGGGCTCGTTGTCGGCGAGCACCTGTACGTAGGCCCGGGTGGCCCCGTGCCCGGCCGCCCAGCCCAGCAGTGCCGAACATACCGTGCGGGCGTGCCCGCGGCGCCGCGAATCCTCGGTGACCCGCACACAGGAGATCCCCGCCCAGCGGGTGCCGTCCGGAGCTGTCGTCACCGCACCGCGGCCCACCGCGGTGCCATATCCCGTCGCTTCGCTCGCCCCGGTGCCATATCCCGTCGCTTCGCTCGCCCCGGTGCCATATCCCGTCGCTTCGCTCGCCCCGGCACCGCCGAGGGTGGCGAAAGCAACCCGGCCGTCGACGACGGCCGTCAACACCTCGACCGGGACGTTGCGCTCGTAGATCCGTAGCCACCGGTCGTCCGGGCGGGACGGGAGGTCGGCGGGGGCATCCTCGGGCTCGATATCACGGACCAGCACGCGGGTGGCCTTGATGCCGGGCGTTGTGACCGGCAGCAGCCGATCGGGCAGGGCCAGCCAGGCCGGCAGGTCTCGTGCGGCATACCACTGCTGGATGTCGGCCAGGGCGTGCGTCGTCGCCTCGAAGTGCAGGGGCACCGCCGAATTGGCGCGGCTGGTGTAACCCCCGCCGGCACGCAGCAGCCAACCGTCGTGCCAGTGCTGCTCGGTGCCCGGCCAGGCCAGCGCCGCTGCGTGTTCCAGCGCGCGGATCTCGGAATTGCGCACCGTGACATGGGACAGTTCGCGCACCGACACCACATCGCCGGGGGCGATGTGGACCGTGTCACCGGACTTGGTCCGTATCGACACCAGGGGGGTGAGCGCTTGGATCTCGCCGACGACGTCGGAGAGGCCGTCGGGCACGCGGTAGCGCAGCGACACCCGGTCGCCGACGGTGGTCATCTAGCGGGCATCAGTGGCCGAACGGGTCGGGATCCTCGCCGGGCATCCAGCTCAGGCCGGGGACACCCCACTTGTTGGCCTTCACCATCCGCTTGGCGGCGCGGGCGTGCCGGCCGATCAGTCCGTCCAGGTAGGTGAAACCGTCGAGGTGGCCGGTCTCGTGCTGCAGCATCCGGGCGAACAGGCCGGTGCCCTCCAGAGTGATGGGCGTGCCGTCGGCGTCGAGTCCGGTGACGCGAGCCCAGTCGGCGCGGCCCCGCGGGAACGACTCACCCGGCACCGAAAGGCACCCCTCGTCGTCGTTGTCGGGGTCGGGCATGGTCTCCGGCAGCTCGGAAGTCTCCAGCACCGGGTTGACCACCACACCGCGCCGGCGCACCGTCTTGCCGCGTTCGTCGGCGCAGTCGTAGACGAACACGCGCTCGGTGCGGCCAATCTGGTTGGCGGCCAGGCCAACCCCGTTGGCGGCATCCATGGTGTCGTACATGTCGGTGATCAGCTCGGCCAGTTCGGCGGGCAGCGCACCGTCAGGTCCGACGGGAACCGGGGTGGTCGCGGTGTGCAGGACGGGATCGCCCACGATGCGAATCGGTACAACAGCCACGGTTGGCAAGCTTAAGTCAGCCGACTCGCGGGTAACGATCACGCCCGCATTACCGCGGCCGTGATTGAATGAGCGCCGAACAACAGTCTTGTAATTCTTTTGATGATGTCGGAAGGGCCCAAGGAGCGAGATGGACGGCGCTATCGCGCGGACTGAGCAATCCGGGGATGATTCCGAGCCCGCCGATGGCCTGACGCGCCGCGAACACGACATCCTGGCCTTCGAACGCCAGTGGTGGAAATACGCGGGATCCAAGGAAGAAGCCATCAAGGAACTGTTCGGGTTGTCCCCGTCGCGCTACTACCAGGTGCTCAACGCGCTGGTGGACCGCCCGGAGGCGCTCGCGGCCGACCCGATGCTGGTCAAGCGGCTGCGCCGGGTCCGCGCCAGCCGGCAGAAGGCCAAGGCCGCCCGGCGGCTCGGGTTCGAGGTCACCTAGACCGCTAGTCTGGGCTTCGATGAACCAGCGTGACTCCTCCGGGCTGCCCCTGCGCGCCATGGTGATGGTGCTGCTCTTCCTCGGCGTGGTCTTCCTGCTGGTGGCATTCCAGTACATGGGCTCCGACGACAGCGACAGCAGCGACTCCACCTCGGCCAGCGTGACGACCAGCGCCACCACGACCACCAAGACCTCGGCAGCACCCGCGCCGAAGGCCGACGTCCGGGTGTACAACATCTCCGATGTGGCCGGGGCCGCCGAAGGTACGGCCACCAAACTGCGCGACGCGCAGTGGAACGTCACCGAGACCGGCAACCTCACCTTGGACGGCGTCACCGCGACGACGGTTTACTTCGGCGAGGCGGCGGGGGAGAAGGAAGCCGCCGAAGCGGTGGGCAAGCTCCTCAACGCGCCCGTCGAACCGCGGCTGCCCGCACTCGCAGAGCAACCGCCGGGCGTGATCGTGGCGGTCACCGGCTAGGCTCTCGGGCATGCCGATCTCAGCTCCGCTTCGTGCCGTCGCCGCCGCAGCCTTCCTGGTCCCGATCGCCGCAGCCTGCTCGCCCTACGAGCCGGTTGCCACCCAGCCCGGGACCACCCCGGCAATTTGGACCGGGTCACCCGCCCCGTCCGCCGAGGCAGGCCACGGCGCAGGTAGCGAGACCCCGGCCGCCGGGCACGGCGAGAAGCTCAGCGCGCAACTGAAGCTGGCCGACGGCACCGCCGTCGCCACCGCCGATTTCGAGTTCGCCGACGGCGTCGCGACCGTCACCGTGCAGACCACCACCCCCGGCAAGCTGGCCCCCGGCTTCCACGGGCTGCACATCCACTCGGTCGGCAAGTGTGAGGGCGACTTCACCAGCGCCGGTGGGCATCTGCAGGTGCCCGGGCACACTGCCCACCCGGCCAGCGGCGACCTGAGCTCCCTGCAGGTGCGCAGTGACGGCACCGGCAAGCTGGTGACGACGACCGACGCGTTCACCGCCGAGCAGCTGCTGGCCGGCACCCAGACCGCGATCATCATCCACGAGAAGGCCGACAACTTCGCCAACATTCCTGCCGAGCGTTACCAGCAGGTCAACGGCACCCCGGGTCCGGACGAGACCACCATGGCGACCGGCGATGCCGGCAAGCGGGTAGCTTGCGGTGTCATCGGCGCCGCATAGGTCCAGGATCGACTTCGCCGGGTCACCCCGGCCGACCCTTGGTGTCGAGTGGGAGTTCGCCCTCATCGATCCGGTGACCCGCGACCTGGCCAACGAGGCCGCGGCCGTCATCGCCGAGCTCGGCGAAACCCCGCACGTCCACAAGGAATTGCTGCGCAACACCGTAGAGGTCGTCACCGGTATCTGTGACACCGTCCCGCAGGCCATCGACGATCTGCACGGCACGCTGAGCACGGTGCAGCGCATCGTGCACGCCCGCGGCATGGAGCTGTTCTGCGCGGGCACCCACCCGTTCGCCGAATGGGAGATGCAGCAGCTCACCGACGGCGCGCGGTATGCCGAACTGATCAAGCGCACCCAGTGGTGGGGCCGCCAGATGCTGATCTGGGGCGTGCATGTGCACGTCGGGATCTCGTCGGCGCACAAGGTGATGCCGATCATCACCTCGCTGCTCAACCAGTACCCGCACCTGCTGGCACTGTCGGCGTCCTCGCCGTACTGGGACGGCGAGGACACCGGGTACGCGAGCAACCGGGCGATGATGTTCCAACAGTTGCCGACGGCCGGGCTGCCGTTCCACTTCCAGAAGTGGTCGGATTTCGAACGATTCGTCTACGACCAGAAGAAGACCGGCATCATCGACCACATGAACGAGATCCGGTGGGATATCCGGCCCTCGCCGCATCTGGGCACCATCGAGGTCCGGATCTTCGACGGGGTGTCCAATCTGGCCGAACTCGGTGCGCTGGTGGCGCTGACCCACAGCCTGATCGTGGACCTGGACCGGCGCCTGGATGCCGGAGAGCAACTGCCCACCATGCCGCCGTGGCATGTGCAGGAGAACAAGTGGCGCGCCGCGCGGTACGGCCTGGACGCCGAGATCATCCTGGACGCCGACAGCAACGAGCGCCTCGTCACCGATGATCTCGACGATCTGCTGACCCGACTGGAGCCGGTGGCGATGTCGCTGGGGTGCGCCGACGAGCTGGCCCGCGTCGAGTCGATCTACCGGCTGGGCGGGTCGTATCAGCGCCAGCGCCGGGTAGCCGAGGAGCACGACGGTGATCTGCGTGCCGTCGTCGACGGGTTGATCGGGGAGTTGCAGCTGTGAAGGTCCGCGCGGTCGTCCTGGTGCTTGTCGCGCTGGTATTGGCGGGCTGTAGCAAGGAGATTGCAGGCACCCCGATGGCCGACCCCGCCGCGACGGTGTCCGAGACTCCGGCGCCCACGCGTCTGCCCAGAACCATCCAGATCCCGATTCCGTCGTTTCCGAACCTGCCGAACCTGCCGATCCCCACACCGGGTGGACCGCCGCCGACCGGGCTGGCCGCCACCACGTGCGGTGACTACCAGACCATGGACAAGACCCAGCAGCGCCAGGTGATCGATGCCATCGGCAAGGACAACCAGCTGGTGCAGATGAATCCGGAGCTGTGGCTGGGGCTGGCCAGCGCCATGTGCGCCTTCACCCCGAAGACCACCCTGGTTCGCGATGCCGTTGCGGGACAGGGATTCCGGTGAGTGTGACCCCGATGTTCCCGCTCGAGGTGGCGATGCTACCCGGGGAGCAGTTGCCGTTGCGGATCTTCGAACCCCGGTATTCGGCGATGATCACCGATTGCCTGGCCTCGGACCGCGCGTTCGGTGTGGTGTTGATCGCCGCGGGCCGGGAGGTCGGCGGTGGGGATGCCCGCAACGACGTCGGCGCGCTGGCCCGGATCGTCGACGTTGCCGAGCAGGGCGGCGGGCGGTACCGGTTGCGTGCCGAGGTGGCCGAACGGCTGCGGGTGACAGAGTGGCTCAGCGATGAGCCATATCCCAGAGCCGACGTGGCGCCCTGGCCCGACGAGCCGGGCACCCCGGTCACTGGTTCGGCGATTGTCGACGTGGAAGACGCTGTGCTGGAAGTGTTTTCGCGGGTGGCCGAGGTCAAACAGCAGGAGTTGCCCTCGCGTGAGGAGCTGCTCGGCTCGGTCGAGCCGGGGCAGGACGCCGGTGAGCGGCTGTACGCGCTGGCAGCCCGGCTCCCGATCGGCCAGGCCGACCGGTACGCGGTACTGGCCGCGCCGTCGGCGTCGGCCCGGTTGGCCGTGCTGGCCGAGGCCGTCGAGACGCTGCGTGCGATGGTGGAGTTCCAGCTCGGGCAATGACTAATGCCTGGAGGCGGCACCCCAGCGGTGCATTGCCTCGGCAAGGTCGGACGTTCCCCGTCCCTGCTCGAAATCGCATGGCAGCATCCAGGCGGTCCCGGCAACGGTGTGGGGTACCAGCAGCGTCTGATGTGGTCGCGCAGCCTGCACCAGAGACCCTTTGCATAGTCGGCGCGGAATGGCGCATGCCGCCTTGTAGATACGTCCGGAGGTGTGCGGCCCCGTCCGGTACTCCTCATGGTCGGCGCAGAAGACCGGGTGGGCGGTGGCGACCCCCGCCCCCTGGAGGTCCAAACCCACTGTGAGGACGAGGGCGTGAAGTAGACGCCAGCGCCAGCGCATATTTAGGTGATACATCACTATTAGTTATACGGCTGATTCCTGCGATGTGTCCGCATCATGGTCGGTGCCAGGAATTCGATGCGGTAAACTACGTGATGTATCACCGAAATGTCGCGGCACTGCTGCGGGAGGGACACCAACAAATGACCGTCGATTATGTGGCAGCCGTTCGTCATGCGTATGACGTTGCCGAGCGGAAGGACCTGGATGGGTGGATCGCCTGCTTCACCCCTGACGGTGCGTTCACCGACAATTCGGTGGGCGTGACCTACCGCGGACATGATCTGGCCGAACCGGTCCGCAACTACGGCACCGCCTTCTCCGACATGCACCGCGAACTCGGCCGCATCTATACCGACGGCAACACGGTGATCGTCCAGCTCGCCCTGCAAGGGACGCACGACGGCCCGCTGCAACTGCCCTTCGGCCAGCTACCGGCGACCGGCCGACGTATGGACGCACCCTGCGCCGATGTCTTCGAACTCGACGACGCAGGCAAGATCATCCGCTTCGATTGCTACCCGGAAGGGTCGGTCATCTTCGCCCAACTCGGTGTGCTGACGAATCTCGAAGCCGCTCTGCAGAAGACATCCTGAGCGGCGGGCTGCCCACCCTCAACGTCGGAGCCGCCGGCTACTCCGCCAAATCATCTTTGGCCAGGGAGTCCTGCAGGTTCTGCTCCCGGTAGGCCAGCTGACCCACCCGGTTGGCCACCACCGGGGCGGTGATCAGGGTGAACAGCCCGGCCAGGATGACCATGCCGACATCGGCGTTGCCGCGCAACCGGATTGCCGCACCGCACAACACCAACAGCAGGCCGAGCACCTGCGGCTTGGAGGCGGCGTGCATGCGCGACAGGGTATCCGGGAAGCGCACCACGCCGATCGCCGCGGTCAGCGCCAGCGCCGAACCGCCCAGCACCAGGACGGCCGCGAGCACGTCCAGAATCATCAGCCGTCCTCCTTGTCACGCACGCGGAAGCGGGCCACACTCACCGAACCGACGAAACTGATCAGCGCCAGCGCGGTCAGGCTGTAGGTGACGGTGGTGTCCAGGCTGAACGCCGCCCAGGTGCCGATGGCGCACATCGACACGGCCACAAAGGTATCCAGTGCCACCAGCCGGTCCAGCGTGCTCGGGCCGGCCAGCAGGCGGTACATCGTCACTGCCGCGGCCGTGGACAACATCACCGCCGCGATCACCCACACGGTCAGCATGCGCGGGCCCCCTGCCAATCGGCGTCCCGTTCGAACGCGGCCACCATCAACCGCTCCACCGTGGCGGTCTGACGATAGAACTTGTCCACGGCGCGCTGCGTGCCGACATCGATCACGTGCACGTAGATGAGCCGCCGGGCCTGGTCGATCTCCAGCACGATCGTGCCCGGGATGAGGTTGATGATGTTGACCGCCAGCGCCAGCACCAGATCGGATTTGATGTTCAGATGCGCGCGCAGCACGGCGGTCGGCGGAATCCGCCCCGGCTTGATCGCCAGCCAGGCCACCTGCGTCGAGGACACCACCAGTGACCACGTGACATAGGCGACCAGCACCACGAAGGACAGTGGCCGCAGCCGGCCGTCCACGGGCACCGGCGGCAACGGCAGCAGCACCGTGATGATCAGCGCGACCACCAGACCGCCGACGATATTGGCCGCCGAGATGCTGCCCCACAACAGGATCCACACCAATGCCAGCCAGCACAGGGTCCAGATCCGCAGTGCCACCCGTCTCGTCATGTCAGCACCGTCCTCATCTCAGCACCGCGGAGATGTATTGCCCACGGTCGAGCACCTGCGCCGCTGCTCGCTCGCTGTAGGCGAAGATGGGCCCGGCCGCGACGGTGAGCACCAGGCCGACAGCAATCAGCGCCCCGGTGGGGATCAACATCCCGGCCGGCATCCGACCGACATCGTCGCGGTCGACGAACTCGATATCGTCGGAATCGTCGAGCAGCGCGCTGGGCGCCGCGGCCGACAGATTGCCCTCGGGCGCATCCGCGCGGGTCCGCCAGAACGCCTTGGTCCACACCCGCGCCACCGCGTACAGGGTGAGCAGGCTGGTCACCACGCTGCCGGTCACCAGCACCCAGGCCAGCGCCGAGCCCGCCTGACCACCGGCCTCCAGCAAGGCCACCTTGCCGATGAACCCCGAAAACGGCGGGATACCACCCAGATTCAATGCCGGGATGACGAACACGAACGCCAGCAGCGGGCTGGCCGCGGCCAGCCCGCCGAGGCGCTGCAGGGTCGACGCCCCGGCCTGGCGTTCGATGAGGCCGACGACGAGGAACAGTGTGGTCTGCACGACGATGTGATGCGCCACGTAGTAGATGGCGCCCGACATACCCAGCTGGTTGGACAGCGCGATACCGAAGACCATGTAGCCGATGTGGCTGACCAGGGTGAAGGACAGCAGCCGTTTGATGTCGTTCTGGGCCAGCGCACCGAGGATGCCGACCACCATGGTCAGTAGCGCGGCGACCAGCAGGACATTGTCCAGGTTGCCGCCGGGGAACAGCAGTGAATGCGCCCGGATGATCGCGTACACACCGACCTTGGTGAGCAAGCCGGCGAACACCGCGGTGACCGGGGCCGGCGCGGTGGGGTAGGACTCCGGCAGCCACGACGACAACGGGAAGACCGCGGCCTTGATGCCGAACGCCACCAGCAGCACCGCGAACAGTGCGGTGCGGGTGCCGGCGGGCACATCGTCCAGGCGCACCGCCAACTCGGCCATGTTCAGGGTGCCCGCCGCGGCGTACACCATCGCCAAGCCGATGAGGAACACCAGCGAGGACACCATCGACACCATCACGTAGGCGATGCCCGCGCGCACCCGGTCGGCGCTGGCACCGATGGTCAGCAGCACGAAACTCGCCGACAGCAGCACCTCGAATCCGACGAACAGGTTGAACAGGTCGCCGGCCAGGAACGCCGTGCACACCCCCGCCGACAGGATCAGATAGGTGGGCAGGAAGATCGAGACCGGCTGACGGTCGTTGCCGTCGCGGATACCCTGCCCGATGGCGTAGAACACCACCGCCAGCAACACGATTGCCGACACCACCAGCATCAGCGCCGACAATCGGTCGGCGACCAGGGTGATGCCCAGCGGTCCCATCCCCGGCTCGCTCTGCCCCCAGCCACCGACCTGGACGGCGGCCGTACCGTCGCGGTCGACGAGGTACAGCAGCGTCCCGCAGACGGCCACCACCGCAGTCAGCGCTCCCAACGCCACCAGTTGCTGCAGCCGCGGGGTGCGCCCGGCGAACAGGGTGACCGCCGCGGCGATGGTCGGGATCAACACCGGCAGCGGGGTGAGGATCTGGGCGATCATCGCGAACCCTCCGCACCGGGCAACGCGTCCAGTTCGTCGGGTGCGTCGGTATCGCGGGAGGGCACCACGTCGGGCGCGTCGTCGGTATCCAGTTCCGCGCCCTCGGCCACCCGCGCCGTCTCCGGATCGGTCTCCACCTCTTCGGCCGTGTTCAGCTGATACGACCGGTAGGCCAACGCCAGCACGAACGCCGCGATGCCCATGCTGATCACGATGGCCGTCAGGATCATGCCCTGCGCCAACGGATCGGCAGTGGTGGTCTGCCCGTCGCTGGTGCGTCCCCGGATCGGTGGGTTGCCGGCGCTGCCGCCGACGGTGAGGATGAGCAGATTGACCGCGTTGCCGATCAGCAACAGCCCCAACAACATCCGGGTCAGGTTGCGTTCCAGCAGCAAGTACACCCCGGCACTGGTGAGGCCGCCGATCATGATCAACGGAAGTAGATGAGCTGTCATGAGCGGGCCATCTCCACATCGACGCGGGCACCCAGACTGCGCAGGATGTCGAGAACCAGGCCCACCACGATGAGATAGACCCCGAGATCGAAGAACAGCGCCGTCACCAACTTGACCGGACCCAGCACCGGGATGTCGAAATGGATCACCGCCGACGACAACACCGGCGCGCCGAGGAACAGCGACGTGATCGCGGTGCCCGCCGACAACGCCAGACCGGTACCGAGCACCTTGCCGGCGTCCAACGGCAGCGTCTCGCCCAATTCGTAACGGCCACCGGCCAGATAACGCAAGACCAGCGCCAGCCCGGCGGTCAACCCGCCCGCAAAACCGCCACCGGGAGTGTTGTGCCCGGCGAAGAAGAAGTACGCCGAGAGCACCATGATGAGCGGGAAGATCAGCCGGGTGGCCACCTCGAGTACCAGCGAGCGGTGCCGCGGGTCGCGCAGATCGCTGCCCCGCAGCCAGGTGATATCCCCGACGGCCGGGCTGTAGGCGCTGACCGGTCCGATATCGGGTTGTCCCGCGGCACTTGTGCCCGCCTGCGGTACCCGGGGCGCCGCGCCGAAACGCCGATGCCGGAACACCATCGACGCAACACCGGTCGCGGCCACCAGCAGCACCGAGATCTCGCCCATGGTGTCCCACGCGCGGATGTCGACGAGCAGCACGTTGACCGTGTTCGCCCCGTGCCCGCGGTAGTACGCCGCATCGGGGAGCAGCGCCGCGATCGGGGTGGTGTTGCGCGCGGCCATCGCGAACACCGCCAACCCGGTGACCGACGCGCCGACGGCGAGCGCCAACGCCGCGCGCGGCAGCCGGTTGCGGTTGATGTTGGTGCGGTCAGCCTCGGCAGGCAGGGTGCGCAGCACCAGCACGAAGATGACCAGCACCAGCGTCTCGACCAGGAACTGGGTCAGCGCCAAGTCAGGTGCGCCGTGGAACGCGAAGATGACGCCGCAGCCGTACCCGGTGACCCCGACCAGCAGGACCGCGGCCAGCCGGTTGCGCATGACGGTCGCGCCGACGGCCGCGGCCAGCATCAGCAGGCCCACGATCACCTGCAGCGGGGAATCCCACAACCGCAGTTGCGGGTGGTCGCGGGCGCCGGACAGCAGCGCGCCCACCGGCAACACCACCAGCGTGCTGAGGATGACGGCCTGGGTCGCGGGAATGGACCCGCGCTGGGTTTGGCCGGTCAGCCGCACGGCGGCGATGTCGAGACCCCGGATCACCGCGTCGTAGAAGCGGTCGGCATTGCCCAGCGGCTGGTAGCCGCCGCGGGACCGTGGCAGCCGGCCCCGACCGAAGAACAGGGCCGTGCCCGCGGCCAGCACCAGCACCGACAGCACCAGCGGCAACCCCAGCCCGTGCCACAGCGCCAGGTGGTAATCCGATTCGCCGGGGACGGTGTCGGCGTAGTCGTCGAGCTTGTCGTCCATCGACGCGGGGAACAGTCCGAACAGCAGGCCGGCCGCGGCGAGGATGGCAGGCGCGGCCAGGAAGGACCGCGTGGGCCGGTGCATCTCGGCGACCCGCACACTCGGCTCCGGTGCCCCTTTGTCCGCGAACGCACCCCACAGGAAGCGCAGGCTGTAGACGGTGGTGAACACCGATCCGAGCACGATTCCGGCCAACACGTAGGGCGCGGCCGCGCCGAGTGACGCGCTGTGCAGGACCGTCTCCAGGTCGGCTTCCTTGGCGACGAAGCCGAAGAACGGTGGCAGTGCGGCCATGCTGGCGGTGGCGCCGACGGCGATCACCAGCAGCGGTTTGTGCTGTCGGCCCAGGCCGGCCAGCTTGCGGATGTCACGGGTGCCGGTCGCGTGGTCGATGATGCCGACGACCATGAACAGCGCCGCCTTGAACATGGCGTGTGCGCACAGCATGGCCAGCCCGGCCAGCATCATGTCCGGCCCACCGGACCCGACCATCACGGTGATCAGGCCGAGCTGGCTGACGGTGCCGAACGCCAGGATCAGCTTGAGGTCGTATTCGCGGACCGCGCGCCAGCCCGCCATCAGCATGGTCAGCAAGCCCAGCCCCACCACCATCGGGCGCCACAGCGGGTTGTCCGCGAAGCCCGGTGTCAGCCGGGCCACCAGGTAGACGCCGGCCTTCACCATCGCCGCGGCGTGCAGGTACGCGCTGACCGGGGTGGGGGCGGCCATCGCGCCGGGCAGCCAGAAGTGCAGCGGCACGATGGCGGATTTGGACAGCGCGCCGACAAGGATCAGCGCGATGCCCACCGAGGCCGCGGTGCCGGTGGGCGGGGCGGCGACGAGTTCGGAGAGCAGGTAGGTGCCGGCGAGCTGGCCCAGCACGATGATGCCCACCAGCATGGCCAGGCCGCCGAGCGTCGTCACCAGCAGTGCCTGGGTGGCGGCGCGTCGGCTGGTGGCGCGCTCGGCGTAATGGCCGACCAACAGGAACGACAGCACTGTGGTGGTTTCCCAGAAGATGTAGAGCACCAGCATGTTGTCGCTGACCACCAGCCCGAACATGGCACCGGAGAAGGCGACGAGTTCCGCGGCGAAACTGGGCAGTCGTTTCTCGGTATGGCCGTCGTGATGGTGGAAGTAGCCCGCGCAGTAGAACAACACCAGCGCGCCGATGGCCAGCACCAGCACGCTCATGATCGCGGCCAGCGAATCGAAACGCAGCGTGAAGTCCATCGACAGCTCGGGCACCCACGGGATGTGCACGGTGGGGGTGTGGTCGTCGCCCGGCCAGTTGCGCACCACCCACACCAGCGAACCCAGCGGAACGAGCGCCAGCGGGTAGAACGCCGTCCGGCCCCACCTGGCCACCATAAGCGGCGCCAGCGCGGCGGCGACCGCGTGGACGAGCAGGACGGCGAGCATGGCACTCCGATCGGGTTGGGTCGGGGTGTCAGCCGATTCGGCTATGGAACTTCAACTGACTGTGTCGTAAAGGCTATGTCGTAACAGTCATTCTACGTGGGCCGATGTGCCGACGATCAGCGTGCGCGACAAAGCCGCGAAAGCCGTTGGTGCCAAAGGGGTGCCAAAGGGGGGTTGGGCCGGAGCTCAGGGATGCGGGCAGCGGCCGAGGGCCGACACCGGCACGACATGCGAGGCGACGCCCAGACCCCAGCCGAGAATCGGCCACACCGGCCAGAAGTACCACTGCCCGGCCGTCAATCCGACGATCAACCAGATCGCCAGCATCAGGGCCGACCCAGCGAGGTAGGCGCCGAGGTGGATCCGCATGCCCAGCCGCGCGGCGCGGTACCGGGCGGCCCGGCGGCGCGGATCGGCCCCGCGGAGCCGGGCGGTCGGCAGGTCGGCGGTCAGTGCGCGCAGTTCGTCGGCGGTGTGCGCGGCGAACGCCAGCCGCAGCCGCTCTTCGTAATCGGTCATCGGCAGGTAGCCCTGCGTCAGGGCCAGGCCGAGATCGTCGGCTGTCCGCGTGCGGTCCTGATCGCCTACCAAGGTCGCCATGATGCCTCGAATCTAGTCAGTGACTAGTTCACTATCGCACTCGAACTTGCCAGCGTCAAGATCGGGGACCGAGTGACGCCGCCCGTAAGCTGTTGGCCGTGAACACGGTTGTTTCCGCAAGCCGGGATATCGCGGCTCCTGCCGCCACGATCTTCGAGTTGATTGCCGACCCGGCGCAGCAGCCCCGCTGGGACGGCAACGACAATCTCGCCGACGCGCCCGCGGGCCAGCGCGCGCACGCCGTCGGTGATGTGTTCCGGATGACCATCACGACGGGCGCCGTGCGGGTCAACCGGATCGTCGAGTTCGACGAGGGCAGGCGCATCGCCTGGCTGCCGTCCGAGGAGGGCAAGGAGCCTCCCGGTCACCTCTGGCGGTGGGAGCTCGAACCGATCGACGACACCACCACCCGGGTCACCCACACCTACGACTGGACCCGGCTGACCGACGAGAAGCGGATGGTCCGGGCGCGAGCGACCACCTCTGACAAACTCCTGGCATCGATCGACCGACTGGCCGCGATCAGCGCTGCGTAGCGGTGCCGCTGTTTGGTGGGGGCTAGCACTACCTGCGGTTGTCACGGTAGCGGCATGGCCGAGCAGGGCGCCGAGCCGACATGCTTGGACACGTCAACCGCAGGCGCACCATCGGCACAGGAGAACCACCATGACCACCACCGTTCGCGACGACCTGACCCTCTCGCACGCCGAGTTCACCGCCGAAGTGCAGGCGTCGTTCGACGATGTCGACATCGCCGAGTGGCTGAAGACGCTGCCGACCCACGAATATCAACGGTGTGCTCCTGGTGATCACAAGGCGGCGGGCTACACCGTCGACGACGACGGCACCCCGATGTCCATCAACATCGAGATGATCGGCACCGGACTGGTGGTCCAGCAATACCGGTTCGAGATCGCCGAGGCGCACTACTGCAAGATGGTCTCGATCTCGGACATCTTGACCCCCGCTGGCTGGACGACCACCCAGGTGATCTGGGAACTGCGGATGGAGCAGCTCGGCGCCGGGCGGTGCCGCTACACCAATACCGTCACCTCGCATCCGACGGTCGCCTTCTTGGAATTCATTGCCCAACAAGGACAGTCGTTCGACGAGGCGGCGCAGGCGCGGCAGGCCGCCTCCAGTAAGCACTGCCAAACCGAGACCCCGCTGTACGCGCACAGCATCGCCCGTCGTGCCGCAGCCCGGGCGACATCGGCAATCGCGTAGCGAGCAGGGAGATTACGTCATGCCGCACGCCGTCATCTTCGATCAACCCGGACCCGCAGAGGTCCTGCAGTGGCGAGAAGTCGCCGCGCTCACCGCGGCACCCCACGAGGTCGTGATCGGCGTCGACGCCGCCGGGATCAACAACGCCGACCTGATGAAGCGTGCCGGCCGATACCCCGGTGGCGTCACCGGGCCGCAGATCCTGGGGCTCGAATGCGCCGGCACGATAACCGAAGTGGGCGAGCAGGTTTCGGGCCTGAAAGTGGGGGACCGGGTCTGCGCCCTGCTCGACGGCGGCGGATACGCCGAGCAGGTGGCGGTGCCCGCATCGCAGGTGGTGCCCATTCCGGCGGGCCTGGACGCCGCTCGCGCCGCGATCATTCCCGAGTCGGCGTGCACGGTGTACTCGAACCTGGCCATGATCGCCGGGCTGCGTGCGGGGCAATCGGTCCTCATCCACGGCGCGACAGGCGGGATCGGTACGTTCGCCGTGCAATGGGCCCACGCCATCGGCGCAACGGTCATCACCACCGCAGGCACGGATGACGGCGCACAGATCGGTCGGCGACTCGGGGCCGATACGGCGATCAACTACAAGACGACCGATTTCGTGGCCGCCACCTTGCACGCAACGGGCGGAACGGGTGTCGACGCCATCCTCGACGTCGTCGGCGCCGATTACCTGGACCGCAACCTGCACTGCCTGGCACCCGACGGCCATCTCGTCACCATCAGCGGCCGGGGTGGCTCGGTGCCGTTGGATCTGAGTCTGTTGTTGGCGCGTCGGGCGAGCATCAGCGCCACCCTGCTCAACCCCCGTCCGGCGAGTCAGAAAGCAGCGATCATCGACGGTGTCCGCCGTGATGTGTGGCCGCTGCTCGAGTCCGGCGCCATCCAACCGTTGGTCCACGCCGCCGTCCCGATGCCCGATGCCGCCGCCGGGCACGCCATGCTGGAAGCGGGCGGGGTCGTCGGCAGGGTGGTGCTGACCAACCCCGGCGAGTGAGGCTCAGCGGTTCTCGCTGAACGCCCGCAGCGCGGCCACCTGCTCGGGATCCAGCGAGGGCCGTACGGTTTCGCGGGCTTTGGCGACATCGTCCATCGTGACGTCCGCCGCGTCGATCGAACGGCGCATCGCCGCCAACGCGGCTTCGCGCAGCAGGGCCACGCAGTCGGCGGCGCTGTAGCCGTCCAAGTCCTCGGCCAGTGCGTCCAGGTCGACATCGGGAGCCAAGGGGATGGATTTGCCCGCGGTGCGCAGAATATCCTTGCGCGCCTGCGCATCCGGCGGTTCGACGAACACCAGCTTCTCCAACCGGCCGGGCCGCAGCAGCGCCGGGTCGATCAGGTCGGGCCGGTTGGTCGCGCCGAGCACCACCACATCGCGCAGCGGGTCGATCCCGTCCAGTTCGGTCAGCAGCGCGGCCACCACCCGATCGGTGACACCGGAATCATGGCTCTGCCCACGCCGCGGTGCCAGCGCGTCGATCTCGTCGAGGAACACCAGCGACGGCGCGGAATCCTTTGCGCGCCGGAACAGTTCACGTACCGCCTTCTCCGAGGCGCCCACCCATTTGTCCATCAGTTCGGCACCCTTGACGGCGTGCACACTCAACCGTCCGGAACTGGCCAGCGCCCGCACCACGAACGTCTTGCCGCAGCCGGGCGGCCCGTACAGCAGCACGCCCCGCGGCGGCTGCACCCCCAGCCTGGCGAAGGTGTCGGGGTGCTGCAGCGGCCACAGCACGGCCTCCGTCAGCGCCTGCTTGGTCGCCACCATGTCACCGACGTCGTCGAGGGTGACCGAGCCGACGGCCACCTCCTCGGTCGCCGACCGGGACAGCGGGCGGATCACCGACAGCGCACCGGTCAGGTCATCCTGGGTCAGCGTCGGCGGCTGACCGTCAGCACTGGCCCGCGCCGCCGCCCGCAGGGCGGCCTCCCGAACCAGCGCGGCGAGGTCCGCCACGACGAAACCGGGTGTGCGTTCGGCGATGTCGCCCAGCGTGAGATCGGCGACCGGCACGTTGCGCAGCAGCACCTCCAGCAGCGCCACCCGGGTGGCGGCGTCCGGCAGGCTCACCCCGAGCTCGCGGTCGCAGAGGTCCGGTGCGCGCAGCCGGGCGTCGATGTTGTCCGGCACCGCCGAGGTGGCGATGAAGGCGACCCCCTTGGTGGCCACCGCGGTGCGTAGCTCGGCCAGGATCAGGGTCGCGACGGGTTCCGCGGTGGCCGGCAGCAGCGCGTCGATATCGGTGATCAGCAGCACCCCGCCGCCGTCGCGCACCTTGGCCACCGTCGCCGCCACCGTGGACAGCCGGTCCTCGGCGCGCAGTGCCCCGATCTCGGGGCCGTCGAGCTCGACGAGCCTGCGGTGGGCGCACACCGCGCGTACCAGGGTGGCCTTGCCTGCGCCGGCCGGGCCCGACACCAGGACCCCGAGATTGGCTGTGGCGCCCAGGGTTTCGAGTAACTGCGGCTCGTCGAGGGCCAGCTTGAGCCACTCGGTCAGCTTGCCGGCCTGGACGTGCGCGCCCTTGAGGTCGTCGAACGGGATCGCCGCCGTCGTTGCCGTGGTGCGCAGCGGAACCGGCTCGGAGACGCCGTCACCCCAGGACACCATCGAATTGGGCTGCACGCTGACCGGCCCGGCGGGGTCGACGCCGGTGACGGTGAGCAGCTCCGAGGTCCAGGTGATGCCCACCGAGGTGGCCAGCGCCGTCGTCGCCGCCGAGGTGGAGGTGCCGGGCCCCAGATCGCGTGGCAACAGCGACACGGTGTCCCCGACGGTCATCACCTTGCCCAGCAAGGCCATTCGCAACGTGGCCGGTGAAACGGACTGGGTGGCCAGCCGCGAACCGGTCAAGGTGACCGATTTCGCGCCGTACACCGTCACCGGCTCCACCACCACCGCGGCGTTCTCGCGCAGACCGGAGTTGGACAGCGTGACATCGTCGAGCAGGGCCACCCCGACGGGGGTGCCGTCCGGGGCCACCCCGACGACCGCGGCGGTGGATCGCGAACCGAGTAGCGACACCGCGTCCCACTCCCGGATGCCGAGCGCCGCAATGGCCTCGGGATGCAAGCGCACCACGCCGCGGCGCGAGTCCAGCGCCGAGGTGTTCAGGCGCACGGTCAGCGTCAGGGTCATCCGGTGTGGCTCACTGCCGCCCTGGCGGCTTACGCAAGCCGAGCCGGGAGACCGAGCGCCGGTGCGGCTGCTGGGTGCGCCGAATGGCCCGGCGCGCTGCGCGTTGCTGACGCGGTTTGTCGTTCCAGGATTCCGGGTGCGCGGCCACCCAGCGCTTGCTGCGCACCGCGAACGGTATGTGGATGACGTAGGCGACGATGATGACCATGATCACGATGTAGCCGTACAGCACCGAGGCGGCCACGCCGATCGCCAGCAGGGCCAGCAGCGGCGCCACCATGTTCGGCGGTACCGAGAAGGTGTGCACCTTGCGCATCGGGATGGCGCTTACCACCAGCAGCGAGACGCCGATCATCCAGGCGATCACCACCCATTCGGCCGCCGGGGTGTTCCACCAGTCGCCGGGGAACTGCATCTTGACCGCGATCGGGCCGATCGCGCCGATGGCCCCGGCCGGGGCCGGCATGCCCATGAAGTACTCCTTCTCGTACGCAGGCAGATCGGCGTCGAGCATGGCGTTGAACCGGGCCAGCCGCAGCACGATGCACACCGCGTAGAACAGCACCACGATCCAGCCGATCTGCGAATGCGACAGCAGCGTGGCGTAGACGATGAAGGCCGGGGCGACACCGAAATTCACCGCATCGGCCAGGGAGTCGATCTCCTCGCCCATCCGGGAGGTGGCCTTGAGCATGCGGGCGGTGCGGCCGTCGAGCGCATCCAGGATCGCGGCGACGGCCAGCAGCGCCATCGCCTCGGTGGGCCGGCCGTCCAGGGCGAACTTGACCGCCGAGAGGCCCAGGCAGATGGCCGCGACGGTCATCGCGCTGGGCAGGATCCGCAGGCTCACCGTCGGTGGCTTGATCCGGGCCTTGATCACAGCTGGGCCAACACGGTTTCGCCGCCGATCGCGCGCTGCCCGATCTCGACGGCCACCTTCGCGCCGGCGGGCAGGTAGGTGTCCAGCCGGGACCCGAAGCGGATCAGCCCGTAGGTTTCGCCGAGGGCCAGTTTGTCACCGGGGCGGGCGGTGCACACGATGCGCCGCGCCAGCAGGCCGGCGATCTGCACGGCGACCACCTCGACCCCGTCCGGGGTGCGGATCAGCAGGCTGTTGCGTTCGTTGGCCTCGCTGGCGGTGTCCTTGTCGGCGGACTGGAACTGGCCGGGGCGGTGCCGTACGGCGACCACCTCACCGGCCGCCGGGGCGCGCTGGACATGCGCGTCGAACAGCGACAGGAAGATGCTGATCCGTGTCATCGGGGTGTCCGGCAGGCCCAGCTCGGCCGGCGGCACCGCCTGGTCGATCAGGGTGATCCGGCCATCGGCGGGCGCCACCACGACACCCGGCCGGGTCGGCGGCACCCGCGGCGGGTGCCGGAAGAACAATGCGCAGAAGCTCGCGGCCGACAGGCCGGTGTTACGCAGCCAGCGCCGGTTGCGGCCGGCGAGCGCGACTCCCAGGCCACCGGCGATGAACGGCAGGCCGGCCGGGTGGATCGGAGGGACGGTCGAGCGGACGAGCTCGACGAAGCGCTCGGCTTCGGAGGAGGTGTCGCCGGAGGGGCGGGCAGGTCTGGCCATGGCGGCTCCCGATTCTACGTGGATTCAGCCGGCTGACAGGTCCCAGACCCGGACGGTGGATCCGGCCGCGATCTGCTCGACGCCCTCGTCGATGTCCAGCAGGCAGTTCGACGACGCCAGCCACCGCAGGTGGTGTGAGGCCGGCGGCCCGAAACTGGTCACCGTCGCACCGGCCAGCATGCCCCTGCGGAACTGTCGTTTGCCCTTCGGCGAGGTGAGGTCGTCGGTCAGCGTCACGGTGCGCCGCGGCCGGTCGGGGACCAGCCCCATCGCCGCGCGCAGCGGCGCCCGCACGAACACCTCGAAGGACACCAGTGAGCTCACCGGATTCCCCGGCAGTGTGACGATCGGTGTGCCTGCCACCGTGCCGCAGCCCTGCGGCATGCCGGGCTGCATGGCCACCTTGACGAACTCCACCTGACCGGACAAGGCGTCCTTGACCACCTCGTAGGCGCCCGCGCTGACCCCGCCGGTGGTGATGATCAGATCGGCGGCGCCGGCGTAGCGGCTCAGCGCGTCCCGGAAGGCGTCGACGTCGTCGCCGACCATCGGGCAGGCGACCACCTCACCGCCGGCGTCGCGGACGGCCGCGGCCAGCATCACGGCGTTGGACTCGTAGATCTGGCCGGGCAGCAGCGGCGTGCCCGGTGCCACCAGCTCCGAACCGGTCGACATCACCAGCACCCGCTGCCGCGGCAGCACCGTCAACTCACCGAAGCCCAGCGCGGCGGCCAGACCCAGCGCCGCCGGGCTGAGCACCTGGCCGGTGCGCAGCACCGTCGTCCCGGCCGCAACGTCCTCGCCGGCACGCCGCACGTGCTGACCGGCCCGGGCGGCGGTCCGGATCGCGACGGTCGGGGAGGGCTTCGCGAAGTCCGCGTCCGTGGCCTCCACCGGAACCACGGCGGTCGCTCCGGCCGGCAGCGGAGCGCCGGTCATGATGCGTTGCGCCGTACCGGTTTTCAGCGCGCCGGTGTCGGTGCGCCCGGCGGGGATGTCGTCGGCGACGGGCAAGGTGACCGGATGCTCGGCGCTGGCCTCGGCGATATCGTCGGCGTACACCGCGAAACCGTCCATCGCCGAGTTGTCGAAGCCGGGCAGCGCCAGCGGCGCCACCACATCGGCGGCCAGGGCCAGGCCCAGCGCGTCGGCCAGCGGCACCACGATGGGGTCGCGCGGCGTGATCAGGCCCGCGACGACGCGCTGATGTTCGTCGACCGTGCGCATCAGACCGGGAACGTCACGCCGGTGAGTTCCTCCGACACCGTCCACAGCCGGCGCGCCAGCTCCACGTCGTGGGACTGCTCGGTCGAGGTGACCAGTTCGGGATGGCCGATGAGTCCGAACGACGCGACCGGGAACGCCGGGCCGTAGTACTGGCCACCGCGCACGGCCGGATCGGTCGCCGCGCGCAGCGTCGCCAACGCACCCACCTGGGCGCTGTTGGTCACCAGCCCGGTGAGCGTGGCCACGCCGGGAAGGTCGGTGCCGGGGGTGTGCCGCATCAGTTCGGTGTTGGAGATGCCGGGATGGGCGGCCACCGCGATCGTCGCGTTGTGATGCGAGGAGAGCCGGCGCTGCAGTTCGTAGGTGAACAGCAGATTGGCCAGCTTGGACTGGCCGTACGCGGCCACCCGGTTGTAGCTGCGTTCCCACTGCAGATCGTCGAAATGGATGCCGGCCTGGATTCGGTGGGCGATGCTGGCCACCGCTACCACGCGCGAACCCGCAACGGGCAGAAGACGATCCAGCAGCAACCCGGTCAGCGCGAACGGGCCGAGGTGGTTGGTGCCGAACTGCAGCTCGAACCCGTCGGCGGTGGTTTGCTTGGGCGGGTACATCACCCCGGCGTTGTTGATCAGCAGATCGATCTTGTCGAATTCGTCGCGCAACTGGGCCGCCGCCTCGCGAATCGAGGCCAGCGATCCCAGGTCCAGCTTCTGCACCGTGACGTCGCCGGGGAGCTTGGCCACCGCGGCGGCCCCCTTGGCGGTGTCGCGCACCGCGATGACGACGCGGCCACCGCGGGCGGCCAGCACCCGCGCGGTCTCGAATCCCAGCCCGGTGTTGGCGCCGGTGACGATCGCGATCCTGCCGGTCTGGTCGGGCACGTCGGCCTCGGTCCAGCGGCGTCCGAAGAACAGGTTCCCCATGTTCGGCAACACTACTGGGCGGCCCGAGTTGCGCCAGGGGACCGGCCGTTTACTGTCGGCACATGGCGATCGGTGGCGTGCTGTTCGATATCGACGGTGTCCTGGTGACGTCGTGGCAACCGATTCCGGGCGCGGCCGAGGCGTTGGCCGCCCTGTCGGCGAACCAGATCGCCCGTAGCTACCTGACCAACACCACCACCCGCACCCGCAGGCAGATCGCCGACCTGCTCACCGCGGCCGGCATGGCCGTCACACCCGACGAGGTGGTGACCTCGGCGCTGCTCACCGCCGAGTACGTGCGTGACCGCTATCCCGGTGCCCGCTGCTTCCTGGTGAACAGCGGGGACATCGCCGAGGACATGGCCGGCGTGGACATCGTCTACTCGCATCAGTTCACCGGGCCGGCCGCGCCGGAAACGCCGGACGTCGTGCTGCTCGGCGGCGCGGGCCCGGAATACAGCCACCTGACCCTGAGCTGGGTGTACGACTGGATGGCCCAGGGCGTGCCGGTGGTGGCGATGCACCGCAGCACCGCGTGGACCACCACCGACGGACTGCGGGTGGACACCGGGATGTACCTGATCGGGATGGAGGAAACATCCGGGCGCAAGGCCACCGCCGTCGGTAAGCCGGCGCCGCAGGGTTTCCTGGCGGCCGCGAACCGGCTGGGCGTGGATCCCGAGGAGATGTACATGGTCGGCGACGACCTCAACAACGACGTGCTGGCGGCGCAGGTGGTCGGCATGACCGGCGTGCTGGTGCGCACCGGCAAGTTCCGGCAGGCCACCTTGGACCGTTGGGCCGCAGACGATTTCGCCATGCAACCCAACCGTGTCATCGATTCGGTTGCCGACCTGCCCGAACTGCTGGGACTCTAACCGCCCGGCAGTTCGCGCTGCATCTCGCGCACCGCGTCGATGCGTTCCTGCAACTGCTCGCGGGTGGCCGCCGCCACGGGCGGGCCGCCGCGGCGGCGGCGCAACTCGTTGTGGATCCAGCCGTGCGGCCGGCCGGTGCGGTGGTGCAATGCCGACACCAGCACGTTGAGTTCGCGGCGCAGGTCCCGCAACTGATTGTGGGTGGTCTGCGGGGGCGGTGCACCCGAAGCTGTGCGCTTCTGCAGCTGCTCGTCCTGGCGGCGGCGCAGCAGATCGCGCATCTGGTCGGTGTCCAGCAGGCCGGGGATGCCGAGGTAGTCGGCCTCCTCTTCGCTGCCTGCCGGGGTGGAGGTGCCGAACGAGGAGCCCTCGAAGATCACCTGGTCCAGTTCGGCTTCGGCGCCCAGGTATTCGAAACCCCGGTCCAGGTCCGACTTCTCGTCTTTGCGCTTCTCGGCGTCTTCGAGCAGTTCGTCGTCCAGGCCGTCCTTCTCGCGGTGCGGCTTGCCGAGCACGTGGTTGCGCTGCTCCTCCATCTCGGAGGCCAGCTGCAACAGGTTGGGCACCGAGGGCAGGAAGATGCTCGCCGTCTCACCGGGGCGGCGGCTGCGGACGAACCGGCCGATGGCCTGGGCGAAGAACAGCGGGGTGGAGGCGCTCGTCGCGTACACCCCGACGGCCAACCTCGGCACGTCGACACCTTCGGAGACCATCCGCACCGCGACCATCCACCGCGTGCTGGATTCGGAGAACTGCGAAATCTTGTTCGAGGCCGTCGGGTCGTCGGACAACACGACGGTGGGCTCTTCACCGGTGATCGTGGTGAGCAGCTTGGCGTAGGCGCGGGCGGCGGTCTGATCGGTGGCGATGATCATGCCGCCGGCATCGGGCACGTGCTGACGTTTCTGCTGCAGCCGGGTGTCGGCCGCGGCGATCACCGCGGGCATCCACTCCCCGGCGGGGTTCAGGGCGGTGCGCCAGGCCCGCGCGGTCTGTTCGGCGGTCAGCGGTTCCCCGAGCCGGGCCGCGTGTTCCTCGCCGGCGCTGTCCCGCCAGCGGGCCTCACCCGAGTAGGCCATGAACACGACGGGGCGGACCACACCGTCGGCCAGCGCGTCGGCGTAGCCGTACACGTGGTCGGCCTGTGAACGCTGGAAACCGGCGCCGTCGGTCTCGTAGGTGACGAACGGGATGGGGCTGTCGTCGCTGCGGAACGGGGTACCGGTCAGGGCCAGCCGGTGGGTGGCGTCGCTGTAGGCCTCCCGGATGCCGTCGCCCCAACTCTTGGCGTCACCGCCGTGGTGGATCTCGTCGAAGATGACCAACGTCCGGTGGTTCTCGGTGCGCACCCGGTGCCGGGTGGGGTGGCTGGCCACCTGGGCGTAGGTGACGGCGATGCCGTGGTAGTCGCTGGAGGTCTGGCCTGCCGAGTTGCTGAACTTCGGGTCGATCGCGATGCCGACCCGGCTCGCGGCCTGCGACCACTGGGTCTTGAGGTGTTCGGTGGGGACCACCACGACCACCTGGTCGACGGTGCGATCGCTGAGCAACTCCCCGGCGATGCGCAGGGCGAAGGTGGTCTTGCCGGCGCCGGGGGTCGCGACAGCCAGGAAATCCTTGGGCTTGGCGGACAGATACTTCACCAATGCCCGACGTTGCCAGCCCCGCAAAGCCTGGGTGCTGGGTGCCCCGGCGGTGCCGGGATTCGGCGTCCCGGCAGCGCCGGAAACCGGCGCTGTATGAGGCCGCACCCGAGACTCCTATCTGGTCGAAGGGCAGTCTAGGGCAAGGGCTTCCGGGTTCGCATACCCGCAGGACGTGTCGCGCGGGGCGCGCCGGGGGCCCAGCAAACCCACAGTTGTGGGACACAGTGTGTTCAGAGTCGGCGCCTAGCCTCCGGACAGGTGATCACCAGGCGGATGTTTCTGGCGGCCGGGTCCGCCGCGGTCGCGGCGGGCGTCTGCGCGCCGCGGGCACTGGCCGCCCGCGTGCCCGGTCCGTGGGGGATGGCGCTGCCCGGGATCGCGACCTCATTCGCGCCCGACGGGCGCCAACTGGCGCTGACCTTCGATGCCTGCCCGGGCAGCGGCTGCGACGACGCGCTGCTGGACACCTTGCGACGCAATCGGGTGCCGGCGGTGTTGTTCCTCAACGCCAGGTGGATCGACCGGCATCCCGATCGGGCCGCGGAACTGGCCGCCGATCCGTTGTTCGAGATCGGCAATCACGGCCTTCGGCATGTGCCGCTGTCGGTGACCGGCCGGTCGGCCTACGGCATCGCAGGCACCCGCTCGCCCGCCGAGGTGGTCGACGAGGTCTCGGCAGGCAGGCAGCGGATCATCGAGCTGACCGGCAAGCCGCCCACCTGGTTCCGGCCCGGCACCGCGCACTACGACGATGTCGCGGTGTCGATCGTGCACGACCTCGGTGAGCGGCCGCTGGGCTTCACGGTCAACGGCGATGCCGGGGCGACGCTGCCTGCGGCGAAGGTGCACGCCAACCTGCTCGGCGCCGCCCCGGGATCGATCGTCATCTCGCACATGAACCACCCGGAGGGCGGGACCGCCGCCGGGTACGCCGCGGCGATCCCGCAGTTACGCGCGGCCGGATGGGAGTTCGTCCCACTGCGTGACCGGGTCGTCCAGTGACGCGGGGTAGGTCACGCCGGTGAGCTCCTCGGACACCGCCCACAGCCGGCGCTGCTCCTCGACGTCATAGGAGTATTCGGTGGAGGTCACCACCTTGGGGTGGCCCTTCTGTTCGGCGAACCCGTCGGGTCCGTAGTACTGGCCACCCAGCGCGCCCGGGTCGGTGGCGGCCCGCAAGGTGGGCAGCGCCCCCATTGCGGCCTCCTGGAACAGCGCGCGTGCCACGGGGATGGCCAGCTGTAAGGCGCGCGGCAGATGGCGCGCCAGTTCGGTATCCGAGCCGCCCGGGTGCGCTGCCAGCGCCGTCGTGCGCTGTCCGGTGAGCCGGCGTTGCAGCTCGTAGGTGAACATCAGGTTGGCCAGCTTGGACTGGCCGTAGGCGACGATGCGGTTGTAGTCGCGCTCCCACTGCAGATCCTCGAACCGGATGGCGCGGGCAAAGCGGTGCCCGACGCTGCTGACTGTCACCACCCGGGAGTCCGGTACCGGCAGCAGCCGGTCCAGCAGCAGGCCGGTGAAGGCGAAGTGGCCGAGGTGGTTGGTGCCGAATTGCAGCTCGAACCCGTCGGCGGTGGTCTGCTTGGGCGGGGTCATCAGCCCGGCGTTGTTGATCAGCAGGTCGATGGTGCTGTACGTGTCCTTGAGCTCTTCGGTGGCCTCGCGCACCGAGGCCAGCGAGCCCAGGTCGAGCCGCTGCACGACGACGTCGCCGCCGATGCGTTCGGCCGCCGCGCGGCCCTTGTCGAGATCGCGGACGGCCAGCACGACGTGTGCGCCCTTGTCGGCGAGTGCCTTCGCGGTCTCGAAACCGAGGCCGGTGTTGGCGCCGGTGACGACGGCGGTGCGGCCCGTCTGAGCGGGAATGTTGGCAGTGCTCCAGTGGGACATGAGAAACTCCTAGGGCGGGTTAAGCGGAGTAGGTTCTCCGGTTAGTTGCAAATATACGGAACGCACGCCCCGCTTTGTTGATTCCATGAGGTGATGAGTCGTGCGCGCAGACGCGGCCCGCAATCGAGCCAAGGTGCTCGACGTCGCCTACCAGACGTTTGCCGCCGAGGGGCTGGGTGTCCCCATCGACGAGATCGCCCGCCGGGCCGGGGTGGGGGCGGGCACCGTCTACCGGCATTTCCCCACCAAGGAAGACCTGTTCCGAGCGGTGGTGGCAGACCGGATGCAGCAGATCATCGAGGGCGGCCGCGCCCTGTTGGCGGCCGATCCGGCCGGTGGGCTGTTCGCGCTGATCCGCGCGATGGTGCTGCAGTGGGGCGCCACCGACCGGGGTCTGGTCGACGCGCTGGCCGGTGCCGGGGTGGACGTCAACAGCGCCCTGCCCGAGGCCGAGGCGGAGTTCCTCGGCATGGTCGGGGATCTGCTGCTGGCGGCGCAACGAGCGGGTGTGGTCCGCCCGGATGTGACCGTGCCCGAAGTGAAGGCGCTTGTCGTCGGCCTGCAGGCGATGCAGGCCTACAACGCCGGGGTCGCCGAACGCGGCACCGAACTGGTGATCGACGGTCTGCGCCCGCGGTGAACCGGCCGTTGCCGACCTTGCACTCGCCCTGGTCGAGTGCTAAGAACGTACTTGGCACTCTCAACTGGTGAGTGCTAGGTCGGGACGGTGAGGCCGGGGCCGCACCTGCGGGAGCACACTCCAGCCGTCCGTCGCGGGCACTGCGCCCGGCCACAGACGTGCAATTCCCAACCGGAGGAATCACTTCGCAATGGCTAAGACAATTGCGTATGACGAAGAGGCCCGTCGCGGCCTCGAGCGGGGCCTGAACAGCCTCGCCGACGCGGTCAAGGTGACGCTGGGCCCCAAGGGCCGCAACGTCGTCCTGGAGAAGAAGTGGGGCGCCCCCACGATCACCAACGACGGTGTGTCCATCGCCAAGGAGATCGAGCTCGAGGACCCGTACGAGAAGATCGGCGCTGAGCTGGTCAAAGAGGTCGCCAAGAAGACCGACGACGTCGCCGGCGACGGCACCACCACCGCCACCGTGCTGGCCCAGGCCCTGGTTCGCGAAGGCCTGCGCAACGTCGCTGCCGGCGCCAACCCGCTCGGCCTGAAGCGCGGCATCGAGAAGGCTGTCGAGGCTGTCACCGCTCGCCTGCTCTCGACCGCCAAAGAGGTCGAGACCAAGGAGCAGATCGCTGCCACCGCCGGTATCTCGGCCGGTGACCAGTCGATCGGCGATCTGATCGCCGAGGCGCTGGACAAGGTCGGCAACGAGGGTGTCATCACCGTCGAGGAGTCCAACACCTTCGGCCTGCAGCTGGAGCTCACCGAGGGCATGCGCTTCGACAAGGGCTACATCTCGGGCTACTTCGTGACCGACGCCGAGCGTCAGGAAGCCGTCCTGGAGGATCCCTACATCCTGCTGGTCAGCTCGAAGGTCTCGACGGTCAAGGACCTGCTGCCGCTGCTGGAGAAGGTCATCCAGTCCGGCAAGCCGCTGCTGATCATCGCCGAGGACGTCGAGGGCGAAGCCCTGTCGACCCTGGTCGTGAACAAGATCCGTGGCACCTTCAAGTCGGTCGCCGTCAAGGCCCCCGGCTTCGGTGACCGCCGCAAGGCCATGCTGCAGGACATCGCCATCCTCACCGGTGGCCAGGTCATCAGCGAAGAGGTCGGCCTGTCGCTGGAGACCGCCGACCTGGCGCTGCTCGGCCAGGCCCGCAAGGTCGTCGTCACCAAGGACGAGACCACCATCGTCGAGGGTGCCGGTGATTCCGACGCCATCGCCGGTCGGGTGGCCCAGATCCGCGCCGAGATCGAGAACAGCGACTCCGACTACGACCGCGAGAAGCTGCAGGAGCGCCTGGCCAAGCTGGCCGGCGGTGTTGCGGTGATCAAGGCCGGTGCCGCCACCGAGGTGGAGCTCAAGGAGCGCAAGCACCGCATCGAGGACGCCGTCCGCAACGCGAAGGCCGCCGTCGAGGAGGGCATCGTCGCCGGTGGTGGCGTGGCCCTGCTGCAGTCGGCTCCGGCCCTGGACGAGCTCAAGCTCGAGGGTGACGAGGCGACCGGTGCCAACATCGTGCGCGTCGCGCTGTCGGCCCCGCTGAAGCAGATCGCCTTCAACGGTGGTCTGGAGCCGGGTGTCGTCGCCGAGAAGGTGTCGAACCTGCCCGCCGGTCACGGTCTGAACGCCGCGACCAACGTGTACGAGGACCTGCTGGCCGCCGGCGTTGCCGACCCGGTCAAGGTCACCCGCTCGGCGCTGCAGAACGCGGCGTCCATCGCGGCGCTGTTCCTCACCACCGAGGCCGTCGTCGCCGACAAGCCGGAGAAGGCCGCCGCACCTGCGGGCGACCCGACCGGTGGCATGGGCGGTATGGACTTCTAAGTCCCAGCACGAAAAATGCCCTGGTGCGCTCCGCGCGCCAGGGCATTTTCGTGTGTCATCCCCAATGTGGGTTCTATGCACACGGACGGGCCAGAAGGCGTACGCAGCGCCCACATTCGTCGGTGCCTGCCGCCAGTTTGCCCCCATGGAACCCTTCATCGGCAGTGCGGCCATCGGTCGTGGTGCATTCACCCGGCGCGGGTTGGCCCGCGATCACGTCGCCCTCTACCGTGACGTGTACGTCCGGCGCGACGTCGAGCTGACGGCTCGGATCAGAGCGCAGGCGGCCTGGTTGTCCTCGGGCGCGACGCTTGCCGGGGTGTCGGCCGCCGCGGTGCTCGGCACCGAATGGCTGAACCCCGAGGCGCCCGCCGAGGTCATCCGCGCAGACCGGCACTCGCAGGCCGGAATGGTCGTGCGCTCATGGAAAGTCGCGGACGGCGAGACGTGCCGGGTGCGCGGCATCGAATGCACGACACCCGCCCGGACCGCCTTCGACCTGGGACGGCGCCATCGGGACGACATGGCCGTCGTCGTGGTGGACGCCGTGTTGAACGCAACCGGTGTGACGGCCGAGGACGTGGCACGGATTGTCGCGGCGCATCCGGGCATGCGCGGTGTCGCGACGCTGCGGTCGGTGTTGGGCCTCGTCGACGGGGGAGCCGAATCACCCCAGGAGACCAGATTGCGCCTGGTCCTCGTGCGGGCGGGCCTACCGCGCCCGCAGACTCAGATCGCCTTCCCCCAACTGCGTATCCGCGCGGATATGGGATGGCGGGAATGGCAGGTGATCGTCGAATACGACGGCGTCCAGCACTGGACCGACGCCCGGCAACGCTCCTGGGATATCGACCGCATCGCGCTCCTCGAAGAGGCCGGCTGGGCCGTCGTTCGGGTCAGCGCCGACATGATGAGACGGCCGGACGTCATCGTGGCCCGGGTCCGCGCGAAATTGCGGGCGGCGGGCTGCCCCGTCTGACGAGTGTGGGCCCGGTGTACGCCGATTCCGGCTCGCGCGTGCACGGGACCCACACTCGGCGACTAAATGTCGCGCAGGGGACTGGGTTTGAGCGCCAGCGTCGCCGCGACGCTGATTACCGACGTCCCGGCCAGGTACGCGCACGCGATCCACGGCGACCCGCCGGCCGCGCCGATCAGCGCGGTGAGGATCAGCGGGGTCAGGCCCGAGGCGTACACGCCGGAGAGCTGATACACCGTGGACAGTCCGGTGTAGCGGATCCGGGCCGGGAACAGCGACGCGTACAACGTGCCCTGCGCCCCGTAGAACAATGCGTGGATGACACCGAACACCACCAGCATGGCCACCGCGTACAAGGCGATGCTCTTGGTGCCGAAGAGCGCGAATACCGGGAACACCACCAGTCCGTAGGCGGCGATACCGGTCGCGTAGATCCGCTGGGCGCCGAACCGATCGGTCAGCAGGCCCGAGATCGGCAGCAGGGCGGCCATCAGCAGCGCGGCCACCGTGACCGATACCAGCACCGGTACCTTCTCCAGCTTGAGTGTCCCGGTGGCGTAGGAGATCGCGAAGACGCCCCAGGTGTTGAACGCTGCGCCCTCGCCCCAGCGGGACAACATGCCCAGCACGGTGGAGCGCAGCACCGGCGGCTTGAACACCTCGCGCAGCGGCACCGCGGCGCGGTCGTCGGTATCGCGCACCTTCTCGAAAGCCGGTGTCTCACTTGCCTTCAGCCGCACCACCACACCGAACGCCACCAGTGCGATGCTCAGCAGGAAGGCGATGCGCCAGCCGTAGGCCAGGAGCGCGGCATCCGACAGGGTGGCCTGCAGCACCGCGAACACCCCGGTGCCCAGGGCCAGGCCGAGCGCCAAGCCGATCTGCGGGATGCTGCCGAACAGGCCGCGCCGGTGCCGTGGACTGTGCTCGACGGCCAACAGCACCGCGCCTGCCCATTCCCCGCCCAGCGCGAAACCCTGGACGATGCGCAGCAACAGCAACAGGATCGGCGCCAGCACACCGATCTGCGCCGCCGTCGGCAGCACGCCCATCAGCGCGGTGGCCCCGCCCATCAGGAGCATCGTCAGCGCGAGGGTCTTCTTGCGGCCGATGCGATCGCCGACGTGGCCGAACACGAAACCGCCGATGGGGCGGACCACGAAGCCGACCGCGAAGGTCGCGAATGACAACAGCGTCCCGACGAACGTGGTCTGGTCCGGGAAGAACGCGTGGTTGAAGACCAGGCTGGCCGCGGTGGCGTAGAGGAAGAAGTCGTACCACTCGATGGTGGTGCCGACCAGGCTGGCCCACAGCGCGGTGCGTGCTTGCGGGGAGATGGTCCGGTCCTGGTCACCGGGGGCCGGCGTGGCGGTCACAGTCACGGGGATCTATCACCGCACAGCCGGGGCGCCGCTGGCCAGTGTTATGCGCGCGGTGAGTGTAAAGGCGCTCCAGCGGCGAGCCGCAGCCAGATCTCCGTGCAGGTCTGGCGTGCCTTGGCCAGCCGGGCGGGCGATACCCGGGAGGCTTGATAGAAGTTTCGTTCGATCATCCAGCACAGCGCTTCGGCCAGCGCCGATGATTGGTCGGGCCGCTTACCGGCCGGCACGCCCATGTGTTCGAGGATCGCGGTGATGGCACCGATGAAGATATCGGCGGTCTCCTGCCACAGCGCATCGAGTTCGCCGACGGTGGTCGCGAGATCGATCGCCGTGCGCATGACGACGCCGTGTTCGCGCCACAGCTCCTCGGTCCGGCGCATCGCGGTATCGATCGCCGCCGCCCCGTCGGCGGCATCTTCGGCTGCGGCGCGCGACTTGTCGTGCAGCACCGCGACGGTGCGGGCGAACAGGGCCGTGATGACATCCTGCTTCGATCCGAAATAGAAATAGAGTGCGGCCCGGGTGATGCCGGCGCGTTCGGCGATATCGGCGATCGTGATCGCGTCATAACCGATGGAGCCCAAGAGTTCCTCGGTCGCGTCCAGGATCGCGGCCTCGCGCAGGTCACCCTTGCGCGGTTCGCCCGATCGTCGCCTGGTCAACTGGCCGCAATCTGCTGGCCGTCCGGGAAATCGGTGCTGCGCGACAAGGATTCCCAGGCCGCGATGTCGGCGTCGACGGCGTCGCGGCCGGCGCGGACCAACCGCAGCGCGTCGGATCCGAGCAGGAGGTGCCGGGGTGGCTCGGCGGCGTCGACGACGGTCAGGACGGCCGCGGCGGCCTTGACCGGATCCCCGAGCTGGTTGCCGTCGGCGTTGCGCCGGGCCTGCCGAATCGGCTCGAACACCGCGTCGTAGTCGTCGATGGCGCGGTCGGCGCGGACCATCGACCGGCCCGCCCAATCCGTCCGGAACGAGCCGGGTTCGATTGCGGTGACGTGGATCCCGAACGCCGCGACTTCCTTGCCGATGCTCTCCAGCAGGCCTTCGAGTGCGTACTTGCTGGCGCAGTACGCCGACAGGCCCGGCACCGTCATCAACCCGCCCATCGAGGTGACCGCCATGATGTGCCCGGCCCGTCGCTTGCGCATGGACGGCAGTACTGCCTGCACCGTGGCGGCCGCGCCGAACACGTTGGTCTCGAACTGCGCGCGCACCTCCGCAAGCGGCGTCTCCTCGAAGACGCCCTCCAATCCGTATCCGGCGTTGGCGATCAGGACGTCGATGGGCCCGATCGATGCCTCGACGTCGGCGACGGTGTCGACGACCGCCGCATGGTCGGTGACGTCGAGGATGCGGCCGTGCGCATTCGCCCCCAGCGCCTCGAAGGGGGCGAGATCGGCGGTCTTGCGCACCGTCCCGACGACGGTGTGACCGACTTGCAGTGCGCCGTGCGCGAAGGCACGGCCGAGTCCGGTGCTGACTCCGGTGATGAAGAACGTCTTGGGCATGGCCCCACGGTACGCATAAATCGACATGGTGTCGATTTTTATAGTCTGAACGTTGATTAGTGGGGCGCTGGTTGCCGGCCCCGGATCAGCTTGCCCGGCCGCGCCGCGGTCGGCACCCCGCGCTCGGCGATGATCTCGCCCGACACGATGGTGGCGACGTAACCGTCGGCGGTCTGGTCCAGCCGCCGGCCACCGGCGGGCAGGTCATGGGCCACCGTCGGCTTGTGCAGCCGCAGTGCCTGGTGGTCGATGACGTTGAGATCGGCCTTGTACCCGATCGCGATGCGGCCGCGATCGGCCAGACCCGCCACCCGCGCGGGCACCGTGGTCAACTCTCGGACCGCCTCGGCGACACCGAGCCGGCCGGTGGCCCGGTCCCGCACCCAGTGCGTGAGCATGTAGGTGGGAAAGCTTGCGTCGCAGATCATTCCGTAATGCGCCCCGCCGTCGCCGAGACCGAGCACCACGTCATCGCGGCGGATCAGGTCGGCGACGGTGTCCAGCGACCCGTCCCGGAAGTTGGCCAGCGTGACCAGCAACATGGCGTGCCCGTCGTCGTCGAGCAGTCGGTCGTAGGCCTCCTCCAACGCTGACACCCCGCGGGCCGCGGCGCGCGCGGCGATGCTGTCCGACGGATCCGGCTCGTAGTTCGGCGGGTCACCGAGCGGGAAGATGTAATCCCACGCCTGCACGGCGAACATCAGGGGATGCCCGTCGTCGGCCGGGGTGTCGTTCAGGATCCGTTCGCGCACCTCGGGTTTGCGCATCTCGGCCACCCGCTCGGCCAGCGGCAGCCCCTCGATCGCCCGGTAGCTGGGGTAGGTGATGAATGGGTTGCCCGACAACTGCAGGCCGATCACCAGGCCGATCGGACGCGGGAAGATCTGCGCGGTGATCTGCCCACCATCCGTGTTGGCCTTCTCCACCATCCGCAAGGCGTCCAGATGCAGAGCGGGACCGGCGTTGCCGATCGCCAGGGTGAACGTCACCGGCAGGCCCACGTCGGCCGCGACGTCGAACACCGCCTGCAGCGCGCCCTCATAGTCCGCGGCCAGCAGATCGGGCACGAACTGGATCAGTCCGCCGCCGGCGTCCTTGACCCCGAGCGCGATCGCCTCGATCTCGTCGTGACCGGCGTCGTAACTCGGGATGGGTTGGCCGCTCTCGGTTTTGTGGATGGTCAACCGGGACGACGCGAAGCCCAGGGCGCCCACCTGGATCGCCTCGGCGGCGAGCTTACGCATCTGCGACAGATCCTCGGGCGTGGCAGGTTCGCGATCCACCCCGCGACTGCCCATCACGTAGACCCGCAGGGGTGAATGGGGCAGGAAGGCAGCCACGTCGATATCGCGGCGGCGCGCATCCAGGGCGTCGAGGAATTCCGGGAACGTCTCCCAGGTCCAGGGCAGCCCGTCGACCATCACCACCCCGGGGATGTCCTCCACCCCGGCCATCACGTCCACCAGCGTCTCGTGGTCGGCCGGCCGGCAGGGGGCGAATCCGACACCGCAGTTGCCCATCACCGCCGTCGTCACGCCGTGCGCCGACGACGGGGTCATCCGGTCGCTCCAGATCGCCTGCCCGTCGTAATGGGTGTGCAGGTCCACGAAACCCGGGGTGACGAGCAGTCCGGTGGCGTCGATTTCCCTGCTGCCGACCCCGGACACGGTGCCGACCGCGGTGATCACCCCGGCCGTGACGGCCACGTCACCGACATACGGGTCCCCGCCCGACCCGTCGATGATGGTGCCGTTGCGGATCACGAGGTCGTGGTGTGTCATACCTCGAACCTACGATGACGCGATGATCGATCACCTGGGAATCAACTGTGCAGACTTCGCCAAATCGCAGGAGTTCTACGACACCGTGCTGGGCGTCCTGGGATTCACGCGGCAGATGGACATGGGCGTGGCCGTCGGTTACGGCCGTGACGGCAAGCCAGCCTTCTGGATCGCCGACGTCCGCGCCGGCGAGGCCACCGGCCCCAACCGGGAAGTGCATCTCGCCTTCCAGGCCGCCGACACCGACGCGGTGCAAAAGTTCTACGACGCAGCCGTCGGTCTGGGTGCGGAATCGCTGCACGCGCCCCGGTTGTGGCCCGAGTACCACCCCGGCTACTTCGGTGCCTTCGTGCGTGATCCGGACGGCAACAACGTGGAGGCGGTGTTCCACGGGGCGTGACGGGAATCGTCGTCACGGGAATCATTCAGCAGGGCAGCGGTTGGAACCCGTTATGAGCCTTTCGACTCTCGTGCCCGATGCTGCCCCCGTCAGGACGCCGTTCGGTTTCGAGTCGACCGCGGCCGAGGTCAGCGCCGGCGTCGATCTGTCCGGAAAGACCGCGATCGTCACCGGTGCATCGTCGGGTATCGGGGTGGAGACGGCCCGTGCACTGGCGCGTGCCGGCGCCGCGGTCACCCTCGCGGTGCGCGACGTGGACGCCACTGGGCCGATCGCGGCGGATATCCGCAGCGATACCGGCAACGACGCGGTGACGGTCGCCGCGCTGGATCTCAGCAGGCCCGACAGCGTCGTCGCGTTCGCCAGTGCCTGGACCGGCCCGCTGCACATCCTGGTGAACAACGCCGGCGTCATGGCCGTGCAGCAGCTGACGCTCACCGAGGCGGGCCATGAACTGCAGTTCGCGACCAATCACCTGGGGCACTTCGGGCTCGCCATCGGCCTCTACGACGCGCTGCGCCAAGCCGGCGGGGCGCGCATCGTGTCGGTGAGCTCGTCCGGTCATCTGCGTTCACCGGTGATCTTCGACGACATCGACTATGCGTTTCGCGAATACGACCCGTTCGGGGCGTACGGGCAGAGCAAGACCGCCAACGTGCTTTTCGCCGTCGAGGCCAGCCGGCGCTGGGCCGGTGACGGCATCACCGCCAACGCGCTGATGCCCGGCGGTATCGCCACCGCACTGCAGCGCCACCTGCCGTTGGGGTACAACGTGGAAGCGCGTGAGCGGTTCCACCGGGCGGGCAGCCGTTTCAAGAGCGTCGAACAGGGTGCGGCCACATCCGTGCTGCTGGCCGCCTCGCCGCTGGTGGAGGGGGTAGCCGGTAAGTACTTCGAGGACTGCAACGAGGCCGCCGTCGTCGACCGGCGCGACACCGGAATCGGCGGCGTCGCGCCGTATGCCCTTGACCTCGACAATGCCGAACGGCTGTGGGATCTTTCGCTTTCGATGCTGTGACCGTGGTACGCCGTCCGCGAGTACGTTGGCGACCATGACAGGTGACCTCGACGCCGCCCGCGAACTGCTCCGCGATTCGTTCACCCGCCTCATCGAGCATGTCGACGAATTGACCGACGGACTGACCGAGGAGCTGTCGTCGTGGCGGCCGACCCCGCAGGCCAACAGCATTGCCTGGCTGATCTGGCACAGCGCCCGGCAACAAGACGTCCAACTCGCCGATATTGCCGGGGCTGAGCAGGTGTGGATCCGCGACGGCTGGCGGGACCGCTTTGCACTCGACCTGCCCGGTAACGACATGGGCTATGGCCACACCGCCGAAGAGGTCGGGAAGGTCCGAGCCCCGGCCGACTTGCTGGCCGGCTATTACCGCGCGGTGCACAAGTTCAGCCTGGAGTACATCGCCTCGGTCACACCCGACGAGTTGGCGCGCGTCGTGGACGAGCGCTGGGACCCGCCGGTGACCGCCAGCGTGCGGTTGGTGAGCATCGTCGACGACGCCGCTCAGCACCTCGGACAGGCGGCGTACCTGCGGGGGATCGCGCCGCAGAGTTGACAGGTGTCAACCCCGCTGCGAGCTGCGTCACACATGCGGTTTAACATGGCCCTATGACTGCCACCGCAGACCGCTCTGACGTTGTCACCATTCACAACCCCGCCACCGGCGCCGTGGCCGGCGAGGTGCGGTGGACCGCTCCCGCCGACGTGCCGCGGATCGCGGCCGGTCTGCGTGAGGCGCAGCGCGAGTGGGAGGCCCGCGGCGCCAAGGGGCGCGCCAAGGTGCTGGCCCGCTATGCCGTCTGGCTGGGGGACCACCGCGACGAGATCGAGAAGCTGCTGATCGCCGAGACCGGCAAGTCCGCGACGGACGCCGCCCAAGAGGTGCCGTTGCTGCTGATCATCTTGTCCTACTACATCAAGGTCGTGGAGAAGGCGATGGCGCCGGAGACCCGCCCCGCCCCGCTGCCGTTCCTGTCGGTCAAGAAAATCGCCGTGCACTACCGGCCGCGTCCGGTGGTGGGCGTGATCGCGCCCTGGAACTATCCGGTGGCCAATGCGTTGATGGATGCCATCGGCGCTTTGGCGGCCGGCGCTGCGGTGCTGCTCAAGCCATCCGAGCGCACCCCGCTGACCGCCGAGCTGCTGGTACGCGGCTGGCTGGATTGCGGGGCCCCGGAAGTGCTGGCACTGGCCCAGGGTGCCCGCGAGGTGTCCGAGGCCGTCATCGACAACTCCGACTACATCCAGTTCACCGGTTCGTGTGCCACCGGCGTCAAGGTCATGGAACGGGCCGCGCGCCGGCTCACCCCGGTCAGCCTGGAACTCGGGGGCAAGGACCCGATGATCGTCCTGGAGGACGCCGATATCGACCTGGCCGCCAACGCCGCGGTCTGGGGCGCGATGTTCAACGCCGGCCAGACCTGCGTGTCGGTGGAGCGGGTGTACGTGCTCGAGCCGGTGTACGACCGGTTCGTCGCCGCCGTCGTCAAGGCCGTCGAGAACCTCAAGGTGGGCTCGGGCGAGGGCTACGACTTGGGCGCGCTGATCGACGAGTCCCAGGTCGCGGTGACCGCGCGGCACGTCGACGACGCGCTGGCCAAGGGTGCCAGGGCGCTCACCGGTGGCAAGCGCCCCGATGGCACCGGCAGCTTCTACCCGCCCACGGTGCTGGTGGACGTCGACCACTCGATGGCCTGTATGACCGAGGAGACCTTCGGCCCGACGTTGCCGATCATGAAGGTGTCGTCGGTGGGGGAGGCCGTCCGGCTGGCCAACGACAGCCCGTACGGGCTGAGCGCGGCGGTGTTCTCCAAGGATGTCGATCGAGCCAAAGACGTTGCACTGCAACTAGATTGCGGTGCCGTCAACGTCAACGACGTGATCTCGAACCTGATGTGCACCACCGCGCCGATGGGTGGGTGGAAGACCTCGGGTATCGGCGCGCGATTCGGCGGGGTGGACGGCGTGCGCAAGTTCTGCCGCCAGGAGACGGTGGTGGTGCCCCGGACCAGCGTCGGCGCCGGCGGCAACTACTACAACAACTCACTCAAGGCGCTGGCCAGGATGAACAAGATGATGACCAAGCTCGCGTTGTCGCGTCCCCGTCGCGAGGCCAAGTAGCGCACCGGCTGTTCACCTGGACGTCACCGATTGGTACGTCCGGGTGGATAGCGTCGTCGCGTGACGACTCTGGACACCACTGGCTACTCCGTCCGCGACGACGACGATGACGACCCCGAGTTGATCTTGCAGCCCAGCGGCGAGGTCGTCGACACCTGGCGTGAGGGCTACCCGTACGACGAGCGGATGAAGCGCAGCGAGTACGAGGAGCAGAAGCGGCTGCTGCAGATCGAGCTGCTGAAGCTGCAGAAGTGGAGCCAGGCCCACGGGCACCGGCACGTCATCGTGTTCGAGGGCCGCGACGCCGCAGGCAAGGGCGGCACCATCAAGCGGTTCATGGAACACCTCAACCCGCGTGGCGCGCGTGTGGTGGCACTGGAGAAGCCGACCGAGAAGGAACGCACCCAGTGGTACTTCCAGCGGTACGTCACCCACCTGCCCGGCGCGGGGGAAATCGTGCTGTTCGACCGGTCCTGGTACAACCGGGCCGGCGTCGAACGGGTGATGGGTTACTGCACCCCCAAGCAGCACGCCGAATTCATCCGCCAAACGCCGCTTTTCGAGCAGATGCTGGTCAACGACGGCATCAGCCTGACCAAGCTGTGGTTCTCGGTGACGCAGTCCGAACAGCGCACCCGGTTCACCATCCGCCAGGTCGACCCCGTTCGGCAGTGGAAGCTCTCGCCGACGGACCTGGCCTCGCTGGACAAGTGGGATGACTACACCGCGGCCAAGGAAGACATGTTCGCCTGGACCGACACCGAGATCGCGCCGTGGACCGTGGTGAAAAGCAATGACAAGAAACGCGCCAGGATCAACGCGATGCGCTACGTCCTGGGTAAGTTCGACTACGACAACAAGGACCATGAGGTGGTCGGCCAGGCCGACCCGCTGATCGTGGGGCGCGCACTGTCCGACTGACGCGGCCCCCTGAGCCGAGGAGGGCGCCGTGCGGTTTCTGCTGGCGGCGCTGCTCTGGCTGATCACCACCGCTCTGCTGGCCGTCACGGTGCCCGCGCTGTGGGCGCAGCACACCATCGTCTCCGAGAGTGGGTATGCCACGCTGGCTGCCTCGGCCGCCAAAGATCCGGCGCTGCAGCAGGCGATGGCATCCGAACTGAGTGGGCAGCTGATGACGGCCACCGGCGCCTCCGGTGTGCAGGGCACGGTGCTCGACGCCGCCGTGAGCGCGTACACGGCCAGTGAGGTGTTCCCCAGCCAGTTCGCGACCGTGAACCGCGTCGCCCATCGATGGCTGTTCACCGACACGGTGTCCCGCTCGGATGACTCGGGTCGGTGGGTCGTCGACCTGGCGCCGATGCTGGCCGACAGCTCGATCAAGCAGACGTTGGCCGGTTTCGGGGTGCAGCCGCCGGCCACGCTGGAGGTGCCGCTCACCGAGAAGGTGTCAGCCCATCTGCGACCGGGGCAGCTGCGATTGGTGGCGGTCTGGGGGCCGTGGGCCAGTGTCGCAGTGGCCGTGCTCACCGGCGTGTTTGCGCTGCTGACCTTGATCGCCGCCCGGGCGCGCGGCAAAGCTCTTGCCGCACTCGGCATTTCGGCGCTCTTGGTCGGGGCAGCCGGATGGGCCGGTATCGAGATCGGCCGACGCTACGTCGATGACGCGCTCAATCGCACCACCGGTGATGTGCACGCGATCGCCGACGTGATGGTCGATCACGCAGTGGGCAGCATGCACATGTGGCTGAACCTGACCCTGACCGTCGGCGGTGGGCTGGTGATCATCGGGGTGATCGTGGCGCTGCTGAGCGGGCTGGGTTCACGGCGCGATGACGTGTGACGGGTCGGGGCGGCGCTTATCCACAGCGGCGCGTTCGGCACGCACCCAGTTCTGGGTGAGCCCGAGCGCGATGAGAATGTCGGCGGCCGTGATCAGCAGCCCGATGAAGTACATCCACTTCATACCGGGATCGCGCGGCACGGTGAAGAAGATGACCAGGAAGATCGGCCCGACGATACCGAACACGAACGTCATGCCCTGGAACACCAGATAGCGGCAGAACACGGTCCAGGGCGTCATTGGCGTCAGCCTAATGTCCGCCACAGGTACGTGTAGATCAATGCCGCGCGGAATGCGGCCTGCGCATTGTCGGCCGCGCCGCCGTGTCCGCCCTCGATGTTTTCGTAGTAGTCCACCCGGTGGCCGGCCGCCTCCAGCGCGGCGGTCATCTTGCGGGCATGCCCGGGGTGCACCCGGTCATCGCGGGTCGAGGTGGTGATCAGGATCGGCGGATACTGCCGGTCGGCCGAAATATTCTGGTAGGGCGAATATTTCGAGATGAACTCCCAGTCCGCGGGATCATCCGGGTTACCGTATTCGGCCACCCACGACGCGCCGGCCAACAACAGATGGAAACGCTTCATGTCCAGCAGCGGCACGCTGCACACCAGCGCGCCGAACAGCTCCGGATAGCGGGTCAACATGATGCCCATCAGCAGCCCGCCATTGCTGCCACCCTGCGCACCCAGCTGCGGCACCGTCGTCACCCCGCGAGCGACCAGGTCGCGGGCCACCGCGGCGAAATCCTCGTCGACCAGATGCCGTCCGGCGCGCATCGCCTGGGTGTGCCAGCCGGGCCCGTACTCACCGCCGCCGCGGATATTGGCCAGCACGTAGGTGCCGCCGCGGGCCAACCACAACCGGCCGAGCACACCGTCGTAGGCGGGGGTGCGCGACACCTCGAATCCGCCGTAGCCGCCGAGCAGGGTCGGTCCGCTCACACCGGGTCGCCCGACCACGAAATAGGGGACCCGGGTCCCGTCGGCGGACACCGCGAAATGCTGGCTCACCTCCAGCCCGTCGGCATCGAAGAATGCGGGCGCGCGTTTGATCTCGGTGAACTCACCGGCGTCCGTTCCCCACAGCAACCGCGACGGGGTGACGAATCCGCTTGAGTCCAGGAAGATCTCGTCGCCGTGCGGATCGGCGGCCGCGATCACCGTGTTGGTGTTGGCGGGCAGCCCGGGCACGTCGGTGGCCGTCCACTGGCCGGGGGTCAGGATCTGCACCCGGCTGGCGACATCGGCCAGTGTCACCACCACCAGTTTGTCCTGGGTCCACGAGTGCTGATGCAGGCAGGTGTGCTCGTCCGGTTCGAATACCACCGTCACATCGGCTGAGCCGCTGACGAATTCGTGATAGTCGGCGGCCAGCAGCGAACCCGCGATATAGCCCTTCCAGTCGGTGCGCAGCTCGATCAGCAGCCAGTCCCGGTGCACCGACACCGTCGCATCGGTGGGCGCATCGATGCGGATCAACTCGTCGTCGCGCAACTCGTAGATCTCGTCGTTGAAGAAGTCCACCGCCCGGCTGATCAACGTCCGCTCGAATCCGGGGGTGCGGTCCACCAAGGCCGCGACGATGACATCGCTGCGTTCACCGGCGTACACCGTCGTCGCATCGGCGAGGTTCTGGCCGCGCTGCCAGCGCTTGACCAGCCGGGCGTAGCCGGAATCGGTCAGTGAGCCCGCACCGAAGTCGGTGCCGACCAGCACGGTGTCCGGGTCGGCCCAGGTGATCTGCGTCTTGGCTTCCGGCAGCTCGAACCCGCCGGCCACGAATTCCCGTGTGTTCATGTCGAATTCGCGTACCACCACGGCATCGGCACCGCCGCGGGACAGGCTGATCAGGGCACGGGAATGGTCGGGTTCGAGCACGTCGGCGCCGGCCCAGACCCAGTTCTCGCCATCGGCCTTCGCCAGCTGGTCGACGTCGATGACCACATCCCACACCGGGGACGCGCTGCGGTAGGACTCCAGCGTGGTGCGGCGCCACACGCCACGCGGGTTGGCCTCGTCGCGCCAGAAGTTGTAGAGATGCTCGCCGCGGCGGCGCACGTACGGGATCCGGGCATCGGTGTCGAGCACCTCCAGCGCCTGGGTCCGCATGGCCTCGAACTGCTCGCCGGCCAGCGCGGCCAGCGTCGGCTCGTTGTGGGCGCGCACCCACGCCAGCGCGTCGTCGCCGGTGACATCCTCTAGCCAAAGGTGGAGGTCTGGTCCAGAACTCATGTCACCTTTCTACCGTGGGCGTAGCGTGAGTTCATGACCAGCCGCGCCCTCATCACCCAGGCCGCCGCCGACCTGCTCGCGGTTCTGCAGAAACGCCACGGCGCGTTGATGTTTCACCAGTCCGGCGGCTGCTGTGACGGCTCCTCGCCGATGTGCTATCCGCAGGGCGACTTCATCGTGGGGGACCGCGACATCCTGTTGGGGGTGCTCGATGTCGGGGCTGACGGTGATGACAGCGGCGTGCCGGTCTGGATCTCCGGTCCGCAGTTCGAGGTGTGGCAGCACACCCAGCTGATCATCGACGTGGTGCCCGGCCGGGGCAGCGGATTCAGCCTGGAAGCCCCCGAGGGCATGCGCTTCCTGTCCCGCGGCCGGGTGTTCTCCGACGACGAGACCACCGAACTCGCGGGGCGGCCGCCGATCACCGGCGCGCAGTACGCCGCGGGCGCCCGCCCCGCCGACGATCAGACCAGGATCGTGGCCGAAGCGTCGCAGGCCTGCCCGTTACCTACTTCTCGCAGGTGAACTGCACGACATCGGTCTGCCGGTTGCGGAACAGGTTCGCGCACCCGGTCAGATATTTCATGTAGCGGTCGTAGACCTCTTCGGACTGGATGGCGATCGCCTCGTCCCGGTGGGCCTCCAGATTGGCCGCCCAGATGTCCAGCGTCTTGGCGTAGTGCGGTTGCAGCGACTGCTTGCGGCTCACCGTGAACCCGGCCGCTTCGGCGTGCTCCTCGACCATCGGGATCGACGGCAGCCGGCCGCCGGGGAAGATCTCGGTGAGGATGAATTTGATGAACCGGGCCAACTCGAAGGTCAGCGGGATGCCCTCTTCCCTGGCCAGGGCGGGATGCGGCGCGGTGATGGTGTGCAGCAGCATCACCCCGTCCGACGGCAGCACCTGATACGCCTTGGCGAAGAAATCGGTGTACCGGTCGTGACCGAAGTGCTCGAACGCTCCGATCGACACGATGCGGTCCACCGGTTCGTCGAACTGCTCCCAGCCCTGCAACAGCACCCGCCTGGTACGGGGGGTGTCCAACTCGTCGAACGCGGCCTGCACGTGAGTGGCCTGGTTCTTCGACAGCGTCAGACCCACCACGTTGACGTCGTACTTCTCGATCGCGCGCCGCATGGTCGCGCCCCAGCCGCACCCGACGTCGAGCAGGGTCATGCCCGGTTGGAGGCCAAGTTTGCCAAGGGAAAGATCGATTTTGGCGATCTGCGCCTCCTCGAGCGTCATATCGTCACGCTCGAAGTACGCGCAGCTGTAGGTCTGGGTGGGATCCTGGAAGAGCCGGAAAAAGTCGTCGGACAGGTCGTAGTGCGCCTGAACGTCCTCGAAGTGCGGTTTTAACTGCTTGGGCATGGCTAGAGGGCCTCTCGGTTTGACCTGACGGCGAGGTGTACCCCGCGGTTCACCTTTGAAACCACGAACTGTCGCCCGAACGGTTCAGACGTCCCCCTCGTCCTTCTGCATTCGTAGCTGACCGAGGAGAGGATGGGACGACTTTGGACAGACAGGTGCGTCGAAAACCGGCACGTGCGCCGCCCCGATAGGGTGATGGCGTGACCCACTATGACGTCGTCGTACTCGGAGCTGGCCCCGGCGGATATGTCGCGGCCATCCGCGCTGCCCAACTCGGCCTGAACACCGCCATCGTCGAACCGAAATACTGGGGCGGCGTCTGTCTCAACGTCGGGTGTATCCCGTCCAAGGCGCTGCTGCGCAATGCCGAACTGGCCCATATCTTCACCAAGGAAGCCAAGACCTTCGGCATCAGTGGTGAGGCGAGCTTCGACTACGGCGCCGCCTTCGACCGCAGCCGCAAGGTCGCCGACGGCCGTGTGGCCGGTGTGCACTTCCTGATGAAGAAGAACAAGATCACCGAGATCCACGGCTACGGGAAGTTCACCGGTCCCAACGGACTGACCGTCGACCTCAACGAGGGCGGAACCGAAGAGGTCACCTTCGACAACGCGATCATCGCCACCGGGTCCAGCACCCGTCTGGTGCCGGGCACCTCGCTGAGCGAGAACGTCGTCACCTACGAGAGCCAGATCCTGTCTCGCGAACTGCCCGGCTCGATCATCATCGCCGGCGCCGGTGCCATCGGCATGGAGTTCGCCTACGTGCTGAAGAACTACGGTGTCGACGTCACCATCGTCGAGTTCCTGCCCCGCGCGCTGCCCAACGAGGACGCCGAGGTGTCCAAGGAAATCGAGAAGCAGTACAAGAAACTCGGGGTCAAGATCCTCACCGGCACCAAGGTCGAGTCGATCGAGGATTCCGGTAGCGAGGTCACCGTCAAGGTGAGCAAGGACGGCAAGGCCGAGGAACTGAAGGCCGATAAGGTGTTGCAGGCCATCGGTTTCGGGCCGAACGTCGAGGGCTTCGGACTGGAGAACACCGGCGTCGCGCTGACCGAGCGCAAGGCCATCGCCATCGACGACTACATGCGCACCAACGTCGGCCACATCTACGCCATCGGCGACGTCACCGCCAAGCTGCAGCTGGCACACGTCGCCGAGGCGATGGGCGTGGTGGCCGCCGAGACCATCGCCGGGGCCGAGACCCTGGCACTGGGCGACTACCGGATGATGCCGCGTGCGACGTTCTGCCAACCGCAGGTGGCCAGCTTCGGGCTGACCGAGGAGCAGGCCCGCGCCGAGGGGTACGACGTCGTCGTCGCCAAGTTCCCGTTCACCGCCAACGGCAAGGCACACGGGCTGGCCGATCCCACCGGTTTCGTCAAGCTGGTCGCCGACAAGACGCACCTCGAGCTGCTCGGCGGGCACCTGATCGGCCCCGACGTCTCCGAGCTGCTGCCCGAGCTGACGCTGGCGCAGAAGTGGGACCTGACCGCCAATGAGCTGGCCCGCAACGTGCACACCCATCCGACCCTGTCCGAAGCGCTGCAGGAGTGCTTCCACGGCCTGGTCGGCCACATGATCAACTTCTGATCACCGGTGCGCGCGAAGGTTGTCGCCGCCATCGGCGGGCTGGCGATCGGCCACATCCTGTGGCTGCTCGCCATCACGCTGGCGATCAACACCAGTGACGTGAGCTTCTGGGTGTTGATCGTCTCCGCGGTGATCATCGCGCTGGCGATCGTGGTCGGGCTGCTCGGCCGGCGTGCCTACCAGCGCAAGGACCAGGTGTGGACGGCGTTCCTGTGGGCGCTGCCGATCTCGCCCGTGCTCATGACGGTCGCGGTGCTGGGCGTCACCTACCTGTAGCCGTCAGTCGGGAAAGTCCAGCGGGATCCGCAGCGTCGCCATGGTGGCCGCAAGCGCATCGTATTGCCCTGCGAGCGTGCAGAATTCGATGAGCTGGGCCCGGGTGTAGAGCTTGGCCAGCGCGGTCCAGGTCTCGCTGGACATCGACCGGGTGATGACGAACTCGTCGGTCGCGGTGACCAGGACCCGCTGTCGCGGGGTGAGGCCCTCGGCGTCGGGTCCCTCGAAGATGGCGGCCTGGGTGGCGGCGTCCAGGCCGCGGCTGCGGGCCAGCCGGCGATGCTGCTGCAACTCGTACTCGCAGCCGCGCAGATGTCCCACCCGCAGGATCACCGTCTCGGCGTCACCTCGGGACAACTTGCCCGCGTAGAGCAGATATCCGGAGAACGGCAACCAGGCCAGGAACAGCAGCCGGTGCTGGCCGAGCACGTTCATCAGATGGAATTTCGGGGCCCGGATGCCGCGGGCGCCCGCCTTGGCGATCGCCCAGTTGACCGGGCCCAGCTCACGGAGGCCGCCGGGTGGGATCCGGGCGGGTGTTTCAGATCCAGTCATGTCTGCTTCACCAGATACGGGGACACCGTGCTGCGGTGTTCGTCGAGGTCGAGGGCGCGGCCGAGTGCGGGGAACGCGCGCTGCGGGCAGTTGTCGCGCTCGCAGACGCGGCAACCGGCACCGATCGGTATCGCTGCGATCTTGGAATCACCGGTCAGCGCCAACCCTTCGGAGTAGACCAGCCGGTGCGCATGACGGAGTTCACAGCCCAGGCCGATCGCGAACGTCTTTCCAGGCTGACCATAGCGCGCGGCGCGGCGTTCTACGGTGCGCGCCACCCACATGTACTGGCGGCCGTCGGGCATCTGAGCGATCTGCACCAGGATCTTGCCCGGATTGGCGAACGTCTCGTAGACATTCCACAGCGGACAGGTACCGCCCGCAGACGAGAAGTGAAAACCGGTGGCGGACTGGCGTTTCGACATGTTGCCTGCGCGGTCGACACGCACGAACGACAGTGGCACACCGCGCATGGAGGGTCGCTGCAGGGTGGACAGCCGGTGCGCGATGGTCTCGTAGGACACCGAGTAGTACGCCGACAACCGTTCGACGTCGTAGCGGAACTCTTCGGCGACGGTGTGGAACTGGGTGTAGGGCAACACGGTGGCCGCCGCGAAGTAATTGGCCAGCCCGAGCCGGGCCAGGGTGCGGGATTCGTCGCTGGTGAACTTGCCCTCGTCGGTCAGTTTGTCGATGAGGTCGCCGAACTCCAGATAGGCCAGCTCGGCGGCGAGTTTGAAGACGTACTGGCCGCTGGCGAGGTGGCTGCCGATCTCCAGGGTCCGGGTCGCCGGGTCGAAGCGGTGCAGCACGGTGTCGCCCAGGTCTTGGCGTTTGACGATGTGCACCCCGTGCACGGCCGTCAGCCGGGCCGACAGTTCGCCGGCCAGGTCGGCACGGTGCATGCGCATCCGGATGGTCAGATCCTCGGCGGCGGTGTCGAGTTCGTGCAGGTAATTCTGCCGTTGGTAGAAGTAGTCGCGCACCTCCTCGTGCGGCATCGTGATGGTTCCCGAACCGCTGGCGCCGGCGGCGGGTGCGCCCATGCCGAACCGGTCTTCGGTGGCGGCGGCCAGCTGCGTGGTGGTCAGCCGGTAGCGCTGGTGCAGATTCACCATGGCGCGTGCGACCGACGGATGCGCGGCCACCAGCTCGGCGATCTCGGCGGCATCGACATCCAGGTCGAGGTCACGATCCATGGTGATCTCGCGCAGCTCGGCGACCAGTCGGGTGTCGTCCTGGGAGGCGAAGAAGGTGGCGTCCACCCCGAACACCTCGGTGATGCGCAGCAGCACCGCGACGGTCAGCGGCCGCACGTCGTGTTCGATCTGGTTGAGGTAGCTGGGGGAGATCTCCAGCATCTGCGCCAGGGATGCCTGGCTGAATCCGCGTTCGCTGCGCAGTTGGCGGACCCGCGATCCCACGAACGTCTTGGCCACCCGGTCCAGGGTAATGACCATTGCAAAGATTGGCTTTGCATTGTTCGCAGACCAATATGGAGCACATGACCGGTTTGGCGAAGACCCTGATGCCCGTGCCCGAGGGCCACCCCGATGTGTTCGACACCTCGTGGTCGCTGCGGATGGCCGATGTGGACCGGGGCGGCAGGCTGCGTTTCGACGGCGCCACCCGGCATATCCAGGACGTCGGCCAGGACCAACTGCGGCAGATGGGTTACGAGGAGGTCCACCCGGCCTGGATCGTCCGCCGGACGATGATCGACCTCGTCGAACCGATCGAGTTCCCCGACATCCTGAGGTTGCGGCGGTGGTGTTCGGGGACGTCGACGCGCTGGTGCGAGATGCGCGTCCGGATCGAAGGCAGGCGGTCGGGTCTCATCGAATCCGAAGCGTTCTGGATCTGCTTCAGCCGGGAGACGCAGAGCCCCGGCCGCATCGCCGACGACTTCCTCGCCGGGCTGCGCCGCACGACGGATGTGGACCGGCTGCGCTGGAAGGCCTATCTCAAGGCGGGCGCCCGCGACGATGCCGTCGCCATCCGCAAGTACCCGGTGCGGGTCACCGATATCGACCTGTTCGACCACATGAACAACTCGGTCTACTGGAGCGTCGTCGAGGACTACCTGGAGACCGTCCCGGAGCTTCTCAAGGCGCCGCTGCGGGTGACCATCGAGCACGACTCCGCCGTTGCTCTCGGCGACGACCTGGACATCATGGTGCACGTGTATCCGCCCGGATCGACCGACAAATTCGGTGCCGAGCTCACCGACCGCACTGTTACAACGCTCACATACGCCGTCGGCGACGAGACCAAAGCGGTCGCCAGCCTGTTCGCTCGCTGACCCCCGGCCGTTTAACAGTACGGGCGTACTGACCAGCGACAATTGGCTACCGCCAAGTAGCTTCTGAACCGGTACAGCAAGTTGCGTGCTTCGCAAACTTAGCAAGTTCGCGGAGTGCGTTAGCCAAAATTGGCAACTGAAACGGGTGGACCTGCGCATATGCCGTAGGGCATCCTCGGATTAGCACCCCCGCGAGATCGCGGTGGCATTAACAACACGCAGTGTTGAAACGCCGCAGCGACCCTCGCACCTGTTAACCCGTTAGGAGAGCCATGTCCACCGTTGGCACACCGAAGAGCCCGGAGCAGATCCAGCACGACTGGGACCACAACCCCCGCTGGAAGGGCATCACCCGCACCTACACCCCCGAGGACGTCGTCGCGCTGCAGGGCCACGTCGTCGAGGAGAACACCCTGGCCCGTCGCGGCGCCGAGGTGCTGTGGGACCAGCTGCACAACATGGACTACGTCAACGCGCTCGGCGCGCTGACCGGCAACCAGGCCGTGCAGCAGGTGCGCGCTGGCCTCAAGGCCATCTACCTGTCCGGGTGGCAGGTCGCCGGTGACGCGAACCTGTCCGGCCACACCTACCCTGACCAGAGCCTCTACCCGGCCAACTCGGTGCCGCAGGTGGTGCGCCGCATCAACAACGCGCTGCTGCGCGCCGACCAGATCGCCAAGGTCGAGGGCGACACCTCGGTCGAGAACTGGCTGGCCCCGATCGTCGCCGACGGTGAGGCCGGCTTCGGTGGCGCCCTGAACGTCTACGAGCTGCAGAAGGCCATGATCGCCGCCGGTGTCGCCGGTTCGCACTGGGAAGACCAGCTGGCCTCGGAGAAGAAGTGCGGCCACCTCGGTGGCAAGGTGCTGATCCCCACCCAGCAGCACATCCGCACCCTGACCTCGGCCCGCCTGGCTGCCGACGTCGCCGACGTGCCGACCCTGGTCATCGCCCGCACCGATGCCGAGGCCGCCACCCTGATCACCTCCGACGTCGACGAGCGCGACCGTCCGTTCATCACCGGTGAGCGCACCAGCGAAGGCTTCTACCGGGTGCAGAACGGCCTGGAGCCGTGCATCGCCCGTGCCAAGGCCTACGCGCCGTACGCCGACCTGATCTGGATGGAGACCGGCACCCCGGACCTGGAGCTGGCCAAGAAGTTCGCCGAGGGCGTCAAGGCCGAGTTCCCGGACCAGATGCTGTCCTACAACTGCTCGCCGTCGTTCAACTGGAAGCAGCACCTGGACGACGACACCATCGCCAAGTTCCAGCGCGAGCTGGGCGCGATGGGCTTCAAGTTCCAGTTCATCACCCTCGCCGGCTTCCACGCCCTCAACTACTCGATGTTCGACCTGGCCCACGGGTACGCCCGCGAGCAGATGAAGGCCTACGTCGAGCTGCAGGAGCGCGAGTTCGCCGCCGAGGAGCGCGGTTACACCGCCACCAAGCACCAGCGTGAGGTCGGTGCCGGCTACTTCGACCGGATCGCCACCACCGTGGACCCGAACAGCTCGACCACCGCGCTGGCCGGTTCCACCGAAGAGGGCCAGTTCCACTAGGCCCGTCCCGCCAGGGAACCGAACGCATGACAGCATGAGCCCCGCCCGGAGTTCTGGGCGGGGCTCATCGCTGCAGACAGTGAGGGAGATTCAGTTGAGCATCGAACGAGTCGGCGTGATCGGCGCCGGGCAGATGGGCGGCGGTATCGCCGAGGTGTGTGCCAAGGCCGGTGCGCAGGTTCTGGTCTACGAACCCGCCGCCGAACTGTTGGACGCCGGCAAGGCACGCATCACCGCGTCGCTGGACCGCGCGGCGGCCAAGGGCAAGCTCAGCCAGGACGACCACGACGGCGCACTGGGGCGGTTGACCTTCACGACGAACCTGGCGGATTTCGCCGACCGGCAGCTGGTGATCGAGGCCATCGTCGAGGATGACGCGGTCAAGGCGAAGGTGTTCGCCGAGCTCGACGCGATCGTCACCGATCCCGACGCCGTGCTGGCATCGAACACCTCCAGCATTCCGATCATGAAGATCGCAGCCGCGACGAAGAACCCGCAGCGGGTGCTCGGGCTGCACTTCTTCAACCCGGTGCCGGTGCTGCCGTTGGTGGAACTCATCTCGACGCTGGTCACCTCCAGCGGCGCGCTGGAGCGTGTCGAAGAATTCGCTGGCAACATCCTGGGAAAGCAGGTCGTGCGCTGCGGCGACCGATCCGGCTTCGTGGTGAACGCGCTGCTGGTGCCGTACCTGCTGGCCGCCATCCGGATGGTGGAGTCCGGCTTCGCGACGATCGAGGACGTCGACAAGGCCGTCGTCGCCGGGTTGTCGCACCCCATGGGCCCGTTGCGGCTGTCGGACCTGGTCGGCTTGGACACGCTCAAGCTGATTGCCGACAAAATGTACGAAGAGTTCAAGGAACCGCTCTACGGTCCGCCGCCGCTGCTGTTACGCATGGTGGAGGCGGGCCAACTGGGCAAGAAGTCGGGTAAGGGCTTCTACGACTACTGACGGTCCCTAATGTTTAGCCTAGCTAATATGGGGTACCATCGTCGGATGCGGCTCGAGTAGGCCTCTGAGGTCTTCGGGCGGCGGTCGCCAAATCAACAGACGAGGTTATTTTTCGAATGTCAAACGTCGAGTCCGATCTTGCGCCGTACTACGAGGAGTCGCAGTCGATCTACGACATCTCGAACGAGTTCTACGCCCTGTTCTTGGGCCCGACCATGGGCTACACCTGTGGTTACTACGAGCGCGAGGACATGACGCTCGATGAGTCGCAGAACGCGAAGTTCGACCTGGCGCTCGGCAAGCTGGGCCTGGAGCCCGGGATGACGTTGCTGGACATCGGCTGCGGCTGGGGCGGCGCGCTGGAGCGGGCGCTCGTCAAGTACGACGTCAACGTCATCGGCATCACGCTGAGCAAAGCGCAGTCCGACTACGCCCGCGAGCGGCTGGCCAAGATCGACACCAAGCGCAACGTCGAGATCCGGTTGCAGGGCTGGGAAGAGTTCAACGAGCCCGTCGACCGCATCGTGTCGATCGGCGCGTTCGAGGCCTTCAAGCAGGAGCGCTACCCCGTGTTCTTCGAGCGGGCCTACAGCATCCTGCCCGACGACGGCGTCATGCTGCTGCACACCATCCTGGCGCACACGCAGCAGTTCTTCCGCGAGAACAACATCAAGATCACGTTGAGCGATCTGAAGTTCATGAAGTTCATCGGCGAGGAGATCTTCCCCGGCGGGCAGCTGCCCGCCGTCGAGGACATCGAGAAGCTGGCCGCCGACACCGGCTTCGAGCTCAAGCGCACGCACCTGCTGCAGCCGCACTACGCCCGGACGCTGGACATGTGGGCCGCCAATCTGGAGGCCAAGAAGGACGAGGCCATCGCCCTGCAGGGGCAAGAGGTCTACGACCGGTTCATGAAGTACCTCACCGGCTGCGCCGACTTCTTCCGCCGCGGCATCACCAACATCGGCCAGTTCACCCTGGCCAAGTAGGGTCTAACCGGCGCCGAGACTACGGTTTCTGGCGAGATTCGCCTCGATTCTCGCCATTTTCCGTAGTCTCGGCGCTTTTTAGTGCGTGCTGGACGCGCGCGACGACGGTATCCGGCTCCTGGCGCAGGTGCCGTGCGCTGACGCGCACGATGGTCCAGCCCCTGGCTGCCAGGAATTCCAACCGGTCGATGTCCGAGCTGTGGCTGACCGGATCGCTCCAATGCTGCTCTCCGTCGTACTCGACACCCACCATCCGTTCCGGCCAACCCATGTCGATCCGGCGCACCACCCGGCCCCACTCGTTGCATACCGGCATCTGAGTGACCGGCCGCGGTAGCCCCGCGCGCACCAGGAGCATCCGGACGCGGGTCTCCTGTGGTGATTCCGCTCCCGGGTCGACGAGGTCGAGAACCCTACGCAGGCGGCGGATCCCCCGAGCACCTGGATAGCGGTCGGCGATGGCGGCCACGGCGGCCACGCCCACGGCGGTGTGGTTGAGCAGTGCATCGATGCGGATGACGCCGGTGTCCTCGGGTAGGCGTCGCCCGAGGTCGTAACAGGTGCGCGCGGCCGTCGTGCACCGGATCGCGCCCACCCTGTGAGCTCGTCGTCGGCGATCTCGCCGGAGTGCACCACGATGCCCTGCGGGCTGGGGGAGCGCAGACGAGCCAGTTCGGCCGGGGCATCGGCGGGCAGCCATCGACTACCCAGCATCGCCGCGGCGGAGAGGCCCACCAGCGTCGCGCGCCGACCCGACCACAACCAGGCCGCGATCGCCCGCGACCGAGCGTCCAGCTCGATATCGGCTGGGGCATAGACGTTGCGGTGGATCTTGCGGAACTTCGTCTGCAAACCGTGCCGGGTGACCGCGCTGGATCCCAATGCCTCCGTGCCCAAAAAGATCGGCCCCATACCGGTTATCGACGCAGGGCGACCGCGCCCGGTTCCACCCGCGCCGGCACTACGGTTGTTGCGGCGAAAACGCCGCCGGCGCGCCAGAAACCGTAGTCTCGGCGGAGTCGGGTCAGGCCTTGGCCAGTCGTTTCTTCTCGGCCTTGACGTCGAAGTCCGGCGGCGGCCACGCGAGGTTGAACCCCTTGAGCGCCTCGATGAGCAACTCCAGGATGGCCAGCCGGCTGTACCACTTGCGGTTGCACGGGATCACATGCCATGGCGCGTAGTCGGTCGACGTGCGGTCCAGCATCACCTGGTAAGCCTCCTGGTACCTGGGCCACAGGAGCCGCTCGTCGATATCGGCCGGGTTGTACTTCCAGTACTTGTCCGGCCGGTCCAGGCGCTCGGCCAGGCGCTTCTTCTGCTCGTCGAGGGAGACGAACATGGCCACCTTGACGATCTTGGTGCCGGCATCGACCAACTCCTTCTCGAAGGCGTTGATCTCGTCGTAGCGGGTGCCCCAGACCTCCGGCGGCACCAGATCGTGCACCCGCACGATCAGCACGTCCTCGTAGTGCGAGCGGTCGAACACCCCGATGTGCCCGGGCGCGGGCAGGGCCTTGCGGATCCGCCACAGATAGTGGTGTGCCAGCTCCTCCTCGGTCGGCTTGCCGAAGCTGGCATAGTCGATGCCTTGCGGATTGCCAGCTCCCACAACGTGTTTGACGATGCCGCCCTTACCGGCGGTGTCCATCCCCTGCAACACCAGCAGCAGCGAGCGGGTGTCACCGGCCCGGCTGTTGGCGTACAGCATCTCCTGTAGCTCGGCGAACCGGATATTGCGCTCGGCCTGCAGCACCGGCGCGTCGCGCTTGGAGCCGACGAACCCCGGGGTGGCGTCCGGGTCGATCGCCGCCACCAAGTCGCCCGGCGTGAATTCCAGATGGGTGTGTGGCTCGTGGGTCCACAGGGCGGGCAGGTCGGAGTCGGGTGAGGTCACGTGGCCAGTCAAGCAGCTATCGCGGCAACGAAGGCGACGGATGTGGCTGCGAGTTGAACTTTTCCAGCGAGCCGCCCACCTCGACGATGCCGCACAGCGCGCTCCAGGACAGCATCGTCAGGTAGTCGATCAGTTCGTCGGTGCTCATCCGGGGATTGGACATCCACGAGTGGGTGGCCAGCTGCACCCCGCCGACGATGTGGAAGGCCCACGGCTCCACGCCTTTGGTGTCCATGCCCACACTGGCCATCCGGCGGCGCAGCATGACGGCGAGCATGCGGGCGATGATCTGCTCGGAGTCGTTGATGGCCTTGGTCCGGCTGGCCGAGCTGTTGGACATCACGAACCGGTACGGCTCCGGTTCGGCGGCCACGGTGTCGACATAGACCCGGATGATCTCGCGCACCAGGGCGTAGCCGTCCAGATTTGAGGACAGTGCCGCGGCCATGTTCGGGATCAGGGTCGTCTGGGCGAACCGCATCATCACCGCGGTGGTGAGGTCGTTCTTGTCCACGAAGTAGCGGTACAGCACGGTTTTGGAGACGCCGATCTCGGCAGCGATCTCGTCCATGCTGACGCTGCTGCCGCGCTGGCGGATCGCCTCCAGCGTGCCGTCCACGAGCTCGTTTCGACGGTCCACCTTGTGCTGATGCCAGCGTCGTTTGCGGCCGTCGGTTTTTACCATCGCCGCTGCGCTCTGCTGTGCCACTGTCGGGAAAATCCGTTCACTAGGTCATCTCGATAATACGGTGGGGAGGCGCCGCTGGTCGATCGACTGCGCCGCCCCGTCGGCCGGTAGCGGATGATGGACGTGTGGCGCACAGACCAGCCCCCGGACCGCCCTCGTTGACCGCCGGTTTCGTCGCGTCGTTTGGCGGGACGGAGTCCGATGCCGACCGGGAACGCCGCCGGGCGTTGCGGCGGATGAAGGCCGTTGCGCTGGGATTCCTGATCGGTGCGACAGTGATCTTCCTCGCGTGCACCTGGGCGCAGTCCCGCGGCGTGACCGGCTGGGTCGGCTATGTCCGCGCCGCGGCTGAGGCCGGCATGGTCGGCGCCCTGGCCGACTGGTTCGCGGTGACGGCGCTGTTCAAACACCCACTGGGCATCCCGATCCCGCACACGGCGATCATCAAACGGAAGAAGGACCAGCTCGGCGAGGGTTTGGGCACCTTCGTCCGGGAGAACTTCATGTCCCCCGAGGTGGTCGCGACCAAGTTGCGCGATGCCGAGGTGGCCGGCCGGATGGGTAAGTGGCTGTGCGAGTACAGCCACGCCGAACGGGTGGCGGCCGAGGCGTCGACGGTGCTGCGGGTGCTCGTGGAGATGCTGCGCGACGAGGACGTGCAGCACGTGCTGGACCGGATGATCGTCAAGCGCATCGCCGAACCGCAGTGGGGACCGCCGGTGGGCCGGGTGCTGTCCGGCCTGCTCGCCGAGCAGCGCCAGGAGGCGCTGCTGCAGTTGCTGGCCGACCGGGCCTTCCAGTGGTCGCTGAACGCGGGCGAGGTGATCGAGCGGGTCATCGAACGCGATTCGCCGTCCTGGTCGCCCCGCTGGGTGGACCACCTGGTGGGCGACCGCATCCACCGCGAGCTGATGGACTTCACCGACAAGGTGCGCCGCGATCCGAACCACGAGCTGCGCCGGTCGGCGACCAAGTTCCTGTTCGAGTTCGCCGACGACCTGCAGCACGACGAGGCCACGATCGCGCGGGCCGAGCGGGTCAAAGAGCAGATCATGGCCCGCGACGAGGTGACCAAGGCTGCTGAGACGGCCTGGACCGCGGCCAAGCGCATCGTGCTGGAGTCGGTTGACGATCCGTCCTCGGCGCTGCGCACCCGGATCGCCGATTCGGTGGTCCGCATCGGGGAGTCGCTGCGCGACGATGTCGGCCTGCGCGACAAGGTGGACAACTGGATCGTGCGCGCCGCACAGCACCTGGTGGCCCAGTATGGGACGGAGATCACAGCGATCATCACCGAGACGATCGAGCGCTGGGACGCGGACGAGGCCAGCCGCCGGATCGAGCTGCACGTGGGCCGTGACCTGCAGTTCATCCGGATCAACGGCACGGTGGTGGGTGCGCTGGCCGGACTGGTGATCTATTCGGTGGCGCAGCTGCTTTTCTGAGCCCTGCTAGCTAGTGCTTGCAATAGTTAGCACTCGCTCGTACCGTGAGTTGTAGCAGTAGCAATTCACCGGATCGAGGCTCGACATGTCGCACGACGACGACGCCGCTTCGGCCAACGACAAGATCGTTGCCGTGGTGGGCAACGCCGCTTCCGACATCGGCAGCTTCATCCGTGCCCAGCGCGAGGCGGCGCAGGTGTCGGTGCGCCAACTCGCGGAGAAGGCCGGCGTCAGCAACCCCTACCTCAGCCAGATCGAACGGGGACTGCGCAAACCGTCGGCCGACGTGCTCAACCAGATTGCCAAGGCGCTGCGGGTCTCGGCCGAGGTCCTCTACGTACAGGCCGGGATGCTCGAACCGTCCGAGGGCAGTCGGGTCCGTGACGCGATCATCGGTGATAACGCGGTCACGGAGCGGCAGAAGCAGGTGCTGCTCGACATCTACACGTCGTTCTGTCAGCAGAACGAAGCCGAAGCGGCGGCCGGGTCCGACGCTGCGGGGGAAGCGGAAGGGGTGCCGCCCACGTCTGAATCTCAAGCCAGCACAACACAACATTCACCGAATACAGACCTCTGAAAGGAAAAGTCATGCCCGAGAAGACCACCCAGCCGTCCATCGAGGACCTCAAGGCCCCGCTGCTGGCCGCCGTCGGCGCCGCCGACCTGGCCCTGGCCACCGTCAACGAGATCGTCGCCAGCCTGCGCGAGCGCGCCGAGGATGCCCGCACCGACGCCCAGGGGCGCGTCGAAGAGGGCCGTGCCCGGCTGACCAAGCTGCAGGAAGAACTGCCCAGCCAGTTCGAGGAACTGCGCGACAAGCTGACCTCCGACGAGCTGCGCAAGGCCGCCGAGAAGTACACCGAAGAGGCGCAGGCCACCTACAACAAGCTCGTCGAGCGCGGCGAGGCCGCCCTGGAGCGGCTGCGTAACCAGCCTGCGCTGGAAGGTGCCGCGGCCCGCGTCGAGGGTGTCACCGATCAGGCCGTCGAGCTGACCCAGGATGCGCTGGGCACCGTGGCCTCGCAGACCCGCGCCGTGGGTGAGCGTGCCGCCAAGCTGGTCGGAGTCGAACTGCCGAAGAAGGCTGCCCCGGAGAAGGCCGCCCCGGCCAAGAAGGCGCCGGCCAAGAAGGCGCCGGCCAAGAAGGCCGCTCCGGCCGCCGCGACCACCACGGCCCCGGCCAAGAAGGCCCCGGCCAAGAAGGTCACCCAGAAGTAAGTTCGACGCCAGGGACGGCACCCGCCTAGGCTGCACGTGTGATGCTTGCAGACCTGGCGGGTGCCATTCTGTTTGTGCTGGTCGGGATCGTCGTCCTGGTCGGCGCGTATTCGTTCGTCCATGCGGCGATGCAGCGGCCCGACGCCTACACCGCCACCGGCAAGCTGACCAAGCCGGTGTGGCTGTTGATCCTCGGTGTCGGCGTGCTGTTGGCCCTGCTGATGCGCGATGCGTTCGGCGCCGCCATCTGTGCCTGCGCAGCGGGCGTTTATCTCGTCGACGTGCGACCGAAAATCCTTGAAATCCAAGGTAAGTCGCGCTGACGGGCAACCTGCGATGCGTCAGCTGATCGCCGGGCTGGGCATGGCGGCGGCGGCGTTGTGCGCGGCACCGGTGGCCCACGCCGACGGCCACTACGTCGACCACACCCAATGGGTGAAATGGGGCGACCTGTCCAGCTTGCGGGTCTATCCCACCCCGGCCGCCCGGGCCGAGTCCGCCCGGCCCGGCACGCTCGGGCAGGCCGATGCGGCCTGGGCCGAGGTGCTGGCCGACGCACCCGACGCCGACCTGCCGGGCATGCGCGCGCAGTTCCTGTGCCACTGGCAGTACGCCGAGATCGCCGAACCCGGCAAGGTCAGCTGGAATCTGGAGCCGTGGCGGCCCGAGGTCAGCGATGCCGCGATGTTCGCCGCCGGGTGCAACCCCGGCGGCACCGAGGAGCCGTTCTAGTCCAGCCCGGCGAAGCAGGGATCGCCGCCCTGACCGCTGCGGCCCGGGGGCATCGTCGCGTTGCGGGTGACGAACTTCGCGGTCACCCCGTTGTCGGTGACCTGCACGCTCTCGGCGTGGATGCCGAGCGGGATGTTCTTGGTGATCTGATCGAGGAACGCGTCCAGCGCCGGCTGCACGGTCTCGCGGGGCAGCATGAAGCCCAGGCCCGACAGGCTCCGCACGGTCAGCGTCAAATTGTTGTTCTGCACCTGCGGCTTGACGACGATGCTGCCCAGCGCCGCCTGCAGTTCGATGGTGCCGTCACTGGGGTGGGTGCTCACGCTGCTGACGAAGCTGCCCACCAGCGGAATCTGGTTCTGGATGGTGTTCTTGATGCCGTCGGCGGTCCAGGTGATGTTGGCGTCCAGGGCTCCGATGGTGCCGGGCGCGTTCTGGTTCCCGGTCAGCCGGACATCGTTGATGATGATCTGGGCCTTCATCCCGTCGGCCTCGCGGATCCGGTTGCCCGCGGTGGTGACAGTGATGTTGTTGTAGTGCTTGGCCAGGTGCTGCAGCAGGAACGGGGTCTTGCCGAACGACACGTCGACGTTGTCCTGGACCACACACGAGGTGATCTGGGTGACGGTCTTGTCGGCGATGTGCCGGGCGACCAGCTCCGAGCCGACCGCGCCGGCCACCGCCAGTGCCAGCACGATGACCACCACCAGCACGATCGACAGCGGATCGCGGAACAGGCCCGCGATCTTGCTGCCCAGCGACTTCGGCTGCTCAGGGTCCGAAGGCGGCGGCGGGGGCACGGCAGCCCCGGCGGGTGCTGCTTCGGTGGGTTGGGCCCAGGGATCGGTCACGCAGTCGATTGTGCCTTAGCGAACGGCGTGCGATTGCGCAGCACCGCGATCGTCTCCCTGGCGCGGGCGGCCGCGTCGAGGTCGATATCGGTCACCATCAGCTGCGGTTCGGCGCCCGCCGCCTGCACGATCTCGCCCAGCGCGGACGCCACCAGGCTGCCCCCGACCCCGGTCGGACCCAGCGCGGCGATCTCGTCGCCCGGGTAGGCCTGGTCCACCGCGGCCACCACCGCGGTGGTGTCGATGGCGCGGGCCCGGGCCAGCAGCGTCCATTGGTCCAGCTTGCCGGGGCCGGTGCCCCAGGACGCGTGCACGGTGATCAGCTGCGCGCCGCGGTCGGCCAGGTCGAGGTACAGCTCCGGGAACCGGACGTCGTAGCACAGCGTGAGTCCGACCTTGACACCGTTCACGCCGATCACGACGGGTTCGGTGCCCGGTGCCACCGTCTTGGACTCGGCGAAGCCGAACGCGTCGTAGAGGTGGATCTTGTCGTAGTGCGCGTCGGAGTCCGGGCCGGATGCGATGAGCGTGTTGGTGACCCGTCCGTCCCCCGACGGGCAGAACATGCCGGCGACGACGGTGATCCCGGTCTCCTGCGCGACGGCGCGCACCCCGTCGGCCCAGCGGCCGTCCAACGGTTCGGCCACCGGTGCCAGCGGCACGCCGAACCGGCACATGGTGGCCTCGGGGAACAACACCAGGGCGGCGCCGTCGGCGGCGGCTTCGCGGGTGTACCGGGTGACGAGCTCCAGGTTCGCGGCCGGATCGGTACCCGACCGGATCTGTGCCAGGGCAATCCGCATGGCACCCAGACTAATGCGGCGCGACGGCCTGCCAGGGCACCGTGAGCACCCCGTCACGCAGCCGACGGCGCGACGGCTGCACGGGTAGTCCCTGCCCGCGAAGCGCGTCGAGCATCGCCCGCCAGCGCACCCGCGGGCCGAACACGCCATGCCCGGCCGCCGCCGCCCAGGCGTGGTCCGCCGCGGTCAACAGGTCGTGGATCGGCTGGCCCGCGACGTTGTGGTGGATGAGCACCTTGGGCAGTCGCTCGGCCAGATCGGACGGCCGCTCGATGGCGAACGGATCGCAGGCCAGGGTGAGGCTGACCGGTCCCGACGCGTCGAGCAGCACCCAGCAGCAGCGTCGGCCCAGCTCGTCGCAGGTGCCGTCGACGATCAGCCCGCCGGGAGCCAGCCGGGTGCGCAGCTGTTCCCACGCGGCATCCACCTCGGTCACCGGGTACTGGCGCAGCACGTTGAAGGCGCGTACCAATACCGGGCGCAGACCGGCCAGTTCGAAACCCCCCAGTGCGAACTCGACATCGGTGTCCGCCGCGCGGGCGGTGGCCACCCGTTGCGGATCGATCTCCAGGCCGACCACCCGGACATCGGGCCGGACCGTGCGCAACCGGGCGGCCAGCTCCACGGTGGTGACCGGCAGGGCGCCGTAGCCGAGGTCGACGACGAGCGGCTCGGCAGCGGCGAGTAGCGCCGCGCGGACGGCGGGGGCGTGCACCAGCCAGCGGTCGCTGCGGCGCAGCCGGTTGTAGCCCGTGGTGCCACGCGTCGGCGAGCCGACGGGTTTGCCCTGTGGCGAGCCGACGGGTTTGCCCTGTGGCGAGCCGACCGGTTTACCCTGCGGCGAGCCGATGGGCTTACTCAGCCGTGTTCCCTGATCCACTCGCTGGTGAAGACCTGCTCCAACCGCAGCATCTCGACCAGGTGACCGCCGATGAAATTCTCCAGCTTCCCGCCCACCAGCGGGATCTTCACCTCGATGGTGACGCGCACATCGCCGCGCGCGCCGCGGGTTCCGTCGGTGACGTCGTAGAGGGTCGCGGTCGCCGCGACCCTGGCCGGGGTGCCGGGCAGCTCACCCTTGATGGTCGCGGTGGCGTGGCCGGCCCCGGATTCGGCGCCGCGCAGCGGAGTCCAGCGCTCCTCGCGGATCAGGGTCAGGTCGCCGCGGTGGAACTGCGTCACCAGCGCCGGCAACTTGGTGGGCCGGACGGTCTGGGTGGTCACCACCTCGATACCGCCGTCGGCGGGCGTCTGCAGCACATCGAGGGAGATCTCGTCGCAGCCGGACTTCTCTAACCGAGCCAGCCAGTACTGCTTCTCGGAGAACGCCGCGAGCACGTCGGCGGCGGTGTATTCGTAGGTGGCTGCCAGGTCGAATGAACGTGGCATGCCGTCCACGCTACCGTTACCCCCCGTGGTCAGTGAGTCTTTCGTCGGCGCGGCGGTTGCCCACGACGTCCCGCTGGCACCGCTGACGACACTGCGGGTGGGCCCCGTCGCCGACCGGTTGATCACCTGCGACACCACCGAGAAACTCGCAGGGGTATTGCGCGCCCTGCCCGTCGCCGACGACGTGCTGGTGCTGGCCGGCGGCTCGAACGTGCTGCTGGCCGACGATCTGAGCGGCCTGACCGTGGTCGCCGTCGCCAACACCGAGATCACCGTGACGGGGGCGACCGTCCGCGCGGAGGCCGGGGCGCTGTGGGACGACGTGGTGGTCACCGCCCTTGCGCACGGACTGGGCGGGTTGGAATGCCTGTCCGGTATCCCCGGCTCGGCGGGCGCGACGCCGGTGCAGAACGTCGGCGCCTACGGCGCCGAGGTGGCCGACACCATCTCCCGGATACGGCTGCTGGACCGCCGTACCGGCGACGACCGCTGGGTGGCCCCGGCCGAGCTGGGCTTCGGCTACCGGCACAGCATCCTGAAGAACTCGTCGCGGGCAGTGGTGCTTGAGGTCGAGTTCGCGCTCGATCCCGCAGGCCGCAGCGCGCCGCTGCGCTACGGAGAGCTCGCCACCGCCTTGGACGTCGCGGCCGGGGAGCGGACCGACCCGCTTCGGGTCAGGGAGGCCGTGCTGGCGCTGCGGGCCGCGAAGGGCATGGTGCTCGACGCCGGCGACCACGACACCTGGAGCGCCGGGTCGTTCTTCACCAATCCGGTGGTCGAGCCGGCGGTCTTCGAGCGCATCCAGGCCGCGCACCCGGGCCGGGTGCCCAACTACCCGGCTGCAGACGGGGTCAAGTTGGCCGCCGGCTGGCTGGTCGAACAGGCCGGATTCGGCAAGGGATTCCCCGGTCCCGACGCGGTGGCGACGTTGTCCAGCAAGCATGCGCTGGCGCTCACCAACCGGGGCGGCGCCACCTCCGAGGACCTGATCGCGCTGGCCCGGACGGTGCGCGACGGGGTGCGCAACCATTTCGGGATCGAACTCACACCCGAGCCGATTCTGCTTGGCTGCCGGGTCTAGGTACCCTTGATCCACGTGAGCCCTGCAGGTGAGACGTCCCCGCTAGTGAATCGGCGGCGTGCCCTCACCGTGCTCGCCGCCGGCAGTGCCGGTCTGCTGGCCGCGTGTGCGGGCAAATCGATCAGCCCCCACGCCGAGTCCGCGGCCCCGCCGCCGACGCCGGTGATCACCTACACCCCGGTCGACAAGGCCGACGACGTCGCGCCGACCTCGCCGATCGGTGTCTCGGTCAGCGACGGGTGGTTCCAGCACATCAGCCTCACCAACGCCACCGGCAAGACGGTGGCCGGGGCGCTCAACCCGGACCGCACCGGCTTCAAGGTGACCGAACCGCTGGGTTACGGCGTGCAGTACACCTGGGCCGGGTCGGTGGTCGGTCGTGACGGCAAGGCCGTGCCGGTCGAAGGCAGCTTCACCACCGTCAACCCGACGACCACCGTGAACGGCCAATTCCAGTTGGCCGACGGCCAGGTGGTGGGTGTCGCGGCGCCGATCATCCTGCAGTTCGACGCGGCCATCGACGACAAGTACCGGGCCGATATCGAGAAGGCGCTGAAGGTGACCACCACGCCGCCGGTGGAGGGCAGCTGGGCCTGGCTGCCTGACGAGGTGGGCGGGTCCCGGGTGCACTACCGGACCAAGGAGTACTACCCGGCCGGCACCAAGGTGAATGTGCGGGCTGCCCTCTACGGCGTGCCCTTCGGTGAAGATGCTTACGGCGCAACCGATTCCACCCTCGACATCAGCATCGGCCGGCGTCAGGTGGTCAAGGCCGAGGCGTCCAGCCACCGCATCCAGGTGATCACCGACGAGGGCGTCATCATGGATTTCCCGTGTAGTTACGGCGAGGGCGACCTGGATCGCAACGTCACCCGCAGCGGCATCCACGTGGTCACCGAGAAGTACGAGGACTTCTACATGACCAATCCGGCTGCCGGGTACGCTAATGTCCGCGAGCGTTTCGCGGTGCGGATCTCCAACAACGGCGAGTTCATCCACTGCAACCCGAACAGCGTCGGCGCGCAGGGCAACACCAACGTCACCAACGGCTGCATCAACCTGAACCTGGAGAACTCGCAGCAGTACTTCAACAGCGCGATGTACGGCGATCCGGTGGAGGTCACCGGCACCCGCATCGAGCTGTCCTACGCCGACGGTGACATCTGGGACTGGGCGGTGCCCTGGGACGAGTGGAAGGCCATGTCGGCGCTGAGCTCCCAGAAGCCCAAGGACATCCCGGTATCCGCGCCGGCCACACCGACCGACGCGCCCACCCTGTCCGGCACGCCGACCACCACGACCCCGACGACCACCACGACCCCGACGACCACCACGACCCCGACGACTACTGCCACGACGAGTCCGGCCGCTACCCCCGGCGGTTGAACCGCCCGTGGGGGGCCTGATCGCGCGGGCGGATCACGATCTGGTCCAGGTTGACGTGCGCGGGGCGCGATGCGACGAAGCCGATCACCTCGGCGACATCCTCGGCCACCAACGGGGTGATGCCCTCGTACACCTTGTCGGCGCGGCCCTGGTCACCCTTGAACCGCACCAAGGAGAACTCGGTCTCGACCGCGCCGGGCGCAATCTCGGTGAGCCGCACCGGTTTTCCGAGTAGTTCGCCGCGCAGCGTGCGGTGCAGTGCGCCCTGGGCGTGTTTGGCCGAGGTGTAGCCCGCCCCGCCGTCGTAGGTTTCGGACGCTGCGATGGAGGTGACCGTGACGATCAGCCCGTCACCGGAGTCCACGAGTTTGGGCAGCAGCGCCCGGGTCACCCGCAGCGTACCCAGCACGTTGGTCTCCCACATCCACCGCCAATCGTCGAGGTCGGCATCGGCGACGGGCGCCAGGCCCTTGGCTCCGCCGGCGTTGTTCACCAGCACCGAGACGCCGTCCAGTGTCTCGGCGAGCCGGGCGACGTCCGCGTCGGAAGTGACGTCCGCCACAATTGCCGACCCGCCGATCTCGTCGGCGAGCGCCTCGATGCGGTCGGCGCGGCGAGCCACGCAAGCCACGTGAAAGCCAAGGCCGGCAAGGGTTTTCGCGGTCGCCGCACCGATGCCGGAGCTGGCGCCGGTGACCACGGCGACGCGAGGGGGGACTGAAGAGGAACTCATATCCCGAACTTTAGTTGCCGTGCTAAGTTCACCGTGTGTTGCAGACCAGTCCGGTGATGTTCGTGCGGCGTGCGTGTTGTTGTTGCGCATCCCGCCGCGCCCGACTGTTCTAGCGAACTCTTTCGTCCTCGCTGAAGTCGACGGTGTGGCAGAAGCCCCCACCCCGAACTTCAGACAAGGACCCCCGCTATGCGCACCGCCACCCTCACCGCCACTTCCGCCTCCACCGCCGCTGCCGCCCCGAGCGTGGCCCATTCCAAGGCCCAGGCTCACGCCAAGCGCGCGTTGTTGGCCCGCCACCACATCGTCGCCCCGTCGCTGAAGGTCGCCGACGCGGCCGCCGCGGCCGTGTTCGGCGCCGCCCGCCAGCGCGGACCGATCGCCCGCGACGCCATCGCCAGGATCACCGGCCTGAGCATCGCTACGGTGAATCGGCAGGTCACCGCCCTGCTGGAGGCGGGCGTGCTGCGTGAGCGCGCCGACCTCGCGGTCTCCGGTGCCATCGGGCGGCCGCGTGTTCCGGTGGAGGTCAACCACGAACCCTTCCTCACCCTCGGCCTGCACATCGGCGCCCGCACCACCAGCATCGTGGCGACCGACCTGTTCGGCCGCACCCTCGACGTCGTCGAGACCCCCACCCCGCGTGGCGCGCAGAATGCCGCGCTGGCCTCGTTGGCCGGTAGCGCCCGGCGTTACCTGAGCCGCTGGCACCGCAGGCGCCCGCTGTGGGTCGGGGTGGCCGCCGGTGGTGTCCTCGACAGCGTCTCCGGCTACCTGGACCACCCGCGGTTGGGCTGGTCGGAGGCGCCGGTCGGCCCGGTGCTGGCCGAGACGCTGGGCCTGCCGGTGTCGGTGGCCTCGCACGTCGACGCGATGGCCGGTGCCGAGTTGTTGCTCGGGGTGCGCCGACCGGGTAGCCAGAGCGGCACCAGCTTGTACGTCTACGCCCGCGAGACGGTCGGTTACGCATTGTCCATCGGCGGCCGGGTGCATTCGCCGGCCAGCGGCCCCGGCACCATTGCCGCACTTCCGGTGAACTCCGAATTGCTCGGTGGCAGTGGACAATTGGAGTCCACCGTTAGTGACGAGGCGGTGCTCACCGCGGCCCGGGCCCAGCGCATCATCCCGGCCGAGGGGCCGGCGTCGACGCTGACCGCGGTGCTGCGGGCGGCCCGCGCCGGACACGAGGGCGCCGTCGCGCTGCTCAACGAGCGAGCCAGGGTGCTCGGCGAGGCGGTGGCCCTGCTGCGCGACATGCTCAACCCCGACGACCTGGTGGTCGGTGGACAGGCCTTCACCGAGTACCCGGAGGGCATGGAGGTGCTGGAGCGGGCGTTCGTCGCGCGCTCGGTGCTGCCGGCCCGGGATATCCGGGTGACCGCGTTCGGCAACCGCGTGCAGGAGGCGGGCGCCGGTGTGGTGTCTCTGGGCGGCCTCTACGCCGACCCGATCGCCGCCATGCGCCGCGCGCAGCTGCGCCGCGGTGAGCTCGTGACGCCCGGGGTGTAGACATGTCGGTGTGCGTCTTCCAACGGATCTGAGCGCCGTCGCCCCTCCGGTGGCCAAGCGGGTGGCAGTGCTGTCGGTGCACACCTCGCCGTTGGCCCAACCGGGTACCGGTGACGCCGGCGGGATGAACGTCTACGTGCTGCAGACCGCGCTGGAACTGGCTCGGCGCGGCGTTGAGGTGGAGATCTTCACCAGGGCGACATCCTCGGCCGACGAACCGGTGGTGCGGGTCGCTCCCGGCGTGCTGGTGCGCAATGTGGTGGCCGGTCCGTTCGAGGGGCTGGACAAAAACGACCTGCCGACGCAGTTGTGCGCGTTCACCGCGGGCGTGCTGCGCGCCGAGGCCAACCACGAACCCGGCTACTACGACATCGTGCATTCGCACTACTGGTTGTCCGGTCAGGTCGGCTGGCTGGCCCGCGACCGATGGGCGGTGCCGTTGGTGCACACCGCGCACACGCTTGCGGCGGTGAAGAACGCGTCGTTGGCCGCCGGGGACACCCCGGAGCCCGCGTTGCGCGCGATCGGCGAGCAGCAGGTGGTGGACGAGGCCGACCGTCTGATCGTGAACACCGAACTCGAAGCGCAACAACTGGTTTCGCTGCACCACGCCAACCGCGCCCAGATCGACGTGGTGCACCCCGGAGTCGACCTGGAGGTCTTCACGCCCGGCGGCAAGGGCGCCGCGCGGGCCGCGCTCGGGCTGGATCCGGCCGAATCGATCGTGGCCTTCGTGGGCCGCATCCAGCCGCTGAAGGCACCCGACGTGCTGCTGCGCGCGGTGGCTGCGGTACCGCGCGTGCGGGTCGTGGTGGCCGGCGGACCGTCCGGGTCCGGGCTGTCCGCCCCCGACGGCCTGATCCGGCTGGCCGACCAGCTCGGCATCGCCGACCGGGTCACCTTTCTGCCGCCGCAGTCGCGCAGCCAACTGGTCGAGGTCTACCGCGCCGCCGACCTGGTTGCGGTGCCGAGCTACTCGGAGTCGTTCGGGCTGGTCGCGGTCGAGGCGCAGGCCTGCGGCACCCCGGTGGTGGCCGCCGCGGTGGGCGGCCTGCCGGTCGCGGTGCGCGACGGCGTGACCGGGGCCCTGGTCGACGGTCACGACCCCGGCGACTGGGCCGCGGCTATCAGCGCGCTGCTGGCGAGCGGGCCCGAACGGCTGAGCGCGGCGGCCGTCGCGCACGCCGCCGGCTTTTCCTGGGCGCACACCGTCGATGCCCTGCTGGGCAGCTACGGTCGGGCCATTGCCGACTACCGGGCGCGGCATCCGCGCCGGGATGCCGCGGCGCGCCGCGCCGGACGGCGGTTCAGCATGCGTCGGGGGGTGCGGTTGTGACGACGACGCCGGTGCACGATCTCATCGAGGCGACGCTGCAGGAGCACGAGCTGGAGTACGCCCACCACCCGGGTGCCCATGGTGGGCTGCCCGGGCTGGTGGTGGCGCTGCCGGGGGAACGGCGCCTGAAGACCAACACCATCCTGAGCATCGGCGAGCATTCCGTGCGGGTGGAGGCGTTCGTGTGCCGCAAGCCGGACGAGAACTTCGAGGGCGTCTACCGGTTCCTGCTCAAGCGCAACCGCAGGCTCTACGGCGTCGCCTACACCCTGGACAACCTCGGCGACATCTACCTGGTGGGCCGGATGGCATTGGAGACCGTCACCGCCGACGAGATCGACAGGGTGCTCGGTCAGGTACTCGAAGCGGTCGACTCGGACTTCAACACGCTGCTGGAGTTGGGTTTCCGGTCCTCCATCGAGAAGGAGTACCAATGGCGGGTCGCTCGCGGGGAATCGCTGAAGAACCTGCAGGCCTTCGCGCATCTGATCGACCAGGCCGACTCATGACAGAATGCCCGTCATGCCGACCCTGATCCTGCTGCGCCACGGCGAGAGCGACTGGAACCAGAAGAACCTGTTCACCGGATGGGTCGATGTCGACCTCACCGACAAGGGCCGGGCCGAAGCGGTGCGCGGCGGCACGTTGTTGCGTGAACAGGGTGTGCTGCCCGACGTGCTGTACACGTCGCTGCTGCGGCGCGCCATCACCACCGCGAACCTGGCGCTGGACGCCGCCGACCGGCACTGGATTCCGGTGCACCGCGACTGGCGGCTCAACGAGCGGCACTACGGCGCGCTGCAGGGCCTGGACAAGGCCGAGACCCTGGCCAAGTACGGCGAGGAGCAGTTCATGGCCTGGCGGCGCAGCTATGACACCCCGCCGCCGCCCATTGAGAAGGGCAGCGAGTTCAGCCAGGACGCCGACCCGCGGTACGCCGACATCGGCGGCGGCCCGCTGACCGAGTGCCTGGCCGACGTGGTCGCCCGGTTCGTGCCCTATTTCGAGCAGGCCATCGTGCCCGACCTCAAGGCGGGCAAGACCGTGCTGATCGCCGCGCACGGCAACTCACTGCGCGCGCTGGTCAAGTACCTGGACGGGATGTCCGACGACGAGGTCGTCGGCCTGAACATCCCCACCGGCATCCCGCTGCGCTACGACCTGGACGCGGATCTCAAGCCCACGGTCCCGGGTGGTCAGTACCTGGACCCGGAGGCCGCCGCGGCGGGCGCGGCGGCGGTGGCCGCGCAGGGCGCCAAGAAATAGCCCGGCAAACAGGGGGTTAACTCAGGTGAACGCGGGCCGAACTCCTGTGTTTGCTTGTGTGACATGTCCCGATTTGGCCGCACGCTGCTGGGATGACGTTCACCGGATGCGTACGATTTTCGCGTGAGTGTGGCATCCGTGCTGCTGCTGACGGCAGCCGTGACGCTGCTCGCGCTCGGGATCGGCGTGGCGGCGGGCGCCGTCATCTCCCGGGCCCGCCAGCAGCGCCGAGCGCGTCGTGATGCCGAAGAGGGCGGGATCACCGTCTCCCAGATGCTCAGCCACGTGGTGGGTCTCTCACCGATGGGCGTCGTGGTGGTCGACGCGTTCCGCGATGTGGTCTACATGAACGACCAGGCGGCCGAACTCGGGCTGGTGCGTGACCGTCTGCTCGACGAACGTGCGTGGAATGCCGTCCAGCGCTGCCTGTCCACGGGCGAGGATGTCGAGATCGACCTGTCACCACGCAAACGCGCACCCGCGGGCCGGTCCGGGTTGTCCGTGCGCGGGCACGTCCGTCTGCTCACCGAGGAGGACCGCCGGTTCGCGGTGGTGTTCGTGGGGGACCAGTCCGAGCAGGCGCGGATGGAAGCCACCCGCCGCGACTTCGTGGCCAACGTCAGCCACGAGCTGAAGACCCCCGTCGGGGCGATGGGGGTGCTGGCCGAGGCGCTGCTGGCATCGGCCGACGATCCCGAGACGGTGCGCCGGTTCGCCGACAAGATGCTGGTGGAGTCGCACCGGCTGGCCAGCATGGTGGGCGAGCTGATCGAGTTGTCTCGATTGCAGGGCGCCGAGCCGCTGCCCGATCTCGAGGTGGTCGACGTGGACTCCGTGGTGTCCGAGGCGCTGTCCCGGCACAAGGTCTCGGCCGACAACGCCGACATCTCGATCACCACCGACGCCCCGACCGGCTACCGGGTCCTCGGCGACCAGGGCCTGTTGGTGACGGCCATCGCCAACCTGGTGTCCAACGCCATCGCGTACTCCCCGAACGGGTCGAGTGTGTCGATCAGCAGGCGCAGGCGCGGCAACGATATCGAGATCGCGGTGACCGATCGCGGTATCGGTATCGCCAGGGCCGATCAGGAACGGGTCTTCGAGCGGTTCTTCCGGGTGGACAAGGCCCGGTCCCGCGCCACCGGAGGCACCGGGCTCGGCCTGGCGATCGTCAAACACGTTGCGGCCAACCACAACGGCACCATCAGGCTGTGGAGCCAGCCAGGAACCGGCTCGACGTTCACCCTGTCGATTCCCGCCTACCCCGACACCGACGACTCGTACGAACGAGACGACCGAGAGGACTGAGTAAACCGATGACCAGTGTCCTGATCGTGGAAGATGAAGAGTCCCTGGCGGATCCGCTGGCCTTCCTGTTGCGCAAGGAGGGGTTCGAGGCCACCGTCGTGGGCGACGGCCCGTCTGCGCTGGCCGAATTCGAGCGGGTGGGCGCCGACATCGTCCTGCTCGACTTGATGCTGCCCGGCATGAGCGGCACCGACGTCTGCAAGCAGCTGCGGTCGCGGTCCAGCGTGCCGGTCATCATGGTGACGGCGCGGGACAGTGAGATCGACAAGGTGGTCGGCCTGGAGTTGGGCGCCGACGACTACGTCACCAAGCCGTACTCGGCGCGTGAGCTCATCGCCCGGATTCGTGCGGTGCTGCGCCGTGGCGCCGACGCCGACGAAACCGCTTCCGGTGACGGGGTTTTGGAGGCGGGCCCGGTGCGCATGGATGTCGAGCGGCACGTGGTCAGCGTGAACGGCGAGCCGATCACCTTGCCGCTCAAGGAGTTCGACCTGCTGGAGTACTTGATGCGCAACAGCGGTCGGGTGCTGACCCGCGGTCAGCTCATCGACCGGGTCTGGGGTGCCGACTACGTGGGGGACACCAAGACCCTGGACGTGCACGTCAAGCGGCTGCGCAGCAAGATCGAGGCGGATCCGGCCAACCCGGTGCACCTGGTCACCGTGCGCGGCCTGGGGTACAAGCTGGAGGGCTAGGTGTACTGACCAGCCAGGCGCGCTACTCGGCGGCGCGGGTCGCCGGGTGCACGGCGATCAACCCGAGCAGGCCGCGGCGCCGGCACATGGCGGCCAGTTCGGCGTAGGCCTTCTCGCCGAGCAGCTCGGTCAGCTCGGGCGCGTAGGACTCCCACACCGGCCGGGCGCCGACGTGGGCGGCCGGGTCGCCGGTGCAGTACCAGTGCAGGTCCGCACCGCCCTCGCCCCAGCCGCGCCGGTCGTACTCGGTAATCGTGGTCTTGAGGATGTCGGTGCCGTCCGGGCGGGTCACCCACTCCTGCGTGCGCCGTATCGGCAGCTGCCAGCACACCTCCGGCTTCATGGTCAGCGGTTCCACACCCAGCTTGAGCGCCTTGCTATGCAGCGCGCAGCCGATACCGCCGGCGAAATCCGGCCGGTTCAGGAAGATGCACGCGCCCTTGTACTTTCGGGTACGCAGGTTGGGCTTACCGTCGTACTCGTCCATCTCCAGGTAGCCCTTGCGGCCCAGTCCCTTGTCGCGGTACTGCCAGTCGTCGGCGGTCAGCTGTTTCACCGCATCGTCGAGCGAGGCGCGGTCGTCGTCGTCGGACAGGAACGCGCCGTGCGAGCAGCAGCCGTCATCCGGGCGCCCGGCCACCGTGCCCTGACAGGCCGGTGTGCCGAACACACAGGTCCATCTGGACAACAGCCAGGTCATATCCGCGGCGATGACGTGCTGCGGATTCTCGGGGTCGAAGAACTCGACCCATTCCCGGGCGAAGTCCAGTTCGACCTCGTTGCCCAACCCGCCGACGTGCGATGTGCTCACGGGAGTAAACGGTAAACCCACTAACGTGGTCCGCGTGCGATTGGGCGTGCTCGACGTAGGCAGCAATACGGTTCATCTGTTGGTGGTCGACGCGCGCCGCGGCGGCCATCCGACGCCGATGAGCTCCACCAAGGCAGCGTTGCGCTTGGCCGAGTCGATCGACTCCTCGGGCAAGCTCACCCGCAAGGGGGCCGACAAGCTGGTGGACACGGTCACCGAGTTTGCGAGCATCGCCACCAGTTCGGGCTGCTCGGAACTGATGGCCTTCGCGACCTCGGCGGTCCGCGATGCCACCAACTCCGAAGAGGTGCTGGCCCGGGTGCAGACCGAGTCCGGGGTCTCGCTGCGGGTGCTCAGTGGCGTGGACGAATCCCGGCTGACGTTCCTGGCGGTGCGCCGCTGGTACGGGTGGAGCGCGGGCCGGATCATCAACATCGATATCGGCGGCGGTTCGTTGGAGCTGTCCAGCGGTGTCGACGAGGAACCCGAGGTGGCGTTGTCGCTGCCGTTGGGGGCGGGCCGGCTGACCAGGGAGTGGCTGGCCGACGATCCGCCGGGGCGGCGCAAGGTGGCCGCGCTGCGGGACTGGCTGGCCAACGAGATGTCGGAGGCGGGCTCGACGATCCAGGCAGCGGGCAGCCCGGATCTGGCGGTCGCCACCTCCAAGACGTTCCGTTCGCTGGCCCGGCTCACCGGCGCGGCGCCGTCTGCGGCCGGGCCGCGCGTCAAGCGCACCCTGACCGCGGCGGGATTGCGGCAGCTCATAGCGTTCATCTCTAGGATGACAACGGCCGACCGAGCCGAGTTGGAAGGGGTGAGTGCCGAACGGGCGCCACAGATCGTGGCCGGAGCCCTGGTAGCTGAAGCCAGCATGCGCGCGCTCGGTATCGAGCAGGTGGAGATCTGCCCCTGGGCGTTGCGGGAAGGGCTGATCCTGCGGAAACTCGACAGTGAGGCCGACGGCACAGCCTTGGTGGAGACACCATTGCCCAAAGGCAAAACACGATGACAGAACCGAACGACACCACCAGCACCCGCCCCATCTCGGTGGCAGAACTGCTGGCGAAGAACGGCAACATCGGCGCCCCGTCGCCGGGCGGTCGACGCCGCCGCCGGCGCGGCAACGCCGATGCCGTCACCGTGGCCGAACTCACCGGCGAGATCCCGATCGTCAACTATCACACCGACGAGCACCAGGCGATCGACACCGACATCGCCCCGGACACCGACACCGACACCGACACCGAAGTCACCGTCGAAGCCCAGTCGGTACTGGAACAGCCCCAGGTCACCGAGCCGGACGACTCAGAGCTAGACAACCCAGAGCCCGAGGCCCAGTCCGAGCCCGAACCGCACCACACGCACCATGGCCTGCGCCGCTCGGCTGCGCTGCCCGCGGGCGGCGCCGAGGAGATGAGCCCTGACCCGCTGATCGACGACGACGAACTCGGCCCCGTCGATCTCACCGATGTCGATCTCACGGCTGTCGATCTCACCGATGTCGAACCCGGGACGGACGCAGCCGCGGACGGGTCGCCGTCGGCCTTCCCGTCCTACCTGTCCCGGGCGCCCCGCCCGGAGGACATCGACCTGGGCGGCCCGGACGCCGCGGCCACCCTGGCCGACACCGCCGTGGTCACCGACGAGCCCGACGAGCTCACCGTTGACGCCGAAGCGGAGCCGGCCGCCACTCGGTCGCCGTTCCTCAACGGGGTATGGATCGTCGCGCAGAGCATCTTCGCCGTGCTCTTCGGTGCCGGTTTGTTCGTCGCCTTCGACCAGCTGTGGAAGTGGAACAACATCGTTGCGCTGGTGTTGTCGGTGCTCGTCATCCTGGGCCTGGTGGTCGGGGTGCGCGTGGTGCGCAGAACCGAGGACATCGCCAGCACCCTCATCGCGGTGGCCGTCGGGGCGCTGGTGACACTCGGCCCGCTGGCCCTGCTGCAGTCCACCTGATTCGGTGCGTCCCGCCATCAAGGTCGGCCTGTCCACCGCCTCGGTGTACCCGCTGCGGACCGAGGCTGCCTTCGACTACGCCGCCCGCCTGGGGTACGACGGGGTCGAGTTGATGGTGTGGGCCGAACCGGTCAGCCAAGATATCGACGCCGTCGAGGCGCTGTCGCAGCGCTACGGCATCCCGGTGCTGTCCGTGCACGCGCCGTGCCTGCTGATCTCGCAGCGGGTGTGGGGCGCCAACCCGATTCCCAAATTGGAGCGCAGCGTGCGCGCCGCCGAGCAGCTGGGCGCCCAGACGGTGGTGGTCCACCCACCGTTCCGCTGGCAACGGCGCTACGCCGACGGCTTCGCCGCGCAGGTCGCCGAGCTGGAGAGCGGCAGCGAGGTGCTGGTGGCGGTGGAGAACATGTTCCCGTTCCGCGTCGACCGGTTCTGGGGTACCGGGGCGCCGTCGGTGGAGCGGATGCGCAAGCGCGGGGGCCGGCCCGGCCCGGCGATCTCGGCCTTCGCGCCGTCCTACGACCCGCTCGACGGCGGCCACGCGCACTACACCCTCGACCTGTCGCACAGCGCCACCGCGGGCACCGATGCGATCGAGATGGCGCGGCGGATGGGTGCGGGGCTGTCGCATCTGCACCTGTGCGACGGCAGCGGCGCGTCCACCGACGAGCACCTGGTGCCCGGCCGCGGCACCCAGCCCGCCGCGGAGATCTGCCGGATGCTGGCCGCTTCCGACTTCACCGGACACGTGATCCTGGAGGTCACCACCTCACAGGCCCGCACCGCCGCCGAGCGGGAGGCGCTGCTCGTCGAATCGTTGACCTTCGCCAGACAACACCTGCTGCGCTGAGGCTGCCCACGGTGCCCCGGCGGGGCTGTCCGTGCAATGCTTTGCCCGTGTCAAGGATTGCAATCATCGGCGGGGGCAGCATCGGTGAAGCGCTGCTCTCGGGACTGTTACGGGCCGGCCGCCAAGTCAAGGACCTGGTCGTCGCGGAGAAGTTCGCCGAGCGCGCCCGGTACCTGTCCGACACCTACTCGGTGTTGGTCACCTCGGTCGCGGACGCGGCCGAGAACGCCACCTACGTGATCGTCGCGGTGAAACCGGGTGACGTGGACGCGGCGCTGGCCGATATCGCCGAGGCGATCGGCAAGGCCGAGGACGACAGTGCCGAGCAGGTCGTCGTCAGCGTGGCGGCCGGCGTCAGCACGTCGTTCTACGAGTCCAAGCTGCCCGCTGGCGCCCCGGTGATCCGGGTGATGCCCAATGCGCCGATGGTGGTCGGCGGGGGCGTCAGCGCGCTGTCACGGGGCCGCTTCGCCACCGAGGAGCAACTCAAGGAGGTGTCGGCGATCTTCGACACCGTGGGTGGGGTGCTCACCGTGCCCGAGTCGCAGCTCGATGCGGTGACGGCGGTGTCGGGATCCGGCCCGGCGTACTTCTTCCTGATGGTCGAGGCGATGGTCGACGCAGGGGTCGATGCGGGTTTGCCACGGGCGGTGGCCACCGACCTGGTGGCCCAGACCATGGCGGGTTCGGCGGCGATGCTGCTGGATCGCCTGGACAGCGCACCAGATGCCGCATTGGACACCACAGCGGCACAGTTGCGGGCTATCGTGACCTCACCGGGTGGTACCACCGCCGCTGGGCTGCGCGAACTGGAACGCGGGGGCCTGCGGGCAGCGGTCGGCAACGCCGTGGCGGCGGCGAAAACCCGCTCTGAGCAGCTCGGAATTACATCAGAGTAATTCAAGAATTTCGGACGGATTACCCCACACCCGTCGCAATAACCCCAATGGCCACGCTATTCTCCTCGTTGTATGCACGCGTTCGTGCCAGCGGTGGGGAAGCCGCTGGAACTGGCCGTGCCTTAAGGATTGGGTTGCGATGACGTCAATGAACGGGCCATCGGCGCGGGATTCGGCTGGCGATGGCCAGCCCAAAGCTCAATTTCTCACCGTTGCCGAAGTGGCCAGCCTGATGCGAGTCAGCAAGATGACCGTTTATCGGCTGGTGCACAACGGTGAGCTGCCGGCGGTGCGGGTGGGCCGGTCGTTCCGCGTGCACGCGAAGGCCGTCCACGATCTGCTGGAGACCTCGTACTTCAGCGCGGGCTAGAAGCCGGTTTCCGCTGGCATCGGGTTGCCCGGTAATGTGGCCCGGTCAGTTCCTTCATTTTTTGGTAGGTAGCGGAGTTCATGGGTTCAGTCATCAAGAAGCGGCGTAAGCGCATGTCGAAGAAGAAGCACCGCAAGCTGCTTCGCCGTACGCGGGTCCAGCGCAGAAAACTCGGTAAGTAGTCTTTCGCGCTTCTCGGTAGGCTCGCCCGATGGATGCGCAGGGATCCGGCGACAGCGGTGACACCAGGGGTACTGGAGGCTCGGCAGCGAGCCCCAAGGTCGTCCTGGTCACCGGTGCGTGCCGGTTTCTCGGTGGCTACCTGACGGCGCGCCTTGCCCAGAACCCGGCGATCGACCACGTCATCGCGGTCGACGCCATCGCGCCGAGCAAAGATCTGCTCCGCCGGATGGGGCGCGCGGAGTTCGTCCGCGCCGACATCCGCAACCCGTTCATCGCCAAGGTCATCCGGAACGGCAACGTCGACACCGTCGTGCATGCCGCCGCGGCGTCCTACGCGCCGCGGGCCGGCGGCCGGGCCACGCTCAAAGAGCTCAACGTCATGGGCGCGATCCAACTGTTCGCGGCGTGCCAGAAGGCGCCGTCCGTGCGGCGGGTGGTGCTCAAGTCGACCTCTGAGGTCTATGGGTCCAGTGCCCGGGATCCGGTGCTCTTCACCGAGAACGAGAGTGCGCGCCGCCCGTTGGGTGAGGGTTTCGCCAGGGACAGCATCGACATCGAGGGGTACGCGCGCGGGCTGGCCCGGCGCAGGCCCGATATCGCGCTGACGATCCTGCGGCTGGCCAACATGATCGGCCCGGCCATGGACACCGCGCTGTCGCGGTATCTCGCGGGTCCGGTGGTGCCCTCGGTGCTCGGTCACGATGCCCGGCTGCAACTGCTGCACGAACAGGACGCACTCGGCGCGCTGGAGCGCGCCACCATCGCCGGTCGTGCGGGCACCTTCAACATCGGCGCCTCGGGCATCATCATGATGAGCCAGGCGATCCGGCGCTCGGGCCGGGTCGCGCTGCCGGTGCCGCGGCAGGCGCTGCAGCTCGTCGACTCGCTGAGGCGCGCAACAAGTTACACTGAGCTCGATCGCGAGCAGCTGAACTACTTGAGTTACGGCCGGGTGATGGACACCGCGCGGATGCGCAACGACCTAGGCTACCTGCCCAAGTGGACCACTGTGGAGGCATTCGACGACTACGTGCGTGGTCGTGGTTTGACGCCGATCATCGACCCGAAATGGGTACGCTCAATGGAGAGCCGCGCCGTAGCTGTGGCGCAACGATGGGCGGGGTAGCGGCAGCCGACTCGGGCACTCCAACGGGGCGGGGGAGAGGGTAGCGACGTGGCGGGTGAGTCAAAAGCCAAAGTGATTCCGCTGCATTCGAATTCGGGACGGTCCGCGGCCGCGCAGCGTCGTGCGGCGCAGCGTGCGGACAGCGTGCGCCGGCATCCTTCCCTGCTCACCGATCCGGGCACCCGTGCCTCCGCCGAGCAGATCGCCGCGGTGGTGCGTGAGATCGACCAGCGCCGCGGCGCGGGCGCGACGGACGAGCAGGACACTCCCAACGAACTGTCAAGGGCCATCACCGCCATCGCCGATTTCGCCGTGAAGCGGATGACCGGTGACTACACCGTGGACGAGTTCGGCTTCGACCCGCACCTGACCAATGCGGTCGTAATGCCAATGTTGCGAGTGCTTTTCACGTCATGGTTCCGGGTTGAAGTCAGCGGGATCGAAAACCTCCCGCGCGAAGGCGCCGCCCTGGTCGTGGCCAACCACGCCGGTGTGCTGCCGTTCGACGGGCTGATGGCCTCGGTCGCCGTGCACGACCACCACCCGCTGCACCGGGACCTGCGGCTGCTGGCGGCCGACCTGGTATTCGACCTCCCGGTGGTCGGTCAGGCCGCACGCAAGGCCGGCCATACCGTCGCGTGCACCTCCGACGCGCATCGGCTGCTGGCCGCCGGTGAGCTGACGGCGGTGTTCCCCGAGGGCTTCAAGGGCCTCGGTAAACCTTTCAAGGACCGTTACAAACTGCAGCGCTTCGGTCGCGGCGGGTTCGTCTCGGCGGCGCTGCGGGCGCAGGTGCCCATCGTGCCGTGCTCGATCGTGGGCTCAGAGGAGATCTACCCCAAGATCGGCGATATCAAGTTGCTGGCCCGGCTGTTCGGGCTGCCCTACTTCCCGGTGACGCCGCTGTTCCCGCTGGCCGGCCCGCTCGGGGTGGTGCCGCTGCCGTCGAAATGGCATATCCAGTTCGGTGAGCCCATCCCCACCGCGGATTACGACGAGTCGGCGGCCGAGGATCCGATGGTCACGTTCGAGCTGACCGACCACGTGCGCGAGACCATCCAGCACACCCTGTATCAGTTGCTGGCGGCCCGCCGGAACACCTTCCTGGGTTAAGCCTTCTGACTCGCGACCATCTTGGCGATGGCGGCGTCGCGGGCGGCGGCGATCTGCGCGCTCACCTCGTTGGCCTCGTCGATCTGCGCCTCGCCCAGCATGGTCACGATGCTGGTGGCCACCGGCGCGCCGGCATCGTCGGTCACCTCGGCCCGAACCTCGCAGATCACCGTGCCGTGGGACTCGATCACCGAGTCCAGGTAAGAGTCGAACCACAGCTTGTCGCCAACCTTGATCGGCCGGTGGAAGATCAGCTTCTGATCGCGATGCAGCACCCGCTCCAGGTTGATCGGCACGTCGAAGTTCTCGAACAGATCGAGCTGCACCCGGCGCCCGGCCACGGCCAGGAAGGTCAGTGATGCGACGGTCCCGTCCTGGTGCGCGGGGTGCTCGTCCTTGACGGCGCTTGCGAACTCCCGGATCTTCTCCCGGCCGACCTCGAAGTAATCGGGGTAGCGGTAGTGGGTTCCGATGATGTCGTCCGCAATGCCCATGGCGGGAGAGCCTATCAGCGGCGACGGGACGCAACCGCGGCCAGCGCCCCGCCGGCCGCACCCAGGGCCAGCGCCGATGGCACCCCGATCCGGGCCGCCTTGCGCGCGGTCCGGAAGTCACGGATCTCCCAACCACGTTCCCTGGCAACGTCGCGCAGCGCGGCGTCGGGGTTGATCGCCACCGCGGTACCCACCAGCGACAGCATCGGGACGTCGTTGAAACTGTCCGAGTACGCCGTGCAGCGGCGCAGGTTGAGGCCCTCCCGGATGGCCAGCGCGCGGACGGCGTGGGCCTTGCCGCTGCCGTGCAGGATGTCGCCCACCAACCGGCCGGTGAACACCCCGTCGACCGATTCGGCGACGGTGCCCAGTGCGCCGGTCAGCCCCAGCCGCTCGGCGATGGTCGCCGCCAGCTCGTACGGGGTCGCCGTGACCAACCACACCTGCTGACCGGCGTCCAGGTGCATCTGGGCCAGCGCCCGGGTGCCCGGCCAGATCTTGTCGGCGATGATCTCGTCGTAGATCTGCTCGCCCAGCTCCGCCAGTTCGGCGGTGGAGCGCCCTTCGATGAAGGCCAGCGCCTTGCGTCGCCCGGCGGCGACGTCGTCGCTGTTCTCCTTGCCGGTGAACTGGAACTTGGCCTGCGCGTAGACGATTCCCAGGATGTCCCGGTAGGTGAAGTACTTGCGGGCGGCCAGCCCGCGCGCGAAGTGCACCAGCGAAGAACCGTGCACCAGGGTGTTGTCGACGTCGAAGAAGGCGGCCGCGGTCAGATCGGGCGGCGGCGGTGGGGGCGGCGTGGTGGCCGCTTCGGCGCTGGCCTCGCCAGCGATCACATCGCTTTCGACCCCGTCGATATCGGCGGCACCGGACTCGGACACCTCACAACCCTAAGTCACGGCACCCCCGATACTGGTGGTGTGGACCATGAGGTGGTGTTGCTCACCCGGGCTGGGTGCAGCATCTGTGAACGCGCGGCCCGGACGCTGGCCGCGCTGGCCGACGAACTGGGCTTCACCCTGCGGAGCACCGACGTGGACGTGGCGGCCGCCGCAGGAGACCCCCGGCTGCGGGCCGAGTTCGGCGACCGGGTGCCGGTGGTGCTGCTCGACGGCGCCGAGCACAGCTACTGGGAGGTCGACGAGCAGCGCCTGCGCGCCGATATCGCGCGGGCCTGAACGAGCCGAGAACCGGCGCTGAACCGGTACAGCAAATTTGGTAGCACGGCTGGTAAACGGCTACTTTGGGAGCCGGACCGGGCAAGCGAAGCGACGGCGAGAAACCGTCCTGGGCGAGCGAAGCGACGGGGAGAAGAAGACCAGGTGATGATGCCGTGAGCGTCCTGCTATTCGGGGTATCGCACCGCAGTGCGCCGGTCTCCGTGCTCGAACAGCTGAGCACCGACGAGTCGGATCAGGCCAAGATCATCGACCAGGTGCTGCAGTCCTCGCTGGTCACCGAGGCCATGGTGCTGTCCACCTGTAACCGGGTCGAGGTCTACGCGGTGGTCGAGGCCTTCCACGGCGGCCTGTCGGTGATCGGTCAGGTGCTCTCCGAGCATTCCGGAATGGGTCTACAGGACCTCACCAAGTACGCCTATGTGCGCTATGCCGAAGCGGCCGTCGAGCACCTGTTCGCCGTGACCAGCGGCCTGGACTCGCTGGTGCTCGGTGAGCAGCAGGTGCTGGGCCAGGTGCGCCGGGCCTACGCCGCCGCCGAGTCCAACCACACCGTCGGCCGCACCCTGCACGAGCTGTCCCAGCGCGCCCTGTCGGTCGGTAAGCGGGTGCACTCCGAAACCGGGATCGACAGCGCGGGCGCCTCGGTGGTGTCGGTGTCGCTGGACATGGCCGAGAAGCGGGTGGGCTCGCTGGCCGGTCGCACGGCCGTGGTGATCGGCGCCGGCTCGATGGGGGCCTTGGCGGCCAAGCACCTGGTGCGAGCCGGGGTGGAACGCGTCGAGGTGGTCAACCGGTCGCTGCCGCGGGCCCGCCGACTGGCCGCCAACATCGCCGAACTCGGGGTGGCGGCGCACGCCCATGTGCTCGACGACATCTCCACGGTGCTGGCCGACGCCGACATCGTGATGAGCAGCACGGGCGCGGTGCGCCCGGTGGTGTCGCTGGCCGATGTGCACCACGCGCTGGCGCGGCGTGACAACGAGGGCGCCGGCGCCCGGCCGTTGGTGATCTGCGACCTCGGCATGCCGCGCGACGTCGACCTGGCCGTCGCCGGCCTGCCCGGCGTGCACGTCATCGACATGGACCGCATCCAGCGTGAGCCGGCGGCCAAGGGTGCGGCGTCCGACGCCGAGGCGGCCCGCGCCATCGTCGCCCACGAGGTTGCCCAATACCTGGCCGGCCAGCGGATGGCCGAGGTCACCCCGACCGTGACGGCCCTGCGCCAGCGTGCCGCCGACGTCGTCGAGGCCGAATTGCTGCGCCTGGACAACCGGCTGCCCGGCCTGGACGCCGCGCACCGCGACGAGGTGGCGCGCACCGTCCGCCGCGTCGTCGACAAGCTGCTGCACGCGCCGACGGTGCGGGTCAAGCAATTGGCCGGCGCACCCGGCGGCGACAGCTACGCCGAAGCCCTGCGTGAGTTGTTCGAGCTCGACCCGCAGGCCGTCGACGCGGTGTCGGGCGGCGAATTGCCGCTGATCGCGACCGAAATCGACGCGCCCGAGTGATCCGAATCGGCACCCGTGGCAGCCTGCTGGCGACCACTCAGGCGGGCGTTGTCCGCGATGCCCTGATCGCCTCGGGGCACCCCGCAGAGCTGGTCGTCATCAGCACCGAGGGGGACCGCAACCAGGGCCCCATCGCCGAGATCGGGGTCGGCGTGTTCACCGCCGCGCTGCGCGAAGCCATCGACGACGGGCGGGTCGACATGGCGGTGCACTCCTACAAGGATTTGCCGACGGCCCCCGACGAGCGCTTCGTGATCGCCGCGATCCCACCACGCGAAGACCCGCGCGATGCCCTGGTGGCCCGCGACGGGATGGTGCTGGGGGAGTTGCCACCGGGCTCGGTGATCGGCACGTCGAGCCCGCGACGGGCCGCACAGCTTAGAGCACTGGGTCTCGGTTTGGAAATCCGCCCCCTACGAGGCAACCTAGACACCAGGTTGAACAGGGTAAGTAGCGGTGATCTCGACGGTATCGTCGTCGCCCGGGCGGGGCTCGCTCGCATCGGACGACTCGGTGATGTCTCCGAGTCCCTGGAACCGGTGCAGATGTTGCCGGCACCGGCTCAGGGCGCGCTCGCGGTGGAGTGCCGTGCACGCGACGCAGACCTTGCCGCGGTGCTGGCGGAGTTGGACGACCCCGACACCCGCGCAGCGGTCACCGCCGAACGAGCCTTGCTCGCCGAACTGGAGGCGGGGTGTTCAGCGCCGGTGGGTGCGATCGCGGAAGTGGTCGAGTCCATCGACGAGGAGGGCCGAGTCTTCGAGGAGCTGTCGCTGCGCGGTTGCGTGGCGGCGCTGGACGGATCCGACGTGATCCGTGCGTCCGGTATCGGTTCGCCCGATCGGGCCCGGGAGCTGGGGCTTTCGGTGGCCGCGGAGCTGTTCGAGCTGGGTGCACGCGACGTGTTGGCAATTGAGCGGAGTGACAGATGACTGGGCACGCAGGGACCCGAGGCCGCAAGACCAAGCCGGGCCGCATCACGTTTGTGGGGTCCGGTCCCGGGGACCCCGGGCTGCTGACCAGCCGGGCGCGCACGGTACTGGCCAACGCCGCCCTGGTGTTCACCGATCCGGACGTGCCCGAGGCGGTGCTGGCGCTGGTCGGCTCCGAGCTGCCGCCGCCGTCCGGACCGCAGCGCGAGGAGGCTACCCCGGCCGACGGTGCCGCCGAGGCGGCGGCCCCCGTCATCCCGGGTGGCCCCGATGTGCGGCCTGCGCTGGGTGATGCCGCCGAGGTCGCCAAGACGCTGGCCAACGAGGCCCGGCACGGTGTCGACGTGGTCCGGCTGGTGGCCGGCGACCCGCTGTCGGTGGACTCGGTGATCACCGAGGTGAACACGCTGGCCCGCACCCACCTGAATTTCGAGATCGTGCCCGGCTTGCCGGACACCACCGCGGTGCCGACCTACGCCGGGTTGCCGCTGGGGTCGTCGCACACCGTCGCCGACGTGCGCGGTGACGTGGACTGGGCGGCGTTGGCCGCCGCGCCGGGCCCGCTGATCCTGCACGCCACGGCTTCGCACCTGCCCGACGCCGCGCGCACGCTCATCGAGTACGGACTGGCCGACAGCACGCCCGCGGTGGTCACCGCGCACGGCACCACCTGCCAGCAGCATTCGGCCGAGACCACACTTGCGGGCTTGGGGGACAAGGCAATTCAGCAGGCCGCCGAGATCCCGGTGGGCACCCCCGGCTCGCTGGCCGGCCCACTGGTGGTCACCATCGGCAAGACCGTCGCCAATCGCGCGAAGCTGAACTGGTGGGAGAGCCGCGCGCTGTACGGCTGGACCGTGCTGGTGCCGCGCACCAAGGACCAGGCCGGCGAGATGAGCGAGAAGCTGATCGGCCACGGCGCGTTGCCGGTCGAGGTGCCGACCATCGCCGTCGAACCGCCCCGCAGCCCAGCCCAGATGGAAAGGGCCGTCAAGGGATTGGTGGACGGCCGGTTCCAGTGGGTGGTCTTCACCTCCACCAACGCCGTGCGGGCGGTGTGGGACAAGTTCAACGAGTTCGGTCTGGATGCACGGGCCTTCTCCGGCGTCAAGATCGCCTGCGTCGGCCAGGCCACCGCCGACCGGGTGCGCGCGTTCGGCATCAACCCCGAACTGGTGCCCGTCGGTGAACAGTCCTCGCTGGGCCTGCTCGACGAATTCCCGGAGTACGACGACATCTTCGACCCGGTGAACCGGGTGCTGCTGCCGCGTGCCGACATCGCCACCGAGACGCTGGCCGAGGGTCTGCGCGAACGCGGCTGGGAGATCGAGGACGTGACCGCCTACCGGACGGTGAGGGCGGCTCCGCCGCCGGCGCACACCCGCGAGATGATCAAGACCGGCGGCTTCGACGCGGTCTGCTTCACCTCCAGCTCCACGGTCCGCAACCTGGTGGGTATCGCGGGTAAGCCGCACGCCAGGACCATCGTGGCCTGCATCGGTCCCAAGACCGCCGAGACCGCGGCGGAATTCGGCCTGCGCGTGGACGTGCAGCCCGAGACCGCGGCCGTCGGCCCACTGGTCGAGGCGCTGGCCGAGCATGCGGCCCGGTTGCGCGCCGAGGGTGCGCTGCCGCCGCCGCGCAAGAAGAGCCGCCGGCGATAGACGGAGTCCTTCCTGTGTCTTTTCCGAGGCACCGGCCCCGCCGGCTGCGCTCCACGCCGGCCATGCGCCGGCTGGTGGCGCAGACGTCGTTGGAGCCACGGCATCTGGTGCTGCCGATGTTCGTCGCCGACGGGATAGCCGAGCCGCGCGAGATCTCCTCGATGCCCGGCGTGTACCAGCACACCCGTGATTCACTGCGCCGTGCTGCCGCCGACGCGGTGGCCGCCGGGGTGGGGGGATTGATGCTGTTCGGCGTGCCGCGCGACGAGGACAAGGATGCGACCGGCTCGGCGGGCGTCGACCCCGAGGGCATCCTGAACGTGGCGTTGCGGGACCTGGCCGCCGACCTCGGTGATGCCACCGTGCTGATGGCCGACACCTGTCTGGACGAGTTCACCGCGCACGGGCACTGCGGCATCGTCGATGCCCGCGGCCGGGTCGACAACGACGCCACCAATGACCGCTACGTGGAATTGGCTGTCGCCCAAGCACATTCGGGCGCACAGGTGGTGGGTCCGAGCGGCATGATGGACGGTCAGGTGGCGGCCATCCGCGACGGACTGGACGCCGCCGGGCACAGCGACGTCGCCATCCTGGCCTACGCGGCGAAGTTCGCCTCCGCCTTCTACGGACCGTTCCGCGAGGCGGTGTCCTCCAGCCTGGTCGGTGACCGCCGGACCTACCAGCAGGACCCCGGCAATGCCCGCGAGGCCGTGCACGAGATCGAGCTCGACATCGACGAGGGCGCCGACATGGTGATGGTCAAGCCCGCGATGAGCTACCTGGACGTGGTGCGGGCCGCGGCGGACATCTCGCCGGTGCCGGTGGCCGCGTACCAGATTTCCGGCGAGTACTCGATGATCTGCGCGGCCGCCGCCAACGGGTGGATCGACCTGCAGGCCTCGGCTTTGGAGTCGCTGATCGGGATCCGGCGCGCCGGTGCGGACATCGTGCTCACCTATTGGGCGGCCGACGTCGCCGGCTGGCTGGCGTGACCGAACCCGACGACAAGCCCGCCGGTCGCCCGGACGACGTCGACACCGGCTTCTGGCTCTGGATGACGGCGCTGCCGTTGATGGTGATCGGCCATGTCATCGATGCCGTCTCGGCGCCGACGAAACCGTTGCCGGCGGTCGCCTACGCGTTCACGGGGTTGTTCCTGGTGATCGCCGCCGCGCTGGTGGTCACGTTTGCGGTGCTGATGCGGGCCGGCTACCGGTGGGCGCGGACCCTGCTGACGGCGGGTGGTCTGACTGCGGTGGTGTATTCGGTGACCAGCCTGTTCACCGTGGACCGCGGGCCGGTCGCCGCACTTGCGTATGCGGCATGCACGATCGTCGGATCGGTGCTGATCGTGGGCGGCGTGTACCTGCTGCACCGCCAGGACAGCCACGAGTACCTCACCCGCTAGGCTGGCCCGACCATGTCCACAGCACCGCGTCCTCGGATCATCACTGTTGCGTTCTGGCTGACGATGGTGGGTGCGGTGTTGCTGCTCGCCGGTGGCCTGATCGGCGTGAGCACCTCCCTGACCACTCCGGCGAGCGCGTTCCCGGATTCGCTGGGCCAGGGACAGGCGCACCGCATCCTGATGATGCACGGCGGCGTCGGCGCGGTGTTGGCCGTGGCGGGTCTTGGCCTCAGCTTCCTGGCCGGGCGCACCCGTAACGGCGACAAGCGGTTCCGCCGTGCCCTGGCGGCCCTGGCCGGCGGGGTGGTGTTCGTCGTGTTCCTGCTGGCGCTGTTCGCGCCCTACAACCTCGAACTGCTCGCGTTGATCGGGGTGGTACCCGTCGCGGTCGGCGCGACGCTGTTCACCCGGCCGGCGGCCGCGGCGTGGTTCGAGGACGCGACGTGACCGAACCCGCCCCGCCCACGACCGACGATGTGCTGTTCCGTGAACCGGGCGCCAGTTGGTGGTGGCTCATGGTCGGGCCGGCCTCGGCGGTCGCGATGGCACTCATCCAGCTGACCGGTGGCGCCGGTGTGCAGCTGGCCGTGCCCGCGGTGTTCCTGGTGCTGGTGACCGGGTTTCTGGCGATCCAGATCAAGGCCGCACGTATTCACACCTCCGTCGAGCTGACCCCGCGCACCCTGCGGCAAGGCACCGAAACCATCGACATCGCCGATATCGTGCGGATCTTTCCCGAGGCGAAGGGCGCCGAGGCCGCGAAATGGCAGTCCTACCGGGCGCTCGGGGAACTCACCGGGGTGCCCAGGGGCCGCACCGGGATCGGCCTGAAGCTGACCGATGACCGATCGGGTCAGGCCTGGGCGCGGCGGCATCGCACGCTGCGTGCCGCGCTGGAGGGACTGGTCGGGGAGGCGTTGCCGTGAACCGTCGTGCCGTCATCGAGCTCGTGCTGGCCGCCGTCGCGGTGCTGGGCTGTGTGCTGAGCTGGCAGGCCGCGAGCGAGACCGCCCGGGTGGACCCCATCCTGGAGGGTGAGCCGGCGACCACCTCGGTGGTGTACTACCCACCGTTGGTCGTGCTGGCGCTCATCCTCGCCACCACGGCGGGCGTGCTGGTGGTGCTGGGCATCGCGCGGATACGCCGTCAGAACGGCGGCTCGTCGGGATCGCACACCCGCGGCGGCGGCGACCAATCATCGGGCAGCTCTTCGGGTTCCATCGGCTCGTTGACGTAGGTGCACCACGGGCTGGTGCTCGGGGCGTCGCCTTTGAATACCCGCTTCAACCGCCGCATGTGGTTGCGGTCGGCGATGCGCCCGAGTTCGCGGCGACGCGCGAACTCGTAACGTCGCCCGGCTTCGTTGATGGGTCGTAGCCGTCGGTTGCGGGCGCGGGCACGCTCCCGGCGCGCGGCCCGAGACGGAAGCCGGCGCGGCGGCGAGGGTTCTCGGCAGTGGGCCCGCCCGAACACCCCGAACAGGTCCGCCCCGCCCGGTGTGGTTTGGTACGTGCGACCGCCGGGAGCGGTCCAGATGACGGTGCCCACAGAGATTTTTCTCGGATACAGGTTGTCGTGCGTGTCGCACGACCGATTTGTCGGACGCCGCCGGTAACGTCAGGCGGTTAATTCGAGTTCTGGAGGTGGCACCGTGGCGAAGCCCGACGACGAGGCTACTCGCAATGCGATCGGCGAAGCATTACGCGTAGACGAGGGTTTTCCCGCGCCACAGCCGATTGGAACAAAGTTCAAAGTCTGTAACACTGTACCCATGACCGAACTGGCCGAGCAGCCGCAGCAGACCGACGCCCTCCCGCTGGGCCCCGACTCGCTGGTGTGGAAGTACTTCGGTGACAACCGGATGTACCTGATCGGTCCGCGGCCCGCCGTGCTGCAGAACATGCTGGCCGAACTCGGCCAGGGCGTGCTGGACCACTCCACCTTCTTCTCCGACACCGCCGAGCGGCTCAAGCGCACCATCCCGCCGATCTTCCGCACCGTGTACGGCACCGAGCAGGACAACGCGGGCATCCAGGTCCGCGACTTCCATCACCACGTCAAGGGTGATATGCCTGGTCCCGATGGCGAACCGGTGGGGCGCTATCACGCCCTGGATCCGGACACTTACTTCTGGGCGCACGCCACCTTCGTCGAGCAGATCTATTACTTCGCCGACACCTTCGTCAAACGCCTCACCGCACAGGAGAAGGAACAGATCTGGCTGGAATCCAAGACCTGGTACCGCCGCTACGGCGTCAGCGACCGGCCGATGCCGGCCACCTACGCCGAGTTCGAGCAATACTGGGACCGGATGATGAACGAGGTGGCCGTCGCGCACAAAAGCGCCAAATACGGTGTGGGCTATGTGACCAAAGGCTTCCCGTGCCCCAAGGCCGTGCACCCGGCCATCTGGAAGCTGGTGGCCATGGTGTTCGATCCGCTCGCCGCGTTCCTCACCACCGGTGGTCTGCCGCCGCGCGCACGTGATCTGCTCGACTTACCGTGGACCGAGCGGCAGGAGCGCAACTACCAGCGCTTCGCGGCGTTCTGGCGGTCCACGCCGGTGAACTGGGTGTGGGACCGGCTGCCGATGTCGGTGCGCTACAACAAGTTCGCACAGCGGGCTTATGCCCAAGCCGACGCCCAAGCCTGATATGACGCCCGACGCCACCCAGGCCATCCTCGACGCGGCGCTCGTCGAATTCGAGCGGCACGGTTTTCGCCGGGTCGCCCTCGATGACGTCGCCAAGCGAGCCGGGGTCAGCCGCACTACCATCTACCGCCGGTTCGCCAACCGCGACGAACTGGTCGGCGCGGTCATCGAGCGCGAGAACGTGGCGCTGTTCGCCGATATCGCACACGAACTGAAAAGTGCCGGGCCGCAAGCCAACTACTACGTCGAGGCATTCACCCTGTCGATCCTGCGGTTCCGCAGGCATCGGGTACTCAACCAGATGATGGTCGACGAACCGGCGCTGGTGCTGGAGCTGATGCACCGGCATTACGGCGCCGCGGTCGAGCGGATGGCCGACGCGCTGCGGGTCATCTTCCCGCCCGGCTTCGCCGACCGGATCGGCGCGCAGGCCGTCAACGAGTTCGCCGACACCATCCTGCGTTACGCGGCAATGGTCCTGCTGTTGCCCAGCGTGGAGCCGGTGCAGACGGCCGAAGAGATCCGGGCGTTCGCCGCCAAGCACTTCCTGCCGAGCCTGCCCGCGGCGGTGCGCACCGTCAGCACGTAACACGGGCGTCATCGTCCCCACCTGGGCGCGTTACACGCGATGTCTAGCTTCGGTAGGTGCCCGGACCTCGACTCAAACAGCGCACCGCGACCCTGGGCGGTGTCAGCTACACGTTCAACGGCCTCGTCGACGTGCTGGCCAAGGCCACCCCGCTGCGTTCGGGTGACCAGCTGGCGGGTTGCGCGGCCGCCTCGGATGCCGAGCGCGCCGCCGCCCAGTGGACGCTGGCCGATATCGGCCTGGACGTGTTTCTCGAAGAACTCGTCGTGCCCTACGAGGACGACGAGGTGACCCGGCTGATCATCGACAGTCACGATCGGACTGCGTTCCAGAAGATCTCCCACCTGACCGTGGGCGGGCTGCGGGACTGGATCCTCGACGTCGCGGCGGGACCGGACGCGGCCGACACCCTGGCGTCGGTCGCGGCGGCCATCACACCCGAGATGGCCGCCGCCGTCAGCAAGATCATGCGCAACCAGGACCTGATCGCCGCCGCCAGGGCCATGCCGGTGAGCGCGGCGTTCCGCACCACCGTCGGGTTACCCGGCACGTTGGCCACCCGGCTGCAGCCGAACCACCCGACCGACGATCCTCGCGGGATCGCCGCGGCCGTGCTGGACGGGCTGCTCATGGGCTGCGGTGATGCGGTCATCGGGATCAACCCGGCCACCGACTCGCCGGAAGCGACGGCCGACCTGCTGCTGCTCCTCGACGAGATCCGCACACGCTACGGCATCCCGGTGCAGTCCTGTGTGCTGTCCCATGTCACCACCACCATCGACCTGATCGGGCGGGGCGTGCCGGTGGACCTGGTGTTCCAGTCGGTGGCGGGCACCGAAGGCGCCAACGCCGCGTTCGGTGTCGATATCGCTGTGCTGCGTGAGGGTTTGGCGGCGGGCCGGTCGCTGCACCGCGGCACCGTCGGCGACAACGTGATGTACCTGGAGACCGGTCAGGGCTCGGCGCTGAGTTCCGGCGCGCACCTGGGCATGGGCGGGCTGCCCGTCGATCAGCAGACGCTGGAGGCCCGCGCCTACGCCGTCGCCCGGGACCTGGAACCACTGCTGGTCAATACCGTGGTCGGGTTCATCGGTCCGGAGTATCTGTACGACGGGAAGCAGATCATCCGGGCCGGTTTGGAGGATCACTTCTGCGGCAAGCTGCTCGGCCTGCCGATGGGGGTGGATGTCTGCTACACCAATCACGCCGAAGCCGACCAGGACGATATGGACACCCTGGTGACGCTGCTGGGCGCGGCCGGTGTCGCCTTCGTGATCGCCGTTCCCGGCGCCGACGACGTCATGCTCGGCTACCAGAGTCTGTCCTTCCACGACGCCCTGTACGCCCGCCAGGTGCTCGGCCTGCGCCCGGCGCCCGAGTTCGAGGCCTGGCTGCGCAGCTTGGGTATGAGCGATGCACACGGGCGGGTGCTGCCCGTCGACGTCGACCAGTCCCCGCTGCGTGCACTGGCGGGCGCATGACAAGCCCTGCGGCGCAGCAGTTCTGGAGCGAGCTGCGGCTGACCACCCAGTCCCGGATCGGGCTGGGCCGGGCCGGCAACGCGCTGCCGACCACCCGGGTGCTGGAATTCGCCGCCGCGCATGCGGCGGCCCGCGATGCCGTGCACCTGCCGCTGGACCTCGAGGCCACCGTGGCCGCTGTCACCGCGGTGGGCATCGGCGCACCGGCTGTGGTCGCCAGCCAGGCCGACGGGCGCAGCGAGTATCTGCGCCGGCCGGACCTGGGGCGGCTGCCCGCCGATCTGGAGGCGGTGCCGCGCGGCGATGCCGATATCGGGGTGGTACTCGCCGACGGACTGTCCCCGCGCGCGCTGACCGAGCACGGCGCGGGTCTGCTCACCGCATTGGTCGACGTGCTCGACGAGCGGTATTCCATTGCGCCACCGGTGATTGCGACCCAGGCGCGGGTGGCGCTCGGGGACCATATCGGGGCGCGGATGGGGGTGCGCACGCTGCTCGTGCTGATCGGTGAGCGGCCGGGCCTGTCGGTGGCCAGCAGCCTGGGCATCTATCTCACCCATCTGCCGATGCCCGGGCGCACCGACGCCGACCGCAACTGCATCTCCAACGTGCATCCGCCGGAAGGCCTCGGTTACGCGGCCGCGGCTCGGGTGGTGGCCGGGCTGGTCGATGGCGCACGCCGGTTGGGCCGCTCCGGTGTCGACCTGAAGGACACCTCCCGCGCCGACGAACTCGGACCGGGGGCGCGGGCGATTTCGTAGCCTGGACGGTGTGACGACACTGGACTTGATCGCGCCCGCGTTCATCGAGATGGCCCATTCGATCGTGTGGGCCTCGGTGGCCACCGTCGACGCCGACGGCCGGCCCCGCAGCCGGATCCTGCACCCGATCTGGGAGTGGGACGGCACCGACCTGTTCGGCTGGATCGCCACCGCGCCCACCCCGATCAAGAAGGCGCATTTGGCGGCGCACCCGTACGTTTCGGCGAGTTACTGGACTCCGAGCCACGACACCTGCAGTGCCGACGCGTTGGTGGAGTGGTACACCGACGACGAGACGCGCACCCAGGTGTGGGACAAGTTCGCCACCGGACCGGCGCCCGTCGGGTACGACCCGAGCATCATCCCGGGATGGGACGGGCCCACGTCGCCGTCGTTCGCGGTGCTGCGGCTGACGCCGTATCGGCTGCGGGTGATGCCCGGTTCGGCGATGCTGACCGGCACCGGCGGAGTGCTCACCTGGCAGCGCTGATTGGTTTGGCGGTGACGGGGTACGAGACCCGACGTGACTTCGATCATCGCCGATGTCCTGACCGTTCTCGATCCCCGCACGGGTGATGTGGTGAGCCGGGTTCCGGTTGCGGAGCCCTCCTCGTGCGACGGCGCGGTACGCGCCGCCACGCTGGCCTTCCCCGAGTGGGCCGCCACCGCCGCGGCCGAGCGGGCTGCCGCAGTGAGCGCCGCAGCCGACGATGTCGAGGCCGCGGCCGACGAGCTCGCCGACCTCGTCGAGGGTGAGACCGGGAAGCCGGCGCAGGATGCCCTCGGTGGGGTGCGCGCGGGTGTCGGGAAGCTGCGCCAGTACGCCGAACTGGGTCCGCTGCACCGCGGCGCCGCACTCCAGGGCAAGTGGGCGGCCACAGATCTGATGATTCCGCAGCCGCGCGGGGTGGTGGCCGTGCTCACCCCCTGGAACGATCCCGTCGCGGTGGCCGCCGGGCTGCTCGGTGCGGCGCTGGTGACCGGAAACACCGTGGTGCACAAGCCCAGTGAACGCTGCCCACGTGCGGGTCGGCGGTTCGCGGAGCTGCTGGCGGCGCATCTGCCCGACGGTGTGTTGCAGATCGTCGACGGGGACGGCAGCGTCGGAGCGCGGTTGGCCGGCGCCCCCGCGGTCGAGCTGGTGGCCCATGTCGGGAGCAGCCAAACCGGCCGCGCCATCGCCCGGGTCTGCGCCGAGCGCGGCGCCAAGGCACTGCTGGAGAATGGCGGCAACGACGCGCTCATCGTGGACGCCGGGGTGGATCCGGGGTGGGCGGCCGAGCAGGCGGCGCTCGGTGCGTTCGCCAACGCCGGACAGATCTGCGTCTCGGTGGAGCGGGTGTTCGTCGTGGAGTCGATCGCCGACGAGTTCGTCGCCGCCCTGGTCGAACAGGCCCGGCGCTGGGCCGACCGGATCGGTCCGCTGGTCGACGAACGGCATCGCGACCTGGTGCACTCGCACGTCACCGATGCCGCGCGGCGCGGGGCCCGCGTCCTCACCGGTGGGGAGAAGTCCAGCGGCCCTGGCACTTTCTATCCGCCGACGGTGCTCACCGACTGCGCCCCGCCGATGTTGGTGATGTGTGAGGAAACGTTCGGCCCGGTCGCGCCGGTGCGGGTCGTCCCGGATTTCGACACGGCGCTCACGGAGGCCGCCGACGACCGATACGGCCTGGCCGCCACCATCCTCACCGCCGACATGGTGCACGCGCAGCAGGGTTGGCGGCGCCTGCCGGTCGGCACGGTGAAGATCAACGACGTGTTCGGGGGAGCGCCGGGCGGAGCGGCGCAGCCGCGGCGGGCCAGCGGGTCCGGATTCGGTTTCGGCCCAGAACTGCTCGACGAGATGACCGCGACCAAGGTGGTGCACTGGTCGGCGGTTCAACCCCGCTGACACGGGGAACCCTCATCGCATGGCTACGTATCGAGTGCTCAATCCCAAGGGCGAGGTCGTCGACACCAAGGACATCGAAAGCGCCGACGACGCGCACGCCTGGTTCGTCGACCAGAAGGCCGAACCCGAGCTGGGCTGGCGGATGGAAGTGGCGTCCGCCGACGGTGATTGGGCGTTCTTCGACAGCAGCGAAGGCGACCGGAAGTACTAGTCTGCGCGGCGCAGCAGCACGGCCTGTTCGAACGGCAGCCTCGCGAACAGGAAGCGCACCGGCCCGGTGACCGCTTGTGCCGCTGCGGGTTTGGAGACCACTCGCGGGTCGGTGTAACGGGCGGTGCGGCCGCCGCGCGTGATCCGGCCGCCGCCGCTGGCTGTGATGTTCTTGAGCCAGTCGCGATTCGGGCCGTAGGTGAGCATGATCGCCACGCCGTCACTGGTCCCGAACACCGATAGCGGTGTGCGGTAGGGCTTTCCGGACGTGCGGCCGACGTGGTGCAGGATTCCCATGGTGGGCAGCCAGCCCGCCCACAGTCGCTGGATGGGATTGGTGACGTGCCGGTTGAACCGGGCCAGCCATTGCGGGAGCTGCATGCCCTCGATCCAACTCGCGTTCGCGCCCGATCTCAAGACCCGGTGAACCGCTCGACCAGCAGTCGCAGTCGCGCGTCGTGGTGGTCCGGGCGCAGCCGACCGGTGCGATTGAGGGTGAGCAATCCGTGCAGGGCGGACCAGAACACCTCGGTGAGCGTGTCCGCGTCCGGCTCGCCGACCACGCCGGCCACGGCGCGGCGCAGTTCGGCGAAGGTCGCCGCGAGTGGGGCCGGGGTGTCGTCGGCGGCGAAGCGCAACGTGGTGGCCCGGGTGAACATGGCGTCATAGACGGCGGGGTGCTCGCGGGCGAAGGTGAGGTAGGCCTGTGCGATCCGAGTCAGCGCGGTGTCGGCGGTGCCCGCGTCGGTGCGGGTGGCTCGAAGTGCCTGGGCGAGTTCGTCGAATCCCTCGAGGGCGACCGCCTCGGCGATCTGCTCCATGCCGGCGAAATGTTTGTACAACACCGGCTGGCTGTATTCGATCTCGGTGGACAGCCGGCGTGTGGTGACGGCATCCCACCCTTCGGCCTCGGCCAACGTGCGCGCTGTTGCGACGATCAGTCGTCGGCGCGCCTGTCGCTCCCGCTCGCGGCGGTCCTCGATCGCCATGCTCGGACATTAACATGGCTAGCTTAAATAGCGCCGCTATCGGAGTCGTTATCGGGAACGGGGATTGCCGAACAATTCCAGCACCGCCCGGACCATCGCGGTGCGGTCGGAGCGTCGGATGTAGGCGCCGATGGTCAGCGCGGGGCGGTCCTCGATCCCCAGGACCACGGCGTCGACGAGGTCGAGGCCGGCGGTGAAGGCCCGGGGAACCACGGCGGCGCCCAAGCCCTGTGCGGCACAACGGGCCACGTCGGTGATCTGACCGAGCTCGAAGATGATCTCTCGATGCAGCCCGGCGTCGCGGAACAGGGCGTCCACCATGGTGCGCAATTGCGAGCCCGCATGGAACTCGATGAACGGTCCCGACGCCGCCAACTCGGCGAGGGTTGCCGTGCCGGCCACGGCGCGGGACATGGCGACCGGTGCGATGGCCACCAGTGGTTCCGGCGATGACAGCGGGTGAAAGACCAGCCGCGGGTCCGGCGGCGGTGACACCGCCCCGGTCAGCGCGATGTCGAGGGAGCCGTCCGCCACAGCACCGAGCAGCTCCGCACTCGGCCCCGCCGTCATGGTGATACGTGCGCCAGGATGCCGGCGCCGCAGATCCCCCAGAACGGCAGGCAGGTCCAGCACGCGCGTCGCCGTCTGGGTGCTGCCGACGCGCAGGGTGCGCAGCGCGCCGGCCGTATGCGCGCTCATCTGGGCGCGTAACTCGTCGGCCAGTTCCACGATGCGGCACGCCGTGGGCAGGAACAGCCGGCCGGCCTCGGTCAGCACCACTCGACGGGTGGTCCGTTCGAACAGCCGGACGCCGAGTTCGGCCTCCAGCTGCGCGATCTGCGTGCTCAGCGCCGACTGCGAGAGGTGGCAGCGGCGGGCCGCGGCAGTGAACGAGCCGGCCTCGGCCACCGCCATCGCAAAGGTGAGCTGACGTAGTTCCATCTGTCTAGCAGATTAATGCCCACCGATCTATCCATCAATCAGATGTCTTATCTGTGCCAGACTCGTGCGGCCATGTCCGGACAAATCAGGAGAGTGATCGACGTGAATCGTGCCACCGGGCCGATCGCGGTACTCGGTGCCACCGGCGCCCAGGGCGGTGCGGTGGCCGCCGCCCTGCGCCACCACGGCCTGCCAGTGCGCGCGGTGGTGCGTAATCCGACCGCCCAACGGGCCAGGGCATTGGCGGACGCCGGCGCCGACGTGGTGGTCGCCGACCTCGCCGACGAGCAGGCGCTCGCGACAGCCTTTACCGGTACCGCAGGCGTCTTCGCGGTGACGACACCGTTCGAGGAAGGGCCCGAGGCCGAGGTCGAACAGGGCCTGCACATCCTGGCCGCCGCCGAACGGGCCGCCGTGCCGCACCTGGTGTTCTCCTCGGTGGCCGGTGCCGACCAGCGATCCGGTGTCCCGCATTTCGAGAGCAAGGCCGCCATCGAAGCCGCCCTCGCCCGGTCCGCGGTACCACACACCATCGTGGGTCCCACCTACTTCTTCGACAACCTGTTGGGCGGTGGCGAACAACTCGACGCCGGCGTGCTGGAGCTGGCGCTGCCGGCCGATCTCCCGCTACAGCAGCTGGATCGTCGGGACCTGGGCGCGTTCGTCGCGCACGTCTGCGCCGAACCCGAGCAGTTCATCGGACGTCGTATCGACCTGGCTTCCGACACGATCACGCCGCATCAGATGGCCCGGGCCCTGCAGCGCGCGCTCGGCAGGCCGATCCGCGTGGTCAGCCCCGACCCGGCCGATATCGCGTCGGCGGATATGCGGGCCATGTACACCTTCCTGACCGACCGCGGCTACGCGGCCGACACGCGGTGGTTGCACCGCACCTACCCGGATATCGGCTGGCATCGGTTCGACGACTGGCTCGACGACACCCTGTCCGCGGATCGGGAGGGCTGAACCCGTGCGCGCACTCGCCGTACTGGTCGCCGCTCTCGTGGCGGTGTGCGGAGCCCCGCCCGCGGCGGCCGATGCCACCGATGCCGTTGGCCCGCAATACGATTCCGTCCACGTGTACGTCGACCCCGGGCAATTCGACGCGTTCACGCACAGCTGGGTCGACACGTTCGGCGGCACGACGAGCACCGCGGTCACCACGCACGTCACCCCGACGCCGAGTACCACCCGGTCCCAGCTCATCCTGTCGCCGGTGGGCACCCTGTCGGTGTTCGGATTCCACACGCCGATCCCGTACCCATTCGGTACCGAACGCGGCGGCTGGCTGACCACCGACCTGGACGCCGCGCTGGCCCACGCGCAGGCGGCGGGCGCCGGCACGCTGGTGCAGCCCTTCGACGACCCCATCGGCCGCGATGCCGTCATCCAGTTTCCCGGTGGCGTGAACACGCAGCTCTACTGGCACACCACCGCGCCCGCCTACCCGCCCCTGCAGACCGTTCCCGACAACCGGATCTACCTGACGCCGGACACGGTCGAGGCCTTCCTCCGGTCCTACCGCGAATTCACCGGCGCAACAGTCGATTCCGATCAGCCGGCCGCAGACGGTGCGCTACTGGGCAAGCCCGGCACGTCGTTCCGCCAGATTCACCTGTCCGGCCCGTTCGGCAACACCATGGTGTCGGTCACCGACGGACACCTGCCGTATCCCTTCGGACGCGAGGTCGCCGGTTACGCGGTGGCCGATGTCGACGCCACGCTGGCCAAAGCGCAATCCGCAGGCGCACATGTGCTTTCGCCGCCGGCCGGGGACGCCGGGAGCGCGGTCCTGCAATTCCCCGGCGGTTATATCGCCGAGATCCACCGGACATGAGGAGTGCCATGGTCGCCGTCGGAATGATCGGGCTCGGAGACATGGGCGCGCCGATGCTGGCGCGTCTGCTGGCCGCCGGATACCGGGTGAGCGCCCATGACGTCGATCCGGCGCGGTCGCATTCGGCCGCCGACGCCGGCGCCCGCACGGTCGAGTCACCCGCCGAGGTGGCGGCCGACTCCGATGTCGTCATCAGCCTGGTCATGTCGCAGGACATCCCCGCCGCTCATTTCGGGGAACAGGGGGTATTGGCGGGGCTGCGCCCGGACACCGTGCTGGTCGTCGGCTCCACCACCACGCCGGAGATGGTTCGGCAGATCCGTCAGCGGGCGGGCGAGGACGCGCTGCTGGTCGATGCCCCCATCGTCGGGGGCGTCCGGTACGCCCGTGAAGGCACGGTCACCTTCCTCGCCGGGGGCAGCGCCGAGGCCGTCGACCGGGCCGAACCCGTGCTCTCGGCGCTGGGCACTGTCGAACGCGTCGGGCCGTACGGATCGGGGGCGGCCTACAAGCTGATCACCAACGCCTTCGTGATGGCAGCCGAAGCAGGATTGCGGGAGGCGCTGGACCTCACCGACATCCTCGGTGGCGACTACGCCACGGCACTGCGACTGTTCGGTCTGGGCCCGATGGCTGCCGTGACGGCCAGGGCGCTGGACTCGTCGAACCCGCGGCCGTTACGCGCCTCCGCGCAGGATTTCGACACCTTGTTGTCCGTCGTGGACGACGCCGCGTCGTTGCCGATCTCGGCCGCCGGTCGGGACCGGCTGTGGGCCGCGGTGAACGCCGCACCCGGGTTCGAGCCCCAATTCGTCGACCTGACCCGGCGCACCACCGCCCGCAGCCCGTACCGGGCGGACTGAGCAGCGGCAAGCACCGTTCGGAGGCCTCCACTACACCCTGTAGTTGGTGTGCCGGGCGGAACTGGGACACTGGACACCATGACAAGCACGGCTGCCTCCGCTGCATTGTTCGCCGACGCCTGCTCCGTCATCCCCGGTGGGGTGAACTCGCCGGTCCGGGCGTTCAGCGCGGTCGGCGGCACCCCGCGGTTCATCACCAAAGCCGACGGCTACTGGCTGACCGACGCCGACGGCAACCGCTACGTCGACCTGGTCTGTTCCTGGGGCCCGATGATCCTGGGCCACGCCCACCCGGCCGTCGTCGACGCCGTGGCGCGGGTGGCGGCCGACGGGCTGTCCTTCGGTGCGCCGACCCCGGCCGAGACCGAGCTGGCCCGCGAGATCATCGACCGTGTCGCCCCGGTGCAGCGCATCCGGTTCGTCAACTCCGGCACCGAGGCCACCATGAGCGCCATCCGGCTGGCTCGCGGATACACCGGCCGGCCCAAGATCATCAAGTTCTCCGGCTGCTATCACGGCCACAGCGACGCGTTGCTGGCCGACGCCGGTTCCGGCGTCGCGACACTGGGCCTGCCGTCCTCGCCCGGTGTCACCGGCGCGGCCGCCGCGGACACCATCGTGCTGCCCTACAACGACGTCGCCGCCGTCGAAGAGGCATTCGCCGCGCACGGCGAGCACATCGCCTGTGTCATCACCGAGGCCTGCCCCGGCAACATGGGCACGGTCGCGCCGCAGCCCGGCTACAACGCCGCGCTGCGCCGCATCACCGCCGAACACGGCGCCCTGCTGATCCTCGACGAGGTGATGACCGGATTCCGGGTGAGCCGCTCCGGCTGGTACGGACTGGACCCGGTGGAGGCCGACCTGTTCACCTTCGGCAAGGTGATGAGCGGTGGGCTGCCCGCCGCGGCGTTCGGCGGCCATGCCGAGGTGATGGAACGGCTGGCCCCGCTGGGCCCGGTGTACCAGGCCGGCACCCTGTCCGGGAACCCGGTGGCGATGGCCGCCGGGCTGGCCACCCTGCAGGCCGCCGACGACACCGTGTACGCCGCCCTGGACGCCAACGCCGACCGGCTGGCCGGGCTGCTCACCGAGGCGCTCACCGAAGCCTCGGTCGCCCATCATGTTTCGCGGGCCGGGAACTTCCTCACGGTGTTCTTCGGCGACGCCGCGCCCACGAACTTCGCCACCGCCAAGGCCACCGAGACGTGGCGTTACCCGGCTTTCTTCCACGCCTTGCTGGACGCGGGTGTCTATCCGCCGTGCAGCGCGTTCGAAACCTGGTTCGTCTCAGCGGCGCTCGACGACGCCGCGTTCGACAAGATCGCCGGGGCCCTGCCGCACGCCGCCCGAGCCGCCGCGGAGGCCACCCAGTGACAACCGTGCCGGTCCGCACGACGGTGCACGTGATGCGCCACGGCGAGGTGTTCAACCCGGAGAAGGTGCTCTACGGTCGGCTGCCCGGCTATCACCTGTCCGATCGCGGTCAGGCCCAGGCGCGAGCCGCGGCCGACTGGCTGGCCTCTCATGACGTCACCTATATCGTCGCCTCCCCGCTGGAACGCGCCCAGGAGACCGCCGCCCCGATCGCGGACAAGCACGGGCTTGTCGTCGACACCGACGACGGCCTCATCGAATCGTGGAACCAGTTCGAGGGCAAGCGGGTGGCCCCCGGCGACGGGGCGTTGCGGGATCCGCGCAACTGGCCGCGGCTGCGCAATCCGATGAAACCGTCGTGGGGCGAGCCGTACGACGAGGTGGCCACCCGGATGACGGCCGCGCTGCATCGGGCCCGGCTCAAAAGCCAAGGGCACGAGGCGGTCTGCGTCAGCCACCAGCTCCCGGTGGAAACCCTGCGCCGGGCCATGACCGGACGCCGGCTGGCGCACCTGCCGTTACCGCACAGCCGGTTGTGCAATCTGTCCTCGATCACCTCGTTCGTCTTCGACGACGACCGCCTGGTCCGGTGGGTGTACACGGAGCCCTGGGGTCTGTAGTGCGTATCGTTGCCGCGCTGGCGTTGCTGCTGGCTGTCCTCACCGGTTGTTCGACCGGTGACGATGCCGTCGCGCAGGGCGGCACGTTCGAATTCGTCGCCCCCGGCGGCAAGACCGACATCGTCTACGACCCACCCGAAAAACGCGGTACCCCTGGCAAGATCAGCGGACCCGATCTGATGGACCCCAACCGCACGCTGTCCCTTGACGATTACGCGGGCAAGGTCGTCGTCATCAACGTGTGGGGCCAGTGGTGCGGGCCCTGCCGTTCGGAGATCCCGCAGCTGGAGCAGGTGTTCGAGCAGACCCGGGCCGACGGTGTGCAGTTCCTCGGTATCGACGTGCGCGACTACAACCGAGACGCGGCAAGGGATTTCGTGGTCGACCGCAAGGTCAGCTACCCGTCGATCTACGACCCCGCGATGCGCACCATGATCGCCTTCGGCGGTAAGTACCCGACCACCGTCATCCCGTCCACCGTGGTGCTGGACCGGCAGCACCGGGTGGCCGCCGTGTTCCTGCGCGAACTGCTGGCCGCCGACCTGCTGCCGATCGTGCAACGGCTGGCGGCCGAAAAGTGACGGCGCAGTGACCGATATCGACCAACTCGTCGCCACCGGCCCGGTGCTGCTGGCCCTGGCGATCAGCATGCTGGCCGGGCTGGTGTCCTTCGCGTCGCCCTGCGTGGTGCCCCTGGTCCCCGGCTACCTGTCGTATCTGGCCGGTGTGGTCGGCGTGACCGAGGCCCCGGAGACCGGCGGCTCGCGCACCGGACGGTGGCGGGTAGTCGGCGCGGCCGGCTTGTTCGTGGCCGGGTTCACCGTGGTGTTCGTGCTCGGCAGCGTCGCGGTGCTCGGCATGACCACCGCCGTCATCACCAATGAGGCGTTGCTGCAACGCATCGGTGGTGTGGTCACCATCCTGATGGGTCTGGTGTTCATCGGTTTCATCCCGCTGCTGCAGCACGAGGCCCGGTTCGCGCCGCGCCGGCTGTCGACGCTGGGCGGGGCACCCCTGCTCGGCGCGGTGTTCGCGTTGGGGTGGACGCCGTGCCTGGGACCGACGCTGACCGCGGTGATCGCGGTGGCCTCGGCCACCGAGGGCTCGGCGGTCGCCCGCGGCCTCGCCCTGGTCATCGCGTACTGCCTCGGCCTCGGCGTGCCGTTCCTGCTGCTGGCGTTCGGATCGTCGCGGGCGGTGCGCGGGCTGGGCTGGCTGCGTGCGCATACCCGCGGCATCCAGATCTTCGGTGGGGTGCTGATGATCGCGGTCGGCATCGCCCTGGTGACCGGACTGTGGGGGGACTTCGTGGGCTGGGTGCGCGACGCGTTCATCAGCGACGTGAGGTTGCCGATATGAACCCGCTGATGAAGGTGTGGGCGCTGATCCGCAACACCTGGCGCACGCTGACCTCGATGGGCACCGCGCTGGTGCTGCTGTTCCTGTTGGCGCTGGGCGCCATCCCCGGCGCGCTGCTGCCGCAACGCAGTCTCAACGCCGGCAAGGTCGACGAATACCTGGCCCAGCACTCGACCATCGGGCCGTGGCTGGACAAGGTCCAGGCCTTCGACGTGTTCTCCAGCTTCTGGTTCACCTCCATCTACGTGCTGCTGTTCGTCTCGCTGGTGGGCTGCCTGACCCCGCGGCTGGCCGAACACATGCGCAGCCTGCGCGCCGTGCCGGTGGCCGCCCCGCGCAACCTGGCGCGGCTGCCCAAACACCACGAGGCCGAGGTCAGCGGTGACGCCGCCCAGCTGGCCGCCACCATGAGCGAGCGGCTGAAAGGCTGGCGGCGCACCACCCGTACCGAGAGCGACGGCTCCGCCGAGGTCACCGAAATCTCGGCGGAGAAGGGGTATCTGCGCGAGTTCGGCAATATCGTCTTCCACTTCTCGCTGCTGGGTCTGCTGGTCGCCGTCGCCGCGGGCAAGCTGTTCGGTTACGAGGGCAACGTCATCGTGATCGCCGACGGCGGCCCCGGATTCTGTTCGGCCTCACCGGCGGCATTCGACTCGTTCCGGGCCGGCAACACCGTCGACGGCACGTCGCTGTACCCGATCTGCTTGAAGGTCAACGACTTCGACGCCCAGTACCTGCCGAGCGGGCAGGCGGTCAGTTTCGCCGCGAACATCGAATACCAGGACGGCGCCGACCTGTCCACCGACACCTGGCGGCCGTACCGCCTGGAGGTCAACCACCCGCTGCGCATCGGCGGGGACCGGGTGTACCTGCAGGGCCACGGCTACGCGCCGACGTTCACCGTGACCTTCCCGGACGGGCAGCAGCGCACCACCACGGTGCAGTGGCGTCCCGACGACCCGCTGACCCTGCTGTCCTCCGGCGTCATCCGGGTGGATCCGCCGGGGGGCACCTATCCCAACCCCGACGAGCGGCGCAAGCACCAGATCGCGGTGCAGGGCCTGCTCGCGCCCACCGAACAGCTGGACGGCACCCTGCTGTCCTCGAGTTTCCCGGCGCTCAACGACCCCGCGGTGGCCATCGACATCTACCGCGGTGACGCCGGCCTGGACACCGGCCGGCCGCAGTCGCTGTTCACGCTCGACCCGCGGCTGATCGGGCAGGGCCGGCTGACCAAGCAGGCCCGGGTCAACCTCAAGGCCGGTGAACAGACCCGCCTCAACGACGGCACCACAGTCCGGTTCGACGGCGCGGTCCCGTTCATCAACCTGCAGGTCTCGCACGACCCGGCGCAGGTGTGGGTGTTGGTGTTCGCCATGTCGATGATGGCCGGGCTGCTGGTGTCGCTGGTGGTGCGGCGGCGCCGTGTCTGGGTTCGGCTTACCCCGGGCCCGGCAGGTACCGTAAGCGTCGAGCTGGGGGGTCTGGCCCGAACCGACAATTCCGGGTGGGGTGACGAGTTCGAGCGGCTCACCGTGAAGCTGCTGGGAGAAGAGTGACGCGCGCATGAATACAACGCATATCGATATCGGGCTGTCCCGCTACTCGGACTGGGCCTACACGTCGTCGGTGGTGGTGCTCGTCGTCGCGTTGATCCTGCTGGCCATCGAGTTGGCCTACGCGCGGGGCCGCAAGGTCGAGGCGCGCGAGCTGGTCGGTGCCGGCGGGCCTGCCGCAGTGGGCGCCGACAGCGCGACCCCCGGCGTCGTCGCCGACACCCCGTCCCGCCCCGCGGACGAGCGCATCGGGCGCGCCGGGCTGGCGCTGGTGTACGTCGGCATCGCGCTGCTGGCGGTCTGCATCGTGCTGCGCGGCCTGGCCACGGCCAGGGTGCCGTGGGGCAACATGTACGAGTTCATCAACCTGACCTGCTTCTGCGGTCTGATCGCCGGCGCAATCGTGCTGCGCAAACCGCAGTTCCGTGCGCTGTGGGTGTTCGTGCTGGTGCCGGTGCTCATCCTGCTGACGGTGTCCGGGCGCTGGCTCTACACCAACGCCGCCCCGGTGATGCCGGCGTTGCAGTCCTACTGGCTGCCCATCCATGTCTCGGTGGTGAGCCTGGGTTCCGGGGTGTTCCTGGTCGCCGGCGTGGCCAGCATCCTGTTCCTGCTCAAGATGTCACCGCTGGCCGATCGCGACAACGGCTTGGGCCGGATGATCCGGCGGTTGCCCGACGGGCAGACGCTGGACCGGATCGCCTACCGCACCACCATCTTCGCGTTCCCGATCTTCGGGTTCGGCGTCATCTTCGGCGCCATCTGGGCCGAGGAGGCGTGGGGCCGCTACTGGGGCTGGGACCCCAAGGAGACGGTGTCGTTCATCGCCTGGGTGGTGTATGCGGCGTATCTGCACGCGCGGTCCACGGCCGGCTGGCGGGACCGCAAGGCGGCCTGGATCAACGTCGTCGGGTTCGTGGCGATGGTGTTCAACCTGTTCTTCATCAACCTGGTCACCGTCGGGCTGCACTCGTACGCGGGGGTGGGCTGACAGTGCCGTTGCCGCCGGACCAACCCGCCAATTTCCGTCAGCAGCAACGCTTCAGTGTTCCCGGCCAAGATCCGGCGCAAGAGGTGCCACCGGAGTGGACCGCCCCCACGCCGCCGCACGGCATCCCCGCCGTCGTGGTGCCGCCCGCCGCTGCGGCACCGGCACCGGCCGACCAGACCAGCCCCTTCCCGCTGCCCGCGCCGTACCTGGACCTGTCCACGGTGGCGCTGCTCGGCCAGCCCAAGCGGGCACCCTCGCGGGGCTGGCGGCGCTGGGTGTACCTGGCCACCTTCAAAACCCTGAATCTGGGGGAGAGCCCCAAGGTCACCGATTACAACAACCTGCTCGGCGAGGTGGGCCGGCCGCTGCGCGGCTGCTATCGGATCGCGTTGCTGTCGCTGAAGGGCGGCGTCGGCAAGACCACCATCACCGCCACCCTCGGCGCCACGTTCGCCTCTACGCGCGGTGACCGCGTCATCGCGGTGGATGCCAACCCGGACCGCGGCACGCTGAGCCAGAAGGTGCCGCTGGAGACCCCGGCCACGGTGCGGCACCTGCTGCGCGACGCGGAGGGCATCAACAGCTACAGCGATGTCCGCCGCTACACCAATCAGGGGCCGAGCCGGCTGGAGGTGCTGGCCTCGGAGAGCGATCCGGCGGTGTCGGAGGCGTTCAGCTCCGAGGACTACACCAGGACCTTGGACGTGCTGGAGCGGTACTACAGCCTGGTGCTCACCGACTGCGGTACCGGGATGCTGCACTCGGCCATGGCCGCTGTGCTGTCCCATGCCGACGTGCTGATCGTGGTCAGCTCGGGATCGGTGGACGGGGCCCGCTCGGCGTCGGCCACCTTGGACTGGCTGGACGCGCACGGGCATCAGGACATGGTGCGCAATGCGATTGCGGTGGTGAACGCGGTGCGCCCGCGCTCGGGCAAGGTGGACCTGCAGAAGGTCACCGACCATTTCGCGCGGCGCTGCCGGGCGGTGCTGCAGGTGCCGTTCGACCCGCATCTGGAGGAGGGCGCGGAGATCAGCCTGGAGCGGCTGAAGCCGCAGACCCGCGAGGCGTTGATCAAACTGGCCGCGGTGGTCGCGGCGGGATTTCCCGGCTCGGCTTAACGCTCAACTGCGCGGGTTGTTGTCCCCGTGGCCGAGGCGGCGCAGGAAATCGGGGTCGTCGTCGGGACCGATCACCCGGGTACGTGGGCGGGTGGCCGCTGCCCGGACCACCCGCCACACCGCGTAGGAAAGCCCGGCCACGATCAGGACCAGGAGCAAGTACTGCACGGAAAACCTCCTTGATCCGAATATACGCGCCGTGGGTAGGCTCGGGCCCGTGTCTGATGGTCGACCGGGAACCCGGATGTTGCGTGACGTCGGAGCCTATCTGCTGGCCCGGCTGGCGCTCGCCGCGGTGCTCACCGCGGTGATCGTCGGAATCGGCCACCTCTTCGGGATCCGCGAGTTCCCGTTGATCGTGGCGGTGTTGTTCGCCATCGTGTTGGCGCTCCCGCTGGGTATCTGGCTGTTCGCGCCGCTGCGCCGCCGTGCCACCGCCAGCATCGCGGCATTCGACGAACGCCGCCGCAAGGATCGGGAGTCGTTGCAGGCCCGGTTGCGTGGTGACGACGGGTCGGAACAGACCTAGCACGCCGCGGCCCGCACGACGCCGCGCAGCCAGGCGTGCCGGTGGTCGGTGTCGAACACGCGGTTCCAGATCATCTGATACGGCAGCAGCGCCACCTCCGCGGGCGCCGGTAGTGCCCGCAGTGTGTCGTCACGATCCCACGCCGCGCATAGTCGGGCGGGAAGTGTTGCGATCAAATCCGTTCCGGGCAGCAATGCCGGTGCCGACGAGTGGTACGGCACCGTGACGGCGGCCGTGCGCGGGCGGCCCAGCGCCGCCAGAGGGCGGTCGACGGCGGTCTGGCGGCCGTCGGCGGTGTCGATCACGATATGCGGATGGCGCAGGTAGTCGTCCAGCGTGATGCCGGCCGCACCCGCCAGCGGATGGTCATGGGCCAGCACACAGACGAAGTCTTCCACGAAGAGCGTTTCGGCCTGCAGGTCCGGCGGCAGATCCCCACCGTACAGTCCGATATCGACTGCACCACTGCGGATCTGGTCGATGATCCCGTCCAGGCGCAGGTTGTGGAAGCGGACCGCGGTGGCGGGGGACTGGGTGCGCACCTGCTGGCAGATCGCCGGGCCGAAGGTCTGCACGGCGTAGTCGCTGCCGGCCAGGTTGATCGGCGCGCTGGACTGGCTCGGGTCGAAGTCGTTGGGGGACAACAGATGTTGCAATAGCGGGACGACGGTGGTGAGCTGGTCGTAGATGTCCTGCGCCCGGGCCGTCAGCCGGAAACCGTCCGGGTCGCGCACCAACAGCGGATCGTCGAGCACCCGGCGCAGCCGTTGCAGCGCGCGGCTCATCGCCGGCTGGCTCAGCCCCACCCGCGCCGCGGCCCGGGAAACCTGGCGTTCCTCCAGCAGTGCTACCAGCGGGGTGAGCAGGTTGAGGTCCACCCGATCGATATGCGTGGTGAGCATACTTTGCATCATAGATATGCATGTGACAGATGGGTGGGGAACGCGCAGGCTGGGTGTATGAAGATCTCCGGCAACACCGTTTTCATCCCCGGCGCCACCAGTGGTATCGGCCTGACCCTCGCACTTGCGCTGCGGGACAAGGGAAACAAGGTCATCGTCGGCGGACGCCGGCAGGAGCTGCTGGACCGGATCGTGGCCGAGCACCCCGACGTGGACGCTGTCCGGATCGACACCGCCGACCCGGCCGGCATCACCGCGGCCGCCGCGCAGGTGCTGGCCGCCCATCCGGACCTGAACGTGTTGATCACCATGGCCGGGGTGATGAGCATCGAGGACTGGCGTCACCCCGAAACCTTCCTGGCCTCGGCCGAATCAACCATCACCACCAACGTATTGGGCCCGATCCGGTTGATCGCCGCATTCATCGAACACCTGCAGAACCAACCGGCGGCCACGGTGATGACGGTGTCCTCGGGACTGGGATTCACCCCGTTGCGGGTGACACCCAGCTACAACGCCTCCAAGGCGGCCATCCACCTGTTGACCGAGACGTTGCGCCTGCAATTCGCCGGGACGTCGGTGGAGTTCAAGGAACTCGAGCCGCCGGCGGTGCGGACCGACCTGGTCCCCGGGCAGCGCGACAGCCAGTGGGCCATGCCGCTGCAGGATTTCGTCGACGAGGTGGTGGACATCCTGGAAAACCAGCCCGACGCCAACGAGATTCAGGTCGAGAACGTCAAGTTCCTGCGCTACGCAGAGGTGCGTGGGGACTACGAGCACGCCATCGCGGTGCTCAACTCGGCCGACCCGCACGCAAGCTAACCGAAGGTCAGGGCCACCGCCACCGCGACCGACCACACCAGCATGGTGAGTCCGGTGTCGCGCAGTACCGGGATCAGCTCCCGCCCGCCGAGGCCGCGCCGCACCGGTCCGGTGGCTCGCACCGCCAACGGTGCGGCCAGCAGGCCGACGGCGCACCACGGGGTGGCCACCATGAGCACGAACGTCATGGCGAACGCCACCCCGACCAGTACCTGGTACAGCAGCCGGGTGCGGGCGTCGCCGAGTCGCACGGCCAGGGTGATCTTGCCGGTTTCGCGGTCGGTCGGGATATCGCGCAAGTTGTTGGCGACCAGCACGGCCGAGGACAGACAGCCGACGGCCACCGCGGCCGCCAGTCCCACCCAGTCCACTCGCAGTGCCTGTGTGTACTGCGTACCCAGCACGGCGACCAGCCCGAAGAAGACGAAGACGGCCACCTCGCCCAGCCCGCGATAGCCGTAGGGCGTCGACCCGCCGGTGTAGAGCCACGCACCGGCGATGCACGCGGCACCGACGGCGATCAGCCACGGCTCGCTGACGATTGCCAGCGTCAGGCCCGCCGCCGCGCCGACCGACAGGCTGACCAACGCCGCCGTCAGCACCGCCCGCGGGGAGGCGACCCGGGAACCCACCAGCCGCAGCGGGCCGGAGCGCACATCGTCGGTGCCGCGGATGCCGTCGGAGTAGTCGTTGGCGTAGTTCACCCCGACGATCAGGGCCAATGAGACCAGCAGTGCCAACAGCGCCTTCCACCACACCGCGCCGTCGAGCGCGGCGGCTGCCCCGGTCCCAGCCAGCACGGGGGCGACGGCGTTGGGCAGGGTACGAGGGCGTGCGCCTTCCACCCACTGCGCGAAGGTTGCCATGCGGGCCATCGTCGCATGGTGTTTCGAAATGGCGTGACGAGCGGCACCTTGTCACGTGGCGCACACCACGTGACACTTGTCTCATGACCGACCGACTGAGCAAGACCGAGATCGCCAAAGACGCCTTGCAAGAGGGCGTCGAGTCGGTGGCGTCGACCGTGGGCGAAGTTGCCAGCATCATCACCACCGCGGTCAAGGACGTGGCCAACGCGATCGGTGGGCTGGCCACCGACGCCTTTGCCATCCGCGACGCCGCCAAGCAGGCCGCCGAAAAGGCGGACCTCAACGCCGAGCTGGCGGAGCCCACCGCCGACTGACCCAGCAGAATGGGCGGATGCTCGGAGTAATCGGCGGTAGCGGCTTCTATTCGTTCTTCGGTCCCGATGCTCGCCGCATCAACCTGGACACGCCCTATGGCGCGCCGAGCGCGGCGATCACCGTCGGTTCCGTCGGCGAGCACGAGGTCGCCTTCCTGCCGAGGCACGGCGTGCGCCACGAGTTCTCACCGCATACGGTGCCCTACCGCGCCAACATGTGGGCGATGCGCGCGCTGGGTGTCCGGCGCATCTTCGCGCCGTGCGCGGTCGGCAGCCTGAACCCGGCGCTGGGTCCCGGTGCCATGGTGGTGCCCGACCAACTGGTCGACCGCACCAGCGGGCGTGCGGACACCTATTTCGATGCCGGTGGGATTCACGTGGGATTCGCCGATCCGTACTGCCCGGCGTTGCGGGCGGCAGCCGCCGAGCTCCCCGATGTCGTCGACGGCGGCACCATGGTGGTGATCCAGGGGCCGCGGTTCTCCACAAGGGCCGAGAGCCGGTGGTTCGCCGATCAGGGGTTCAGCCTGGTCAACATGACCGGCTACCCGGAGGCCGTGCTGGCCCGCGAACTGGAAATATGTTATGCCGCAATAGCGTTGGTGACAGACTTGGATGCCGGTGTGGAGGCCGGGGCCGGCGTGCGGGCGGTGGACGTGTTCGCCGAGTTCGAGCGCAACATGGTCGGCTTCAAGAAGCTGGTGCGGGAGGCCATCGAGAATGCCGCGGCGGCCGCGCCGCAGCGGGTCTGCACGCACTGCCTGGCGCACGATGGTGTGACGCTGCCGTTCGAGTTGCCCTAGCTTCCATCGAACTTGACAGGTGTCGATAATGAGCGGATGACACCGACGTCCCCCTCGGCGCTCTGCGCGCACTATGGCATCGACTTCCCGCTGTTCGCCTTCAGTCACTGCCGCGATGTGGTCGCCGCGGTGACCAACGCCGGCGGCTTCGGGGTACTGGGTGGCGCCGCCTTCACCCCCGAGCAGCTGGACCGCGAGCTCACCTGGATCGACCAGCACGTGCACGGTAAGCCCTACGGCGTCGACATCATCGTGCCTGCCAAATTCGAGGGCAAGGGTGAGCAGCTCAGCAAGGCCGATCTGGCCGCCCGGATCCCGCAGGACTACCGCGACTACATCGACAACCTGCTCCGCGAGCACGGCATCGACCCCGACCCCACGCCGCGCACCGGCGCCCCGGTGCTGGCCGGTGGCACCGGCTCGGACCTGCTGCAGGTGGCGCTGAGCCATCCGATCAAGCTGATGGCCAATGCGCTCGGGGTGCCGCCGGACTACATGATCGAGGCCGGCCGCGAGCACGGCATTCCGGTGGCGGCGCTGGTCGGCGCCAAGGAGCACGCCGTCAAACAGGTCGCCGCCGGCGTGGATCTGATCGTGGCGCAAGGTACCGAAGCCGGCGGGCATTGTGGTGAGGTGTCGACCCTGGTGGTGGTCCCAGAAGTGATAGATGCGATCGATGATGCGGTCCCGGTGCTGGCCGCCGGTGGCATCGTGACCGGCAAGCAGATGGCGGCGTCGGTCGCGCTCGGCGCGGCAGGGGCGTGGACCGGCTCGGTGTGGCTGACGACCGAGGAAGCCGAGACCGAGCCGCACACCGTGGCCAAGATGCTGGCCGCCAGCTCGCGTGACACCGTGCGGTCGGCGGGCCGCACCGGTAAACCGTCCCGGCAGCTCGTGTCGGATTGGACCGATGCCTGGGCGCCCAAGGGTGGCCAGCAGCCGTTGCCGTTGCCGTTGCAGAACATGCTGAGCGAACCCGTGCTGCGGCGTGTCGATGCGCTGGCCGCCCAAGGGCATGAGGGCGCCCAGGCACTGGCCACGTATTTCGTCGGTCAGGGTGTTGGGTTGATGAACAAGGTGAAGCCGGCCCGGGACGTGGTGTTGGAGTTCATCGAGGATTACGTCGCCGCCACCGAGCGGCTCAGCGGCTCGCTGCCGGACTAACCTGGCTCTCTATGTGCCGGCTGTGCGTGAAAGCCGTTGTCTCACAGCGGGCATAAAGATTACGACGGCATGATGTCGGTGTGACGATCCTGCTCGCCGACGCCGCCGCAGCGGATCCCTACCATCACGGTCTTTCGTTGCTGCGGGGCTGGCTGCCCATCGTGATCCAGCTGGTGGCCGCCGCGATCCTGATCGCGGCCATCGGGTGGCGCACCAGGCGCTGGCGTCTGCTCTGGTTGCCGCTGGCGCTTTTGCTCGGCGTCGCCGCCGCGGCCTGGGCGAACTGGTTCATCGACTCCCAGGGCATGGCAGACGACCCGGCCCCCGACGAACTGTGGGTGTGGATCGGCCTGAGCGGGCTCGCGATCGGTGTCGCGGTGTTTGGTTGGGCGACGGCGCCGTGGTGGCGGCGCGGTGTCTCGGCGCTCGCGGTGGCGGGATGTCTGCTCAGTTCGGCACTGGCGGTCAATCTGTGGGTCGGCTATTTCCCGACCGTGCAGACGGCGTGGAACCAGCTGACCGCTGGGCCGCTGCCCGACGAAACCGACCTCGCCACCGTGCAGGCGCAGAAGGCCGCCCACAGCGTGCCCGCCCACGGCGCCGTCGTCCCGGTGACCATTCCGGCCGACGCCTCGGGATTCAAACATCGCACCGAACTGGTCTACCTGCCGCCGGCCTGGTTCGCCGGTGCTACCCAGCTGCCGGCCGTGATGATGATCGGCGGTGAATTCAACACGCCTGCGGACTGGCTGCGCACCGGGGACGCTGCCGCGACCATGGACGCTTTCGCCGCGGCGCACGGCGGCAATGCCCCGGTATTCGTCTTCGTCGACAGTGGCGGATCGTTCAACAACGACACCGAGTGCGTCAACGGACCGCGCGGCAACGTCGCCGACCACCTCACCAAGGATGTTGTGCCGTATGTGAATTCGACCTTCGGGGTGAGTTCCGCGGCGGCCAACTGGGGTATCGTCGGGTGGTCGATGGGCGGCACCTGCGCGGTCGACCTCACGGTCATGCATCCCGACCTGTTCAGCGCGTTCGTCGACATCGCCGGGGACCTGGGGCCGACCGCCGGCACCCACGACCAGACCGTCAGCCGATTGTTCGGGGGCAGCGAGGCTGCGTGGGCCGCCTTCGACCCCACCACGGTGATGAACGCGCACGGCAGCTATCGGGGCGTCGCCGGGTGGTTCGAGATTTCCACCACCCCGCAGACCCCGCACAAGATGGATCAGGCCGCCGCTGCCGATGCGGTCGGGCTGGGCGGCCGGGATGCCGGTGGCAATCCCGGTGATCAGACGGCGGCCGCCCACTCGTTGTGCGCGCTGGGCACCGCCAAGGGGATGGACTGCGCGGTGATCGCCGCCCCTGGCAAGCATGACTGGCCGTTCGCCAAGGCGACGTTCACCGCGTCGCTGCCCTGGCTGGCGGGCCAGCTCGGTACCCCGGGAGTGCCCCGTACCGGTTTCCCGGCGGCCGCGACTGCCGGGCCGACCTCGGTATCGACCAATGTGGCGGAGCCGGCTACCGGTAAGTGATGCGCACCGAGATGGGGTCGCTTTCCATGGCTCGCATGGTCAGCGCCGTCGCAGTGCCGCCGAACGTGCGGGCCCGGGTGCGCACGTCGTCCTCCGGCTCGAAGGTGGCTGTGCCCGCTCGCCATTGATCGTTCACCCGCACGCGGACCTCGGGGTGCGCGGCGATGTTGTGTGCCCACCCGGCGCGTCGCCCGTGCTGGGAGATGACCCATACGCCGTTCTCGTCGGCGCGGCCGGCGAGCGGGACGCGGCGCGCCACGCCGGTCTTGGCGCCGGTGGTCTCGAGTTCGACGATGAGGCGGGGCCGCAGCCCGAGCTTGTCGAGCGTGGCGACCACGGGGTTCATCACCCACCGACCGAGCCGGCGCTCGAACGTGAACTTACGCAATCCGTCAGACATGGTTACCGACGTTAATAGAACAATCACTCAATAACAAGAGCCTCAGTCCGGTGGCTCCTCTTGTGGGGTGTCGGTATCGACGTCCGGGGTGTCCTTGTCCAGGTCGCCGTCCTCCGTCGTGATCGGCGGGGGCTGATCGGCTGGGTCGTCGGCGTAGATGCCGTCTCCGCGGGGCATGGTCACTCCTCGCTGTCAGGACGGGGCGCCCGTGTCGGTGCGCTCGGTCGGGGTTCCGGTGAGCGTCGTACCGGGGGCCACCGTCGACGGTGTCTCGGTCATGACCGAACTCGACGGCTTGGTTTCGACCGGGGTGCTCACCATGGGCTTGTCCTGGCCACCGCAGCCGGTCGATATGCCGACGGTCAGGGCGGCGGCGCCGATGGCGATGGAGATGCGCCGGAAACTCGGCATGGGTTTCTCCTCAGTTCGGGGATGGTTTTCACGTCGGCGAGGTGCTGCTGTGCGGTAACCGCCCGGACGCCTGGAACACGACGCGGCGGGCGATGCTGACGGCATGGTCGGCGAACCGCTCGTAGAACCGGCCGAGCAGCATGACGTTGGCCGCGGCGATCGGCCCGTGCTCCCAACGATCATCGAGCACCATCGTGAACAGCCTGCGGTGCAGCGCATTCATCGCCTCATCGCCGTCGGTGATGTGCTGGGCGGCAACGAGATCGGTACGGAGCACCGCCGAGTGCGCGCCTTCGGCCAGCGCCACGGCTTGCCGGCCCATGGCGGCGAACACATCCAAGGCGACCGGTGGCACCGGGGTGGATGCGCGCCGCCGGCTCACCTTGCTGATGTTGGCAGCCAACCCGCCCATCCGGTCGGCATCGGCCGAGATGGCGAAGGCCGACATCACCACCCGCAGGTCGTGGGCCACCGGCGCCTGCCGGGCAAGAATGGCAAACGCCCGCTCGTCGACACGATGGTGCAGGGAGGTCAACCGGGCCAGTTCGATTCCGACCCGATGTGCGGCATCGTCATCGTCGTGCACCAACGCCGCCGTCGCATATGTCATCACGGAGGCCGCGAGTTCACACATCTGCCCGAGCTCGACCGTCAGGTGGTCGATCTCGGCGTGGAACTCGGTGCGCATGGTGCCGGATACCCGTCGGCGTGACCCGACAAAACTCCTCACTCAAGCCCGTCGGTCGGCGCAATGGTGCCGTCGTCGGTGTGCACCGCCGGCCGGCCCAGCAACACCCCGAGGCCCACCATCGCCAACCCCAGGGCCAGGTGAAGCCAGTTGTCGGCGGTGTTCAGCGGCACGAAGTTGGCGCTGCTGGCGTGGTCGATCACCACCCCGTAGAGCGTCAGAACGAGGTAGATCACCCCGGCCACCACGAGGAAGCCGCGGGCGGCGGTGCCGGTGCGCGACGCGAGCAGCCCGGCGATCCCGAAGGCCAGATGCACCACGTTGTGCAGGACCGAGACCGCGAACACCCCGAGCAACATGCTGCCCGAGTGATGCCCGGCCCAGGTCAACATGTCGGTGTGCGTGGTCAGTCCCGGTATGAAGCCGGCAATGCCGACGACGAGGAACAAGGCGCCGACCACGAGGGCCGCGATGCGCACGGCCGGCATGTGGGTGCGGGTGTGGGGAGTGGAAGTGGTCATGGCCACGGGTTACCCCGGACTGTGCCGTTGAGCCGGTCTTGATTGGTCGCGCGCGAACGGGGGTACCCGCAGCCGGAAGTCATCTGCGTAAAGGAGCGAATTGATGAGTGAGTTCACCATTCCCGGACTCTCCGACAACGACAGCCGCGAGATCGCCGATTTGCTTCAGCGGCAGCTGAGCACCTACAACGATCTGCACCTCACGCTCAAGCATGTGCATTGGAATGTGGTGGGGCCCAACTTCATCGGCGTGCACGAGATGATCGATCCGCAGGTGGAGCTGGTGCGCGGCTTCGCCGACGATGTCGCCGAGCGGATCGCGGCGCTGGGTGCCTCACCGCAGGGTACGCCCGGGGCGATCCTCAAAGACCGGGTGTGGGACGACTATTCGGTGGGCCGCGACACGGTCCAGGCGCACCTGGCCGCACTGGATCTGGTGTACAACGGGGTCATCTCCGATATTCGCAAGTCGATCGAACGGCTCGACGAGCTGGATCTGGTGTCCCAGGATCTGCTGATCGACCAGGCGGGTCAATTGGAGAAGTTCCAGTGGTTCGTCCGGGCGCACCTGGAGAGCGCGGGCGGCACCCTGGCCAACGAGGGTGAGCAGACCGAGAAAGGTGCTGCCGCGGCGGCGCGCTGATCAACTGCTGCTGCGCAGGCCCGCGGCGAAGCGGAGGTCTTCTACGAGTGACGTGAAGGCGGCCGCACGTCCGTCGTCGGGCCCGCGCAGCACCGCCGACGGGTGAATGGTGACGACGACGTCGGGAGCCGGTGCCTCCTCCGCGTCCGGAAACGCGAGTACCTCCGCGTCTGGAAATGCGAGTACCTCCGCGTCCGGAAACGCGAGTACCTCGCGGCGGTGCGCCGTGAGCCGGAAGTCGTTGCCCAGCAACGATTGCGCGGCGGTGGCACCCATCAGGACCACGGTGTCCGGGGCCACCGCCGCCAATTCGGCCAGCAGCCAGGGCGGCATGCCACCACCTCGGTCCGGCTCGGCTTCTGGTGAATGCGGCGCTTGCCGCGCTCGGTGAATTTGAAGTGTTTGACGGCATTGGTGACGTACACCTGTGTGCGGTCCACCGACGCGGCGTCGAGCGCCTTGTCCAGCAGCCGGCCCGCTGGCCCCACGAAGGGCCGGCCCATCCGGTCCTCCCGGTCGCCGGGCTGCTCACCGACCAGCATCAGGCGTGCCGACCGCGGTCCGGCGCCGAACACCGCCTGATCGGCATCGTGGTACAGATCGCAGCCGCGGCACCCGCCGGAACGGACAAACTGCGGGTGGCCGGTACGAAGTCCGCGGCGCCGGGCTGGTCCATGCTTCGGGGTACCCGCGGGACGACCGGCGGAATCGGCCAGACTGGTCGGATGCCCGAGCATCCTGTTCGTGCCGTCCTGCGGCTTTCGGCACCCATCGGCCTGGCATTCGTCCCGCTGGGCATGGCGTTGGGATTCCTGGTGGTGCACGCCGGGCTGGCGTGGTGGTGGGCGCCGGTGTTCGCGGCGGTCATCTATGCCGGCTCGCTGGAGTTCCTGATGGTCGGCCTGGCCGCGGCCGGCGCACCGATCGCCACTGTGGCGTTGACCAGTTTCGTGGTGAACTCCCGGCACGTGTTCTACGCCCTGTCGTTTCCGCTGCAGCGGATCGACGGCGCGGCCGCCAAGCTGTACAGCACGTACGTGCTGTCCGACGAGGCCTACGCTGTCGGCGTCAGCCCGGCGGCCGCCACCTGGACCAGCCGCCAGATCCTCTTGATGCAGTGCGCTTTTCACCTCACCTGGGCCGCTTCGGCCGGACTGGGCGGGTTGGTGGGTGCGGCCCTGCCGGTGCAACGCCTGCAGGGGCTCGACTTCGCGCTGACCGCGTTGTTCGTGGTGCTGGCCATCGACGCCTACCGTCAGCACCCGGACCGGCTCACCGCGGTGATCGCGGTGCTGTGCGCGGTAGTGGCCTGGCTGGTCGCTCCCGGGCAGCTGCTGGTGTGCGCGTTCGCCGCGTTCACCGCAGCACTGTTGGCGCGGTTCGTGGTCGATCGTCGGCGGACCGATGGCTGAGCCCGGACACATCGCCGCACTGGTGGCGGTGAGCGCGGCGGTGACGTGGGCGCTGCGGGCGTTGCCGTTCGCCGCGTTGGCTCCCATGCGACACAGCGTCGTCATCAGGTATCTGAGCGTGCACATGCCGCTGGGCGTGATGGTGATACTTGCCATGTACACCCTGCGTGACGTGCCCGAAGCCGCTGTGCGTCAGCAGGTTTGGACGGCGATCGCGGTGGCCGTCACGGCGGGTCTGCATTTGTGGCGGGGCCACGCCTTGGTGTCCATCCTGGCGGGCACCGTAATCTACGTGACATTGGTGACGGCGTGGTGAGACGGTGAGCGTCGTGAACATCTTCCCGGGAACCGAGCTCGCCGCGCGGATCGAGGCCGCCGAGACGGCGCTGATCAGTGCCGGCGCCACCGATGTCCGTCCGCTGGCCGGGGGCGCGGCGTGCTTCGCCGGGCCCGATTCACCGCTGACCAAGGTGGTGGGCCTTGGCTTCGGCGGAGTCCCGGCCGACGCCGACCTCGACGAGATCGAACGGGAGTACGCCCGCCGCGGAGCGGCCGTCCAGGTGGAGCTGTCGAATCTGGCTGACCCGCAGATCGGCGCCATGTTGACCGGCCGCGGCTACCGGCTGGTGTCGTTCGAGAATGTGCTCGGCACCCGGCCCGTCGCCGAGCCCGGCGTACCGGGCGTCCGGGTCGACAAGGCCCGTGCCGACGAGCTGCGAGCCTGGGTCGACGTGGTCGTCGACGGTTTCGCGCACCCCGACGCCGAGGGGGTGCCCAGCCATGAGGAGTTCCCCCGCGACGTGCTCGCCGCGGCAGTGCGGGATATGGTCGCCGCCGGTGCGGTGACCTACCTGGCGCGCTGCTCGGCGAGCGAAGCGACGGGGGATGAGCACGGGGTGAGCGCCATCGCGGGCGGGGCCAGCATGCGTATCACCGATGGGGTCGCTCAGCTGACCGGGGCCGCCACCGCGCCGGCGTTCCGTCGGCGCGGCGTGCAGAGCGCGCTGCTGTCCGCACGGTTGTCCGATGCGGATGCCGCAGGCGCCGATATCGCCGTGGTCACCACTTCACCGGGGTCGCGATCGCAGCAGAACGTGCAGCGCAAGGGTTTTCAACTGCTCTACACCCGGGCGATCCTGGTGCGCTGATCGGTGCACCCAGTCAGTAGAGCAGGGTGCGCAGGTGATCCTCGGCGTAGTACGCCTGCAGTTGTTCCAGCGTCTGTTCCGGCTTGAACGAGTGGGCGAGCTGTGCCGTGCTGGGCACCGCTTCGGGGTTCCAGGTCTCCGGCTTCCACGCGTCCGAACGCAGGAACGCCTTGGCGCAATGGAAGAACACTTCTTCGACGGTGACTTCGAGGGCCAGGATGGGGCGTTTGCCCTTGACGGCCATCGCGTCGAAATACGGTGCGTCGGAAACGATCTTGGCGCACCCGTTGACGCGCACGGTGTCCCCACGCCCGGGGATGACGAACAGCGTGCCCACCCGCGGGTTCTGCAGCACGTTGAGGTAGCCGTCCACCCGTTTGTTGCCAGGGCGTTCCGGGATGGCGATGGTGTGCGCGTCCAGCACGTGCACGAACCCGGCCGGGTCACCCTTGGGGGAGACGTCGACCCGGCCCTGGGCGTCGGTGGTGGCGACGAAGCACAGTGGCGAGTGCGCGATCCAATCCCGGTGGATATCGGAGAGCCGGTCGCTGACCTTGTTGGCGACGGCGGCGGTCGGCTCCCCGACGATGGTCCGGAGTTCTTCGGCGGTCGTGACCTCGGTTCGCATACCGTCCATCATCCGGGGTCCCCGAACCGCAGGGAAAGTGCTTTTCGGTCCAGCTTGCCGATCCCGCGCCGTGGCAGCGCATCGACGACGTGGATCTCGCGCGGTGCGGCGGTCACGTCCAGCGTCTCCGCGACGAGCGCGCGGATCTCGGTCAGGACCGGCACCGTGGCACCGGGAACCATCACCACGGCCGCGGCCACCCGCTGTCCCAGCCGCGCATCGGGAACCCCGAACACGGCGCACTCGGCCACTGCGGGATGGCCGGCCATGGCGTTTTCCACCAGTTGCGGTAACACCGTGAGCCCACCGGTGCTGATGGCGTCGTCGACCCGGCCGAGGATGGACAGCGCCCCGGAACCGTCGAGCGCGCCGAGGTCGTCGGTGCGGAACCAGCCCGGCTCGGCGAAGGGGTCCGGGGTCACCGGATTGCGATAGCCGTCGGCCACCATCGGCCCGCCGAGCACCACCCGGCCGTCGTCGATCCGGACCTGCACACCGGCCAGTGCCCGGCCGTCGTAGACGCAGCCACCTGCTGTCTCACTCATGCCGTAGGTGCGTATCACCCGGATCCCGGCGTCGGCCGCGCGTCCGCCGACCCCCGCCGGCATCGGGCCACCGCCGATCAACACCGCGTCCAGATGTGCCAGTGCCGCCGCCGCGGCCGGCTCGTCGAGCAGCTTGACCAGTTGGGCGGCCACCAGTGCGGCGTAGCGCCGGCCGGACCCCATCGCGGCGACCGCGGAGACCAGTTCGGTGGCAGCGAAGCTCGCCGGGATCGCCACCGGCGTGGTGCCGGCCAGCACGCTGCGTACCAGCACCTGTAACCCGGCGATGTGATGGGCGGGTAACGCCAGCAGCCAGTGGCCGGGCCCGCCGAGGCGGTCATGGGTGGCGTGTGCGCTCGTGGTCAACGCCGCGACCGACAGCATGGCGCCCTTGGGGATTCCGGTGGTGCCGGAGGTCGGCACCACCACGGCGATGTTCTCGCCGATGTTCTCGCCGGCGCGAAGTGCGTCGGTCAGCAGGGCGCCCTGGCGCGGGTCGTCGGCCGGGACGGGCAGCAGCGCGCCGGCGTTTTGCCCGGACAGCACCGCCTCGATCGCGGGCAGCGCCGACAGGGCCGCCACGCCGGGCTCGATGGGCAGCGGTCGCAGGACGGTTATGGGGTCTCCTCGTCGTCGTCCTCGGCCGGGTCGCCGTCCCGTGGGTCGTCGAGCGGCCAGCCCTTGGCGGCCAGCCGATTCCGCACCCGCTCCACGTCTTCTTCGCGGGGCAACTCGTCGGTGATCTGGGTGATCAACACGCCGATGTCGATATGGTCGAACTCGCCGCGGTCGATCAGGTCCTGGGCGACGGCCTTGACCTCGTCGTTGCTGAGCCGGCGGGTGAGCAGTGCCATCAGCGGTACCCGATCAGGACCCGGAACACCCTCGGGATAGCCGGCGTTCAGCCACGCCACGATCTTTGCGAGAAACGCGTTCACGGCTCGTCCTCCTCCCTTGAGTCGCATCGATGGTAGTGCGCGCGGTCACGGGCTGCTTCCGTCGCGCGCAGACAAACCGGCTGCCATGTCCGTTCTCAGGAGAACGCACCGGGGCGCCAAGATGAACACTGGGTGAACTCCTGTGGGGCAGTTGAAAATCGCCTGGTCAGACCATATTGGTAGGCGCCCTACCCGCTGGTCAAACGGGATGGCGTTACCCCAGAATTAGCGCCATGAGCGCAGAGATGATCATCCTGGTGCTGTTGATTGGGACAGCGCTGGCTTTCGACTTCACCAACGGATTTCACGACACCGGAAATGCGATGGCGACGTCGATCGCCACCGGTGCGCTTAAGCCCAAGACCGCCGTGATCCTCGCCGGTGTGCTCAACCTGGTCGGCGCCTTCCTCTCGGTCGAGGTGGCCGTCACCGTGACCACGTCGGTGCTGAAGGTGCAGGACAGCAAGACCGGGCATCTGCTGTCGGGCATCGACGCGTCGATGGGCTTGACCATCATCTTCGCCGGCCTCATCGGCGGCATCCTGTGGAACCTGCTGACCTGGTTGTTCGGCATCCCGTCCAGCTCGTCGCATGCGCTCTTCGGCGGTCTGATCGGTGCCGGCCTGGCCGCGCTCGGCCTGTCCGGGGTCAACTGGCCCGGCGTGTTCCAGAAGGTGATCATCCCCGCGCTGGCCGCCCCGTTCATCGCCGGCCTGGTCGCGGCCGTCGGCACCTGGCTGGTCTACCGGATTACCCGCAACGTGATGAAGAAGCGCCGCGAGGACGGCTTCCGCTGGGGCCAGATCGCCACCGCCTCGCTGGTGGCGCTGTCGCACGGCACCAACGACGCGCAGAAGACCATGGGTGTCATCGCGCTGGCGCTCATTACCACCGGGCATCTCACCGGCGACGTGAAGAAGGACGGCCTGCCGTTCTGGATCATCGCCTCCTGCGCCCTGGCCATCGGGCTGGGCACCTACATCGGCGGCTGGCGCGTCATCCGCACCCTGGGTAAGGGCCTCGTCGAGATCGAGTCGCCGCAGGGCTTGGCCGCCGAGGCCTCGTCGGCTGCCATCATCCTGAGCTCGTCGGCCGCCGGCATGGCGCTGTCCACCACCCACGTCGCCACCGGCTCGATCCTCGGTAGCGGTGTCGGCAAGCCGGGCGCCGAGGTGCGCTGGGCGGTCGCGGGCCGGATGGCCATGGCCTGGCTGATCACCCTGCCGGCCGCCGCGCTGGTGGGTGCGCTGTCCTACTGGCTGTCCTTCGGGCTCAAGTCGGCCACCGGATCCCAGCTCGTCGGGGACGGCGTCATCTTCGTGATCCTGGTGGCGCTCTCGGGCTACATGTACTGGCGTGCCCAGCAGCAGAAGGTGGACCACAGCAACGTCAACGCCGACTGGGACGAGTCGACCAACTCGGTGGTGCCCGCCGAGGTCCGCGAGACCCGCCCCGACAAAGCCGCCGTCTGATCGCGACGCGACGAGAAGGAATGTGACGCAATGACTTACGTAGAGGCAATCCTCAAGGTGCTGGTGGTGGGGCTCATCCTGGGTGCCGGCCTGCCCGCCCTGTTCGCCACCGGACTGGTGGCCTTCTCCAGCGGATCGGGCGGCACCAACAACGACGGCACCGCGCAGGCCCCCAACCCGGCACTGCGGGCGCTCGGGCTGCTGCTGTTCGCCCTCGTCGGGGTGGTGGTGCTGATCGGCATCCTGTGGATCACCAAGGCCACCATCATCCACCACTTCGGTTTCAACCCCGTCCCGTTCATCCCGGGTAAGTGAGACGCAGATGACCGATACCAACGCGTTCGACAGCGTCCTGCAATGGTTGCGTGAGGGCTACCCGGAGGGCGTGCCGCCCAAGGACTACTTCCCGCTGCTGGCTCTGCTCAAGCGTTCGCTCACCGAGGAAGAGGTCGTCAAGGCCGCGCAGTCCATCCTCCGGACGAGTGAGGCCGAGACGGTCACCGAGGCCGAGATCCGCGCCGCCGTCGAGGCCATCATCGAGAAGGAGCCCAACCCCGAGGAGATCCACCAGGTCGCCTCGCGGCTGGCCTCGGTCGGCTGGCCGCTGGCCGCGCCAGTTAGATAAGCGGCTCGAACAGAACACCCCCGGTCCACCGGACCGGGGGTGTTGTCGTGCAGCCGGTCAGAACTGCGGGATCTCGATCTCGGAGAACAACACCCGGACCCCGCCGGTGGACAGCCGAGCCATCGCCGCGAAGAACTCGCCTGCCTCGGGCGTGGTGACGGCGGCGCTGGCGGCGTCGTAATCGGCGTAGTAGAGGTCGATGGACCGGTAGGCCGGTGTCGGGCTGCCGTCCTCCTTGGGCCACACCTTGGACGCCTCGAACCGGACGTACCCCGGGATGCGCCGGGCGGCCTCCAATTGTTCTGCGGGATAAGCGCTCTCGAACGCGGCAGGATCGGTGGGGTTGTCGTAGATGACGGTGATCTTGGTCTCGGGCACGGGCTTCCTCTCAATTGCGGACGTCGCGGCGCAGTGGATGGGTGGGTGGCACCTCGACGAAGATCAGCAGTATGCCGTCCGGATCGGTGACGTGCATTTCGTGCAGGCCCCAGGGCTCCTCCTGCGCGGGCCTGGCGACGGTGACCCCGCGGCCGGCCAACTCTGCTTGCGTGGCATAGACATCGCGGACCTGCAGCCACAGTGCAATATCCCGTCGCTCCGCTCGCCCCGCAGGTGTTCCGCCGCCGGACGGCTCGCCGTGGCCGGCCAGCTCCAGCAGCGACTGGCCGGCGTAGAACACCGTGCCCGCGCCGTATTCGCGGGCGATGGCCAGCCCGATCTGATCGCGGTAGAACGACACGGATTTCGGATAGTCCGCCGGCCTGATGAGCATCCGGCTGGCCAGGATTTCCATGCACCCTGTCTATCACGGTCTATCACGGATTCTCGGCGGCCAGCCGGTACCCGCGCACGGCGATCGGACCGAACACGGCGACGAGTCCGGCTACCCAGGCCACCGATTGCAGCACCGGCCACAGCACCGGTCCGCCGCCGGCCAGCCCACGCATCGCCTCGATGGCCGGTGACATCGGCTGGGCCCGCACGATCGGTTGCACCCATCCGGGGAACACGTCGACCGGCACCATCCCGGAATTGAAGAACAGCAGCAGAAAGCACACCGTCGACAATCCCGTGATGATGTTCTTGCCGCCGGACTGCACGGCCACCGCCACGATGACCGTCGAGAAGCCGATCACCATCAACACCGGGATGAGAACGAATCCCACTGCGCCCGGCCAGCCTTCGGTGAAACGCAGACCCATCGCCAGTCCGACCGCGGTGAGCGCCACCGCGCCGGCCAGCGCGCGGGCGCTTTCCGCGATCAGCCGCCCGGTCAGCGCGCTGGCCCGGTGCACGGGCAGCGCCCACAACCGGCTCAGCAGTCCGGCTTCTCGCTCGTCGGGTATTGCGGCCCCGGTGCCCATCGCGCCGAACAGCGCCCCGGCCACCGCGCACATCGGCACCAGGCCGTAGAGGCTGCTGGACCCGGTCAGCTGCCGCACCGAGGTGCCGACCACCAGTGCGTACACGACGAGCAGGAAGGTAGGGAAGATCAGCGACTGGATGAGCACCACCGGGGCGCGCCGCCAGCCCAGCAGCAGCCGCCGGGCGTGCACCCGGGATTGCCGGATCATGCCGCCCGCCTCTGCATGCGGACGGCGATCGCACCGAACACCACCAACAGCCCCATGCACCAGGCGATGCTCGCGCCGAGCCGGACATGCTGGCCCACCGCGAGCCCACGCAGCGTGTCGGCGAGCACCGATACCGGTTGATGGCGTACGAACGGGCCCAGCCACGACGGAAATGCTTGGGCCGGAGCGATTCCGGTGGACAACATCACCAGCAGCAGCTGGGGGACCAGCAGCGTCTGGCCGGCGGCCTCGGTGCTGCCGGCGACCGAACCCATCGCGTCGGCGCCCAGCGACAGTGCCAGCGACAGCAGCAAGGACAGCCCGACGAAGACCAACAGGTCGGCCACCCCACCGTGGAACCCGAACCCGAACGCGCACCCCACCGCCAGCGCTGCGCTCAGTGCCGCGGCCGCGCGCAGCAGCGCTGACAGCATGCGCGCGGTCACCGGTGCCAGCGCCGTGATGGGCAACGACCGCATCCGGATTCCCATGCCGCTCAGGTGATCCCGCGCGGCGCGGTCGGCCGTGGTCATCGCGGTGAAGATCATTGCCTGCACCACGATGACGGGCAGGATATACTGCGGGTAGCTCATCCCGTCGGTCTGGATGACCTTGCGCAGGGTGATGTCGAAGCAGACGAAGAACGCGACCGGTCCGCCGATCGCGAACAGCAGGTCGCCGTCGCGCAGGGTGCCCAGTACCGAGCGCCGGGTCAAGGCGCCCAGAGCCGTCACGCCGGCGACCCGGTCAGTTCGAAGAACACCTCGTCCAGCGACGGCTTGCGCAGCGCGATATCGGCGACCTCGATGTCGAGGGTCTCGATGCGACGGAACACCTCGCTCAAGGTGGCCAGCCCGTCGGGTGCGGGCAGCGACAGCGTGCCGGTATCCGGATCCGCCGTGATCTCGGTTCCGGTGCCGGTGATATCGACCAGCGCGGCGGCGATGCGGGGACCGTCGGCCGGGCGCACCGGGGTGACCCGGCACACCGTGGCGCCGACGCGGTGCTTGAGTTCGTCGGCCGTGCCCTCGGCGATCACCCGGCCGTGGTCGATGACGACGATCGAATCCGAGAGCGCGTCGGCCTCCTCCAGATACTGGGTGGTCAGCAGCACGCTGGTGCCCGCGGCGGTCAGCGAACCGACCAGGTCCCACACCTCCCGTCGGCTGCGCGGGTCCAGGCCGGTGGTCGGCTCGTCCAGGAACACCACGGCGGGCGCGGCGACCAGCCCACAGGCGATGTCGGCCCGGCGGCGCATACCGCCGGAATAGGTGCCGACGCGGCGGTCGGCGGCGTCGGTGAGGCCCAGTGCCGACAGCAGCTCGTCGGCCCGGGCGCGGGCCTTGGCCCGGCTCAGCCCGTTGAGTTCGGCGAACAGGACGAGGTTCTCCCGGCCGGTGAGCATCCCGTCGATGGCGGCGTACTGGCCCGTCAGCCCGATGTGTTTGCGGACGTCGGCGGCCTGGTGCACCACGTCGAACCCGGCGACGGTGGCCCGGCCGGAAGTGGGCCGGATCAGGGTGGACAGCACATTGATGGTCGTGGTCTTGCCTGCCCCGTTGGGTCCCAGCACGCCGAGCACCGTGCCCGCCGGCATGCTGAACGTCACGCCCTGCAGGGCCTGCCTGTCGCCGAAACGTTTGGTGACGTCTTCCAGCTGGATCGCATAGTCGGACACGCGGTTGAGTATGACAGGCTAACCTAAGTTGGCGATGGGTCCGGGCGTCGCCGAGAGCGGTCGCTGGCCTGTAAGCCGATGGCGAAGGCGGCCAGATCGCCCAGGTTCATCGGGTCGCGCCCGGTCAGCTCCCGGATACGGCCCAGCCGGTGCCGCACGGTGTTGGTGTGCAGGAACAACTCGCGTGCGGTGTCGATGACGGACCCGTTGGTGGCCAAGAAGGTTCGCAGCGTGCGCACGTGTTGGGTGCCGCGGCTGCGGTCCATGTCGGCCAGCGGATCGATGAGCTGATGCCGGAACGGCGCCAGCCGATTCGACGGGAGGCCCTCGAGCAGGCTGCCGACGGTGCTCAGCTGGTCGGGTCCGACGCTGCCGCCGTGTTGGCGCGCCATGTCCAGCGCGATGCGCGCCTGGCTGATGGCCGAGCCGAGTTCGATCAACGGTGAGGGCGCCGAATGACCGGACGGCAGGGACAGTTCGGCGGCCGACTGGCGAAACTCCCCGCCGTCGGGGGTCAGCACCAGGCACACGTCCGGGGCGTCGCCCACCAATGCGGCGGGAAACGTCATGGCCAGCACGGCACCCGCGCCCGCGGGCCAGGCCGAACACGCCAATTCTGGTGCGCCCAGGCCCGGCCAGTCCAACAGCTGGGACAGCGCGTCGGGCAGCAGCATGCGCCGCTCCACCAGCGACAGCAGCTGTCCGACCCGCTCCCGCGACAGCGCCGACTCGATGTCCCGGTCACCTTGGGCGGCTTGCGCGAACCGGGCGATGACCTCCAGCACGGCCGGTTCCGGCGGCCGACCGCGTCCCACCCAGGACAGACTGCCCACGCCCTCCACGTCGAGCGTGCCCGGCCCGGCACCGTCGGCCCGGTCGGCACCGTCCACCACGAAGTAACCGCCGAGCACCGTGCCGGCCCGGTCCAGCAGCTGGCGTACCGTCTCGCCCCGGCGTTGCGATGAAAGAAGCTCCGGCACAAGGCTATTGGTCGCACGGGCTACGGCGATCTCGCCGCCCATCCGAAAGTCGGCGACGAACCGGCTCAGGGCCGCGAACGGCACCGCCGGTGGTGCCACCAGCAAGGCCAGCCCCTGCCGACGGCACGCTGCGACCAGCGCGTCGGGTACGGCATCGTGCACATCACCGATGCCGAAGCACAAGCCCGACGCTCCCGCGGTGCCCAACGCGCCGACGAAGTCCACGCAGTCCTGGGGTGTCTGCAGACTGATCCCGACCGTGCACACCAGTTCACCACCGCGTAGGTAACGCGACGGGTCCCGCAGTTCGGTGGTGTGCGCCCAACTGATGGGCCGGTCCAGGTCGCCGATGGCGTCGTCGGGGGCGCTCAGCCCGAGCACCGAACCGAGCAGGTCGCGCGCAGTCGGGTCCGGCATCAGCCGAGCGTAACGCCGGCGTCACACCGACGCCCGGCCGACGTTGTGCGATCGGCCAATGCGCAGGGCTGTCGATGGTGCATCTGCTGCATCTTTGCCGTCGATGCTGGCATGTCCGCGGTCCGGGGTTGATAGTTCGTCCAACACGTCCTGAGGAGCAGCACATGTCAGCACCCGGCTCGGCACCCGGCATCGACGCGCCGCAGGCCCTGCGGCGCGAGTTCTCCCTGTGGTCGGCCTTCGCGTTCGCGTTCGCCTTCATCTCGCCGATCGTCGCCCTCTACGGCATCTTCGGTCTCGCACTGGCCGCCGCCGGACCCAGCTTTTGGTGGGGTTTCGCGCTGGTGTTCGGCGGTCAGCTGCTGGTCGCTCTGGTTTTCGCGATGCTGGTGTCCCGCTGGCCGCTGGAAGGATCCATCTATCAGTGGTCGCGGCGGCTGCTCGGCACCACCTACGGCTGGCTGGCGGGTTGGGTGTACATGTGGACGCTGGTGATCGCGATGGCCACGGTCGCACTCGGCGCGGCCGGTTTCGTGGCGAACATCGCCGGTGTGCAGGCCCCCTCGGGTGGGCTGCGGGCCGTCATCGCGCTGGTGATCCTGATCGGCGGCACGGCGATCAACCTGATCGGCCGGGGCGCGCTCAAGGTGTTCATGACCGCCAGCATCGTGGCCGAGGTGATCGGCTCGATCGGGCTGGGCACCTGGTTGCTGCTGTTCCACCGGCAGAACTCGGTCTCGGTGCTGTTCGACGGCGGTGGCCCGGACACCGGCACCTGGGCCTACCTGAGCGGACCGTTCCTCATCGCGGTGGCGTTCATCGGGTTCTCCTTCGTCGGCTTCGAGAGCGCGGGCGCCATCGCCGAGGAGGTGCACGAACCGCGGCGCTACCTGCCCAAGGCGGTGCTGTTCTCGCTGACGTTCATCGCGCTGGTGGTGGCCTACTCCAGCCTGGCGATCATCCTGGCCATCCCGGACCTGGATGCCGTGGTGGCCGGGTCGGTGGCCGACCCGGTGTACGAAACGCTCACCACCGCACTGGGACAGGGCATCGCCAAACCGGTCGAGGTGTTGTTCGTCATCGGGTTCATCGCGAGTTTCCTGGCGCTGCAGACCTCGGCGTCCCGGGTGATCTGGGCGTACGCCCGCGACGGCGCGTTGCCCGGGGCCACCGCGCTGGCAAGGTTGCGCGGTAACGCACGTATCCCGGTGCTGGCCATCGGTGTGACCACCGTCGTCGGTGGCGCGCTGTTTCTGCTGAGCATCGTCGCCGGCGACATCTACGCCCTGATGGTCAACTTCACCACCGGCGGGTTCTATCTGGCATTCCTGTTCCCGCTCATCGGATTCGTGGTGGTGTTGGCGCGCAGGCAGTGGCGCGACGGCGCGTTCTCGCTGGGCCGGGCCACGGTGCCGGTGGCCGTGCTCGCCGCGGTGTGGGCGGTGCTGCAGATGCTCAACATCTCCTGGCCGCGCCCGGTATACGACCAGCGATACCTGGACTGGTCGGTGTGGATCGGCGTGGCGGTGGTGCTGGCCGTCGGCCTCGCCACGCTGGCCGGGGTACGGGGGCGCATCGTGGGCACCGAGGTCGCCGAGGAACTCGGGACCACCCGTGTCTGAGCGGCCGGCAGCTGAGCCACCGGTGGCGGTGGTCACCGGCGGCGCCAGCGGTATCGGCGCGGCCGTCGTATCGGCATTGCGCGGTCGGGGCTACCGGGTCGCAGCACTGGACCTGAGCGCCCGGGCGGACGCTGATCACGTTGCTGTGGTTGATGTTTCGGATGGTTCGGCGGTGTCCGGTGCCGTCGCCGAGATCCGCCGCACGCTCGGTCCGATCACCGCGCTGGTGACCTCGGCCGGCCATTACGAGATGGCGCCGGTCGCCGAGATCGACACCCGGGCGTGGCGGCGGATGCTGCGGGTGCATCTCGGCGGACTGTTCCACGCCACCCGGGCCTGCCTGCCGGACATGCTGGAGCGCCGATCCGGCGCGGTGGTGGCGGTTTCCAGCGAACTCGCCGTCGGCGGCGGCGAACACGATGCGCACTACGCCGCGGCCAAAGGCGCGATCCTGGGCCTGGTGCGCAGTCTGGCCGCGGAGGTGGCCGACCGCGGTGTCCGGGTGAACGCCGTCGCGCCCGGCCCCACCGACACGCCGCTGCTGGCGCCCGACTCGCCCTGGCGCGCACCGGAATACCTTGCGACACTGCCGCTGCGCCGGCTCACCGCCCCGGCCGAGGTGGCCCGCTGTGTGGAGTACCTGGTGTGTGATGCCGGCTTCAGCACCGGTGATGTGGTGAACGTGAACGCGGGGGCGGTGATATGAGCGGGCTGGCCGGGCGGGTCGCTCTGGTCACCGGTGCCGCGCAGGGGATGGGTGCCACCCATGCCCGGCGACTGGCCGCCGCGGGAGCAACGGTGGCCGTCAACGACATTCGGGCCGGTAGCGCGCTGGATGAGCTGGCCGCCGAGATCGGTGGGCTGGCGGTGCCTGGCGACGTCGCCGACCCCGAGACTTGCGACCGGCTCGCCGACACCGTCGCCACGGCGACTGGGCGCCTCGACATCCTGGTAGCCAACCACGCGTACATGACCATGGCCCCACTGCTGGAGCACGACGAACAGGATTGGTGGCGCGTCGTGGACACCAACCTCGGCGGCACCTTCCACCTGATACGGGCCGTGCTGCCGTATATGCGCCGGTTGGGGGCGGGTCGCATCGTGGTGATCAGCAGCGAATGGGGTGTCACCGGCTGGCCGCAGGCCACCGCGTACGCCGCGTCGAAGTCCGGGCTGATCGCGCTGGTGAAGACGCTGGGCCGGGAACTTGCCCCGGAGCGGATCATCGTCAACGCGGTGGCGCCGGGGGTGATCGACACCCCACAGCTGCGCGTCGACGCCGACGCGGCCGGAGTCGACCTGGCGACCGTGCAGGCACAGTACGCGCGATCGATCCCGTTGGGGCGCATCGGAACCGCCGACGAGATTGCCGCGGCGGTGCGGCTATTGACCGATTTCGATCTGGAAGCGGTTGTCGGACAAGTGATCTCCTGCAATGGGGGATCGACGAGGGGCAGGGTATGACGGAGCGTTATGTGCGGTCGCAGACCGGCAAGGTCGGGCAGGTGGACGCGCAGGCGGTGCCACGCTACGCGGGTCTGGCCACCTTCGCGCGGTTACCGCAACGCCACGAGGTGCCCGACCACGATATCGCCGTGGTGGGAGTGCCGTTCGACAGTGGCGTCACCTACCGGCCGGGCGCCCGGTTCGGTCCCGCCGCCATCCGGCAGGCCTCCCGGCTGCTCAAGCCCTACCACCCGGCGCTGGACACCAGTCCGTTCGCCAGGGCACAGGTGGTCGACGCCGGTGACATCTCGGCGAACCCGTTCGACATCGGCGAGGCGGTCGACCAGATCCGCGCCGGAGTGACCGACCTGCTGGCGCGCCGCGAGCAACGCGTGGTGTTGCTCGGCGGCGACCACACCATCGCGCTGCCCGCGCTGCAGGCCGTGCACGCCGTGCACGGACCGGTGGCGCTGGTCCATTTCGACGCCCACCTCGATACCTGGGACACCTATTTCGGTGCGCCGTGCACGCATGGCACGCCGTTCCGACGGGCCGCCGAACAGGGCTTGCTGGTCAAGGACCGTTCGGCACACGTCGGCATCCGCGGATCGTTGTACGACCGGGCCGACCTGCTCGACGACGAATCCCTCGGTTTCACCGTGGTGCACTGCCGCGACGTCGACCGGATCGGGATCGACGGTGTCATCGAACGCATCCTGACCCGGGTCGGCGAGCACCCCGTCTACGTGTCGATCGATATCGACGTGCTGGACCCGGCATTTGCGCCCGGCACCGGGACACCCGAGATCGGCGGGATGACCAGCCGTGAACTGGTCGCCGTATTGCGCGCGATGCGGGGGCTGCGGATCGTCGCCGCAGATGTGGTGGAGGTCGCCCCGGCATACGACAATGGTGAGGTGACCGCGGTGGCCGGGGCGAATGTGGCCTACGAGTTGATCAGTCTGATGGCCGATGAGTTCTGACGTGGCTTGGGGCGAGCGAAGCGACGGGAAATTTGCCTGGCCTGCGGGCAAATCGGCGGCGGCGTCCTTCAGCTTCGACGTGGACGCCGAGTCGGCCGTGTTGTGGGGTAACGACGCCGTCGCGGCCCGGATGAGCGTGATATCCCATCAGGCGTACGGACCGCTGGTGGGGGTGCCGCGCATCCTCGATCTGCTGGAGCGCCACCAGATCCCGGCGACCTTCTTCGTGCCGGGCCATACCGCACACCGCTATCCGGACGCGGTGCGCAGTATCGTCGCCGCCGGGCACGAGATCGCCCACCACGGTTACCTGCACGAGCAACCGACGGCGCTGACCATGGACGAGGAGATCGAAGCCCTCGACCGCGGACTGGCGGCCCTGGCCGAGGTGGCCGGGGTGCGCCCGGTCGGGTACCGCGCGCCGATGTGGGACCTGTCCTGGCGCACGCCGGACCTGCTGGCCGAGCGCGGATTCCTCTACGACTCCAGCCTGATGGATGCCGACCACCCCTACGAGCTCGCGGTCGGGGACACGTCGCTGGTGGAGATCCCGATCCAATGGGCGCTCGACGACTGGGAGCAGTATTGCTACCTGCCCGACGTCTCGGGCAGCGGACTGATCGAAAGTCCGCGCAAGGCAAGGGAATTGTGGCAGCTGGAGTTCGACGCGCTGCGCGACGCCGGCGGCTGCTGGGTGCTGACCAACCACCCGTTCCTGTCCGGGCGGCCCTCCCGCGCGGCCGAGCTGGGTGACCTGATGCGTTACGTGGTGGAGCACACCGACGTGTGGACCACCAATCTCGGCACCATCGCCGAGCATGTCCGCTCGCTGGGGCTGACGCCGCGCAGCATCACCCCGCCGTGAGCACTGACCGGTCTAGACCCCGCGTTTCATGATGGCGTCCAGCAGGCTGGGGGCCACACCGTCGAGCACCTTGGCGGTCACCGCCATCCGCGGTGCGATACGCACCGGGCGAGTGCGCGCGGCCGTCACCATCCAGTCGGCGGCCTCGTCGGCCGAGAGCCCCGGCATGCCCACGAAAGCCTTGGTGGGCTCGATCATCGGCGTCTTCACCAGCGGATAGAACAGCGTCGTGGTGTGCACGCCCTTGGCCGACCATTCCGTCTCGGCGACCCGGCTGATCGCCGTGAGCGCGGCCTTGGACGCCTGGTACGCGCCGAAGAACGGTGACGATTCGTTCATCACGCCCCATGTCGACACGTTGATCACGTGGCCGTCGCCACGGGCGATCATGCCCGGCACCAGTGCGCGCATCAGCCGCAGCGGCGCGTAATAGTTCAGCGCCATCGTGCGCTCCAGGTCATGCCAGCGGTCCAGCGATTCGATCAACGGCCGCCGGATGGACCGGCCGGCGTTGTTGACCAGAATGTCGATCCCGCCATGGCTTTCGAGCACCTGCGCGGCGACGGCGTCGACGGCGTCCAGGTCGGACAGGTCGGCGGACACCGCCTCGGCGATGCCGCCGTCGGCGCGGATGCCGTCGGTGAGGGACTGCAGCAGCTCGGCGCGCCGGGCCACCACGACGACGCTGGCCCCGCACGCGGCGAGTTTGCGGGCGGACGCCTCACCGATTCCGGACGAGGCGCCGGTGACCAGGATGCGCTTGCCGCGCAGCTCGATCTCCGGGCCGCGGTGCAGGTGTTCGGTCAGCGGCGGGCGCATGCTGGTCAACAGCACGGCGTCGGTCAGCCGGCGCAGGGGGTTCTTGGCCACCCAGCCAATCTAGAAGTAGCGCGGGAACCGGCTCCAATCCGGGTCGCGCTTTTCCAGGAAAGCGTCGCGACCTTCCACGGCTTCGTCGGTCATATAAGCCAAACGCGTTGCCTCACCGGCGAATACCTGCTGGCCGACCAGACCGTCGTCGATCAGGTTGAAACCGAACTTGAGCATCCGGATGGCCTGCGGCGACTTGCCGTTGATCTCGGCGGCCCACTGCAGGCCGGTTTTCTCCAGATCCGCGTGGTCGACCACCTCGTTCACCGCGCCCATCTGGTACATGGTCTGTGCGTCGTAGGCGCGGCCCAGGAAGAAGATCTCGCGGGCGAACTTCTGGCCGGTCTGCCGGGCCAGGTAGGCGCTGCCGAATCCGCCGTCGAAGCTGCCGACGTCGGCGTCGGTCTGCTTGAACCGGGCATGCTCCCGGCTGGCCAGGGTCAGGTCGCAGGTCACGTGCAGGCTGTGCCCGCCGCCGGCCGCCCACCCGTTGACCAGGCAGATGACCACCTTGGGCATGAACCGGATGAGCCGCTGCACCTCCAGGATGTGCAGCCGACCGGCCCGCGCCGGGTCCACCGTCTCGGCCGTCTCGCCGGCCGCGTACTGGTAGCCACTGCGGCCACGGATGCGTTGATCGCCACCGGAACAGAACGCCCAGCCACCGTCCTTGGCCGACGGGCCGTTGCCGGTCAGCAGGATCACCCCGACGTCAGGGGACATCCGGGCGTGGTCGAGCACCCGGTACAACTCGTCCACGGTGTGCGGGCGGAACGCGTTGCGCACCTCCGGCCGGTCGAACGCCACCCGCACCGTCGGCTGCGCGACACCGTCGACGACATGCCGGTGATAGGTGATATCGGTCAATTCGAAGCCGGGCACGGGCTGCCACAGCGTGGGGTCGAACGGGTTGTCGCTCATGCTGCGACTGTATTGCGCAGCACGCTCAGGTTTGGCACAGGGTGCGCTCGGGTATCAACCTGCCGCACAGCGGCGCCGACGCGCGCCCAGTACAGGAGGGTGACGATGAAGTTCTCTGCGGGTTTGGTGACCATGGTCGCGGCGGCCGGACTGCTCGTAGGATGCTCCGCCCCTTCCATCACCGGCGGTGACACCTCGTGCAAGAGCTTCCTGGGAGCCGATGAGAAGACCCAGACCGACGCGGTCGCCAAGATGCTCAAGGACGAAAAGGGCACGGACGCAGCCCAACTGGAGATCACCGGGACCCGGCTTTCGGTGCAGACGTTCTGCCAGACCGCCGGCAAGCAGGACAGCAAGATCAAGGAAGCCCCGCACCTGTAAGGGCTAGATCGGGTCGAACCGGAACACCGGGATCCGGCCGGCCAGCGCCTCGAACTCGTCGGGGTGCGGCCCGGTGACCAGACCGGCGTTGCGGATGAAACTCACCCCGGTGGGCACCAACACGGGGAACTGCCGCAGCAGTGGGCGGGCCGCGTCGACCGGCATCTCCACCACGCGCACCCGGGTCGTGCGGCGGCCCTGGTGCAGGGTGGCCTCGGCCGCGGCGCGGACATTGGCCACCCAGTCCGCGCCGGGCAGTCCGCCGACCACGTAGCGGTGCCCGTCCACGGTCATGGGGGTGACCGGGGTCGAGCGCAGCTTCCCGGATTTGCGCCCGACCACGGTGAGCACCAGCGGGCCCTTCTCGCCGCCGACGCCGAGCTTGTTCAGCCCGATCATCACCTTGTTGACGTACTTGAGCCACCAGGGCGGACGCACCCGTTCCTGTGCCATGACGCCAGCTTAGAACGCGATCCCGTGCTGCCGAAGGGCCCGCATCAACCCGTCGGGCCGCTCGGCGGTGGGCAGCGGGTCCACCAGGGCGAAGGCGCAGCCGATGGCGCGGGCCCCGCCGTCGGCCTCCTCGCTGTCGCCGACCATCAACGCCCGGGACGGATCGATGCCCAGGCGCGCCAGCGCGATGCGGAAGATCGCGGGATCCGGTTTGATCGCGCCCACCTCGAAGCTCAGCACGTATTCGTCGGCGGCCGTGCCCGCGGCGGCGAAGGCCGGCCGCAGGTCGAAGGCGATATTGGACACCACCGCCGTCTTGATGCCTGCCGCCCGCAATCCGTTCAGCGTGGCCGCGGTGTCGGGATACGGCGTCCACGACGCGGGGTCGACCAGCTTGGGGTACAGCGCCGCGGCATCCTCACCGGTGAGCCCGGATTCCCGCAGTACGTGCAGGTAGGCCTCCCGGTGCAGATGCGGTTCCAGGTCCCGGCGAGACCAGTTGTGCTGCTGTTCGGGCGACATCGGCACCGCACTGCCGGTGGGGGCGGTCACCCGGCGCATCAGCTCGGCCTGCACATGGCCGTCGACGGCCTGCTCGTCCACCGTGATGCCGGCGAACCAGCTGTCGTCTTCCTCGAGTCGGAACAGGGTGCCGGAATAGTCGAAGAGCACCGCGCGCAGATCAGTCACGGGTTCCATCTTGCTAGAAGGGGTCGGGAACGCCCGGCGTCACCGGCCAACCGAACGCCGTCGCCGCCCGGGCGACCGAGCCCGGGGTGAGCTCACCGACCAGGCCGGCCGAGGTCAGCGCCGCCATGCTGACCCCGCCCAGGTAGACGGCGCCCAGCTCTCGTGCGGAGATGGCGATATCCGCTGGGGCGCTGGTCTTTGCGCATTCGGCACCGTCGGGCCCGCCGCGCAGCCGGTACCGTCCGGTGTTCCACGGACAGAACTCGTCGGTGACCTCCAGCACGATGTCGATGTCGGCGGCGTAGCGGCGCAGGGCCAGGGCGGCCGGTACATCGACCAGCCGGGTGAAGATCCCGTCGAACACCTGGCACCCCAACGCGCGCGGGTCGGCGACCAGGTGGCGCAGCGGCTCGTCGAAGGTGGCGCCGTCGTATCTCACGGTGCGCACCAGATCCATCTCGAGCAGGAACCGCCACATCCGGGCGTAGGCGCGCGGGTTGGTGGCCCGGACCTCCTGGATGTGCAGTTCGGAATGGGGGCCGCTGGACTCCCACAGGTGCTTGGGCCGGTAGACCGCGAACGCGCTGGGTGTGCCGTCTGGCTCGTGATGCAGGGCGAACCGGATGCGGCCGGACTCCTTGCGGCGCTCCTCGCCGTCGTGGATCCAGTGTTCCCACCAGGGGCGCGGGCGGTCCATCCGGCCGGGCAGCCCGGCCACCGCGGCGTCGTAGATGGCGGGTGCGGTGTCCAGCAGCGTTCCGGCGTCGGTCTCGGAGACCGCGCCGTCGCCCAGCTCCACCCCGGGGCGGAAGGTGAGCTCCCGCACCTGGCCGGACAGCTCGACGTTGACGCTGGACAGGCCGTAGCCGAATCGGCCGTAGATCGATGCCTCGGAGGCGAACAACATGGCGACCGCCTCGGTGCCGGCCGACCGGATGCGCTCCAGCTGATGGCGCATCATCGCGGTGAGCAGGCCTCGGCGCCGGTGGTCGGCCGCCACCGACACCATGGTGACGGCGGCCACCGGGATCGACGCGCCGCCGGGCACGATGACGTTCTTGGCGAAGTCGCCTGCGGTGGCGACCCAGCGCTTACCGTCGTGAAAGCCGAACATGCGCTCGTAGTCGGTGAATTGGCGCTCGGAGTCGATCTCGTCCTGCTGGGGTTCCTTCAGGAACGCCCAGTACACCGCGGTCTGGAAGCTCTGGAAGTCGTCGTCATCGGTTACGGTGCGCAGGGTCAGGTCGGACACACCCTCATGCGTACCGCACGGCACCGGTGTCAGTCATCTGAATATCGGGTGGCCTTGTGCAGCAACACATCGCGCTCGCGTTCGTTGCCGGCCAGCGCTGCCGCGGCCCGGAGGGCGTCGGCCCCCTCCTCGGGCCGACCCATCCGGGCCAGCAGTTCGACGCGCACGCTGGGCAGCAGGTAGGACCCATCCAGACCGGTGATGCCGTCGACGATGCGCAGGCCGGCGGCCGGCCCGTCGGCCATCGCCACCGCGACGGCGCGGTTCAGCTCGACCACCGGTGACGGCGAAATCTGCAGCAGCGCATCATAGATCGCCACGATGCGGGGCCAGTCGGTGTCGGCGCTGGTCGGGGCGACGGCATGGCATTCGGCCAGCGCGGCCTGTAACCCGTAGGGGCCCCAGCCGCGGCCGGCGCGCGCGGTTTCGGCCCGCCGCAGCGCCTGGATGCCACGCTGGATGCCGGCCCGGTCCCAGCGGGTACGGTCCTGATCCTCCAGCAGGATGGCGTTGCCGTCGGCATCGGTGCGGGCGGCGAACCGCGCGGACTGGAACTCCATCAACGCCAGCAGCCCGTACACTTCGGGCTCGTCGGGTACCAGAGCTGCCAGAACCCGCGCCAGACGCATTGCCTCACTGCACAATTCGTCGCGGATCCAGCGGCTGCCGAACGACGCCGAATAACCCTCGTTGTAGATCAGGTAGATGACGCCGAGCACCGTCGCCAGGCGGGACCCGAACTCGGCGCGGTCGGGTACCTCGAACGCCAGCCCGGCCAGGCTCTTCTTGGCGCGGGTGATGCGGGCGGCCACCGTTTCTTTCGGGATCAGGAAGGCCTGCGCGATCTCGTCGGTGCTCAGCCCGCCCACCACGCGCAGCGTCAGCGCGATCTGCGCCTCCCGGGACAGCACCGGGTGGGTGGCGGTGAAGATGAGCCGCAGCACGTCGTCGTCGATGCGATCGGGGTCCCAGTCGTCGTCGACGTGGTCGGCCAGGTCGCGGGCCAGCACCGCGTACTTGGCGTCCAGGTTGTCCTGGCGGCGCCAATGGTCGACGGCCTTGCGTTTGGCCACCGTGGTCAGCCAGGCGCCGGCGTTGCGCGGCACCCCGGTCTGTGGCCACTGGGTCAGTGCGTCGACCATGGCGTCGGCGGCCAGATCCTCGGCCAGCCCGATGTCACCGACCCAGCGGGTCAGGGTCGCGACGACCTTGGCCGCCTCCATCCGCCAGACCGCGTCGACGGTCCGGCGGATATCGGTGCCCATGCCGTCATTGTGCCGGGAACGTCAGCCCACCGAGCGGGCCGCGCCGGCCCAGAACTGCGCCCGCACCGCTTTCTTGTCCGGCTTGCCCAACGCGGTCACCGGCACCGCGTCGACGACGACGACCTGCTTGGGTGCCTGCACCGAACCCTTGCGGTCCTTGACCGCGGCCTGGATCTCGGCGGTGATGCTCGCGACGGCGGCTTCCGAGCCGTCGGTGCCGGGGCGCAGCACGACCACGGCGGTCACCGCCTCGCCCCATTTCTCGTCGGGGGTGCCGATCACGCACACCTGGGCGATGGCGGGGTGCTCGGCGATGACGTCTTCCACCTCCCGCGGGAACACGTTGAAACCGCCGGTGACGATCATGTCCTTGGTGCGGTCGACGATGTAGTAGAAGCCGTCCTCATCCTCGCGGGCCAGGTCGCCGGTGTGCATCCAGCCGTCCTTGAACGTCTCTGCGGTCGCCTCCGGCAGATTCCAGTAGCCGCCGGACAGCAGCGGTCCGGACACACAGATCTCGCCGACCTCGCCCTGGGGCACCGGATTCCCGTCCTCGCCCAGCAGTGCCACCCTGGCGAACAGGGTGGGCCTGCCACACGAGGTCAGCCGCTTGTCGTCGTGGTCGCCCTTGGCCAGGTAGGTGATGACCATCGGGGCCTCGGATTGGCCGTAGTACTGCGCGAAGATCGGGCCGAACCGGTCGATCGCCTCCTTGAGTCGCACCGGGTTCATCGCCGAGGCGCCGTAGTACACGGTCTCCAGCGAGGACAGGTCCCTGGTGTGCGAATCGGGGTGATCCATCAGCGCGTAGATCATCGAGGGCACCAGCATGGTGGCGGTGATCTTCTGCTCCTCGATCACCCGCAGCACCTCGGCCGGGTCGAACTTGGTCAACACCACCAGTTCGCCACCCTTGATGATGGTCGGCACGAAGAACGCCGCGCCGGCATGCGACAGCGGGGTGCACATCAGGAACTTCGGGTGCTCGGGCCACTCCCACTCGGCGAGCTGGATGGTGGTCATCGTGGTGATCGACTGCACGGTGCCGATCACGCCTTTCGGCTTGCCGGTGGTGCCGCCGGTGTAGGTCAGCCCGCCGATGTGGTCGACGGGCAGGTCCGCGGCGACCAGCGGCTGCGGCTCGTACTTCGCGGCCTCGGCGGCCAGGTCCTTGGCGACACCGTTGAGCGCCTCGGGGACGGGGCCGATGGTCAGCACCTGCGTGAGCGAGGGCACCTTCTCCAGCAGCCCCAGGGCCCGCTCCACGAAGGCCGGCGTGGGGTCGATGACCAGCGTGCTGACCCCGGCATCGGTCAACACGTAGGCGTGGTCGTCCAGCGAGCCTAGAGGGTGTAGTGCGGTGCGGCGGTACCCCTGGGTCTGCCCGGCACCGATGATCATCAGCACCTCGGGACGGTTGAGCGACAGCAGCCCGACGGCGGCTCCGGTCCCTGCCCCCAGCGCCTCGAACGCCTGAATGTACTGGCTGATGCGTTCGGCGAGCTGGCCGCCGGTCAGCGTGGTGTCGCCGAGGAACAGCACGGGCTTGTTCTTGTTGCGCTTGAGGGCGCCGACGGTGAGATGTCCGGAATGGATCGGGTGGCGCAGCAATTCGTCACTCATAAGGACACATTAGAACGTGTTCCAGAAATGAAGCCAGGGGATGCCCCGAATTCCCCGGCGGCGCGGCGCAGCGCCGGGGAGTTCGAGGTCAGGACCTCAGCGCCCGGCGGCGGCGCGGGCGGCTGCGGCCGCCTTCTCCGCGAGGTCGGCCCGCCACTGGATCTCCTTCTGGATCCATTCGTTGTCCTGTGGGAACTCGTCGGACTCGCTGACCCGGCGCACCTCCAGCTTCACGCCGGGCCCGAGCGGGCACTTGCGGGCCCATTGCTTGGCCTCCTCCTTCGACGACACGTCCAGGATCCAGAAACCGTTGAACAGTTCCTTGGTCTCGGCGTAGGGGCCGTCGGTCACAACGGGCGGGTCGGCGTCGAAATCGACGACGAAGCCCTCCTCGGGCGCGGTCAGTCCCTCGCCGGCCAGCATCACGCCGGCCTTGATCAGTTCCTCGTTGTAGCGGCCCATCGCGGCGATGATCTCGTCGAAATCGATGTTCTCGGTGACGAACTCTTCGGCCGCGGGGGTGGACCGCATGATCAGCATGTAGCGCGACATCGTGTGCTCTCCTCGGGTTCGGGGCTTGCCTCTGTTCGGATGGCCCTCGCAAGTACGTCGAACGACAACCCTGCCAAATCGACACGCACGCGGAAAAAACTTTGAACAATCGTGTCCATGCCCGCCGACCTGGTCATCAACGCACACATCCGCACCGTCGACGAGGCGCGGCCCACCGCACGGTCGCTGGCCGTGGCCGACGGCCGGATCGTCGCGATCGACGACACCGACGGCTGGGTGGGCCCGGACACCATGGTGCTCGATATCGACGACGGGTGCGTGCTACCCGGGTTCGTCGAAGCTCACGGCCATCCGTTGATGGAGGCGGTCGCGCTGTCGGACCGGATGGCCGACATCCGGCCGGTGACGCTGGGCTCGGCCGACGACGTCGTCGCGGCGGTTCATGCCGAGGTCGCCCGCCGCGGCGCCGACGGCGCCTACCTGAACGGTTGGGACCCGCTGTTGCAACGCGGCCTGCCGGAGCCGACCCTGGCGTGGCTGGACGGGGTCGCGGCCACGCCGCTGGTGATCATCCACAACTCGGGGCACAAGGCGTTCTTCAACACCGCGGCGGCCCGGGTCGCCGGGTTGGACCGCAATACCCCGGACCCCAAAGGTGCCCGGTACGGGCGTGATGCCGACGGTGAGCTGGACGGCACCGCCGAGGAATCGGCCGCGGTGTTCCCGCTGCTGGGTGGGGCCATCAAGGTCAGTGACTACCCGGCGATGCTGCTGGCCGAATGCGACCGGCTGAACCGGGCGGGGCTGACCACGTGTTCGGAGATGGCGTTCGACCCGATGTTCCGGCCGATGCTGGCGGCGCTGCACGACCGGTTGACGGTGCGGCTGCGCACCTACGAGATGTCCACGGCCGAACTGCACACCGACGCGGACCCCGGCGACGGGGACGACATGGTCCGCCAGGTGGGCATCAAGATCTGGGTGGACGGTTCCCCGTGGATCGGCAATATCGACCTGACCTTCCCGTACCTGGACACCGAGGACACGCGCATCATCGGTGTCCCGGGTTCGTGCGGGCACGCCAACTACACGCGCGAACAGCTCACCGAGATCGTCGGCGCGTTCTACCCGCTGGGCTGGCAGATGGCCTGCCACGTGCACGGCGATCACGGGGTGGACACCATCTTGGACGTGTATGAGCAAGCGCTGCAGGCCAATCCGCGCGCCGACCATCGGCTGCGGCTGGAGCATGTCGGTGCCATCACCGCGGCGCAGTTGCAGCGCGCACACGAGTTGGGTGTCACCTGCAGCCTGTTCGTCGACCACCTGCACTACTGGGGTGACGTGATCGTCGACGGACTGTTCGGGCCCGAACGCGGTGAGCAGTGGATGCCCTGTGGCTCGGCGGTGGCCACCGGCATGCGGATCTCGCTGCACAACGATCCGCCGGTCACGCCAGAGGAACCGCTGCGCAATATCGGCGTGGCCGCCACGCGCACCGCGCCCAGCGGTCGGGTGCTGGCACCGAAGGAGCGGCTGACGGTGGAGCAAGGTCTACGTGCGCAGACCATCGACGCCGCCTATCAGCTGTTCGCCGACGACATGATCGGTTCCATCGAGGTGGGGAAATACGCCGATCTTGTTGTGCTGAGCGCAGATCCGGTGCAGACCGCGCCGGAGGACATTGCCGGCATCGAGGTGCGGATGACATTTCTGGCCGGCCGGCAGGTCTACCCGAAGCCGCCCGGCGCCACCGTGTGACACAGTTGAGCCGTGAAATACGGGCAGGGCTGGGAGCCGAAGGCGGTCGACTGGTCCTCGACCCGGGGCCGCATCCTGCTCGAGGCGTCGGTGCTGTTCGCCCAGCGCGGTTACTTCGGTACGTCGACGCGGGATATCGCCGACGCCGTGGCCATCCGGCAGCCGTCGTTGTTCCACCATTTCCAGGCCAAGCACGAAATCTTCCGCACCCTGGTCGAACTCGACCTCGGGCCGACCATCGATCGCATGCAGCGCCGACTCGACGAGACCACGTCGTGGGCGGAGAAGCTGCACCTCGGGATCGCCTACGACGTGCTGGAAAGTCTGGCCCAGCCGTTCGATGCGCGCGGGCTGTACCACGATGCGGTGCTGGCGCTCGACGAATTCGAAGCCGAGCGCGACGGCATCGCGATGTTCCACGACCAGGTCGAACGGCTGGTCGAAGGGGGTCGGATGGCGGGGGAGTTCGTGGCGTTCGAGCCCGGCTTCGTACTGCGTGTGATCAACGGCACGCTGTTCGAGACGCTGCGTGAGCAGGGCGGCCCGTCCGGTTCGATGCACGGTGAGCGCCCCTTGCAGGCAGCCGATTTCGTGCTGCGGGCGCTGCTGGTGGACCAGTCCCGGCTGCCCGCCGTGCGGGAGGTGACGCGGGGTCGGTTGCCCGCGCCGGCGTCCGTCGACGCCCACTGACCACCCGCCTCCTTCGGTGACGACTGCGTTAACTGTGTAAAAAACTCCGTCCAACGCTTCCCTATCGATCGATAGCGGCCTATCGTTCGATAGGCACGCAGGTGTGAGCTGAGCCACGCCGGTATCGGTACGACCTTTGGAGGAACCTTGACGAAAGCCCTGAAGAAAGCCCTGATCACCGGGCTGGCCGGGGCCGCGCTGCTGGTCACCTTGCCCGCAATGGCCGCCTGCACGTCGTCGGACACGTCCACGTCGCAGCCCAGTGGCCCGGCCAAGGTGGCGCCACCGGCCATCCTGCAGGCCGGCACGCTGAAGATCTGCGCGGCCAATGACGGCACACCGCCCAACCTCTACCACGACGAGACCGGCGCGCTGGTCGGCAGCGAGATCGACCTCGGCAAGGCGCTGGCCGCCGAGATGGGTTTGAAACCGCAGTTCGTCGAATCCGCCTTCCCCGCACTCATTCCCACGTTGCAGGCCAAACAGTGCGACGTGATCATGGCGCAGCTCTACATCAAGCCCGAGCGCGAGGCGGTCGTCGATTTCGTGCCCTATCTCTACTCGGGCACCGGAATCGCGGTGTCGAAGGACAAACCGGCGGCCATCACCGGGATGGACGACAGTCTGTGCGGCAAGAAGGTGATCGTCGCCGTGGCCACCACCGCCGAATCGCTGACCACCGCGCAGTCCGAGAAGTGCACGGCCGCCGGCAAACCGGCCGTGGACATCAACCGCAACAGCCACGCCGACGTGGCGCTACAGCAGGTGCAGAACGGGCAGGTCGACGCCTACCTCGATACCGCCGAGACGCTCGGTTACTACGCCACCAAGACCGGCGCCAAGATCCAGATGGCCGGACAACCGTTCGGCACCATCAAGATCGGTGCGGCAACACTGAAGGGCGACAAGGAACTACACGATGCCATTGCCGGGGCGCTGGCGACGCTGGAAAGCAACGGCACCTACGAAAAGACCCTCGCGCAGTGGGGCCAGACCGCGCTGAGCATCCAGAAGTAGCCGGCCGTGACCTTCGATTGGCAGTTCTTCTGGAAAGCCCTGTTCACCCCCAGCGAGCCGTTCCTCGACGGGTTGGTGCTGACCATCGTCATCTCGATCGTGGCGATGGTGCTGGCCACCCTGCTCGGACTGGTCCTGGCCTTGATGCGGCGCTCACAATTCGCCGCGGTGCGCTGGTGTGCCGGCGTCTACATCTGGGTCATCCGCGGAACGCCGCTGTTGGTGCAGCTGGTCATCATCTACACCGGCCTGGCTGCGGTCGGCTTGTATCAGTTCCACGATGTGTCGCTGGCCGGTCTGTCGGTGAAGGCCGCCGTCCAGGCCGCCATCATCGGATTGATGATCAACGAGAGCGCCTATATCGCCGAGATCGTACGAGCCGGACTCGATTCCGTGCCCAAGGGACAATTCGAGGCCGCCGCGTCGCTCGGTATGACCCCGATGAAACTGATGCGGTGGATCATCGTGCCGCAATCGCTGCGGGTGATGGTTCCACCGCTGGGCAACTCGTTCAACGGGATGATGAAAACCACCTCGGTGCTGTCGGTGATCGGCGTCAGTGAGATGTTCCTGGTGACCCAGTCCATCAGCTCGGCGACCTTCCACACCTTCGAGATCTTCATCGTCGCGGCCATCTATTACCTTGCCCTGACCACGATCTGGACCTTCATCCAGGCCGGGATCGAGAACCGGCTGTCACGCCAACTCGGTATCCAGGTGCGGGTCCCGATCGCCCAGCGCCTGCTCGGTGCTCGGCGGGCTGCGTCAAGCCCTGCCCTGCAGCCCCAGGCATGACCGCCATAACAGGAGAACCGGTGAACGACAACGATAGTGCTCCGATCGTCTCGGTCCGTGACGCGCGCTGCACGCTGGGCGGTCGACGGGTGCTCGACGATGTGAATCTCGACGTCGACCGCGGGCAGGTGGTGGTGCTCATCGGACCGTCCGGGGCCGGCAAAACCACACTGTTGCGCTCGCTCAACCATCTCGAGGAACTGGACAGCGGTGAGATCCGCATCGCCGGGCAGTCCATCGCGCACGGTGCGGGGGGCCGCAAGATCAACAAGACCGAGCTCGCCCGCAGGCGGCGCGAAATCGGGTTCGTGTTCCAGCATTTCAATCTGTTCCCACACATGACGGCGCTGGAGAACGTGTGGAATGCGCCGGTCCGGGTGCTCGGCCAGCCGAAGGACAAGGCCCGCGAAGATGCCAGGGCGCTGTTGCAGCGAGTCGGCTTGGGGGACAAGGCGGAGTCGCGGCCCAGCCAACTCTCGGGTGGGCAGCAGCAGCGGGTCGCGATCGCCCGCGCCCTGGCCATGCGTCCGAAGGTCATGCTCTTCGACGAACCCACCAGTGCGCTGGACGTCGAGATGGTGGGTGAGGTGCTCACGGTGATGCGCGAGCTGGCCCGCGACGCGATGACGATGGTGGTGGTGACCCACGAGATGCGGTTCGCGCGGGAGGTCGCCGATCGGATCATCGTCATGGACGCGGGCCGGATCATCGAGGACGCGGCGCCCGAAGAACTGTTCACCAGCCCGAAAAACGAACGCACCAAAGCCTTCCTGTCCACCATCCACTGAACACCGGATACCGACACATTCTCACGAGGGAGTTGTTCAGCAGTGCCCACAACCAACGGTGCATCGTCTTTCACCGGCGCGATCGCCACCCCACACGTGCTGGCGACGGACGCGGCGACGGCGGCCTACCGTGACGGCGGCAATGCCATCGACGCCGCGATCGCCGCAGCGGCCGTGCTCACCGTGGTGTACCCGCACAACGTCGCGCTCGGTGGTGACCTGATCGCGCTCGTCCGCACCCCGGACGGAACCGTGCGCTGTGTCAACGCGTCGGGTTGGTCCGGTGCCGGCGCGGATGCGGCCCGGATGCGCGCCGCCCACGGTGACCGCCTCCCGATACGCGGAGCGGACTCGATCACCGTCCCCGGTGGTGTCCGCGGCTGGGAAGCTCTGCACGGCTTCGGCTCTCGGCTGCCATGGGATCGACTGCTGCGTCCGGCCGAGCTGGCAGCCGAGGCGGGCGTGCCGGTCGCCCGATCGCTGGACCAGCACCTGCGTGACCCGGAGAACGCCGACCTGTTCGCCCTGGCCGACTTCGACCGGATGTTCGGGCCGGGCGGGCGGCCGATGGGCCGGGGCGAGCACCTGCGCCAGCCCGCGCTGGCCGAGACACTGAGCACCCTGGCCGGTGCCGGACCCGACGAGTTCTATGCCGGCGGGCTCGCGGATCGCACCGTGCAGTATCTGCGCTCGCACGGATCGGTGCTCGACACTGCCGACTTCGCCGAGTTCCGGCCGGAGATCACCGATCCCATCTCGATGGACTTCCACGGTGTGACCGTCCTGACCAGCCCACCGAACACGCACGGGTTCGTGATGTTGCGGGCCCTGACGGCCATCCGCGATCTCGGCCTCGACGCGCCGCTCGGCGCCGACCTGTCCACCGTGATGCGAGTCTTCCACCAGGCCAACCGGATACGGTCCACTCGGCTGGCCGATCCACGCCTGGCGCAGGTCGATGTGTCCGCGCTGGTCAGTGCTGACCTGGCAGCGGCGCCGCCGCTGGGAGCCCCGGCGGCCGCGGCGGCGGTGCCCCGCGGCGACACCGTCGGCGTCGCCGCCGCCGACGGCGACGGTTACGCGGTGTCGCTCATCCAGAGCGTCTACCACGCCTTCGGTTCGGGGCTGATCGACCCGCAGACCGGCATCCTGTTCCACAACCGTGGCACCAGCTTCGCGCTCGATCCGCGCTCGCCGAATGTGCTGGCGCCCAGGAAGCGTCCGCTGCACACCCTGATGCCGGTACTGACCACTCGGGACGGCGCGGTCGCTCATGTGCTGGCGACGATGGGCGGCCAGGGTCAGCCACAGATCCTCACACAGGTGCTGCTACGCATGATCGACGGGGCGAGCGCCGCCGATGCGGTGGCCGCACCCCGCGCGGTGGTCGGGCAACAGGTGGGCGACTGTACCGACGACACGGTGCTCGCCGAGACCGGCGTCGATCCGGCCGCACTGAGCGCCCTGGCCGCATCCGGCCTGGATGTGGTGCAGACGCCGTTGTACAGCGAAGGACTCGGACACACCAACGTGGTGCAGGTGGGCGGCGACGGGCAGCTGATCGCGGCGTCGGACCCCCGTGCCGACGGGTCGGGTGTGGTGGCGCAGTTCCCGTTCGGTCACCACCCACCCGGTGCGGCGACCTGATCGCCTGCCGGGTTTGTCGGAAAGCCGGCTGGCGCGGGAGGCGCCATGGCACGCTTTGCGGATGTCGGAGTTGCCCGCACCCAGGTTCCTCGATGAACGCGTCGCACACTGGGCGGCCACCACACCCGATGCGGAGGCGGTGACGTACCTGCAGCGCAGCTGGACGTGGGCGCAATGGGACGACCGGGTCCGGCGGCTGGCCGGGGCGCTCGCGGCGCGGGGCGTCGGGCGCGGTGGCGTCGTCGCGTTCCTGGACAAGAACCATCCCGCGTGCGTCGAGGCGACGTTGGCGGCGGCGTCGCTCGGCGCGGCCAACGCCATCATCAATTTCCGGTTGGCGGCCGAGGAATTGGACTACGTGATCAACGATTCCGGTGCCACCGTGTTGTTCGTCGGCGCCGAGCTGCGACCGGCCGTCGAAGCCATCCGCGACAGGCTGCCGGCGGTCACCGAGCTCATCGAGGTCAAACCCGACGGGGCGGACGCCTACGAGGAGATGTTGGCCGTGGCCAGCCCGGTCGGCCGGTCGCCGGAGGTCGCTCCCGACGACGTGTGCATCATCATGTATTCCTCGGGCACCACCGGCCGGCCCAAGGGTGTCGCACTGACCCAGGCCAACGTCATCGCCCACACCGTCAACGCCTTTGACGGCTGGACCGCCGAACCCGGTGACAAGAATCTGGTCGCCATGCCGCTGTTCCATGTGGGCGGCACGTCGTACATGCAGTACGGCCTGCAGAACGGGGTGCCCAGCTATATGACGCGCGACGTCGACGGTGCCGCGCTGGCCGGCGGCATCGTCGCCGGTGCCAACCGAACGTTCCTGGTGCCCGCCGTGCTGGCCAAGGTGCTCGACACCGGTGCCGACGCGGTGAAGTTGTTCGGCGCGCTCAAGACGTATGCCTACGGTGCCTCGCCCATGCCGTTGCCGCTGTTGCGCCGGGCCCTGCAGGCGTGGCCGGACACCGAGTTCATCCAGGTCTACGGGCTGACCGAGGTGTGCGGTGTGGTGACCCGGCTGATGCCAGAGGATCACCGCAGCGGCAACGAGGAGCGCCTGGTCAGTGCCGGCACCCTGATCCCCGAGGCGCAGCTGCGTGTCGCCGACCCGAATACCGGCGAGGAGGTGCCCACTGGGGAACAGGGTGAATTGTGGTTCCGCACACCGCAATTGATGAAGGGCTACCTGAACAAGCCGGAGGCCACCGCCGAGGCCGTCACCCCTGACGGGTGGTTCCGCACCGGCGACATCGGCCGGGTCGACGCCGACGGCTATGTCTTCGTCGAAGACCGGCTCAAGGACATGATCATCTCCGGTGGCGAGAACATCTACTCGATCGAGGTGGAGCGGGTACTCGCCGAGCATCCGGCGGTCGCCGAGGTGGCGGTGTTCGGGGTGCCCGACGAGAAATGGGGTGAGGCCGTCAAGGCCGTCGTCGCTTTGGACGGCGACGCCGGCGGCGACGTCTCGGCGGACGAGCTGATCGCGTGGGCGCGGGAACGTCTGGCCGCCTACAAGTGCCCGAAGACCGTCGACTTCACCGACGCGCTGCCGCGCAACCCTACTGGCAAGATCATGAAGAAGGACTTGCGCAAAGCACACTGGGAGGGCCGCGATCGCGCCACCGTTTGACGCGCCGCTCGACGATCTGCTGCAGCGGCTGCACGTTGTCGCGCTGCCGATGCGGGTAAGGTTCCGCGGGATCACCGAGCGGGAGGTGGCGCTGATCGACGGGCCCGCCGGCTGGGGTGAGTTCGGCGCGTTCCTGGAGTACGAGCCGCCCGAGGCCGCATTCTGGCTGGCGGCCGCAATCGAAGCGGCGTACGGGGTCGCACCGACGCCGCGGCGGGACCGGATCCCGATCAACGCGACGGTGCCTGCGGTGCCCGCGACGCAGGTGCCCGAGGTGCTGGCCCGGTTTCCCGGCGCCCGCACCGCGAAGGTGAAGGTCGCCGAGCCCGGGCAACGCCTCGCCGACGACGTCGCTCGGGTGCAGGCGGTGCGAGCCCTGGTGCCCGTGGTCCGGGTGGACGCCAACGGGGGCTGGACGCTGGAGCAGGCGGTGCGGGCGGCTGCCGCGCTCGGCCCGCTGGAGTACCTCGAACAGCCTTGTGCCACAGTCGAAGAACTCGCGCAGCTGCGCGGGCTGGTCGACATTCCGGTGGCCGCCGATGAGTCCATCCGCAAGGCCTCCGATCCGTTCCGGGTGGCCAGGCTGCACGCCGCGGATATCGCGGTGGTCAAGGTCGCCCCGCTGGGTGGGGTCGGGCGGCTGCTGGACATCGCCGCGGCGATCGGCATCCCGCTGGTGGTGTCGAGTGCCCTGGACTCCGCGGTCGGGATGTCCCGCGGCCTGCTGGCCGCGGCGTGCCTACCGGAGTTGCCGCACGCCTGCGGGCTGGGCACCGGCGGCTTGTTCGTCGAGGACGTGGCGGAGGTCGCGTTGCCCACCGACGGCTTCCTTCCGGTCGGCCCGGTCGTTCCCGACCCGGCCCGGTTGGCCGGCCTTGCGGTGCCGGCGGATCGGCGGCAGTGGTGGATCGACCGGGTGCGGGAGTGCTACCCGCTGCTGTGATGGGCCGGGTATCGGTGCCCCGGTTCCGGGTGACAAATGGTTGCCGAAAGCGATATCGCATGCGATATCGCTTTCCAGACTCGAGTGCGGCTCAGAACATGTCGTCCAGCGACGGCGGACGGCCGCACAGCTTCTGCACCACCCACTGGTTCAGCGAGACCCGCTGCTCGGCCGCCTCCACCATCAGCTTGCCGTGCAGCACGGGCGAGGTGCGCACCACGAACCGGCCGCTGTACCTGCGGTCGGTCAGTGACGGCGGCGGGTCGAAACCGTCCGCAACCATCTCGGCGACATAGGCGCTCACCTCCTGCTCGATGGCGGCGGTCGCCTTCGCGGCAGTGCTGCCGTAGGCGAACTGCACGGGAAACTCCAGACACAGGCCGATGTACTTCCCGGCATCGGGGGACCACTCGGCGCGATACGTGTAGCGCGGCATCGCCAGATCATCACGCGCGGCACCGACACCGCGTACCGGCCGGTTCGGACGCCATGTCCTGATCTGTGGGGGCCATGTCCTGGACGCCATCGCCGGTGACGGTCACGATGAGACGGTGACGCGATCGGTGGTGATCCTCGGCTTCGGCGGGGTGCAGGCCCTCGACATCGTCGGGCCGTTCGACGTGTTCACCGGCGCCAGCCTGCAACTGGCGGCCGAGGGTCGGGCGGGCGGCTACGACGTGCGGCTGATCTCGATGGACGGGCGCCCGATCGCGACCAAGACCGGGCTGGAGTTCGTTGCCGCGCCACCGCCGGATCCCCGCGCGCCGATCGACACCGTGGTCATTCCCGGCGGCTTCGGCGTCGAGGAAGCCCGCAGTAACCCCGCCGTCATCGACTGGATCCGCACCGCGGCCGGTGGCGCCCGCCGCGTCGTCACCGTGTGCTCGGGGGCATTGCTGGCCGCCGAAGCTGGACTGCTCGACGGCTGCACGGCCACCACGCATTGGGCCTTCGCGCCGCGGCTGGCCGGCGAGTACCCCGGCGTCACGGTCGACCCGGAGCCCATCTTCGTACGCAGCTCCGACCAGGTGTGGACGGCAGCCGGTGTCACCGCGGGCATTGACCTGGCCCTGCACCTCGTCGAAGAGGACCACGGCACCGAGACCGCTCAGATGGTCGCCCGGTGGCTGGTGCTCTACCTGCGCCGCCCCGGCGGTCAGACCCAGTTCGCGGCGCCGGTGTGGATGCCGCGAGCCAAACGTGCGCCCATCCGTGCCGTGCAAGAGGCCATCGAATCCGAACCCGGTGCCGCACACAGTATCTCTTCCCTTGCACAGCGCGCGGCGCTGAGCCCGCGGCACTTCACCAGATTGTTCACCGAGGAGGTCGGCGAGCCGCCCGGCGCGTATGTCGAGCGGATCCGAACCGATGCCGCCCGCCGGCAGCTGGAGGAAACCGACGACACCGTCACCGTGATCGCCGCCCGCTGTGGATTCGGCAGCGCCGAAACCCTGCGTCGCAACTTCGTTCGGCGCGTTGGTGTTTCCCCAGACCAATACCGCAAGTCATTCGCATAGAGGAGAAGCCATGCAGATCGCCATCGTGTTGTATCCCGGATTCACCGCACTCGATTTCATCGGCCCGTACGAGTCGCTGCGCTGGTTGCCCGACGCCGAGGTGCGTTTCGTCTGGCATGAACCGGGACCCGTCACCGCCGACTCCGGGGTGCTGGTGGTCGGCGCGACGCATTCCTTCGACGAGACCCCCTCGCCCGACGTGATCCTCATCCCAGGGGGATTCAGCACCATGGAGCACGCCCGCGATCAGGCCCTGCTGGACTGGGTGCGCCGGGCACACCGCACCGCCACGTGGACGGCGTCGGTGTGCTCCGGATCGATCATCCTGGCCGCCGCCGGGGTGCTGGACGGCAAGCGGGCCACCTCGCACTGGGCGGCCCTGCCCACGCTGCGCACCTTCGGGGTCGAGCCGGTCGGTGACGAACGGATCGTGCACCAGGGTGACGTGGTGACCGGCGCCGGGGTGTCGGCCGGTATCGACCTCGGATTGTGGCTGGCCGCCCAGATCGCGGGGGAGGACCGAGCCAAGGCCATCCAGCTGTCCATGGAGTACGACCCGCAGCCGCCGTTCGATTCCGGGCACTTCTCCAAGGCGTCCACCGCGACCAAGGCGTCGGCCACCGCCCTGATGTCGCGCGAGCTGTTGAAACCCAGCGCACTGAAGGCCACCACGTTGCTGCTGTGGGACCAGGCCATCAAGAAGGTGCGCGCCCGCAAGTAGGGTCGGCCGGGTGAACCTGGCTTACGACGACCGCGGCAGCGGTGATCCCGTCCTGTTCATCGCCGGCCGCGGCGGCGCCGGTCGCACCTGGCACCTGCATCAGGTACCCGCATTCCGGCGCGCCGGTTACCGCGTCATCACGTTCGACAATCGCGGCATCGGCGCCACCGAGAACGCCAGCGGCTTCACCACCGAACAGGTGGTCGCCGACACCGCCAAACTCATCGAGGACGTGGTCGGCGGGCCGGTGCGGGTCGTCGGCGTATCCATGGGCTCCTTCATCGCCCAGGAACTGATGCTGGCCCGCCCCGACCTCGTCACCCAGGCTGTGCTGATGGCCACCCGCGGCAGGCACGACAAGGCCAGGGAGTTCTTCAGCACCGCCGAACGCGAGCTGGCCGCCGCCGGCATCACGCTGCCCCCGGCCTACGACGCCAAGATCCGATTGCTGGAGAGCTTCTCGCCGACCACCCTCAACGACGACCGCGCGGTGATGGACTGGGCCGAGATGTTCACCATGTGGCCCACCAAACCCACCCCCGGGTTGCGCAGCCAGCTGGACGTCGCCCCGAAGGCCAACCGGCTGCCCGCTTACCAGGGCATCACGGCGCCGGTCCTGGTCATCGGGTTCACCGACGACGTCGTCATGCCGCCGCACCTCGGCCGCGAGGTGGCCGACGCGATTCCGCGCGGCCGGTATCTGGAGATCGGTGCCGCCGGACACCTCGGTTTCATCGAGCAGCCCGACACCGTCAACACCGCGATCCTGGACTTCTTCGGCGAAGGCCGCACGGAGTTGCCCATCGAGCCCACCCCGCTGGGCCGGGCATAGGCTGACATGGTGAACCCCTCGACGACCCAGGCGCGCGTCGTCGTCGACGAACTCATTCGTGGCGGCGTACGCGACGTGGTGTTGTGTCCCGGTTCACGCAACGCGCCGCTGGCCTTCGCCCTGCACGACGCCGACCGCGCCGGGCGCCTGCGGCTGCACGTCCGGATCGACGAGCGCACCGCCGGATACCTGGCCATCGGCCTGGCGGTCGGCGGCGAGATGGCCCCGGTGTGCATCGCGATGACCTCCGGCACGGCGGTGGCCAACCTCGGGCCGGCGGTGATCGAAGCCAACTACGCCCGCGTGCCGCTGATCGTGCTGAGCGCCAACCGGCCCTACGAGCTGCTGGGCACCGGAGCCAACCAGACCATGGAGCAGCTCGGCTACTTCGGCACCCAGGTGCGGGCCACCATCAGCCTGGGACTGGCCGAGCAGCCGGCCGAGAACGACCTGGCCGCGTTGAACGCGCAGTGGCGCTCGGCCACCTGCCGGGTCCTGGCGGCCGCCACCGGAGCACGCACCGCCAACGCCGGCCCCGTGCAATTCGACATCCCGCTGCGCGAACCACTGGTCCCCGCCGCCGACGATCACCCCGACGCCACCCCGCCAGGACGGCCGGGCGGCACACCGTGGACCTACACCCCGCCGGTCAGCTTCGACCAGCCGCTGGATATCGACCTCAGCCCCGACACCGTGGTGATCGCCGGACATGGGGCCGGCCATCACCCCAACCTGGCCGCGCTGCCCACCGTGGCCGAACCCACCGCGCCGGCCCCGGCCAATCCGTTGCACCCGCTGGCGCTGCCATTGCTGCACCCCGAGCAGGTCATCATGCTGGGTCGGCCCACGCTGCACCGCCCGGTGTCGGCGCTGCTGGCCGATCCCGCGGTACCGGTGTTCGCGCTCACCACCGGGCCCCGCTGGCCCGATGTGTCCGGCAACTCGCAGGCCACCGGCACCCGGGCGGTCGCCACCGGCGCACCCGACACGGGCTGGCTGCACCGCTGCGCCGACATCCACCGGCGCACCCTAGCCGCGGTGCACGCCCAGCTCAAGGAGCATCCGCTGACCACCGGCCTGCACGTCGCCGCCGCGGTGGCCGAGGCCTTGGGCGACGGTGATCAGCTGGTGCTCGGCGCCTCCAACCCGGTCCGCGATATGGCGCTGGTCGGACTGGCCGCCCCGGGTGTGCGGGTGCGGTCCAACCGCGGCGTCGCCGGTATCGACGGCACGGTCTCCACCGCCATCGGCGCGGCGCTGGCGCATGAGCGGGCACACGAGCGCACCGGCGGGGAGCGGCTCGGCAAGACCGTCGCGTTGATCGGTGATCTGACCTTCGTGCACGACAGCTCGGGCCTGCTGGTCGGGCCCACCGAGCCGCACCCCAAGAACCTGACCATCGTGGTGTCCAACGACAACGGCGGCGGCATCTTCGAATTGCTGGAGCAGGGCGATCCCCGGTTCTCCGACGTGTCCTCGCGGGTCTTCGGAACCCCGCACGATGTGGACGTCGGCGCGCTGTGCCGTGCCTACCACGTCGACAGCGCCCAGATCGAGGTCGACGATCTCGGAGCGGCGCTGGCCGAACCGTACGACGGGATGCGCGTGCTGGAGGTGAAGGCCGACCGGTCGTCGCTGCGGGCGCTGCACGCGTCGATCAGGGCGGCCCTGTAGTGCATGGTGTAGTACAGACCGGGGTCCGACGGCTGGAAGCCTTGTGGCGCAGCGTGATCCCGCATCTGCTCGGCGACGGCACCGAAACCAGGGCGCAGCGGGTGGTGCGTCGCGTCCGGGTCGGCATCGTGCTGGCGGCGGCGCTGGTGACATTCCAGTCCGTGCTGCTGGTGATCGGTGCCTGGGTCAACGACCGGCAGATCGAGCGCAATATGGGGGTGGCCGCGGCCGAGGTGCTCGACGCCGGCCCGCGCCGCTCGACCATCGAGTTCGTCACCCCCGACCGCGTCACCTACCGACCCGAACTCGGGGTGCTCTACCCGTCGGAGCTGGAGAACGGCATGCGCATCTACGTCGAGTACGACAAGACCGATCCCGACCTGGTCCGGGTGCAGCATCGCAACGCCGCGTTGGCGATCATCCCGGCCGGATCCATCGCGGTGCTGGGCTGGCTGATCGCGGGCGCCGCGCTGGTGGCGGTCGAGGTGGTGGACCGACGGCTCACGCCGAATCGATCAGCTTCTTGAGCCAGTCGTTGTCGTAGATGTCGATCTTGCGATCCTTGTTGAGGTCGTAGACGGTCGGCGTCCCGGTGCCGGTGGGATCGATCTCGTAGAGGAACTCGAAGTTCATGTCCTCCATCGCCTGCGCGTCCACCGCCGCGTCGCCGTCGGCGATCTGCCGGGCCTGCTCATCGGGCACGCCGGCCGTGCGGGCCATCGCGGCCAGCTCGTCGTCGGTGGGGCCTTTACCGCCGGGATCCTGGTGGGCCCACAGATCCTCGACGAACCGCTGGAACGCCACGGCCGGGGTGTGCTTGCCGGTGCCGGCCACGAACAACGCGTTGGCCACCCGTTCGGAATGGTGGTTGCCGTCCTTGTCCAGGAACGTCATCGGCCGGTAGGTGACCTGCAGCGCGCCGATGCCGATGTAATAGCGGATGGCGTCGCCGAAGTCGTGCTGCAGGTCGGCGCAGTGGGTGCACTGCGGTTCGGTGAAGATCTCGATCCGCACCGGCGCCTCCGGGAACCCGGCGACCACACCGAAACCGTCCTTGCTCGCCTCGGTCATCGGCTGCACCGGATCGGGCTGGGCGGCGCCGCTGACCTGCCTGGCGCACCCGACCCCGGTCAGCAGCGTGAACGCGGCCAACACCACCAACCATCGACGCACAGCGCAACCGTACCGCTGTCGTGCTGTTCGCACGCCATATGCCGGCACGCAACCGCGTGGTCAACCGCCACTGCGACAGTGGGCTCGTGCGCGTTGCAATCGTTGCCGAATCCTTCCTCCCGAACGTCAACGGCGTCACCAACTCGGTGCTTCGGGTGATCGAGCATCTCCGCCGCACCGGTCACGAGGTCATCGTCATCGCCCCGGACACCCCCCGCGGCCAGCCGCCGGCCGACCGGGTGCACGACGGCGTCCGGATCCATCGGGTCCCGTCGATGATGTTCCCCAAGGTCACCTCGCTACCGCTGGGCGTGCCCCGTCCGCGAATCGTCAACGTGCTCCGCGGATTCGATCCCGACGTGGTGCACCTGGCCTCGCCCGCACTGCTGGGCTGGGGCGGGGTGCACGCCGCGCGGTACCTGGGGGTGCCGACGGTGGCGGTGTTCCAGACCGATGTCGCCGGGTTCGCGCAGAGCTACGGGGTCGGCATGTTGTCCCGGGCGTCCTGGGCATGGACCCGGCGGCTGCACAGCAAGGCCGACCGCACCCTGGCGCCGTCCACCGCCGCAATGGAAGACCTTGCCGCCCATCGCATCCCGCGGCTGCACAAGTGGGGACGCGGGGTCGACATCACCGGTTTCGTACCGTCGGCCCGTGATGAGGCGCTGCGCCGCAGGCTCTCACCCGCCGGCTTGCCGATCGTCGGGTTCGTCGGCCGGCTGGCCCCGGAGAAGCATGTCGAACGGTTGGCCGGCTTGGCCGCCCGCGACGATCTGCAACTGGTGATCGTCGGCGACGGTGTGGACCGGTCCAAGTTGGCGACCCTGATGCCCCGCGCGGTGTTCACCGGCGCGCTCTACGGCGCGGAACTGGCCACCGCCTACGCCAGCATGGACGTGTTCGTGCACCCCGGGGAACACGAAACCTTCTGCCAGGCAGTCCAAGAGGCGATGGCCTCCGGTCTCCCGGTGATCGCACCCAACGCCGGCGGGCCCCGGGACCTGGTCACCCCGATGCACACCGGCCTGCTGCTGGGCGTCGAGGAGTTCGAGAAGCGGCTGCCCGGCGCCGTCGACCACCTGATCGCCGAACGAGCCCGCTACTCGGCGGCCGCCCGGCGCAGCGTGCTCACCCGCACCTGGCCCGCGGTCTGCGACGAACTGCTGGGCCACTACGAGGCCGTCATCGGCCTGCGCCGGCGCGCGGCCGCCTGAGCTCGACCTACCCCTGGGCCTCGATGGCCACCGGCTGCCACTCTTCCCATGTCCTGAGCCGACTTTCGTAGTCGGCCTTGGCCAGGGTCAGCGGCAGCTCGCCGAAGAACACCCGCAGCGGCGGCTTTTCCGCGTCGACGATCTTGAGCACCGCCGCGGCCGACGCCTTCGGGTCACCGGACTTCGAGGTGCGCGCGGCGCGCGCCCGCTGGGCGGCCTCGCGTGCCTCGTCGTAATCGGGTAGCGGTGTCGTGTGTTTGGCCGACGAGCCGGCCCAGTCGGTGGAGAACCCGCCCGGTTCGACGAGCGTCACGTGGATGCCCCACGGTGCCACCTCCTGCGCCAGCGATTGCGAGAAGCCCTCCAACGCCCATTTGGAGGCGTGATAGATGCCCACCAGCGGGAACGCCGTGATGCCGCCGATCGAGGACACCTGGATGATGTGCCCGCTGCGTTGCGCCCGCAGGTACGGCAGCGCGGCCTGGGTCACCCACAGCGCGCCGAACACATTCGTCTCGATCTGGTCGCGGGCCTGCGCCTCGGAGAGCTCCTCGATGAAGCCGAACTGCCCGTACCCGGCGTTGTTCACCACGACGTCGAGCCGCCCGAACCGGTCGTGGGCCTGTTTGACCGCCGCGAAATCGGCCTCCCGGTCGGTCACGTCCAGGCGCAGCGCCAGCAACGCGTCACCGTACTTGTCCGCCAGGTCATCCAGCGTGGCGGTGTCGCGGGCTGTCGCGGCCACCTTGTCACCGCGCTCCAGGGCGGCGATCGCCCATTCCCGGCCGAAGCCCCGCGAGGCCCCGGTGATGAACCACACCTTCTCTGTCATGTCGTCCCTCTCGTCGTGGGTGCACCCGATCGTTGTCAAGGCCGCCACCGTGCAGGCCATTCCCGGGAGCCCGAGACTCACAGGTAGTTTTGGTGCGGTGAACCGCGCGACGCTGGAAAAAGACCCACACGAGGTGGCGTCGATGTTCGACGCCGTGGCTCGCCGCTACGACCTGACCAATACGGTCATGTCGCTGGGGCAGGACCGGTTCTGGCGACGGCAGACGCGGGCCGCACTCGGCATCGGGCCGGGCGACACGGTGCTGGACCTGGCGGCCGGCACCGCGGTGTCGACGGTGGAGTTGGCGGCTTCCGGCGCATGGTGCGTGGCGGCCGACTTCTCGGTGGGGATGCTCGCCGCGGGCGGGGGCCGCGCGGTGCCCAAGGTAGGCGCGGACGCCACCCGGCTGCCGTTTGCCGACGGGGTGTTCGACGCGGTGACCATCAGCTTCGGATTGCGCAACGTCGTCGACCATGTGGCGGGCCTGCGGGAGATGGCCCGGGTGACCCGCCCGGGCGGACGGCTGGTGGTGTGCGAGTTCTCCACCCCGGCCAACCGGGCCTTCGCGACGGTGTACAAGGAGTACCTGATGAAGGCGCTGCCGGCGATGGCCTCGGCGGTGTCCAGCAACCCGGATGCCTATGTGTACCTGGCCGAGTCGATCCGGGCGTGGCCCGACCAGGCCGCGCTGGCCGGCCGGATCGCCGACGCCGGCTGGGGCGCGGTGCGCTGGCGTAATCTCACCGGCGGCATCGTCGCGCTGCATGCGGCGGTGAAACCGCCCGTCGACTGAGGCGGTCCGGTGAGCGTTCCCGTACTGGCTGTCGCCGGCCATCTCGGTGCCGGTAAGACGACCCTGCTGAACCATCTGCTGCGCAACGGTTCTGGTGTGCGGATCGGCGCCCTGGTCAACGACTTCGGCGCCGTCAACATCGACGCCATGCTGATCGCCGGCCAGGTCGACGCGATGGCCGCACTGTCCAACGGCTGCATCTGCTGTGTCACCGACGACGGCGAGCTGGCCGAGATGCTCGGCAAACTGGCCGCGGTCAAACCCCGGCTCGACCTCATCGTGGTGGAGGCCAGCGGTGTCGCCGAACCACCCGCGCTGGCCCGCACCATCATGGCGGTGGACGACAACAGGTTTCACTACGCCGGTCTGGTGCTGGTGGTCGACGCCGGCGCGCCCACCGGCCTGGAGCACGGCGCGCGCGTCGCCGACCTGATCGTGCTGAACAAGGTGTCGGCCGCCGAGGATCTCGAGGCGGTGCGGGCGACGGTACGCGCGCACAATCCGGTCGCACCCGTCGTCGCCACCGATTTCGCCAAGGTCGACCCCGGGCTGTTGATCGACCCGGCGCCCCGGCCGCCGCGCGCGCAGATGTCCTTCGACGAGCTGCTGCACGACGAGCATCACGATCACGAGCATCCGGAGTATCAGAGCATCGACTTCCGCTGCGACACCGCATTGAACCCGCGGTTGTTCATGAACCTGCTGCGGGATCGACCCCAAGGGCTCTATCGCGCAAAGGGTTTCGTGGACTTCGGCCCGGCGCACCGCTATCTGCTGCACGTGGTCGGCGGCTCGGTGCGGTTCGAGCGGACCCGGCGGGCCGGTACCGAACTGGTGTTCATCGGCACCGAGATCGACACCGATGCGCTGCGTTCGGCGTTGGACGAGTGCAGCCGGGTGCCCGCCGACGAGCAGGGGATCCTGGGCGTGCTCAAGTTCGTGGTGTAGGTATCCTGACCGCTCATCGGAAAACTGAGGAGCCGGGTTGTTCAAGGTCAACGAGTATTTCGACGGTGACGTCGCGTCGATCGCCTTCGCGACGGCCGACGGGCCCGCGACCGTCGGCGTGATGGCGGTCGGCGAATACGAGTTCGGCACCTCGTCGGTGGAGATCATGCACGTCGTCTCCGGTGCCCTGACCGTGAAACTGCCCGGCCGCGACGAGTGGGAAACCTACGCCGCCGGAACACAGTTCACCGTGCCGGCCGACAGCTCGTTCGGGGTGCGTGCCGACGTCGAGACCGCCTACCTGTGCGAGTACCGCTGACCATCACGCGAGCGGCCGTGTTTGCGCAGTGACACGCCGCAGAACGTGGCATTTTGGGGGCGCTCAGCTGAAGGGCTTGCGCTGATCCAGCCGCCGTGAGGCCCGCCCGGCCGTCCGCCACGCCCGGGCGATCCAGTCCTCGTCCTCGTCGGTGACCAGATTGCCCATCACCCGGACCGCGACGGTCATCAAGAAGTCCGACCGCATCGCCAACGGCCCGGTCGTCGGCAGGAACCGCGGGTAGGTCAGCAGCAGGGCCAGTCGGCGGGCCACCGAGAACCCGCGCGCGTAGTGCTCGGTGAGCACGGCGGGCCACGCGGCGGACAGATCCCCGCCATTCAACAGTTCGGCGGCCAGTCGCCCCGTCTCCAGCCCGTAGTCGATGCCTTCCCCGTTGAGCGGATTGACGCAGGCGGCCGCATCGCCGATCAGCATCCAATTGGGGCCGGCCACACCGGATACCGCACCGCCCATCGGTAGCAGCGCGGACAGTCCGGCGCGCGGCTCACCGGAGAAGCCCCATTCCTCCCGCCGTAATCCGGCGTAGTAGGACATCAGCCGCGGCAGCCGGACATCGGCGGGCCGCCTCGCGGTGGCCAGGGCGCCCACTCCGATGTTCACCTCGCCGTTGCCCAGCGGGAAGATCCAGCCGTAGCCGGGCAGCACATCGCCTTCGGGCGAACGCAGCTCCAGATGTGATGTGAGCCACGGCTCGTCGGCGCGCGGGCTGCCGGCATAGCCGCGGATGGCCACTGCGTAGACGGTGTCCTGGTGCCAGCTGCGCCCCAGCGCCCGGCCCAGCGTCGAGCGGGCACCGTCGGCGACGATCACGGTGCCGACCGCGATCTCGGTGCCGTCGGCGAGCACCAGCGCGCTCACGCGTCCCCCCGAGTCATGCTGGGCGTCAACCACCTTGGTGCCCAGCAGCATCTCGGCGCCCTCGTCGGTGGCGGCCATCCGGATCCGGTCGTCCAGTTCGGTGCGCGGCACGGCGCTGCTCGTGGGCGGGAAGGACGGTCCGGGCCAGCGGATCTCGACGTCGGCGCCGAAGCCGGACATCCGCAGACCGTGATGCCGGATCCGGCCGTCCAGCCAGTCACCCAGACCGAGTCGTTCCAGCTCGGCGACCGCGCGCGGCGTCAGCCCGTCGCCGCAGGCCTTGTCACGCGGGAACTGCGCCGAGTCGATCACCAGCACGTCCCGCCCGGCGCGGGCGGCCCATGCGGCCGCCGACGAACCGGCCGGCCCGGCCCCGACGACAACCACATCTGCTCGCCTCATAACGCCTCACAGTATGTTGGACGAATGAGGACACCGGCGAGCGTGGTGGCGGGGGTGGACTTCGGGGATCCGGAGTTTGCCGCACGGGTGCGCGAGGGGGTAGCCCGCGTCGAGGATCTGATGTCCACCGAGCTGGGCAAGGCCGATGAGCTGATGGCCGAGGCCGTCCAGCACCTGTTCCAGGCCGGCGGTAAGCGCTTCCGGCCGCTGTTCACCGTGCTCTCGGCGTCGTTGGGGCCCCAGCCCGACCATCCGGATGTGGCCATCGCGGGTGCGGTGATCGAGCTGGTGCATCTGGCCACCCTCTATCACGACGACGTCATGGACGAGGCGCAGGTGCGCCGCGGCGCGGACAGCGCCAACGCCCGGTGGGGCAACAACATCGCCATCCTGGCCGGTGACTACCTGTTCGCGACGGCGTCGCGGCTGGTGTCGCGGCTGGGCCCGGACGCGGTGCGGGTGATCGCCGACACCTTCGCCCAGCTGGTCACCGGGCAGATGCGGGAGACCCGCGGCGCGGTGACCGGCGCCGACGAGGTCGAGCACTACCTGAAGGTGGTCTACGAGAAGACTGCGTGCCTGATCGCCGCGTCCGGTCGGTTCGGTGCCACCTTCTCCGGTGCGGACGAGGAGCAGATCGAGCGGCTGGCGCGGCTCGGGGGAATCGTCGGCACGGCCTTCCAGATCTCCGACGACATCATCGACATCGACAGCGATCCCGACGAATCGGGCAAGCTGCCCGGCACCGACCTGCGCGAAGGCGTGCACACCCTGCCGGTGCTCTACGCGCTGCGCGAACCCGGTGCCGACGGTGACCGGCTCCGGACACTGCTGGACGGTCCGGTCGACGACGATGCCGAGGTGGCCGAGGCGCTGGCGCTGCTGCGCCGGTCGGCGGGGATGACGCGGGCCAAGGAGGCGGTCGGCGATTACGCCAGGCAGGCGCGCGCCGAGCTGGACCTGCTGCCGGACGGGCCGGGACGGGCCGCCTTGGCGACGCTGGTGGACTACACCGTCACGCGACACGGCTGAGCGGGTGCACAGGAACCTGCGAGGGGCGCGCGACGTTACACGTTGCGACGACGTTCGTAGGAAGGGAAACCGATGACCTGGCATCCCCATGCCAACCGGATGAAGACGTTCGCGCTGCTGGTCGGTATGTCCGCGCTGATCGTCTTCATCGGGTCGCTGTTCCGTAACCCGTCCATCCTGTGGCTGTCGGTGTTGTTCGCCGTCGGCATGAACGCCTATGTCTACTTCAACAGCGACAAGATGGCGTTACGGGCCATGCACGCGCAGCCCGTCACCGAGATGCAGGCACCGGCGATGTACCGGATCGTGCGGGAACTCGCGACCACCGCCCGCCAGCCGATGCCCCGGCTGTACATCAGCGACACCGATGCGCCGAACGCGTTTGCCACCGGGCGTAACCCACGCAATGCCGCGGTCTGCTGCACCACCGGAATCCTGCGCATCCTCGACGAGCGCGAACTGCGCGCCGTGCTGGGCCACGAGCTGTCGCACGTGTACAACCGCGACATCCTGATCTCGTGTGTGGCAGGAGCCCTGGCCTCGGTGATCACCGCACTGGCCAATATCGCGATGTTCGCGGGCATGTTCGGCGGGAACCGCGAAGGCGGCGCCAATCCGTTTGCCCTGCTGCTCGTCTCGCTGCTCGGCCCGATCGCCGCGACCGTGGTGAAGCTGGCGGTGTCCCGGTCGCGGGAGTACCAGGCCGACCAGTCCGGTGCCGAGCTGACCGGTGACCCGCTGGCGCTGGCCAGCGCGCTGCGCAAGATCGCCTACGGCGTGCAGGCCGCGCCGCTGCCGCCCGAGCCGCAGCTGGCCGACCAGGCGCACCTGATGATCGCCAACCCGTTCCGGGCCGGGGAGAAGATCGGCAAGCTGTTCTCCACCCACCCGCCGATCGAGGACCGGATCCGCCGGCTGGAGGGCATGGCGGGCCGCCGCCTCTGACGCCGAACGAATGGTCCCGATGACACGTTCGGGGTAGGCGGTGATGTCCAGCCAGGTGAACCGCAGCACCTGCCAGCGGTTCAAGATCAAGTAGTTCTGCCGGCGCCGATCCCTCCGGAACTTCTCCGGGTCGCTGTGGAAGGCCCAGCCGTCGATCTCGATGGCCACGCCGTGGTCGGAAACGCGATGTCGATCAGGTACGGACCGGCCGGATGATTGGTCAGCCAGCCGGTGATACGGGCCGCCCGCAGCGCCTTGACCACCAGCCGCTCGGCTTCCGACCGTGCGCCGTCTTGGGCGGCGTACAGCATCCGTCTGGGCCGTCACACAGAGCCCGCGCCAGCACACCAGGTCGGCTGGGGGAGATCCCGCCGACGCACCCGGCACCCGGCCCGTCGTCTGCCGTGACTGTTCCTCGGCACGGTGACCTCGGTGACCTCGGAAGTGAAGCGGGTCAGGCCTTGCCACCAGACCGCCGTGAGACCGGACGCGGCGGCCTGGTTGCCGTATCCCCATACGGCAGAACGGATTCGGGCCGCGTCGGTGAAGGGGCGGTCGTCGACGAAATAGACGCCGCGGGAGCGGCCACGGTTCCCCCGACAGCGATTTCGGCGCGCTCACCCGCGGTCACCGCGGGTAAGCGCGCCGAAGTCACCAGGTCAGGCCGCGCCCACCAGGGTTTCGACATAGGTCGGGGTGACCCGCAGCACGCCGGCGCTGGCGATGTCGTAGAACAATCCGATCACCTCGACGCCGGGTCGGTCGGCGACCAGGGGATGCTGCGCCAGGGTCTGCACCTGCACCGCGATGTTCACCATCGAGAGCTGGTCCACCCGGCTGAAGCCGGCCGCTGCCGCCGACCGGGCGACCGGATGGCTGCCGTCGCCGAAGGCTTCGATCGTCGGATCGCCGTGTGCCAGCCAGGATTTCAGATGCGCGTCGTCCGGGGCGCCGTGCAGCAGGGCCTTCATGGCACCGCAGTTGGAATGCCCGCACACCACGATCGAGGACACGCCGAGCTGGTCCACCGCGAAGGCGATGGCCGCCTCCACCGAGGCATCCCGCTGGCCGGCCGGGATCATGTTGCCGACGTTGCGGACGGTGAACAGGTCGCCGGGGCCGCTGCTGGTGATGACGTTGGGCACCACCCGCGAGTCCGCGCAGGTGAGGAACAGCGTCTCCGGTTGCTGCTCGTCCGCCAGCTCCTTGAGGTGCGGGCGCAGCACCGGCGCGGTCCTACGGTGATAGGTGGCCAGGCCGTCCAGCACCGACGGCGCCGGCTTCTCCTGCCAGGAGCTCCACGGCACGACGCCCGAGCGCTTGTCGAACGGGGTGAAGGCGCGCTCGGGGGGTCCGTCGACCGCACTGTCCATCTCGACGGCACCGACATCGTGGATGTGCACGGTGCCGCCGGTCGCCTCGTGCTGGCGGCGCCATTGCTCGATGGCCTCGTGTGCGGCGTGGTCGATGAAGTCGACGGACAGTTCGACCGTGGCGCTCGTACCCTGCGGGACCGAGCCCAGCACGCTGGTCAACCGGGGCAGCGACAAGAAGGTGCACGACCCTTCGATGTCGACGCGCCAGTGATTGTCCGACACCTCTTCGGCGGAGATCTTGGCGCGGACCACTCGCCACACCGTCAGCGCGACGGCCAGCGCCAGCCCGATCAGCACACCTTCGAGCAGGTTCAGGAACACCACGCACAGGATTGTGACCAGATAGACCGCGAGATCACCTGTGCGACGGGCTGTTTCGATATGTGCGAGCTTGACCAGTTGCATGCCGATGACGATGAGCAGTCCCGCCAGCGCGGCCGAAGGAATCATCTGCGCCAAGCCGGCGAACGGGATGGCGAACACCAGGATCCACACGCCGTGCAGGATGGCCGAGGCCCGGGTCTTGGCGCCGACGGCGACGTTGGTGGAACTGCGCACGATGACGCCGGTGACCGGGAGGCCGCCGACGGCGCCCGAGGCGATGTTGGCCGCGCCCTGCCCGATCAGTTCCCGGTCGAAGTTGGTACGCGGGCCGGTGTGCATGCGGTCCACCGACACGGCCGACAGCAGGCTCTCCACACTGGCGATCAGGGCGACCGTCAGCACGCCGGTGGCGAAGGCGCCCCAGTTGCCGTCGGGCAGGCTGGGCAGCGCCAAGGCGTCCAGCAGGGAACCGTCCAGCTGGATCCGGGCCACATCGAAGGGCAGCAGCACCGACAGTGCCGTGACGCCCACGATGGCAACCAGCGGGCCCGGCACCTTGCGGATGCCTGCTGGCACCCAGCGCCAGCCCACCAGGATCGCGATGACCAGCGCGCCGAGAAGCACCCCGGGGCCGTGCGCGGCGAAGAGCTGGCCGGGCAGTTCGGACACGTTGGCCCAGGCCGAGCTGTGCGAGCTTCCGCCGAGCAGGACATGCACCTGCTGCAGCGCGATGGTGACACCGATACCGGCCAGCATCGCGTGCACGACGACAGGGGAGATGGCCAGCGCCGCGCGGGCGACGCGGCTGAGACCGAACAGCACCTGCAGCACGCCGGCGCATACGGTGATGGCGCAGGTGACCTTCCAGCCGAATTCGGCCACCAGGCCGGCGACGATCACCGTGAGGCCGGCGGCGGGGCCACTCACCTGTAGGGGCGAACCGCCCAGCGCGCCGGCGACGATGCCGCCGACGGCGGCGGCGATCAGGCCGGCCAACACCGGCGCCCCGGAGGCGACCGCGATACCCAGGGATAGCGGCAGGGCGACCAGGAACACCACCAACGAGGCAGGTAGGTCGTACCGCAGAATTGTTTGTCGCATGTGAAAACTCCGTCGCGGGATGTGGGCACAAACGACGTCTTTGTCGCCGTTAGGACGAATTAGCTTGCATCGCAGAGCTTTACGATGATCTGCTTAGCAATTGCTAAGGGCGAGAGTATTTATCGTGCTGACGGACGGTCAAGGAAGATTCGGACTTGCATATCGAACCCAAATCTTCTGCTGTGTGCTGTCTCTCATTGTGCTGTGAAAGGTTTTGTACCGCAGATTGTTTCGATGCGTGTCACTTGATCGGGGTCAAAGTGATGTGAGTCATACCGTTTGTAAGATCTAAGAACTCGCTATGAAGTCCGTGACAGTACCCTGCAAGCTCCGCAGAATGGGTGTATGGCCACGATGTCGCTCCCTCCTCGTACCCATCAGCCGCGCCAGGCGATCCTGGGCCAGTTGCCCAAGATTCATCGCGCCGACGGGTCCCCCATCCGGGTGCTGCTGGTGGACGACGAGCCGGCGCTGACCAATCTGGTCAAGATGGCCCTGCACTACGAGGGCTGGGTTGTCGACGTGGCGCACAACGGCAAAGACGGGGTGGCCAAATTCGACGAGACCGAACCCGATGTGGTGGTGCTCGACATCATGCTGCCCGATATCGACGGTATGCAGATCCTGCAGCGGGTCCGGGAGGCGCAGGGGTACACCCCGACCCTGTTCCTCACCGCGAGGGACTCGGTGCTCGACCGGGTGTCCGGCCTGACCGCCGGTGCCGACGACTACATGACCAAGCCGTTCAGCCTGGAAGAGCTGGTGGCCCGGTTGCGCGGACTGCTACGCCGGTCCAGCCACACCACCCCGCCTGCCGACGAGGTGTTGACGGTCGGTGACCTCAAGCTCGACGGTGCCAGCCGCGACGTCACCAGGGACGGCGCCCCGGTCGCGCTGACCGGTACGGAGTTCGAACTGCTGCGGTACCTGATGCGTAATCCGGGCCGGGCGATCAGCCGCGCCGAGATTCTGGACCGGGTGTGGAACTACGGCTTCGGCGGGAAGTCCAGCATCGTCGACCTCTACATCTCGTATCTGCGGAAGAAGATCGACACCGATCGTGCGCCGATGATCCACACCGTGCGCGGTGTGGGCTACATGCTGCGACCGTCCAGCGATCCGGCGTGATCTGGTGGCCCCGGTCGCTGCGCCGGCAGTTGGTGCTCGGGGTGACGGCCATCGTCACCGTCGTACTCCTGACGGTCGGCGTGCTGTCGGTGTACAGCCTGCGCACGTATGTGGGCACGATGGGCGATACCGAGTTGTCGCGCTCACTGGCTGCGTTCAGCCACGCCTTCCACAAGTTCCAGCTCAAGAAGGACGAGGACGGGCACGCGATGGATTCGGATGCCCTCTCCGCCTTCGTCGGGCAGGCCCCGGGCAACCTCATCGCCCTGGTGCACGACGGTGAGGTGGTGGAGTCGGCGGTGTTCTCCGACGGGGAGCCGCGGTCCGCGCCGCCCGCGGTAGCGGCCGCGCTGGACGACGTCGATTGGTCTCGGTCCGGCCCGCGGACGGTCAAGCTGCCCGAGCTGGGTGCCTACCGGATGGCTGCCGAGCAGTCCAGCGACGGCGACTACCTGGTGTGCGGGGTATCGCTGGACAGCGCCAACCAGGTGATCGCACGCAAGACGATGACGTTGGCGGTGATCATCGTCGTCGCGCTGGTGGTGACGGCATTGGGCACGGTCATGGTGGTCCGGTACGCGTTGCGGCCGTTGCGCCGGGTCGCATCGACGGCGGCCAAGGTGGCCACGCTGCGTCTGGACGCCGACGATCACCGCATCACCGCGCGGGTACAGGCGCGCTACACCGATCCCGACAGTGAGGTCGGTGTGGTGGGCGAGGCGTTGAACCGGCTGCTGGCCAACGTGGACAGTGCCCTTGCCGAACTGGCCGCCTCCGACCGGCGCACCCGGCAATTCCTGATGGACGCCAGTCACGAACTGCGTACCCCGCTGGCGGCGATCCAGGGTTACGCCGAGCTGACCCGGCAGGACAGCGCCGAGCTGCCACCAACCACCGAGTACGCGCTGGCGCGCATCGAGGCAGAGGCCCGCCGGATGACGGGTCTGGTGGGGGACCTGCTGCTGCTGACCCGGCTCGGCGAAGGACAGGACCTGGAATCCGACGACGTCGACCTGGGCGATCTGGTGGTCGACGCGGTGAACGACATCGCGGTGTCGGCGCCGTCGCACCACTGGGTGACCCAGCTGCCCGACGCGCCGGTGTGGGTCCGCGGCGACCGGGCCCGGCTGCACCAAGTGCTCGGCAACCTGCTGACCAATGCGCGGATGCACACCCCGCCCGGCGTGACGGTGACGATCGGGCTGGACACCGATGGGGACCAGGCCCGCCTGACGGTCGCCGACGACGGTCCGGGAATCGACGCCGACCTGTTGCCGAACTTGTTCGGAAGGTTTGTCCGCGCCGATAAATCCCGATCCCGCGAGTTGGGCAGCACCGGCCTCGGACTGGCCATCGTGGCGTCCATCGTGGAAGCACACAAGGGCTCGGTGAGCGTCGAATCATCTTCGGAGAAAACGTGTTTCACCGTCGTTCTGCCGTTGGTGGCAGCCCCTGTGCTGGTATGAGAACGGCCGGTGACCGCTGGCGCTGCTTCCCGCCGGTCTGGCCTGGGCGGGGTGACCGGGTTAGGGTGTGGCCATGCTGAGCAAGATGCTGACCGCGCTGGTGGGCGCCGTGGCCGCCGCCGCGGTCGGGATGCCCGGCATGGCTGGCATCGCCGCCGCCGATCCCGCCCCGGCGCCCGCGCCTCCGCCGCCCCCCGACATCAGCGGTTACGCACTGGCCAAGCCCTCGCAGTTCATGCTGAACGACGGGTCGATGTATGCCTTCGTCGTCCCGGGCGGACTCACCTGCATCATGATGCGCACCACCGGTGATTACGGTTGCGGCGGGCAGATCCCGGCCCCGCCGGAGCCGGCCAACGCCGTGACCGGCGGGCAGGTCGGACCACCCGCCTTCGCGATGACCAACGCCTCGATCTACGGGTCGCTCGTCGGGAAGATCAACCCCCTGCTGCCCAACAACAAGATCAGCTACAAGAACATCACGTGCGGCACCGACGGCGTGATGACCACCTGCCAGAACTCGTTCGACCAGTCCGGCTTCGTGCTCAGCCCGTCCGGCAGCTTCATCGTCAACCAGACGAATCCGCTGGTGGATCGCCCAGAGGGCACCGCGCGCAACCCGTTCTTCAACTGACCGCGCGCTCCGGGGGTTTTCAGAAGCCGGAGCCGTGCACCTCGTGGCCGGGTTTTTCCACCATCAGCCCTCGGTAGGCGTCTTCCACCGTGGCGCCGTGGTTGATCACGCCGTCCACCTCCCGGGCAATGGGCATGGGGATCCCGTACTCCTCGGCGAACTCCATGATCACCGAGGCGGCCTTGACGCCCTCGGCCACCTGGTTCATCGCGGCGATGATCTCGTCGACCGTCTTGCCCTGGCCGAGTTGTTCGCCGACATGGCGGTTGCGGCTGCGCTGCGACGTGCACGTGACGATCAGGTCGCCCATCCCGGCCAGCCCGGCGAAGGTGTCACGATGCCCGCCCATGGCGACCCCGAGTTTGGACATCTCGGCGACGGCGCGGGCCATCACCATGGCCCGGGTGTTCTCCCCGATTCCCAGCGAGTACCCCATGCCGACCGCGATCGCGTACACGTTCTTGAGCGCACCGGCTATCTCGACGCCCACCACGTCGTCGGTTGTGTAGGTGCGAAACCTCCTGGTGCGGAACAAGTTTCCGAGATTGGCTGCCAGATGCTGGTCCGGCATGGCCAGCACCGCCGCCGCGGCATAACCTTCGGCGACCTCCCTGGCGATGTTCGGGCCGGCCAGGATGCCGGCCGGGTGCCCGGGTAGCACCTCGTCGACGATCTGGCTCATCCGCATGTTGGTGCCCTGTTCCAGGCCCTTGACCAGCGACACCACCGGAACCCAGGGCCGCAGCTCGTGAGCCAGCTCCACCAGGACGCCCCGGAACCCGTGCGATGGCACGCCCATGACGATGACATCGGCACAGTTGGCCGCCTCGGAGAAGTCGGTGGTGGCCCGCAGACCGTCGGGGAGCGCCACCTCGTCGCCGAGATACCGGGCGTTGCGGTGGTTCTCGTTGATGTCCTTGGCGGTGTCCTCCGAGCGCACCCACTGCAGGGTCGGGCCGCGCCGCGCGCAGATCGACGCGACGGTGGTGCCCCACGAGCCACCACCCAGGACGACGACGTTCGGTTCGCGTTGCGCAGCTGCCATGCGGCCAGGTTAGGTGGGGCGCCCCGGGTTGGGGGCCGATTCGATTGTTGCGCGGAAACCCCCGCGGGCTGTGCGACGATCGATTCAGTCGGTGGAGGGGTTCGGTGGCTTCAGTTTCAGAGGTGGCGGCGTCACGGCCGGAGACCTTGCTGACTGCCGCAGCTCAACTCGGCGGCAAGATCGGCGAACTGGAATCCGCGATCGCCGGCCAGCGGCGGGTCATTGCCGAACTGCGCGGATCGTGGGCGGGGACGGCCGCCGATGCCGCGGTGGCCCGCGCCGAACGGCACATCGCCGATATGGAGCTGTTGCGTGGGCGTCTGCTCGCCTGCCGGGCGGCGTTGCAGCGCGGTGGCGCCCAGTTGTCCTCGGCGCGGACCGGCTTGTTGTCCATCGTGTCCGGGTTGCGCGCCCAGGGGTGGCGGGTGGCCGACGACGGAACGTGCACACCACCGCTGAACGTCACGCGGGTGTTCGCGGTGCTGGCTCAGGCGTGGACCGCGATCGTCAAGAAGCTCCTGGACCTCTACGACGACATCGACCGCGCCACCGCGGAGGCGGTGCGGGCGGCCGCCGACGGTGTGGCACCGCAACAACCGGCCGGGGCGCCACCCCCGCCGCAGATCCCGGCGGCGGGCACCAAACCCGACGACGTGAAGAAGTGGTGGGACGGGCTGACGGCCGAACAGCGGCAGAAGTACCTCGCCGACCATCCCGCCGAACTGGGCAACCTCAACGGTATCCCGGCCGACATCCGTGACAAGGTGAACCAGGCGGTGATGAACGACGACCTGAGCCGCGTGCGAGATATCGCGGGCCGCAACGGAGTATCCGAGGACGATGTCCTCAAGGATCCCGCCAAGTACGGGCTGACCGCCGAGGACGCCACCCGCTTCTACAACGCCAGGCGCACCAGCGAGGGGTTGGCGCACCAACGCGGCTCCGACCCGGAGAACCCGCGGCCGGTGCTGCTGTGGGGCTATCAGCCGCTGGCCGACAACGGTCAGGGCCGGGCCGCAATCGCGATCGGCAATCCGGACAAGGCCCGCAACACCGCGGTGATCGTGCCGGGCACCGGCAGCAGTGTGCGTGATGGCTGGTTGGCCGACGGCCACGACGATGCCATCAAGCTCTACGACCAGTCCCAACTGGCCGATCCCGACGACCCGACGGCCGTCATCATGTGGATGGGATACGACGCGCCGGACGGTTTCACCGATCCCCGGGTGGCCAATCCGGACCTGGCCCGCTATGGCGGCGCGCTGCTGGCCGCCGATGTCAACGGCTTGTCGGCCACTCATGAGGGTGCGTCGCACGTGACGGTGATCGGGCATTCCTATGGTTCCACCACGGTGGCCGACGCGTTCGCCGGCAGTGGGATGCGCGCCAATGACGCCGTCCTGATCGGCTCTCCCGGAACGGATTTGGCCAAGAGCGCGGCCGACTTTCACCTCGACGGCGGCAAGGTCTACGTCGGTGCGGCCTCCACGGACCCGGTCAGTTGGATCGGCACGCCGGGGCCGATCCCGGCCAATGTGCTCAACCAGCAGCTCGGCTATCCGGTGGGGTTGCAGGCCGGCCTGGGCACCGACCCGGCCGGTGACGAATTCGGGTCGGTGCGGTTCCGTGCCGAGGTGGCCGGCCACGGCGGCTGGAGTGTGCACGATCATTCGCACTACTACGACATGGGCAGTGAGTCGTTGCGCGCCATGACCGATATCGCCAGCGGGAACTCCGACCGGCTGGCCGACGACGGCCTGCTGGCCGACGCCCGGCGCCAGCCGCACATCACCACCCCGAGTCATGTCGAGCTGCCGTTCGGCATCGATGTTCCCCTGCCGCACATCGACTCCGACATCCCCGGTACGCCGGCATTCATCGACCCCGAGGCAGATCGTGCAGGAAGTTCGGTGACCACAGAGCATGAATACAAATAGGGCAGCGGCGGCCATCGCCGCCATCGTGATGTTAGGAGGATGTGGGGTGAATGCCGGACATCCAGACCCGGAGCGGCCGGTCGATCCGCTGACCGCCGATCAGGCCACCCGGCAGGTGGTCGATGTCGGCAGGCAGCTGCGCAAAGTGGGCGATTTGCAAGGAGTCTCGGGTGGCTTCTCGTTCGAATCGTGTAATGACCAAGGGGAGCCGCCCTACCGCGGCAAGGTGGAGATGAGCTCGGTGCTGCCCACCGGGGCGACCCCGGACGCATACGCGCGCCGCGTCGCCGATGCGATGGTGGCCGCCGGGTGGACCGATGGTCCGCCGCCGGGCAAGAAGCCCTACGGCACCGTCATCAACAAGGACGGTGTGATGGTGGTGATGGGCCGCGCTCACGTGGACGGCCGGGTGGCCTACACCATCTTCGGGGAATGCCGCGACACCACCGACCACCGCGACGACGGGGCCACCATCGGTCACCCGATCACCGAGGAACTCCTGCGCGACGGCTGACTTCGCCCACCGAGTCGGTCGACCGGCGGGCATGTGATGTCGTCCGACCGGCGTACCAAAACCTTCCCGAGGCGTTACGCTCAGCCTAAATTCTCTTGCATACGCAACAACACGTCTATCTCGGGGAGAAAAAGTAGTGAAGAGCACCCTCATCGTCGCCGGGCTGATCGGCGCCGCCTCCGCCGGCGGTTTCGCGTTCGCCGCGCCCGCCTCGGCGGCATGCGCGCCGTCGTTCACGTCGATCCCGTGCACGATCGTCACCAACGTGGCGCAGGCGCCCGGCCAGGTCGCCGGCAACCTCGCGGTGGCGCCCATCGTTGCCGGCGCAGCGTTGGCCGCGGCACCGACTCAGCTCGGCCAGAGCCTGGTGGCTGCGCCGCAGACGCTGGCCGATAGCCTGGCGGCCGCGCCGGGGCAGCTGGCCGGCGGTCTCGCCGCCGCGCCGCGACAGCTCGCCGGTGGCCTGGCGGCCGCGCCGGGGCAGTTCGTGCGGGCCATCATGAACGGCGGGACGGACCCCGAGTCGAAGTAAGAGCGAATTCCTGCGAAGGCCCCGGAGGCGATGCCTCCGGGGCCTTTCGCGTTCGCTGAGCTATCCGAACTCGCGTGGTGTTTACGGACATTGTTATTGCGTACGCAAGGATGCGCCACGCACTTTTAGTTGCATTCGCAACCTCTTGACGCATGTCCACCCCGCAAACTTGCAGCTCCGTCAAATCAGGAGCCATAGCGACAGCTCAGCGTGTTTCTGTGAGCTCTCCGGTGCGGGACGTAGCGACACAAACTAGGCAACGGAATCGACCGAGTTGGGCTACGCTGATCGCAATCATCTTGCTCATGTGAGGCCCGTCATCCCGAATAAGGAGTAGCAGTGAAAAGCATCCTCCCGGCCGTGGCCGGTGCCGTCGTTGGCGCTGCGAGCCTCGGCGGCTTGGCATTCGCGGCCGCGGCGCCCGCGCAGGCGAGTTGTGCCCCGTCGTTCACCTCGATCCCGTGCACCATCGTGACCAACGTGGCGCAGGCGCCGGCTCAGACCGCCGCCGGTCTCGCGGTGGCCCCGCAGCAGCTTGCCGACGGTCTGGCCGTGGCACCCGGGCAGCTGCTCGCCAGCAAGGGCTGCCCTGAGTCGAATGGGGAGACGCCGCCGTGTGGCTTGCCGGCGGTGCCCGGTCAGCTCCTTGTCGGCGTCGGGACCCTTCCGCTGCAGGCCGCGGCCGGCGTGCAGCAGGTCGTCACCGCCCCGCAGACCATCGCGAACTCGCTCGCCAACGCCCCGGGCCAGTTCGTCCGCGCCATCCTCAACGGGGGAACGGACCCCGAGTCGTAGTAGCGCGTCCAGACTGACGACACGAGCCCGGAGACGGTCACCGTCTCCGGGCTCGTGTCGTCGGCTCAGCGGTAGTTGACGAACTGTAGCGCCACGTCCAGGTCGGCGCCCTTGAGCAGCGCGATGACGGCCTGCAGGTCGTCGCGCTTCTTGGAGCTGACGCGGATCTCGTCGCCCTGGATCTGGGCCTTTACGCCCTTGGGGCCTTCGTCGCGGATGATCTTGGTGATCTTCTTGGCGTGCTCACTGTCGATGCCCTGCTTGAGCGTGCCGGTCACCTTGTAGGTCTTGCCCGACGGCTGCGGCTCGCCGGCCTCGAACGCTTTCATCGAGATGTCCCGGCGCACCAGTTTCTCGATGAACACGTCGATGGCGGCCTTCACCCGCTCCTCGGTGGAGCTGACGATCTCGACGGCTTCTTCGCCCTTCCACGCGATCGTGGTGTCGGTCCCGCGGAAGTCGAATCGGGTCGCCAGCTCCTTGGCTGCCTGGTTGAGCGCGTTGTCGACCTCCTGGCGATCGAACTTGCTGACGATGTCAAAGCTGGAATCCGCCATTGGATCCTCCCTGTCCGTGTTGTCTCGGCGTGGGCCGTTTTCGTCTTCGGTACATCCTCGTTGTAGTCTTCTCCTCGCACCAAACCGGAGTCCGGGGGTGCGACACCCGGCAGGTTGCCCGAGCGGCCAATGGGAGCGGACTGTAAATCCGTCGGCTAACGCCTACACAGGTTCGAATCCTGTACCTGCCACACCTGGTCAGGCCCCCTTTCGAGGGGGCCTGACGTTCTTGCGGTCGAACATCTCTCACGGATTGTCACAAGGCTCGTGGAACTGTGCGCGAGTGCGACGTAAACCATCACCCCGACTGTTCCTGGAATCTTCGTTAGCTGCCAGGTTGCGTCCAGCAGAGTGGTGTACGAGTCGGACCTGATCAGCGGTACCGGCGTGTCGTAGCCGAGTGATTGAAGGTCATCGCGTGATTCTTCGA